>CAZQCG010000016.1:31065-83551 GCA_964592425.1 uncultured Chloroflexaceae bacterium
CAGGGGCGGTGGGCGGAGCGGGCTTGGGTGCCGCAGGGGCGGTGGGCGGAGCGGGCTTGGGTGCCGCAGGGGCGGTGGGCGGAGCGGGTTTGGGTGCCGCAGGGGCGGTGGGCGGAGCGGGTTTGGGTGCCGCAGGGGCCGTGGGCGGGTTCTGGGGGGCCGTGGGGGCTGGAGCGATTGCCGGTACCGCAGCACGGCTGGCCGCCTCGGCGGCAGCCTGAACAACGGTCAGCAACTCGCTGGCGCTGAGCGGGCCTTCGAGCACGCGAAAGACGACCTCGCTAGTTTCGGCTGCTGCGCGTAGGCTGCTCGCCGCAGGGCTGTAGAGCACCAGGCGCGTCGAAAGTTCAAAATTCGGCAGGATCTCGGCCAGATCCAGCCCACTCATGCCGGGCATCTCCAGTTCAGCCAGCAGCACATCGGGAGGCGTTTCGCGCAATTCCCAGAGCGCACTGTTAGCCGAGTCGCAGATCTGCACCTGACACTGGTCGCCAAATTGACCAACCAGGCTTTGCAGTGGCGAGCCCTCGCTGGCAACTACCATCAATCGGCAGGTCATGCGTGTTCCTCAGGCCGTACCGTTCAGGCAACAACCTCGACACAGGTACGCGGCAGCCAGATCGGCGTCCCATCTTCGCCAACTACCTCAACGGCGGCCATGCGTGCGCCTGAGGCAAGCTGGTGTAGACCGGCGGAGAGGGTGCGCACGGTGGCGATCGCTCCAAGGTGGGCCTGGTCGTGCAGCCGCACGGTCGCCCCTGGCCGTAACTGGGGGCGGGTTGACTGAAGTTGATTGGCACTGCCGCGGGCGATCGGAATGACCACTCGGGGGCGGCGCATGGGCCGGCGCAGACTGGTCTGCCCATCGATCAATGCCTCCTGGCGATCCAGATCACTGAGCAGTTCAAAGATCGGGCGGCTCATCGGGTGAACCCCGAACCCTTCGGTGACAACCAGGGTAAGCTGGGGCATATTCCAGCCACGAGGGTTCGGCCACTGCCAGGAGTGCAGGCCGGTCTGCCAGGGGCGCTCGTCGGCCCAGCCCAGAAACTCGCGCAACTCGCCCGCTTCGATCCCACCGACGACGATACCGCGTACCTGTTCTGCCACGGCGCGGCGCAGGGCGGCGGCGCTGATCGCGGCACCACAGATCAGGATGGCATAGGCGCTGCGGGCATCGATCTGTTCAGGGCGGATGATCTCGTCCGGTTCGAGTGCCAGCAGGCGCAAGACCCCGCTGCGCTCGTTGCCAATGCCGAAGGCCCCGTAAGCCTGTGCGGCCAGGGTCTCGATCACCACCCCTTCATAGGGCTGTACCTCCATCACCATGCCGCGTACGGCAGCCTGGACCGCCTCTTCTTCGGGATCGGGCGCAATAGTGACATAGCCCGTCTCACTATCAATTGCCACAATCATGCCGCCGACGGGGGCCAGGCATGTACGTCCGAAGGGGCCGGGCGCTTTAGCCAGAACCTGGCCAGCGTTGATCTTGTTGTCCTTCTCGCGGCGCATGGCATGATAGACCTGCGCTGGCGGGATGGCCAGGGCCCGGGCGAGGTTGATGATCTGCGGTGGCAAGGGGCGTAATGTGCGGGCGAGCAGATCCTCCGGCTCGACCCGGCTACCCTGACGTACCAGGATCTCGCCTGGGTAGGGTAGGCGCCGCTCAATGCGAACCATCGCGCTGGTGACGGTGGGCGGGGCGCCCTCCGGATTGAAGAGCGACATTGGCGCAGCTCACTAGATATGCTGTGGCGGAGAGGCGACTGTGATGGGCCGGCTGGTCGGTGATGCAGGTGGGTAGATCCAGCTTGAATTATAGCACAGCCACCACGTACGAAGTTGTTATAATGCGGCTGGGCTTTTGTGCCTGGAGGCAACCATTTGTGAAACGAACTTCCCATCGGGCTGTGTTTCTGGTTGGGCTACTATTAACCATAGCGCTTGGTGCCTGTAGCAGTGCTTCGGTTGCCCCTGATCAGCCTCCTCACTACGCTCACACCCTTGACTTGAGCCATGTCGTGCGTGAGGATGTGCCCTATCTGCCGCATGAGCCACGCACGCGCCTGCTGCGTGACCCCCAGGGGCGTCTGGTGCAGGTCACTCTCGGGATGCAGACCGGCTCGCTGCTGCGGGTTGCCGCTGCCCCTGGTGCCGAGCTCAGCAATGTAGAGGCTCTTTCACCGCGTGACCTGGTGCTACCGGCGGCGGTAATCGATGCGCGTGACCTGGTGCAGGATCGGCCCGATTTTGTGCTCACCCCCGCTGATGTGTTAGCCTGGGAGCGTAGCTACGGCCTGGTGCCGCAGGGATCCCTGGTGTTGCTGGTCACAGGTTGGGATCTGCACTGGGGCGACCCGGCCCGCTATCTCAATCCCGGCCCCGATGGGCAACCACGTACACCCGGTTATGGCCTTGAGGCGGCCGATCTGTTGCTCAACCAGCGTGGCGCTGCTGGCCTTGGTCTTGATGCACCGGGCCAGAACCATCAGCCCGCACATGGGTTTGCGCTCATGCTTGAAAACCTGACCAGCCTTGAGCAATTGCCTGCAACTGGCGCGACAGTCGTGATTGGTGCCCTGAAGTTGCAACAGGCCTACAGTAGTCCTGCCCGTGTGCTGGCCCTGTTGCCGGAGTGATCAATGCCACCTTTACCCCAACGCGCCGTGCTCGCCTTGCCCTACCGGGCCAGGCAATTTTTTGCCGCCCTTGGGGCCAAGGTCAGCCCGGCTGAGTTGGCCCTGGTTGCCGCAAGGCTGAGCCCGGGCGAGTTACGTCTGTTTCAGGCTATGCCGTTGTACGATCAGCGCCACTGCTTTGATGTCTACCAGACCCTGGTTGAGGCCGGCCATCATGACGAGGTGCTCTTGCGGGCGGCGATCATTCACGATTGTGGCAAACTCGACGATGCCGGTCGTCCGATGGCCCTGGGCTGGTATGGGCTGGCGACCCTCCTCAAGACCCTCCCGGCCCTCTATCTGGCTGTGGCCCGCCTGGGCGGCCCGGTCGCCATCTATGCCGACCACGCCTGGCGTGGCGCACGTATGGCCGAGGCAGTCGGAGCCTCACCCGAGCTCTGTCGCATCCTACGTCACTACCACGACCCGGCCCCTACCGGGCTAGCCGCCCTGCTCAAGTGGGCCGACGAGCAACATTGATTGGCGGCGCTGCCAGGGATGATCACCTGCAATGTACGAAATTCACCTGCCTGCCTTTAGTGGCCCGCTCGACCTGCTCTTGCGACTGATCGAGCGCGAGGAGTTGGACATTACCACCGTCGCCCTGGCCCGGGTTGCCGACCAGTACCTGACCCATGTGCGCTTGCTCGCGACCCCCGACCCGGCGGCCCTGGCCGAGTTTGTCGCCCTGGCGGCACGTCTGCTGCTGATCAAATCGCGGGCCTTGCTACCGCGCCCTGCAGCCAGTTCAGGCAGCCCAGTGCCTGCCGAGCAGGAGGATGCCGAGGCCCTCGCTCAGCAGTTGCGCGAGTATCGGCGCTATAAGCAGCTTGCGGCCTTGCTGCGTGTCTTACACGAGGGCGAGCGGCGTACCTTTTTGCGCCTGGCCCCGGTGGCGGTCGAACTTGACCTGGCCCCGCCTCCAGTCAAACATACTGTCAGCGACCTGATTGCCGCCCTCCAGCGTCGCATGCAACTGGCCCTGCCGCTCGATCAGCCCGCGCCCATGCAGCTCGGCCCGCGCCTGAGCGTCGCCGAGGTGGTCGAACGGGTCCAGTCCCGCCTTGAGCGAGTGGCCTGGTTCAGCCTTGAGGATCTCTTCGAGGCGCTAGTCACCCGCGAGGAGGTGCTGGTGACCTTCTGGGCTGTGCTCGAACTCCTCAAGCGCCGGGTGATCAGCATCGAGCAGGAGCAACTCTTTGGCACGATCAGCGTTGGCCGCGGCAGCGCCGAGTTGACCATGGCCATCAGCGAGGAGGAGCAACTTTGATCAGTGAACCCGACTCGCCTTCCCCCGCGCAGCCTGCTCTGCAGCCCCCTCCGGAGGCCCTGACAGGCTTGCCGCTTGGCGACCTGCTGGCCTTCGGCAACCAGATTCACACTGATGATAGCCCCGCGAACCTGTTGCGTGAGGTTGCCGAAACCCTGCGCCGGGTTGTGGGCAGCCCGCAGGTCTATGTGCGCCTGCGCCACGCCGATACCGATGCTTTCGAGGCGGTTGCCTTTGCCGGGGTTGCCCAGGAGCGCGAAGCCCGGTTCCGCGCCGAGGCGGTACCGCCGACCGTCTACCAGCGCCTCTTGCGTCCCGAACACCGTGTAAGCGCCTCTTTCCTGCTCAGTTCGCCATCGGACGATCCAGCCCTGGTTGATCATGGGCCTGCTGCTGCCACCTTGATCGTGCCGCTGCGTGGGCGCGGGGACCGACTGATCGGGGTGATTGTGATCAGCCTGCCCGCCGCAACCCGTACGATCGATCCGACCGTGGTGATGGTGGTTGAGGCCATTGCCCGCCAGGCCGCCCTGGCGGTTGAAAATGTCCGGCTGGCCGAGCGCAGCGCCCGGCTGCTCGCCAAAGAGCAACTGCTGGCCGCCCTCGGTCGTGATCTGAGCAGCACGCTGGAGCTTCAGAGCATGATTACCCACACCGTCAGGCGCATCAGCAGTGCCTTTGGTAGTGGCTCGCTTGCTTTGCTTGAGCCCGGCGAGACCCTGGTGATCATGGCTGCCGCCGGGCTAGAAGCGCCCCTGCTTGGTACGCAGGTACGGCTGGGCGACGGCATCCTGGGCCAGGTTGCCCGTCATGGACGTACCTATTTTGTCAACGACATCACCAACGCCCCATTCGGCCCACCGCTGCTGGCAGGGGTCGCGGCAGTCCTGGTGGTGCCCCTGCGTAGTGGTGGCCAGGTTATCGGGACACTTAGCGCCGTGGCAAACACCGCTCACAGCTTCACCTACGAGGATGTCGACCTGCTCGAAGCCATCGCTGCCCAGGTCGGCGGGCCAATTACCTCGGCCCGGCTCTACCGCCAGGCCCAAAGCCTGGCCCAGCAGGTGCAGCGCCGCGCCGACCAGCTCGCCGTGATTAATAGCATCGCCCGTACTGCTTCGGCCTCACTTGACCAGGCGCATATGCTGCCTGCCGTTACCGCCGCCATCCGGGCTGGCTTTGGTTATCCCCAGGTTGACCTCTTTCTGATTGATGAGACAACCAGCGAGTTGGTGCTGGCTGCTTCCGATGGGCTTTATCCTCTGGAGCCCCTCGGCTATCGCCAGCATCTCAACCTTGGCCTGCTTGGGCGGGCCGCCCGTGAGGGCCAACTCTGCGCTTACGCTGATGCCCCCGCCGAGCCGGGCTTTCTGGCGGTGCATGAGCGTGCGGCGACCCGTTCGGAGTTGGTGGCACCAATTAGTGCCAGCGGGCGTCTGCTTGGCGTGCTTAACCTTGAGTCGCCTGACCCAGATGCCTTTTCCGAGGCTGATCGGCATAGCATCGAGACAGTGGCCGACATTCTCGCCGGGGCGCTTGAGAACGCCCACCTCTACCGCCGCGCCCAGTCCGCCGCCGTGCTTGAAGAGCGCAACCGGCTCGCCCGCGAGTTGCACGATAGTGTGACCCAGCAACTCTTCAGCATTACCCTGACGGCGAAGGCGGCCCGCACCCAGCTTGAACGCAACCCGCAGCGGGTGGCCGCACAGATTGAGCGCATCCAGGAGACGGCTACTGCGGCCCTGGCCGAGATGCGTGCCCTGATCTTCCAGTTGCGCCCCCCGGCTCTGCGTGACCAGGGCCTGGTTGCGGCACTGCAACAGCATGCTCAGCTGATTGCCCAGCGTGAGGATCTCATGATCGCCCTCAGTGTGATCGGCGATGAGCGTCTGGCGCGGGGCCTTGAGCAGCCGCTCTACCGCATTGTGCAAGAGGCGCTGAACAATGTGGTCAAGCACGCCAATGCCCGCCATGTGCAGGTGCGTCTCGAATGTGCTGCCGAACTCATCCTCATCTGTGTGATTGACGATGGGGCTGGCTTTGACCCGGACGACCCACCCGCTCAGGATCGGCGGCGTCTAGGCATGCTCAGCATGCGTGAGCGGGCCGCCGAGATTGGCGGGCAGATGGAACTTCACTCGGCCCCTGGCAGCGGCACCGAAGTGCGGGTGCGCGTGCCGCGTGGACACCCACCGCTACAATAGATCGCAAGATCGCACGCCTGGATCAGGCCCATCCACAGATGGAAACGACGTGCTAGAATATTCTGGGAATGGGGAGAAAGCAGCGCCCTGTGAACCTCACAACGGTATTGCATCAGCCACACCCAGGGAGGATTGTTCATGGAAAAGATCACCGTTCTGCTGATCGATGACCACCGCGTCGTGCGCCAGGGCCTGCGCGACTTTCTTGATCTCCAGCCTGATATTGAGGTCGTGGGCGAGGCGGCCAGTGGTCAAGAGGGCATTGGCCTGGCCCATGAACTATTGCCCGATGTGGTGCTGATGGATCTGGTGATGCCCGGCATGGACGGTGTCCAGACCACGCGCTTGCTGAAGGCGGCCAGCCCCAGCACCCGTGTGATCGTGCTGACCAGCTTTGCTGACGATGATAAGGTCTTCCCGGCGATCAAGGCCGGTGCGATCTCCTATTTGCTCAAGGATATCTCACCGGAGGAACTGGCCCATGCCATTCGTGCCGCCCAGCGCAACGAGGCCGTGTTGCACCCTGAGGTCGCCGCCAAATTGATGCAAGAGTTTAGCAATACGCGCCCCAATGAGGCCCCTGTTGAGCAGTTAACCCCCCGTGAGATGGATGTGCTGCGTCTGGTGGCCAGAGGTATGTCGAATAAGGAGATTGCGGATAAGCTGATCATATCAGAAAAGACAACCAAGACCCACCTGAGCAATATCTTATCAAAATTACACCTTGCCGATCGCACGCAAGTGGCGATCTACGCACTCCGCAAGCGCTTAGTCCCAATGAATGACAATGATTAGCATGGCACGCATTATCTTACTTGGCACCGGCACTGGCCTGCCTGACCCTGACCGTGGTCATACCCATCTGCTCTGGGACGGGCCGGGTGGCCCGCTGCTCATCGATGCTGGTGGTTCAACCTACGAGCGCCTGCTGCAGGCTGGCGTTGATCCGCAACGCCTCACCGGCGTCCTGCTGACCCATAGTCACTGCGACCATATTAACGGGCTGCCAGCCCTGGTCTTCGCTATGCGCCTCGCCGGGCGTGAGACGCCCCTGCCGATCTATGGGCTTGAGGCGACCCTGGCGATTATGCGGGCAACCGTTGCGGCTATGCAGGTTGAATACCACATCCCTCTCCATTGGATGCCTCTTGAGGCGGGGGCCATGCTTGAACTTGCCGAAGGTTGGAGCATCCAGACGGCCCTGACGGCCCATTCGCGCCCGTGCCTGGCCCTGTGCTTCACCCATGCCCAGGCTGGCCCGTTGCTCGCCTGCTCGGCTGACACCGAGCCCTGTCCTGCTGTGCAGAGCCTGATGGCTGGCGCGGCGCTGATTATTCACGAGGCCACGACCGCCGAACCCTTCCCTGGTCATACAACCCCGCGCCAGGCCGGTGCCGTGGCGGCTGAGGCCGGTGCTCACCGGTTGGTGCTGGTACACTACAGCCCGCACTGGACATTGCCCGAAGCTGAGGCGCTGGCTGAGGTGCGGGCTGGCGGTTTTCGCGGCGCGGCTGAGATTGGCCGTGACGGCCAGGTGATCGAGGTGTAGGTCTTGGACGAAGCTGCCCTGCGATCCCTCCTCGGACAGGTGCAAAGTGGTGCGACGACGGTTGAACAGGCCCTCGCTACGCTGCGCCGGCTGCCCTTTGAAGATCTTGGCTTTGCCCACCTGGATACCCATCGTGCCGTGCGCTCCGGCTTCCCTGAGGTGATCTTCTGCCAGGGTAAGACCGCCGAACAGGCCTGTGCGATCATCGAACACCTGGCCGCCCAGGCCGATCCGGTGCTGGCCACGAGAGCCGATCCCGCTCTCTATGCACTGGTGCGCGAGCGCCTGCCCGCCGCCCGCTACCATCCCCTCGCCCGGGCCATTGTTGTTGAGCGTAGGCCCCTACCTCGTCGCCCCGGGCTGATCCTGGTCGTCTGTGCTGGCACTGCCGATCTGCCCGTCGCCGAAGAGGCCGCCGTCACCGCCGAAGTGATGGGCAACCATGTGCAGCGCCTCGCTGATGTTGGCGTGGCTGGCTTGCATCGCCTGCTGGCCCATCTCGACCTGCTGCAAGCGGCCAGTGTCCTGATTGTGGTTGCCGGGATGGAGGGGGCCTTGCCCAGTGTGATCGGTGGGCTGGTGCGCCGCCCGCTGATCGCCGTCCCGACCAGTGTCGGTTATGGTGCCAGTTTCGGCGGGCTGGCCGCCCTGCTGGCGATGCTCAATAGCTGTGCTGCTGGCGTCACTGTGGTCAATATCGATAATGGCTTTGGGGCTGGCTATGCCGCCAGTATGATTAATGCCCTGGTCGCCGAGCACGGGGCGGGAGAGCCACCTGATGCTGAGTGAGCAGTTTGCTGCTGCCGAAAGCCGGCTACGCGGCGTGTTGCAGGCGATGGGCAGCGTCTTGATCGCTATGTCGGGCGGTGTGGACAGCGCCCTGCTCGCACGGGTGGCCGCCGATCTGCTTGGCCCGCAGGCCCTGGCCGTCACCGCTGACTCGCCTTCCTTGCCACGGCGCGAGTTGCGCCAGGCCGAGGAGTTGGCCCGCCTCGCCGGGATTGCCCATCTGATCGTGCCCACCGACGAAGTGAGCGACCCGCGTTATGCCGCCAATCCGACCAACCGCTGCTACTTCTGCAAGCAGACCCTCTTTGCACGCCTGCAGGCCCTTGCCGCTGAACGTGGCCTGGCCTGGGTCGCCTATGGTGAGCAGCTTGATGACCAGGGCGACCATCGCCCTGGGGCCCAGGCTGCCGCTGAATATGGTGTGCGTGCCCCGCTCAAGGAGGCAGGCCTGAATAAAGCGGCCATCCGCGCCCTTGCGCTGCACTACGGTCTGCCGGTCTGGGCTAAACCCGCCGCTGCCTGTCTCGGCTCACGTTTCCCCTACGGCACAGCGATCACCCCTGCGGCCCTGGCGCAGGTGGAAGCCGCCGAAGAGGTGCTCTGGGAATTGGGCCTGCGCCAGTTTCGTGTGCGCCACCATGGCAACCTGGCTCGCATCGAAGTTGCCAGCGACGACCTGGCCCTGCTGTTGGCCCATGCGCCGGCTGTGGTTGCTGGCCTGCACGCAGCTGGCTTCCATCATGTCACCCTTGACCTTGCTGGCTACCGGCGCGGCAGCGCCAATGAGACGATGCTGCTGCACCCCTATCCTATGCCTTTGTCATAAGCTATAATAGGCGTATGCAACCCGGCCTATGTGTCGGAAAAAGCTATGCGTGAGCGTGTCTACCGAACCGAGGGCCTGATCCTGCGGCGGAGCGACTTCGGTGAAGCTGACCGGCTCCTGCTCCTGGCCACTCCCGAAGGCAAACAGCGTGTGGTGGCTAAAGGTGTGCGCAAGACCACCAGCAAACTTGCTGGTCATCTTGAGCTCTTTACCCACACGAGCCTGATGCTGGCCCTCGGGCGCAACCTTGATCTGATCACCCAGAGCCAGACTCTCAGCCATCACGCCCTTCTGCGCTCCGATCTGCGCCGCCTCAGCGCCGCCTACTACGCAGCCGAACTCTACGACCGGCTCACCGAAGAGGGTGATCCCAGCAGTGCCCTCTTTAGCTTGCTGCTGGCCTGTTTTGAGGGCCTTGATCATAGTGCCAACCCCGACCTGGTGCTGCGCTTCTACGAACTGCGCCTCCTGCTCCTCGCTGGCTATCGGCCGCACCTGCACCACTGTGCCGTCTGTGGCGAACAGCTCAGCGAGGCCACCGACCGTTTCAGTCCAGCCCTTGGCGGAGCCCTCTGCCCGCATCACCGTGACGCCGACCGGGCTGCTTTGCCGATGGGCGGGGCGGCCTTTCGCTTGTTGCGCTACCTCCAGTCGCGCCCCCTCACTGCCGTCGAGGCCCTGCGCCTCTCGCCCGAAGTGCGCACCGAAGTTGAACAGTTGCTGCGCACTTATCTGCGTCAGCAACTCGAGCGCGATCTGAAGTCGGTGGCCTTTCTTGACGCGGTTATGCGGGTCGAATAGGGAGAGACCTTATGGCATACATCGACGCATTGCTGAGTCGCGGCGAACAGGTCATCTATATCGCACGCCAGCACATCTTTGTCCTCATCTCCAATATCCTCGCCGAACTGATCCTGATTGCCATCCTGGTTGCTGCAGGGGTGGCGTCAAACCTGGCTTTCTCCAATTCTAATGTGATGATCGGCTCGTTCAGCGCCAACAGCCTGATCTTGCTGATCTGCGTTGGGATCAGCATTCTGGTGTTGATCAGCGGTACACTCGATTATATGCGCTGGATCTCTGAGCAGTATGTTGTCACCGACCGGCGCGTGATCCAGATTCGCGGTATTCTCAATAAGCGGGTGATCGACTCTTCCCTTGAGAAGATCAACGATGTCGAGTTGCGCCAGAGCTTGATCGGGCGTATGCTCAACTTCGGCACGATTGAAATCCTTACTGCCTCTGGTGATGAGGGTGCCAACCTGATTGAGCGGATTACCAATCCCCTTGAGTTTAAGCGGGCCATGCTCGAAGCTAAACATAACCATGAGCATGGCTATGGTTATTTTGATCCGCCTTCCGTCCCACCTGCCAATGACCTGCAGCATACCCTCGAAGAACTGGCCCTCCTGCGTGACCGCGGCATCCTCTCGCCTGCTGAGTTCGAGGCCAAAAAGCGTGAGCTGCTGAGTCGCATCTGATGAAAGCACACGCCCTATGCAAGCCTTGATTGCTCAGGCCCGCGCCGTGATCACCGCGCAGACTGCGCTCATCCCCCGCGTCGGGCTGATCCTGGGTTCGGGCCTTGATGCCCTGGCCGATACACTCGAAGCACCGGTTGTCGTCCCCTATGGGGCGATCCCCGGCTTTCACGCCCCCGCTGTGGCTGGCCATCGCGGTGAACTGGCCCTGGGCTGGTTGCAAGGGACGCCGGTCGCCGCGCTGCGTGGACGCTTCCATTTCTATGAGGGCTATAGTATGGCCGAGGTGACCTTCCCCGTGCGCGTGCTGCACGCCCTAGGCTGCACCACGCTGATTGTTACCAATGCGGCCGGTGGCCTGCGCCCCGACTGGCAGGTGGGTGATCTGATGTGCATCAGTGACCAGATCTTCCTGCCCGGTCTCGCTGGCCATAGCCCGCTGATCGGCCCCAACGACGATGCCCTTGGCCCGCGCTTCCCGCCAATGGTCGGGGCCTATAGCGATGAACTTGCCGATCTCGCCCATACAGCCGCTGCTGGCCTCGGCCTGACCCTGCGCACAGGGGTCTACGTTATGGTCGCTGGCCCCGCCTTCGAGAGCGCCGCCGAGTTGCGTATGCTGCGCCTGCTCGGTGCCGATGCTGTCGGTATGTCTACCGCCCCCGAGGTGCTTGTCGCCCGCCATGCTGGTATGCGCGTGCTCGGCATTTCGCTGATCACCAACCTGGCCCTGCCCGACGGCCCGCCCGCTAACCATGCCGAGGTGCTGGTGGCTGGCGAACAGGCTCGCCCAGCCTTCTCCGCCCTCATTCGTGCCGTGACGGCGCACCTCTGAGGCCACCAGATCAGGAGGTCTATGCTTAGCCTGACCCCCCTTGAACGTCTGCCAGCCCTCGACCCAGATCTGCGTCAGCGCCTGGCCACGTTCTGGATCACCAGTCTTGAAGAATTCGTCTCGACAACCCGTGCCAGCAATCAGCAGCATGGGAGCGGACGGGTGGCCCTCGCTCTGGCTCTGGACATCGATCCAACCGCGCTTGACCTACTGATCGCTGCTGCCCTGCCCCTCCTGCCTCCCGATCAGAGTTTCGATCTCCCGGTTGAGCAAGAGCTCGGTGCTGGTCTTGTGCTCGAAGGCTACCTGCCGGTTGACGCAACCAGCTTTGATCTACCCACCAGCCTGCCAGCCAGCGTTGAGCCCGCATTCAAGCTGCCAGCACCGCAGAGCCAGGGCGTGCGCAACACATGTGTCGCCTTCACCCTCGCTGCCGCCTGCCAGATGCTCAGCCGTGACCCCACGCCCCTCTCCGCGCAGTTCCTCTACTGGGCGGCCAAGGCCCGCGATGGCATCCCCGGTGATGTTGGTACCAATCCCGAGACGGCGGTGATCGCGCTTCAGAGCACCGGTATCTGTACTGCTACAGCATGGCCCTATCGCCCCTCACCGCGTGACGATCGCAATCCCGGCCATGGTCCGCCCCCTGAGTTGGCCCTGGCCGAGGCACCGCTCCGTCGCTTGCAAAGCTACCGCAAGCTGCCAGCTACCAGCCTTCCCTTGATCAAGGCGGCGCTTGCAGAAGGCCATCCCGTCCTGATCGGCCTGCCGATCTGGGAGCACTGGCAGGGTGCCTGGCAGGGTCGCCACCTGGGACGGCTGCGCGGCCCGCTGCCGGGTGAACGCCGCGGCGGCGGCCATGCGCTGTGTGCGCTTGGCTACCGTGATGACCCGGCTGCACCGGGCGGCGGCTACCTGATCGTGCGTAACTCGTGGGGGGCTGAGTGGGGGCTTGCCAATCCTGACGGCCCCGGCCTCGCCCATGTGCCCTACCGCCTCATACTCGAACAGGGCCTGGCGGCCCTTGCCCTTGAAACGGTGGTCGTTGCGTCAACGCCAGACTCGCCAAGGCCGACCGACGCCACAACCCATGCCAGTCTTACAGTTGGGGCCGCCCTCAAACCGCAGTTGGCCACGCTCTATGCCGAGGCGCGTGCCATTCAGGCGCAGGTCAATACGCTGGTTGCTGGCCTTGCCGCCCTGCTTGAGCCGGCAGCACCCGCCAGTACACCCACCCCCCCTGTCGCCAGCAAGGATCGCCCACGCAGGCCACAGCCAACCGCCCGCCCTACTCACGCGATGGGGGGCGGCCCGTTACGCCTGCTCAGTGGTGAAAATGGGCCAGTGGGCCAGGATCTGGCCCCCAATGGCCTTGCGCCCAGCGGCGAGCGCCTGCTGCAGATTGATGTCGCTTCGGCCGCCGAGGTCGCCCGGCACAAGCCCAACGCCGAACCACGGGAGCGCCTGCGCATCCTTAAAGCCAAGCATCACAGTGTCACCGAGACCTTTGCCGGTACAGTCAGCGACGTAGACCAGAGCAAGATCGAAGCGGCGCGCTGGGCCGTGGTGATCAACGGTGATGAGCAGGCCGCTCTGATCAAGGCGATCTGGCCGCTGATCGCGTGGCGTATGCAACAGATGGGTCTGACCGCTCCCAGCGTCACCTTCCAGGAGGATGAAAGTGCCGGGGCCTGGCTGAAACGCCACAGCGACGACTTCACCCGCAACCTCAAAGATAACTGGGGCGGCATCCCGCCGGTGCTGCTCTATCGCCACACCGAGGATGGCCCAGAGCGCGTCGGCCCATGGCTTGCCCGTCACGGCGTGAGCGTCGGCCCGGTCGATCCGCGTCGTGGCGTGCCCTTCTACTTGCTGCTCTTAGGCCGCCCCGGGCCGCTCGCCGACGATGATCCGACCGCTATCCCCATGGACTTCCAGTATGAACTCGACATCTTCTGGGGCGTCGGGCGGCTCTGCTTTACTGATGCCCAGGGCCAGCACCGTCTGGCGGACTACCGCACCTATGCCGAGCGCCTCGTGCAGTTCGAGCAGCGCAACGATGCGCCCGCCCGCCTGCGCAAAGAGTTGGCCTGCTTTGCCACCAGGCATCCCGGCGACCTCTCGACGATGCGCAGTGCTGATGAACTCGTGGGTAGCCTGGTTCAATGGCAGGCCAACCCGGCCAACCTGCCTGCCCGCGCTGGCTTCGGCCTGCAGCAGCTTGCCGCCGACCAGGCCACCCGTGCTGGCTTCGAGCGCCTGCTCACCGCCGACGGCAAAGCCCCCGCCCTGCTCTTCAGCGCCACCCACGGCCTGGGCCTGCCACTCAGCGATGAACGCCTGGCTTTGCACCAGGGGGCCCTGGTGTTGCAGGACTGGGATGGCATCGGTAACGTCCGGCGTGAACACTGGTATGCCGGCGAGGATCTGCAAACGCTGCAGCCGAATCTGGAGGGCATGCTGGCAGTCCTCTTCGCCTGCTATGGTCTGGGCTGCCCCGCTTACGACGAGTTTGTCTTCGAGGAGGGGGCTGAGCGGCGACGGATTGCCAGCTTCCCTCTGGTGGCCCAGCTGCCCCAGCAACTCCTGCGTCATGGTGCCCTTGGTGTAATTGGCCATGTCGAACGGGCCTGGACCTTCGCCTTCAGCGGCACTGACGGGGCCCGGGCCCAGTCGCAGCCCTTCGAGGATGTGCTTGGCCGTCTGGTTCAGGGGCGTCCCCTTGGCGACGCGCTCGACCAGTTCGATATGATCAGGGGCGCTCGTTCGATGGCCCTGGCTCAGGAGCTTGAACAGATCAACTTTGGGCGGCGCATTGACCCCTTTAACCTGACCCGCCTCTGGATCGCTCGCAACGACGCCCGTAACTATGCTCTGCTGGGTGATCCTGCAGCACGCTTGCCGTATAGCATGTGAGTGTGACCAGATCTTGTGGGGCTGCGCCCCACGCCCCACTGGCTTGAGGTAGGATGCGAGCGGCCCTGGTTCGCTTGCGTCCTCCTTCTTCAAGCCAAAAGGAGACATCCCCTACATGTCGACTACCATATCCCCAGAGGCGCTTACCGCCTGGTTTACGCCACGTCTGGAAACCTTTATCACTGAACTGAGCGCGCTCTGCGCCATCGAGTGCCCCAGCGACTCCAAGGCTGGCGTGGACGAGGCCGGGGCCTGGGTGCGCCGCTGGGTCGCTACACGCGGCTGGGAAATACAGACCTTCCCCGATGCACAGGCCGGCGACAATCTGGTCTGCAACCTGTATGGCAGCGGGACGCTACGGGTCATGCTGGTCGCCCACCTCGACACGGTCTATCCGCTAGGCGTGGCGGCCACCCGTCCGTTGCGGCGTGAGCAGGGCAAGCTGATCGGCCCCGGCAGTGCCGACAACAAGAGCGGCCTGCTCGCCGGGCTCTACGCGATGGAGGCTCTGGCCACCCTTGATTCCGCCTGCTTTGCAACCCTCAGCCTGGTCTGCGGCAGTGACGAGGAGACCGACGCCCGCTCTTCGGGCACCCTCTTGAACCGGCTGGCCCCCGGCTACGACCTGGCGCTCGTGCTCGAGGCGGCCCGCGAAAATGGCGACATCGTCAGCGCACGCAAGGGTAACGGTCTCTTCACCCTTGACGTGCATGGGCGTGCAGCCCATGCCGGGGTTGAGCCCGAGCGGGGGGCAAGTGCCGTACTGGCTCTGGCCCACCAGATCATTGCCATCCAGGCGCTCAACGGGCGCTGGCCGGGCGTCACCCTCAACGTCGGCGTGATCAGTGGTGGCAGCGTCACCAATGCTGTTCCCGACACGGCCTCTGCCCAGGTGGATCTGCGCATCGTCGCACCTGGGCAAGCCGCCGAGGTTGAGGCTGCCATACGCGCCATCACCGACCAGGGCTACGTCGCTGGCACCCACACCACGCTCAGCGTCGACTGGGGTTTTCCGCCGATGGATCGCACCCCGGCCATTGCGCGCCTGGCCAGCCTGGCCCAGCGCTGCGCACACGACCTGGGCTTTGAGGTGGCCGAAGCAGCCACCGGCGGTGTCAGCTACGCCAACCTGCTGGCCGGGGCCGGTTTGCCCGTCCTCGACGGCCTCGGGCCAGTTGGCGGCAACGACCACAGCCCCGCCGAATATATTGATGAAGCCGCCATCGTGCCGCGCACTGCCCTGCTGGCCCTGCTGATCGCCCGTGCCGGAGCAGCGTGACGGTACCCAGGCCCCACTTGCCCGCTCATCCTCATTGCAACCAGCCTGCCGTACAGCACAGCACCGTTATGCGCATCATCTCGTGGAATGTCAACGGGCTGCGTGCCGCCGCACGCAAGGGCTTCCCGGCCTGGCTGGCTGGCTGTGGGGCGAGTGTCGTTGCCCTGCAGGAGATCCGCGCTACCCCTGCCCAACTCGCGCCGGAGGTGCGCTCACCGCCGGGCTACCATGTTGATTGGCTGCCAGCCCTGCGCCCCGGCTACAGCGGCGTCGCCACCTTCAGCCGCGCGGCCCCCCTGGCTGTCAGCAGCGGGCTGGGCCTGGCCGAGTTTGACGCCGAGGGGCGCGTGCTGGTAACCCGCTACCCGGCCTTTAGCCTCTACAACGTCTATGTCCCCAGTGGTACCAGCGGTCCTGCCCGCATCGAGTTCAAACTTGCCTTCACGGCCGCCCTGCACACCGCGCTGCGCACTGAACTTGCCGCCGGACAACCCCTGGTCGTTGTAGGCGACTTGAACACAGCCTACAGCGAAATCGATCTCGCCCGCCCACGTGAGAACCAGCGCAACTCCGGCTTTCTCCCCGTCGAGCGCACCGCCCTTGGCGAACTCTTCGCCCTGGGCCTGGTCGATAGTTTCCGCCATCTACATCCCGACCTGCGCCGCTACAGCTGGTGGACCCAGCGGGCCGGCGCACGGGCACGCGACGTTGGCTGGCGGATCGACTACATTCTCATCTCGTCCAACCTCGTCCCTTACCTCGTTGCTGCCGCCACTCACCCCGAACAGACCGGTTCCGACCATTGCCCGGTCAGCGCCGACTTCTGCTTTAGTGGAGATCTCGCTAACGGCTAATCCGCCCGGCCTGGCCCGGCCAGGAAGCCAAGCAGCAGCCCACTGAACTGTTCCTCGGCCTCGATCTGTGGAAAATGGCCACAGCGTGGAATGATCACCAGGCGGGCTTTGGGCAGGGCGGCATGGGCTACTTTGGCGTAGCGGACGGGGAACATACGATCCTCGGCCCCCCAGACGATCAGGGTTGGACAGTTGATCGAGGCCAACTGCGGCCAGAGCCCACTCCCCTGCAGGTCGTTCGCCTCATAATTTCGGCTCAAGGCAAGCATCGTCTGGCGCACACCGGGATCGCCCAGGGTGCGGCGGCCCCGTTCAATCAACTCGGGCGTGACATAACGATCAGGGTTCGCAAAGGCCCCGCTGAGCTGCATACGGATCACCGCAGGCTGGGCCGAGAGCGCGAGGATCGCTTCGCCGAGGAAGGGCAGTGTCCCGCCTTTGCGCATAAAGAGCGGGAGCTGCATAAAGCCTTCACTATCGGCGATCAGCAGGCGTTTAACCCGCTCCGGATAGAGGATGGTGGTCGCCAGGGCATGTTTGCCGCCCATCGAGTGACCAACCACGGCAGCGCTCTGTATCCCCAATGTCGCAAGCAGGCCAATATTCAGCTCGGCGTAGCGTCTCAGGCTGTAGGCCCCGTCACCGGGCTTGTCCGACTGGCCAAAGCCGAGCGCATCAGGGGCGATCACCCGGTAGCCCGCCGCCGCCAGGCGTGCAATGCTTGGTAGCCAGTCATCGGCGTTGACCGCAAAGCCGTGCAGGAGCAGCACGGCTGGCCCGTTGCCCGCGCTCAAGACGCGCAGCCGCACGCCGCCCGTCTGCACCAGATGTTCTTCGACGCCGGTGATCGGTTCAGGGCTGGAAGTCATCGCCTTCAGGCTCCTTGCTCAGGTTTTGCAACTTTCTTGTCTGGCTCATCGCTTGGGGTTAGCGCCTCCTGGGCGATGACCAGATCCAGATCATGTTTAATGCGCCAATCAAGCTGCCCGGCCGGTAGCGGCGGCTCGCTCAGGCGTCCATAGAGATAGTTAAAGACATCACGCGAGACGGCCCCCAGAGGTGCGGAGAAGATTGCGCCGAGTACCCCGAAAGCCTGGGCACAGATCACCAGTAATACCATCAGAACGGCCGGGTGTAGACCAACGCTCTCGCCCACGATGCGTGGCACCAGAAAATTATTCTCAAGCTGCTGGATCGCAATGTAGAGGATCAGCACTGCGATCCCGGTGCTCGGTGAGTCCACAAAGCCGAGCAGGATCGCCGGAATTGAGCCGAGGATCGGCCCGATGATCGGGATCAGTTCGGTAATCCCGGCGATCACTGCCAGCAGCAGCACATAGGGTACCTGTAGCCCCAGCAGGTTCAGGATTAGCAGGCCAAGCCCTGCGGCTGTGCCAACTATTGCGCCGAGCACCAGTTGGCCCCGCAGGTAGCCACTAAAATCATGATCAACAATCGTGATCACCGCCCAGAAGTCGCTGCGTAGCCAATTCGGCAGCAAGCGGTTGAGCGCTGCCTGTCCCTTGTGCTGATCCATCAGCACATAGAAGAGCCAGAAGGGGATCAAGAAGAAGCCTAGCAGGAACGAGACCGTGTTGGCCACCGAGAGTACACTATCGAGCAGAAAGGTGCCGATGCCTTGCAGGTAGGTGACAAAGTTGACCCGTAGCGTATTGGCTGCCTGTGCAATGATCGACGAGAGGATCTCTTCGACCTGATTCTTGATGCTTGGCGGCAGGTTGGCAAGCAGCGCATCGTACTCGTCGCTCAGCTGGCTGACCCAGAGTTGGACGGTGGGAATGTCGGGCAGGGCGCGGATCAACTGGCCTACCTGATCGATCAGAGGGGGTAGCAGGAAGGCGAAGAAGGTGATCACCAGCCCTAACACGGCCACATAGACCAGCAAGATCGCCGCCCAGCGCGGCATACGCCGTTCGAGCCGGTTAACAAACGGCAGAAAGAGGTAGGCCAGAATGCTCCCGAAGATAAAGGGTGTCAGTGCTGAGCTGGCAGCCCAGAACAGCCAGCCAATGGCGTAGAGACTGGTCAGCACAAGTATCCAGCGTGCAACGCCACGCGGATTGATCCGTTCAAGCAAGCTTATCATACCATCCTGGTCTGCCTGGCAGCGAGCGCTACTACCGGCGATGAAGCGTCTGAACCGTGCGGGGCCATGTACCAGGCCTGGCAGTTGACTCCCGTCGCTCTATTTTAACGCTCATCGCGGCTGTTCAGGACGCTGATCGTCAGAACGCTGGCCGTACGATCGCCAGTATTCACCCAGCTATGGGCCACATCGTCGCGGTAGAAGAGTGTATCGCCGGTGTGCAGATCATAATCTTCGTCGCCAAGGGTATAGTGTAACTCACCATTGAGCACCAGCACCATCTGGCTGCCCCGGTTGGAGAAACCCTGCTGGCCACTACCTGGACGTGCTTCGATCAGGCGTGCTTCGGTATCGCTGTTCGGCGGCAGCAACGAAAAGACCTGCACCGCTGCATCATCGAGGCTTAGCCGCACCCGTTCGTTCGGTCGCACCACCAGACCGATCTGTTGGCTATCCTCGCCCTCAAAGAAATGGGTCATCTGTACACTGAAGAACTGCGCCAGTTTGCGCAGGTTGGCCACCGAGATATTCACCTTGTCGCGCTCAAGTCGGCTCAGAAATGAAGGGGTCAGGCCGGAGCCCTCGGATACTTCTTGTAAGGTAAGCCCGCGCTCCTGGCGCAGCCGGCCAATCTTTTGTCCAAGCGACATCATCTACCGCCTTTGCGGCTGGCCGCAGTGCAAATGAGCATCAATGACCCGTGTGCCTGGCACGCGGGTTCGCTCGAGCGGGAATGAACAGATCACAGGGATCACCCCGGTCGACTCAGGGTGTTCTTGAATTATACGCACAAGAATCAGCCATGTCAAGGATGTGCACACCTCTGCTGTCAACTCTCTTTGGCTTACTGACGGTATAAGCTGCCTGTTGGGCAAACTGGTTGCAAAGGTGCGATTAGCGTCTAATTGATTTATAGGCAATAAAGCCCTGCACTCTACACCTGGCGATCACGCCGCCGCATGCCCCATGCCGTCAGTCCAAGACAGACTAGGGTGTAGATCACCAGGGCCCCCCAGCGGCTCAGCAGGTGTCCGACGCTGTAGCTAAAGGCAGCTTCGGTGGTCAGGAAACCGGGGGCGCAGCCTGGCGGTAGCCCGCCGCTGTCATTAATATTTGGCTGGTTACACAGTTCGTTCAGGTTCAGACTTGTGCCCAGCGCATCCATTGACCAGCGGCTGATCGTCAGCCAGGAGAGCGGGGTTGCCGCGCCTTCGATGTTGAAGATCAGCCCGGCAAAGAGGATCTGCGGGATCAGGGCCAGGGGCACGATGCTGATCGCCCGGTCAGGGCTGGCCGAGAAGGCGCTGATCACCAGACCCAGGGCCGTCCCGGCCATCGTGGTTAAGATCAGCGTCACAAAGGTTTCGGCCAGGGGCGGCAAGATCAGTCCGCCTTCGCCAGGGAAGCTGACCCGCAGGGCCACAATCCCCAGCAACACCGCTGTCTGGATCATCACCAGCAGGCTCAGCACGGCAACTTTCGAGAAGAGGTAGGGCCAGATCCGCAGGTTGACCAGCCGTTCGCGCTGGTAGATCGGCAATTCCTTGACGATCTCGCGTGCTGCGTTGATGATCCCAAACCAGACGCTGACCGTCGCCAGCATAAAGAGGACTTTTTTCGCTTCCCCACGCTGCAAGACCTGGGCCGCCTGGGCCCCTGTCAGCGCATCGACCCGGGCCACCATCAAGAGTAGCAGGGCGATCAGTGGGGCCTGCAACAGCAGAATGAAGAGGTTGCGCCGATCCTGCAGGGTCAGGTCGAGGTAACGCTGGGTCAGCAGGCGTAGCTGGCGCAGGGGGCGCTCTTTGGTGCGTGTAAGGGCCTGGGCCTGGCTGCTCTGTACCACTGGCCCGGCTGGCGCGACGGCCAGGCGTTCGCTCACATAACGGCGGTACTGCGGCGAAGCCTGGTAGCGTAGCGCCCAGAGGACGGCAATCGGCGGGGCTTCGGCACCAGGGTGCTCCTGACTCCAACGCTGATGTTCTGTCGCCAGGTCACGCTGTACCACCGGGTTAGTCTGGTCGGCACGTCCCTCCAGCTTGGTGTAAATATCGGCGAAGTCGCCGCTGGTGACATTGAAGAAGGCCAGGGCCTCCTCGGGCGGCCCGAAGTAGACCAGGTAGCCAGCGGCCATAAAGACGACATGATCGCAGACGGTGATGTTGGCCGTGGCGTGGGTCACCAGCACAATCGTCCGCCCGCTGTCGGCCAGGCGCCGCAGCGTGTACATCATCTTCTTCTCGAGGCCCGGGTCGAGCCCGCTGGTCGGCTCGTCGAGGAAGAAGAGGCTCGGGTCAGCCAACAACTCCGCCCCGATGCTCACGCGCTTACGCTGGCCACCCGAGAGGTTTTCAACCAGTTTGTCATGGTGCTCGCGCATCTCGACATCGTCGAGTACCCGTTCAACCCGCGTGTCGATCTCGCTGGCAGCCGTATCGGCAGGCAGGCGCAGGCGGGCTGCATAGCCCAGCGCCCGTTCAACCGGCAGCGTGCGGTGCAAAATGTCGTCCTGCGGCACATAGCCGAGCAGGTTGCGATAGTTGTCGAAGTTCTGGTAAAAATCGTCGCCGTTGACTAAGACCTGGCCCGTATTGGCTGGTACATAGCCGCAGAGGGCCTTCATCAGCGTGCTCTTGCCAGCACCCGAACCGCCCACCAGGGCCACAAACTCGCGTGGCGCAATGCTGAGCGAGACTTCGTGCATGATGCGCCGGTTTGTCCTACCCCGCCGCACGTCGCGGCTGAGGCTGCGGGCATCAATCCGCATCGCTCCGCGCTGGTCGTACTGGTCGAGGCTGCTGAGGTTATAGACAAGCTTGAAGGCCCCGATCTGGATCACGTCGCCAGCCCGTAAGTTGTATGGCCCACTCAGGCGTTGCCCATTGACGAAGGTGCCGTTGGTCGAGCCAGCATCACGCAGCACCGCCCCCCCCGGCGTCTGGTCGATCTGGGCATGGAAACGCGAGACCTGTGGTGTATCGAGGACAATGTCGCAACTGCTGCGCCCGATGGTGATCTGGGCGTCCTTGGGGTCAATTCGATAACTCTGGGCCACCGTGGCGGCCTGCGGTGTCCGGCTTGCCAGCGGGTTAAGGTAGCTCAGGGTGACAAAGTTGCCCGTTGCCGGATCGCCGATACGGATCAGGTCGCCGTCGGCCAGTTCATGCGCGCTGACGCGCCGGCCCTCGTAGAGCAGGCCGTTGGTCGAGCCGACATCGACAATCCGATGGGCCTGGCCGCTGGCTTCGATCCGGGCATGGTGCCCGCTGACGAAGCGTGAGCTAAGCACGAGCTCGTTGTCCGGCGCACGCCCCAGGCGTAGCGGGCTGGCTGTCAGTGCGACGATCCGTGTGTGCCCATCTTCACTGATCTGCAGGTTGGCTCCCAGCCCGACCGTCGGCGGTGGCATTCCTGCCGCAGCCGGGATCGGCGGGCTCGCCGCTGCTGCGGCTGGCAAACCCGGCGTTATGCCAGCCGCCGGTGGGGCCGCTGGGGTTGGCGGTGCGGGCGGCGCGGCCGGTGGCTGCTCACGTCCGCATGAGGCGCAGAAGCGAGCGCCCGGTCGCTTCAGCCGGGCCTGGCAGTAGGCGCAGTAGGTGGGGCCGGAGTTTGACACGCCATACCTCCTGCTGAGTCAAGCATCTTGCTGCCGATCCGCCGAGCGGTATTCCAGCAAAGCCTATGCTATAATCGAGCCAGACTCAGTATAGCACTTCAGAAACTCGATTCTCAGCATATGGGCGCGAGCGCGCCTGCTTTGAAAGCATCGTGTCATCCATCGTTGTCGGCGGCCTCACAATTGGTTGAGGTGTACGCGTGACCGACCAGGGCCTCAGGGCTTGCCTATCATGCGGTGCCCCGCTCGTGCTCGGCGCCCGCTTCTGCCGCAACTGCGGTACCCCGACCAGCGACCAGCCTGAGGAGGTAGCCCTGGCTGGTGGTGCGCGTCTGCGCCTTGCCTCTGAGAGCCTGAGCCTGCGTGAGTTGTTGGCGGTGGTTGAGGCCGGCGTCTTCTACTGGCGTCGGCGGCTGGAATCGGCTGAGGGGGTTGCCCGCGAGCAGGCTGCCGTCGCGATTAACGAGCTTTCGCAGATCCTCAGTAGCCTGGCTACTCAGATCGCTCAGGGTCGCGAGGTCGTCCAGATCACCGGCCGTCTGCCAGCCCAGCGTGCTGCGCCCCTGCCCTGCCCGCTCTGTGGACGTGGCAATCGCAAGGCGGCCAACTACTGCATCGCCTGTGGCACCCCCCTGCGTCCCGGCCTGCGCCCCGCCGTTAGCCCGCCGCCCCTGCGCAGCCTCACTCTTGCGGCCCGCACTGATCTGGGCCGCGCCCGCCCACTCAACGAGGATACGATCTACGTCGGTGAATTTAACAGCGCCGATGGCCCCCTCGGTACGCTCTTGCTCGTCGCCGATGGGATGGGCGGCCACGCAGCCGGCGATATTGCCTCTAACCTTGCCGCCGCCACCCTCAAGGCCAGTCTCACCGCTACCCTCAGCCTGGGCGTTCCCAGCGACGATAGCGCATGGCAGGATCTCCTGCGCGGGGCCGTTACTGCCGCCAACAGCGCCGTCTACGCGCAGGCCAGCCGTTCGCCTGAGCGCAATGGGATGGGTACTACCCTCACCGCCGCCGTGATCATCGGGCGCCGTGCCCACCTGGCTCACGTCGGGGATAGTCGCGCCTACCTGATCAATGCTGCCGGGGTTGCCGCCGAGGGGCTGACCTGGTTGCAGTTGACCACTGATCATAGCCTGGTCGCCCGCCTGGTTGATATTGGCCAGATCAGCCCGGCTGAGGCGCGCGTACATCCCCAGCGCAATGTCATCTACCGCTCGCTGGGCAGCGACCCGGCCCTCGAAGTTGATACCGCCAGCCAGGCCCTCGCCTCAGGCGACATGCTCCTGCTCTGCTCTGATGGCCTGGTGACCCATGTTGAAGATGAAGAACTCGCCCGGCTGGTGCTGACCAGCATCTCAGCCGACCATGCCTGTGAGCGCCTGGTTGAACTGGCCAATACGCGTGGTGGCAAGGATAATATCTCGGTCGTGATCGTCCGTGTTAAGTGAGTGCGCCCGGTCGCCCGGCCGGCCCCGCTCCAGCCGAGACTGCCTATGCCTCGCTGTACTGCCTGTGGTCGCGAAAATCGCCCTGGTGCCCGTTTCTGTTATCTGTGTGGCCTGCCGCTCGCGGTAGTGCGTCCCAACGAGGAAGATCGCCGCTGGCTTGCCGCCAGTCTGGCTGATGCAACCACTTTTGAAAGTCTGCCCTACGCCAGCATTGACGCCGGGCCGCTCAATGACAAGCGGCCCGCTCTCGTCGAGGAGCTACCTATGGAACCAGACCCGAACCTCTTCGCCGGACGTTACCAACTCTCCTCGACCGAGAGTTCCGGCCCGCTGCGGGTCGTCGATACGACGCCCTGGCGCTGCTGCTGGGCATGCGGCTCGACCGCCAATGAGGCCGGTGATGCCTTCTGCAATGATTGTGGTGCCGCACTTGAACCACGCAGCTACCGGGCAACCCTCACTCCTCGTGAAGATCCTTCCGGTGTCGCCCTGGCCGCCCTGATCGATGACGAGGCGGCCCGCGCTATCCTCCCCGCCATTGTCAGCCAGACCGAGCAAGCTGGACAGGTGCTCACCCTGCTGCCCGACAGCAGCTACGGTGCTCTCGCCGCCCCCCTCGACGAGACCTCCGCGCTCACTGTCGGCCTCAGTCTGGCCCGCCTGCTTAGTCTGTTGCATAGCCAGGGCATGGCCCTTGGCAGCCTCGATCCTACCCTGCTTGAACCGGTTCCCGGTGGCGGCGCTCGGCTTGGTGATGCCCCCGGCCTACGCCGCGTCCCCCCTGCTGAACAGGAGGCCGCGGTTCAGGCTGACCTTGCTGCCTTTGCCGAGTTGCTTGAGCAACTGACCGCTATTCCGCGCACCACCCAGCGTCTGAGTGAGGACGAGGCCAGCGCGTTGATCGAGAACGCTGAGCCGGGCCTGGCCATCGTCCTGCGTGAGTTGCGTACCGGCAGCTTGCGTACCGCTAGCGCCCTCGCCGAACGCCTCGAACCGATCCTGCTCGAACGAACCAGTCCCGTCAACCTGCGCCAGGTCTACGGTGCCAGCACCGATGTGGGCATCGTGCGTGACCATAACGAGGATAGCTACCTCACGCTCCAGCTGGCCCTCGACAACAACAGCCAGCCCCAGGCATGGGGCCTCTATATCGTCTCGGATGGCATGGGTGGCCACGCGGCCGGTGAGGTCGCCAGTGGCCTGGCCGTGCGTGCCGCCGCCGACCTGGTCATCGCTGAGTATCTGGTACGCGCCACCAGCCCCGATGCGACCTATAGTGAGGCGGCGATCGGCGACCTGGTGCGCCGTGCCATCCTTGGTGCCAACGAGGCCATCCGCAGCGAGGGTCGTAGCCAGGGTAACGATATGGGGGCCACCCTGACCATGGCCATCGTCGTTGGTAACCGCGCCGTGATTGGCAACGTCGGCGATAGCCGTACTTACCTCTTCCGCGATGGCAAGCTGCGCCGCATCAGCAAGGATCATTCCCTCGTCCAACGTCTGGTCGATATGGGCCAGATCGCCGATGAGGATATCTATACCCATCCCCAGCGTAACGCCGTCTTGCGCTCCCTTGGCGACCGCGCTGAAGTCGAGGTGGACATCTTTACCGAACGCTTGCGCTCCGGTGATGCGCTTCTGCTCTGCTCCGACGGCCAGTGGGAGATGACCCGCGATCCTGAGATGGAATTGCTGCTTAGTCGCGAAGAAGACCCCTATAGTGTCTGTGCGGCCCTGGTTGCTGCCGCCAACCAGGCCGGTGGCGAGGATAATATTACCGCTGTCCTGGTGCGTTTTGGGTAACTGCGGCTGGAGGCGATGGCCTGCGTGCAGCGCCATCAGGCAACTTTCGTTGCTGCTACGGCGTCGAAAAGAAGCGTGCCATATGCAGTACGCAGCGATCAGATCAGGAGGAAGTCGATGGCCGATGCCGTCACCCTGACATGCACATGGGGGCGTGCGCCGCTCCCCGTCACCGGGGCTCCCCAGGTGGCTTACCTGCTGGTGGAGGCGACGCCCGTCACGCCGCCGGTTGTGGCTGTGCCGCTCAATTTCTGCCTGGTGCTCGACCACTCCGGCTCGATGCAGGGTGCCAAGCTGGAAAGTATGAAGGCGGCTACCCGTCGCGTGATCGAGACCCTCACCCCCGATGATGCCGTTGCGATCATCATCTTTGACGATACTGTGCAGACCCTCGTCCCTGCCACCCTGGCCACCGACCGGGCCGCCCTCCTGGCCGCCGTTGATACGATTGTCGAATCGGGCGGCACAGCAATGTCGCTGGGTATGCAGGCCGCCCAGACTGAATTGCAGAAATTCGGCGGTGCTGACCGGCTCAGCTACCTGCTGGCCTTGACTGACGGACAGACCTGGGGCGATGAAGAGCTTTGCCGTACCATCGCCAGGGATCTCGGCCAGGCTGGCGTGCGGATTACCGCTCTTGGCCTCGGTGCCGAGTGGAATGAGCAACTGCTTGATGATCTGGCCGAGGCGACTGGTGGCAACTCTGACTATATCGCCGAGCCGGGCCAGATTACCAACTTCTTCCAGCGTGCTGTGCGTAGCGCCCAGGGTCTTGCCGCCACCGAGGCGCGTCTGCTGCTGCGCCTGGTCAAAGAAGCTACCCCCCGCGCCGTTCATCGTGTCACGCCGACCATTGCCAACCTTGGCTACCAGCCGATTGGCCCCAGCGAAGTCGCCGTCAAGTTGGGCGACCTGGTCTTCGGTGAGGCCGGTAGTGTTGTGATCGATATGATGCTGCCCGCCCGTGCCGCTGGCTCATTCCGTGTTGCCCAGGCCGAACTGCACTACACCCCGCTCGGCCAGACAGCCCCGCAGATCGTTAAGCAAGATCTGCTGCTCACCTTCAGCGCTGATCCGGCTACCCCTGCCTATGACCCGCGGGTCATGAACCTGGTCGAGAAGGTGACCACCTTCAAGTTGCAGACCCGGGCCCTGCAGGAGGCCGAGGCTGGCAATCTGGCCGGTGCGACTCAGAAGCTGCGGGCAGCTGCGACACGCCTGCTTGACCTTGGCGAGTTGGAACTGGCTGCTACCGCAACCCAGCAGGCCGAGCAGCTCGAACAGAGCGGCGGCCTGAGTGCGGCAGCGCAGAAGGAGTTGAAGTACGCCACGCGGCGCCTGACCCAGAAGCTTGATGCATAGGGCTGGCTGAAGGATTCGTGTCTGTGCCAACCGCTTGCGGTTGCCCAGCCTGGAGGAAGTCATCTATGATCACATGTCCATCCTGCGGTGCCCAGAACGATCCGGCGAATCGCTTCTGCGATCAGTGTGGCTCGCAGCTGATCAGCGAGCCGCTTGCCACTCCGCCGGTCGTCTTACCCGATCAGCCCACCCTGGCGGCCCCGGTCTGTCCAAACTGTGGCTCGCCCATCCTGCCCGGTGAGGCCTTCTGTGATAACTGTGGGGCCGATCTGAGCAAGATGGCTATGCCCGCTCCGCCTCTTGCTACCGCCCCGGATGCCCCAACCATGATGGCTGCCCCTGTTGCTGAGCCGGGCCAGGGCCTCTGTCCGGCCTGTGGGGCGGCTGTGCTGCCCGGCGAGCGCTTCTGCGATAACTGCGGTGCTGATCTGATGGCCCCCCCTGCTGCTACCCCTGTGGCTCCCGATGCCGCAACGCTGATGGCAGCCCCGGTGTCCGTGCCGCTTGTCACTGAAGCGCCCGTTGCGCCAGTGGTGGAAGCGCCCGTTGCGCCAGTGGTGGAAGCGCCCGTTGCGCCAGTGGTGGAAGCGCCCGTTGCGTCAGTGGTGGAAGCGCCCGTTGCGCCAGTGGTGGAAGCGCCAGCTGCGCCAGTGGTGGAAGCGCCAGCTGCGCCAGTGGTGGAAGTGCCAGCTGTGCCAGTGGTGGAAGTACTAGCTGCGCCTGCGCCAGTGGTGATTGACCAGGCCGTACTCGTAGCACAGCGGGCCGTCTTAGAGGCGACGATTGCCCAGCAACAGCAGATTATCACGCAGTTTGAGCAGATGCAGGTTACCTTCGGGGCTGCCACGCCAGCTGCTGTCACAACGGGCCTGAGCGAAGCGCGTGAGGCCCTGGCCCACGCTGAGGCCGAACTGGCCAACCTGCCGCCCCCCGCGCCAGCTGTCGATCCCGCTCTGGTGCGCAGTCTTGAAGAGACCATTGCCCGCCAGCAGCAGATCATCACCCAGTTCGAGCAGATGCAGGCCATGTTTGGGGCCGCCACGCCGGTCGCTGTCACAACGGGCCTGAGCGAAGCGCGTGAGGCCCTGGCCAGCGCCGAGGCTGAACTGGCTGCCCTTGGTGTGACGCCCACCTCGGTTGCCCCGGTCGTCCCGTCTGCGCCTACGCCCGAGGTCGCACCCATCTCAGTGCCCGAACCGGCCTCGCTTCCGCCACCCACGCCGCCCACGCCCACCGGCCCGCGTCTGGTGCTTGCCGACGGTGGCAGCGTGATCTTCCTTGCCGAAGCTAAGCCCGAGCATATCGTCGGACGCGAAGATCCCGTCAGCAACATCTTCCCTGAGATCGACCTGACCCCTCACGGCGGTGAGATGGGTGGAGTCAGCCGCCAGCATGCCAGGATCGTCAACAACGGCGGGCAGTGGCAGATCATCGACCTCAACTCAACGAACTACACACGCCTTGACGGTGTGCGCATCGAGCCCAATACCCCGATCCCCCTGCACGACGGAGCGCGTCTGCAGTTCGGGCGGATCGTGCTGATCTTCCACCTGTAGCAAGCGGCTTTTTCAGACCTTCTTTCAGCCCTCACAGATCTCTGTGAGGGCTGCTTGTGCAGGGTTTCCTGCCCCATACGCATTAACTTAAGGGGCCTGTGGCGCCTAAAACCCCACCCAAAGGGGGAATGCTCGGGGGCATTGCCCCCGAACCCCCGCCGGAAGGCTCGTCGCAAGGCTTAAGTTAATGCCCATGGGTTTCCTGCCCCTTGCCCATAGCATACCTACGGTGCCAGGCCCTGCATGCCGCGTTCGGCGTCAAGCAGCTTGCCGCGGATGTCTGTCTCCAGATCCCACAGCCAGAGGGCCATTGGGCTGCGTGGGAGGATCAGTTCGGGGCCACGGGGGCCAGCGGCGGCCTGTTCACTCAGCAGATAGCTCAGCTGGTTGTTGATCACGGTCGCCTGGCCGATGCTACCGAGGGTCTGGCCAGCAGCCAGCAGTTCGTGCTGCTGCGGGCCTGACCAGCGGTAGAGCTGGTAGTCCTGCAATGCCTGGCTGGCGCAGAGGGTACTGAGGTAGATCAGGCGGCCCTGTGCATCCCAACCCATCGGTCGTGTCCAGAAGGGTCCTTCACGCTGCTCTTCCGGCGGGGCTACCGGCTCGGGCGTAGGCGCGCTGGTTGCGGTTACCGTGGGCGTTGCGCTGGCTGTGATTGTTGCGGTGGCCGTCGGTAGCGTGGCCGTGGTGGTCATAGTCGTGGTCACGGTCATCGTTGCCGTGGGCTGTGGCGTGCGCGTCGCTGTTGCGGTGGCGATTGGTGTCGGGCTGGGCGGTGGGGCTATGACACGCTGCGTCCCAAGCACCTCGATCAGCATGCCGTCGGCGGCCAGAATGGCCAGGTCGGCTCCCGGCGCATCACCGCGCAGCAGCTCAACCGCAAAGCGCGTCCCATTGCGCGCAGCCAGGGCCCGTCCGAAGCCTTGGTACGATGGGCCGTCCTCCACCCCGATCAACAGCGGTGCGCCGATCTCTTCCACCGAGCCATCGGGGCGTGCCAGGAAGAGCATACTGCGTCCATCCTGCGAACTTGCCGTAAAGACCAGCACCCCGTTAGCGAGCCACTGCGGCCCAAAGCGGTTCCACTCATCGGGTCCGCCGCCGATCCGTTCGGCCTTGCCATCGGCGATACTGAGCGTATAGATCGCCCGCTGCACTGGCGTGGCACCCGTCTCGTCGACGGAAAAGGCAAGCGTTTTGCCGTCCAGGCTAAAGGCCGGGTCGGCGCAACTTACCCCCACCTGGGCCAACTGGCGCGGGTTCTGGCCAGCGCTCTCCATCAGCCAGAGCGTACTGGGTACAGGGATGCTCGTATCGACGGGGTCGAGGCCAGGGGCGGCCCGGCAGAAGGCTACCTGCTTGCCGTCCGGACTAACGGCCAGGTGGGTCTCACTCTCTGGCGAGTTGGTGAGGTTGCTAACCTCGACTGCGGCAGGTTTGAGTCCAGGCAACTCAGCGCCGTCGCCTGCCTCGATGCGCCAGACATCGCCGTCAAAGAGCGTATAGAGCGGCGGATCAAGCGTCGGCGCACCCGCGCCGGTGCTCACGGCGAGTTGGTGACTGGCCGTGACCAGAGGCGAGTTGCGGGCCACCGCGATCACCAGGCGGGCAGGATCGCGCTCCAGGCTCAGGCGGAAGGGCAACGGCTCAGTCAGCGTTAAGAGCAGATCGACCCCGGTGGCGTCCTCAGCGGGCACCAATTGGGCCGCGCTGATCGTGCGTGTTCCTGTCAGGCTGAGAGTCTCACTCACCACTGAGTTGCGGAAGCGCTCATCACGCACCCAGCCCGGCAGGCTGACCCGTACCGTGGCCGGGTTCGTGGGGCCTGCCGTACTCAGGCAGCTCGCGACAGCCCCAGGCGGGCCTGAGTCTGGGCTAAGCGCCAGGCGCAGCTCAAGCTGCTCGTAGGCTGGCGTGCCCCCGCTGCGTACCTCGGTCAGTGCGGCCGAGAAGACCCCGCTGAGATTGCCGGTGCGTTGATCGCAGAAGCTGAAACCGACCAGGGCCGGGTTCGGCGTCGGCGTGGGTGGCAGCGGTGTGGCCGTTGGCAGGGGTGTATTGCTAGGCGTGGCTGAAGGCCCACTGGTTGGAGTCGGCGTGGCGCTCGCGCGCGGGGTAGGGGTAAAAGTTGGACTGAGGGTGGGCGATGGGGTGAGCGCTCTGATCGTCGCCACATTGGCGATCTCCTCGCGCTCTCCGATGGTCGTCAGGTCACATCCTGCAAGGGCTACGAGCAGCACCAGCGGAAGAATGACCATCGCACGGGACAGGCTGTGAAGCGTCATAGATACTGTCCGGGGCAAGCGTGCCTGCGTGGGCAAGGCGGCGGCAGCGGTTGACAAGTTGCCGGATCAATCACCAGGCAGCACCACCTTGATCCAGCCACGGCGCATCGCATAGACCACGGCCTGGGTGCGGTCGTTGACGGCCAGTTTGCGCAGGATCGAGGAGACGTGGTTCTTAACCGTCTGATTACTGATCTCGAGGCGCAGGGCGATCTCTTTGTTGGTGCGCCCGGCGGCCACCAGTTCCAGCACCTCAAGCTCACGCGGCGAAAGGGGCGAGAAGATACTCTGGGTATCTTCGTCAACCACCATCTGGCGGAACGCGGCGAGCACCTGGGCCGCGACATCAGGTAGGGAGAGCACCAGGTCGTTGATCGGATAACTGCCGCGGCGCACCTCGATCAGCGTCTCGAGCAAGGTTGGCCACTCGACATTGCGCGGCAGGAAGGCAGCCACCCCGGCGCGAATCGCCTTGACCACCTCGCCACCATCGATGGTACTATTAAACAGCACAACCCCCACATGGGGATGGGTGCGTTTGATCGCCCGCGATACTTCAAGACCGTTCACACCGGGCAGATCCATCTCCATCAGCACCAGATCGGGGTCAGTATAATCGACCAGCTGGATGGCCTGCTGACCATTACTCGCTTCACCCGCAATGTGGTAATCGGGTAAGGCCGAGATATAGTGCCGTAACCCCTCGCGAAAGAGGGCATGGGCATGGACAAGCACGACCGAGGTAGCACTCACAGACGGCTCCCTTGCGCTGATCTCTGCATCGCGGTGAGCAGGCTCCCGCAACGCGGCTGGGGGCCGGACGATCCACAGGCCACTACAAACAGGTTCGGCCAATTATAGCCGAACGGGCGCGCTTCGACAAGGCATCCAGCTCTGGCTATGTTATGAACGGATCTCCATCGGCATAATGATATGCACATAGCCTTCCTGGCCGACGGGCTTAAAGACGCCGGGGCTTTTGGAGGTCTGGGTTTCAATGGCAACCTGGGCGTTTTTGAGGGCACCGAGCAACTCAGCAAGATATTTGACATTGAGGGCGATCTGGCCACCCTCGCCCTGAATCTGCGCATCAAGCTCGCCCGTATTATCGCCTACATCGGCTGCATTAGTGCTGATCACCAGGCGTCCTGGCCCCAGCTCGCCGCCCGGTTCCATCTTCAGGCGCACGACATTCTGGCTGGCGCTGGCGAAGTAGGAAGCCAGTTTGACCGCCTTGCTCAGCTCGGTCGTCTCGATCACGCTACGGGTGGTGTACTGCTGGGGAATGATCCGCTCCACATTGGGGAAGCGCTCGTTGATCAGGCTGGCCACCAGATCGGTTGTCTCGCTATGGAAGAGTACATAGTTGTTGTTGGGGGCCACCGTAATGCTGATCGGGCCTTCGGATTCGCCAGCAATGCGGGCCAGGTCGCGCATGGCGCGGGCCGGCACGAGTAACTCCGCCTGGCGGCCAATCGGTTCGGGCAGGTTGATCGTACGGGCTGCCAGGCGAAAGCCATCGGTGGCAGCCATGAAGATGCGCGTCTCCTGCATGCGCAGCAGCACTCCCGATAAGGCCGGGCGTGAGTTGTCGTCGGAGGCGGCAAAGGCGACCTGGTCAATCGCCTCGCGCAGTACCTCAGGCGCGATCTGCGTGGTAGGCTCCTGGTCGGCAATTGTTGGAATGCTGGGGAACTGCTCGGCCTCAATACCCTTGATGTTCGAGGTAAAACGGCCACATTCCACTTTGACGCTCTGGGTGCGTGCGTCAAGCGTTAGGGTGATCTTGTCGTTCGGCAGGCTGCTCACCAGGTCGCTCAATAACTTGGCTGGCACGGTGACACTACCCTCAATCTCTACCTGAGCCCCGATCCAGTGGGTGATGCCGACCTCCAGGTTCGTTGCGGCCAGCTTTAGCCGCCCGCCGTCCGTGGCCAGCAGCACATTGGAGAGCACCTGCAGGGGGCTTTTGCCCGCCACGGCATGGCCGACATTGGCCAGCCCCCGCTTGAGGTTTTCCTGCATACAGGTCAGCTTCATCCCACTCACTCCTTCGCAGCAATCCTATGCCGGCCTTCTTTCACGGACAGCAAGCGATGCGGAAACGTAGGTTTGCCGCATCAGCCTGGATATGCTTTATCTGCGCGCCCTTAGCGCCGCCGGAAAAGTGCGCTGATTATAGCACAGCAGCCGTTACCAATCAGCGCGTCAGGCGGTCAAGCACTCGTCCATCAGGCCCGAGCAGGCTTAGCTCAAGCGCTGGCTGGCCTACGGCGTGGGTCGAGCAGCTCAGGCAGGGGTCGTAGGCGCGGATGCCTGCCTCAACCCGGTTGAGCAAGCCTTCGTTGAGCCGGTCGCCATGCAGGTAGCGTGCGGCAATCTGGGCCACCGTGCGGTTCATCGCCTGGTTGTTCTGGCCAGTGGCGATGATCAGGTTTAGCCCGGTGATCAGCCCATCGCGATCGACCTGGTAGTGGTGGAAGAGCGTCCCGCGTGGTGCCTCACTGCAGCCAACCGCCTCGAGCCGGTTGACTCCGGCGTCGGCGCGTAGGATGTTGCTGCCAAGATCGGCGTCGGCCAGGAGTTGCTCGATGCGCTCAAGGCTGGCCAGGATCTCGATCAGTCGGGCGTAGTGGTAGTAGAAACTCGCCGTGACTGGCCCGCCGCCGCCGCGCTGGCGCAGTTCAACCAATTCGGCGTCGGCCAGGGGGCTGCCGATCGCCCGGCAGACGTTCTGGCGGGCGAGCGGGCCGACTCGGTAATGGCCTTCGGGGTAGCCCAGTTCACGGTAGTAAGGGAATTTTAAGTAGCTCCAGGGCTCAACCGCCTCGCTCAGATAATCGGCATATTCTTCGGGCAGGATCTGGTCAGCCAGGATATGGCCCTGGGCGTCGATCATCCGCAGTAGCCCCCCGTGGTGTTCCCAGTTGCCCTGGCGGGTGACCATACCCAGAAAGAGGCTTGGGAAGCGCCCGAAGGAGGCGATCTCCTGGCGGAAGCCGTCGAGGCCTGCCTTGTGCCGCTCGAGCGCCGTGCGGGTTGTTGCCATCGCTTCGGGCAGGCGGGCGGCAAGGGCGGCCCGGCTTGCCTCACTGAGGCCAGCGCGCACTCCACCCGGTACCGCCCAGGCCGGGTGGATCTTGCGTCCACCCAGAGTCTCGATGATCTCCTGGCCGAACTGGCGCAGACGGATGCCAGCGCGGGTCAGTTCGGGCTCGGCTGCTGCCAGGCCAAGCACATTGCGTTGGGCCGGGTCGCTCTCGAAGCCCAGGAAGAGATCGGGGCCGCTCAGGTGGAAAAAACTCAGGGCGTGCGATTGCACCAGCTGGCCCAGGTTCATCAGGCGGCGCAGCTTATCAGCGGCGGGCGGGATCACCACTGCCAGTAGACCGTCGCCAGCTTTGGCCGAAGCCAGGATATGGCTGATCGGGCAGATACCGCAGATCCGCGCCGTGATCGCTGGCATCTCCCAGAAAGGCCGCCCAATGCAGAAGCGCTCGAAGCCGCGAAACTCGGTGACGTGGAAGCGGGCCGACTCCACCTCGCCCACCTCATCAAGCTGAATGGTGATCTTGGCATGGCCCTCGATCCGCGTCACCGGATCGATCATAATCGTGGTAGGCATAGCTCTTATCTTCCGCGCAACTCAGCCATAGCGGATCGCCTCAGTTGGCGCTTCGCCCCGCAAGAGCGCCTCGATCAAGGCTCGGATGCGGGGTGCAGCAGGTGGGCAGCCCGCCAGGAAGAATTCGACCGGGATGACTGCGTGTAGCGGGACGACTGTATCGAGCAATTTTGGCACAATCCCGACGGCGTTCGGCAGCACGCCACGCGGGTCGCCATGGTCAATATAGACCTGTTGCAGCACGGTGGCAGCCGTACCCAGCGGATTGCGCAGGGCCGTCACATTGCCGGTCACGGCACAGTCGCCCAGGGCCACCACGGTGCGGGTACGGCTACGCACCAGCCGGGCCAGCTCAAGGTGTTCTTCGTTGGCAATGGCCCCTTCAACCAGGGCCAGGTCAACACCCTCGGGATAGTGCTTCTGGTCGGCGATCGGGCTGTAGACCAGATCGGCCACTTTGGCCAGTTCCAGCAACCACTCGTCCATATCGAGCAGCGACATATGGCAACCCGAACAGCCTCCCAGCCACACCGTCGCGAGTTTGAGGCGCTCCACAGTTTCTACCTCCACACCAACTGCCTCACCAGCGCTCACTGCGGGCGGCCACAATGCGGGCGATGGCATCAGGCTCACGGGTCAGTTCGGCCACCGTGCTGCCACGCGGGAAGATTGCCCCGGTCGGGCAGGCAAGCATACATTTACCGCAGGCGGTACAGCTGGTCGCCTGGCCCCAGGGCACGTTCAGGTCGGTGATCACCCGCGCTGCGGTGCCGCGCCCGGCGACATCCCAGGTATGTACGCCTTCTACTTCGTCGCAAGCGCGTACACAGCGCATACAGAGCACACAGCGGCTATGGTCGATCCCAAAACGCGGGTTGCTGATGTCCACAGCGCATTGAGGCGAGAGATAGTCGTAGCGCACATGGTTCATACCCAGCTCGGCGGCCAGGTCTTGCAACTCACAGCTGCCCGAGGCGACACAGACCGCACAGACGTGGTTGCGCTCGGCGAAGAGCAGCTCAAGGATGGCCCGGCGATGGCTGCGCAGGCGTGGCGTGGCCGTATGCACCTCCATGCCCTCGGCAACCGCAGTAATGCAGGCTGGCTGAAGCTTGTTCATGCCGGCTACTTCGACCAGGCAGAGCCGACAGGCCCCAACCTCCGAGAGGCCGTTGAGATGGCAGAGGGTGGGGATGCGCACCCCCGCATCGCGGGCTGCCTCAAGGATGCTCTCACCGGCGCGGGCGCTGACGAGGGTACCGTCGATACTCAGGGTTCGTGCGGCCATAGCTACTCCTTTGCCTCGATCAGTGCCTCGTACTCCGCACGGAAGTAGCGCAGCGTGCTTAGCACCGGGTTAGGTGCCGACTGACCCAGGCCACACAGGCTGGTCTCACGCACGAGAGTGCAGAGTTCCTGAAGCCGCTGCAGATCTTCAGGCTCGGCCTGGCCATTGCGGATGCGGCTGAGCAGGCGGTGGATCTGCACCGTGCCGGCGCGGCAGGGCACACACTTGCCACACGACTCGTCGACGCAGAACTCCATATAGAAGCGGGCCAGTTCGACCATATTGGTGGCTTCGTCCAGCACTACCAGCCCGCCCGAGCCCATAATCGAGCCGACGGCAGCCAGCGACTCGTAGTCCACTGAGGTGTCGAAGAGGCTTGCGGGGATACAGCCACCCGAAGGGCCACCCGTCTGCACTGCTTTGACCGGCGTGCCGTCGGCGCTACCGCCGCCCAGATCCTCGACAATCTCGCGCAGGCTAATCCCCATTGGCACTTCGATCAGGCCAGTATTGCGGACTTTGCCAGCAAGGGCAAAGACCTTGGTGCCCTTGCTGCGTGCTGTGCCGATCCCGGCATACCAGTCGGCCCCCCCACTGATGATCGGCGCAATATTGGCGAAGGTCTCGACATTGTTGATCAGGGTTGGGCAGCCCCAGAGGCCATGCTCAGCAGGATAGGGTGGGCGCGGACGTGGCTGGCCACGGCGTCCCTCAATACTGGCGATCAGGGCTGTCTCTTCGCCGCAGACGAAGGCCCCGGCCCCGACGCGGATCTCGACGCTGAAATTGAAGCGTGTATCAAAGATCTGGCTGCCAAGTAGGCCGTAGCGGCGGGCCTGGCTGATCGCCTTCTGCAGGCGCTGGATGGCCAGCGGATATTCGCCACGCACATAGAGGTAGCCCTGGTTGGCCCCGACGGCATAGGCGGCGATGCCCATCCCCTCGAGCACCAGATGGGGATCACTTTCGAGCACACTACGATCCATAAATGCGCCCGGGTCACCCTCGTCGCCGTTACAGATCACATACTTATGCTCGCCAGGGCTTTTGGCCACCGTGGCCCACTTGAGGCCGGTGGGATAACCAGCCCCGCCGCGTCCGCGCAGGCCACTGCGGTTGATCGTCTCAATCACCGCCGCCGGGGTCAGATCATGCAGCACATCATAGAGGGCCTGGTAACCTCCGGCGGCGATATACTCCTCGATCCGTTCGGGGTCAATTTTGCCGCCGTTGCGCCGCACAATCGGCACCTGGCGTGCAAAGAAGGGATGCTTCAGATCGCCGCGGCTAGCATCGCAGCTGCCGCCCTCCAGGCTTGCAATGATGCCGGGGGCCTGATCAGGGCGTACCCGCTCAAAGAGCAGGCCCTCCGGCTCAACCATCACCAGGGGGCCGTGGCCGCACAGGCCGATACAGCCCACCCCGACTACCTCAACCCGCTCGCTTCGTCCGGCGGCGAGCACTGCCTCTTCAAGGCTCTGGCGCAACTTCAGCGCACCTGAAGCATGGCAGCCGAGGGAGGTACAGCAGAGCAGCCGAATAGCCCTACGCCGTGCCCGCTCACGTTCGGCGATCGCGTGCAACTCTGTCAGATCCATGCGGTTGTCTTTCGTCTGACCCTCAGGTCGTGACTGTTTCGTCGGCCAGCATGGCGAGCACCTGAGTACGGATGGCCTCGATCTCGGCGTGGCCAGTCACTGCGCCGTCGAGCACCACAGCCGGGGCGATCCCACAGGCCCCCAGACAGCGCGCCGTCAGCAGCGAGAGCTGGCCGTCGGCGCTGGTATGGCCTGCCTGCAGCGCGGTGGCTGTCTCAAGGGCCGCAAGAAGTGTTGCTGCCCCGCGCACATAACAGGCGGTGCCGAGGCAGATGGTACAGCTGTGTCGGCCCTGGGGGGCCAGGGAGAAGAAGTGGTAGAAGGTTGCCACACCATAGACACGGCTGGTGGGCAGGTGCAGGCGGTGGGCGATTTCGGTCAGCAACTCGGGCGCGAGATGTCCGTAGAGCTCCTGGGCCTTGTGCAGAACCTCGATCAGCGCGTCGGGGCGGTGCTGATGCCGCCGCATCGTCGCTTCAAGGATCTTGGCACGGTTATCGTCGTCTGCGGCTTCCGTGTGGCCCTGACGGTCAGTCACGACAGTCATTGGCGTGCTCCCCTGGGCCTACCTGAGGTGGCCCACTGGCAGAATGATCCGATCGTAACACCTGGCTACGGCCCCTATCGGAAAGAAAAACTCACTCTATGTTGAGCGATCGTCACCTCGGAGGTTGTAACCTGCATGGTAGACTGCGGGCGTTCTTGTTTTTATAAAAAGTCAACTTTTGAGCATCCCATGAAAGGAGCAGCTATGCACGCGACGCACCCGGCAGTGGGCGTAGCGCGCATCGGCCCGAATGCGATCATTCAAACCGTCGCTGCTCTCAAAGAGGAGCAAGGCTCCGAGGAGGTGCAGCGCTTTCTGGTGCGGATCGGGCGTGACGACCTGGCTGCGGCGCTACCAACGACGATGGTTGATGAGCAGGAGTTTATCAACTTGATCGCTGCGTTACGGGCCGAGCTGGGCCTTGCCACAACCCGTCGGGTTCTGGCCCGCTCGGGTGCCTTAACGGCGGAGTATGTGCGTACCAACCGCATCCCCGCTCCTGCACGCATCCTCTTGCCGCTGCTGCCGCGGCGCCTGGCGTTGCGCATTCTGCTCAAGGCGATTGTCGGTCATGCCTGGACTTTTGCTGGTGCCGGGCGTTTCAGTTATACTCTGGATCGCCGGGGTGCCACTTTGAGCCTGGGAAGTTGCCCCGAGTGTCGCGGCATAACTGCTGACGAGCCGATCTGCGACTACTATGTCGCCTGTTTCCAGGGCCTGCTACGCCCCTTGATCGACCCGCAGCTGACGGTTCACGAGCGTGCATGTACCGCCCAGGGGGCGGCAGCCTGTCGCTTCGAGGTCGTCCTTGCGTAGCTAAAAAGTCCAGGGAGGCAGACCCGGCCTCCTGTCAACCGCTGTCGCTGTAGTTCAGACTCTGACGTGAGCCGCGGGGCCGCTGGCCCCACCAGAATCACAGGGAGACCGTTATGCGGATCATGATGATCCAGCCAAACTACCACGCAGGTGGGGCCGAGATCGCCGGGAACTGGCCGCCAAGCTGGGTGCCCTACATCGGGGGTGCCCTGAAGCAGGCCGGTTATGACAAGGTGCGCTTCATCGACGCAATGACCTTCCACATTCCCGATGAGAAGTTGCGCGAGATCATCCGCACCAACAAGCCCGATGTGATCATGGCGACGGCGATCACCCCGATGATCCTCAAGGCCCAGGCGACCCTGAAGATCGCACGCGAAGAGCGCCCCAATGCCAAGCTGATCCTCGGTGGTATTCATCCGACCTTTATGTACACCCAGGTCTTCAGCGAGGCACCCTGGATTGACTATATCGTCCGTGGTGAGGGTGAAGAGATCATCGTTGAGTTGATGCGCAGCATCGAGGCTGGCTCAGATCTCAAAGACCGGGCTGATATTAAGGGTATCGCTTACATGGAGGACGGCAAGGTTGTCGCAACGGCCGCCAGCGACCCGATTGCTGACCTCGATACGCTCAGCCCTGATTGGAGCTTGCTGGATTGGGATAAGTATATCTACGTGCCGATGAATGTGCGCGTGGCTGTGCCCAACTTCGCCCGCGGTTGCCCCTTCACCTGCCGCTTCTGCTCGCAGTGGAAGTTCTGGCGGCGCTATCGCTCGCGCAACCCGCTCAAATTTGTCGATGAGATCGAGTCGCTCGTGCGTGATTACAAGGTGGGCTTCTTCATCCTCGCCGACGAAGAGCCGACCCTCAATCGCAAGAAGTTTACTGCCCTCTGCGAAGAGTTGGCTCGCCGTAAATTGCCGGTGCTCTGGGGCATCAATACCCGCGTCACCGACATTATGCGCGACAAAGAGTTGCTGCCCCTCTGGCGGCGGGCTGGCCTGATGCATATCTCGCTCGGTACCGAGGCCGCCGCTCAGATGAACCTTGAGCTCTTCCGCAAGCAGACGACCATCGACCAGAATAAGACCGCTATTCGCCTCATCCAGGAGGCTGGCATGGTCGCTGAGGCTCAGTTCATCATGGGGATGGAGAATGAGACCCCCGAGACGATCGAGGAGACCTATCGTATGGCCCTCGATTGGAAGGTGGACATGGCCAACTGGAACATGTACACCCCCTGGCCCTTCGCTGAACTCTTCGAGGATCTGGGCGACCGGGTTGAGGTGCGCGACTACTCGAAGTACAACTTCGTCACCCCGATTATGAAGCCTGACTTGATGGAGCGCGAGCAGGTGCTTAAGGGTGTGCTGCGCAACTATGCCCGCTTCTATATGCGCAAAGCCTTCCTTGAGTATCCCTTCATCAAGGACAAGACTAAGCGCAAGTATATGCTCGGCTGTCTGCGCGCTTTCGCCAAGACTACCTTTGAGAAGCGCTTCTATGACATTGGGCGTGTCCACCTCAGCGGTGAGGTCGATCTCGGCTTTGACGAGAGCCGCATCTTTACCCGCGAGGAGATCGCCAGGATGAAGGAAGAGCGCCCCGAACTGGTCGCCGATACGACTTTCGGTGGTGCTATCCCCGCGCGCTTTGACCCTGAACTGGTCAAGCATCAGGCTGAGAATGACCTGAACCTGCCCCTGCGTGATGAGAATAAGCAGGTCGGCTGCTAAAAGACGGTGTTCTGTTTGCAGGGAATTCCTGAGCAGTCACGTCAGCAACCACCCGCTGCCACAAACTGGCAGCGGGTGGTTGATCTCTTATAACCGTTGTGAGAGCTTTCTTTTCTTTCTACAGGCACCGAAAGGCTTATAGTTGACTCAGTAGGTGAATCTGCGTCTTTGCGTCGTGTCGCACATGCCCGCCGGTACTTCTTCGACCGGTGGGCCTGAGCCTACCTGTGGGGAGGGAGCCATGCCTAATCGTTTCGCCGGTTTTCGCTATATCGTCGAGATTGACGGAGGGCCACGTGCGGCCTTCGGTCGCTGCACGGGCCTGCATGATGGACACCAGCCGGTCAATTATTACATCGGTGATGACGAGATTGACCTGCGTGACGTGGCCGATCCTGCCCACCATGCGACGCTGACCTTCATTCAGGGTGTGATGCTTGAGGGCAATATTTCTGCATGGCAGCCGAGCGGCGTCCCCGCGCATAGCGAGTTGCGCAGTGGCCATATTACGGAGTATGATCACCTGGGACGTGCGATTGCCCATTATCATTTCAACGCCGAGTGGCCCACCTTCTTCCAGGAGATCAAGGTCGTTGGTGGTAGCGATCGCCAGATCGATTCGCTGGAACTTGACTGCGAAGAGTTGGATGTGGATTAAATTGCAGCCTGGCTTGCTTGGTGCCCCAACCTCCCCCGTCCGGCTTCCCGGTGCGGGGGTTCTTGCATAGAGGAGATCTGCCGCTTGACCCGCATCATTCTTGTGTTATGCTCGCTAGAGATCAGCCAACCGTGTCATGCAAAAACGGAGTTGCACATCTATGAACATGATCGATGGTGAGGATCAGGTCGTTTTCAATGGTGATCATACCCTGCTTACGGAGTTGTTGGCTACTCCAGTGGATCAGGTCTGGGTCGCCCCGGCCCGCCTGCGCCCGGTGCTCTCTGCCGGTATGCCTGCGGCTGGCCCGCATTGGCTGATAGCCCAGCAGATAGCCCGCCCGCTTAGCACAGTTGCGGCCCTGGTGCTGGCGGGGAGCCTCCTGGCTGCCGGTGTGGGGGTTTCGCCTGTTCGTGCCGCCCATCCGGTGCCAGCCTCTGGGGCCTCAATGGCGGGGCTGAGCCTGGTTGTGCCTGCTCGAGGTGCCCTGGCCGACCTGCAGATCGCCCCGGCCAGCCGATTCGTGGCCCGGCGCCCGGCCCTGCCCAGTCGGGCTGCCACCGCCGCCCATGCCGCCGACGAAGCTCTGCTGGCCAGTTTGCTCGCCAGCGAGCCAGCGGACTATGCCGCGCCAGCTGTGGTCAGCTTTGTGACAGTGGCCCGGTTGCCCGACTCGGTCGGTAGCTACCAGGCTGCAGCGATCAGCCTGCCGGCGATCACGGTGGCTCAAAATGTGGTGCCGCCTCCGCCTCCGCCGCCCCCTTCAAATGATACGACCGCTCAGCAGCAGCCCCCGCCGCCGCCTGGCTACCGCCAGCCGCCTGGCTATATGGACGGGGTGCCTAATGGTGGGGCTCCCGGTTCGGTGGTAACAAACGCACCAGTCGCCTCACGCCCGCCGACGACGACCAGGCCAGCGCCGACCAGGCCAGCGGTGCCTGCCCCGGCTCCGCGCCCGGTGGCGACACCGGCGGTGCATGTGGTGCGCACCGGTGATACGCTGAGTGCGATTGCCCTGTACTACTATGGCGATGCACGCTACGCGGCCTTGATCTGGGAGTTGAACTATCGGCTGATCGGTCCTGACCCGAACATGATCTTGGTTGGGCAGCGGCTGACCCTGCCGGCGCGTCCGGTGGTGCGGCCTGCCACGACCCTGCCAGCCCGGGGCGCAATTCCCCACCCTTCGATCTACACCATTCAGCCCCAGGACTACCTGCGCTGGATGGCCCAGCGGGCCTATGGCAACGAGATGCGCTGGCCGGAGATCTACCGTGCCAACCGCAATGTGCTTGGCCCCAACCCCGACCTGATCTATCCGGGAGTGCCGGTGGCCATCCCGTAGCGAACGCAGTATAGCCCTCCCTTGTGAAGGGCATAAGTAAGAGGGCAATCAAGCATAGACGTGCTGAGCCCCCACTGGTCTAGCAGACCAGTGGGGGCTCAGCACGTTTAAGGGAAGCGGATCTTTTTGATTGTCCCGTCGTTGGCACCCTGTCACCCTGAGCGCCAGCGCAGGGTCTCGACCGGGACGCTTCGCTGCGCTCAGCGTGACATGCCGCTGGGATGCGCAGAAGTTTCCGCTTCCCTAACAGCGTGACTGCTGGGGTATGACACGGTTTCGCTGCGCGGCTTTTGAGTTTACTCTGCGCTGGGCCGGTTGGCCGACCAGAGCCGTCTGATCAGCCGACGCTGCCGGCGGCGGGCACGGCGGCGGGCATAGAAGGGATCCGTGCGGCAGAGGCGGCGGCGCTCACGCAGGCTGCGCCCGGTCAGCAGGCCACCCACAAAGACCGAGAGGTCGCTGAGCGAGGCGATCTTATCGGCCAGTACCAGCACCCAGCCCTCTCGCGTGGTCGGACGTGGGCCAAAGGGATACATGTGGCTGACGATCGCCTCAGAGACGGCCTCCGGCTCGCCGATTTCGGCGGCGACGGCGGCGGCAAGCGCGCCGTGGGTAGTCAGGGTGCCCAGGCGTGAGTCGAGGTCGTGCAGGATGGCGGCGCGGGTGGCGGTGGTACGATCAGCGCCCATCAATGGGGCCAGCGCATAGGAGTAGCGCGCTACCCGCAGCATATGGTCATGCTTGGGGACACTGTGGTGTAGATGGTCGCGCGTCTCGATCACTCGCGGGTGGGCCAGCAGATCGCGAATACATGCCTGTGCCTGGTTCATGACGCCTGTCTCTCCTGCCTGCGCTAACTGCTCGGGCCTGAATGGCGAGGACGAGTGCCCGATGCTCGTGTCTCCCTGTCTTAAACGTTATACTACGGGCAGAGGTTGCAGATCAATAGGCTGCGGGGTTGGCATCATTGTGATCATACACTGGTTTCGGCGCGATTTGCGCCTGGTTGATAATACGGCCCTGCATGCTGCCGCTCAGGCTGCTGGCGGTGCCGTCTTGCCGGTCTTTATCTTCGATGAGCAGGTGCTCTTTGGGCGCTGGCAGAGCGCCTCGCGCACTACTTTTCTGCTCGCAACCTTGCAGGCGCTTGATGCCGACCTGCGGGCCCTGGGTCTGCGCCTGGTGGTGCGCCATGGTGCGCCATTGCCAACCCTGTTGCAACTTGCTCGAGCGCATGGTGCCAGCGGGGTCTTCTGGAACCGTGACTATACGCCCTATGCCATTCGCCGCGACGGCGAGGTTAAGGCTGCCCTGCGTGAGGCGGGCCTGGAGGCACGCAGTTTCAAAGATGCGGTGATCTTTGAACTGAACGAGGTCGTTACGGCTGAGGGTCGCCCGTATACGGTCTATACGCCCTATGCGCGGAGTTGGCGTCGGCACCTGGCTGAACATGGCTGTGTTACACTGCCGACACCATTGTTGACGCCCATGGCCTACTGGCCGGTGGCGCAGCCGCTGCCGACGCCTGCCGATCTGGGTGCAACCCTCACCGGCTGTCAGTTACCGCCTGCCGGTACTGCGGCTGCGGTTGCTCGCCTGCGCAGCTTCGCCGTGTCTGCACATGGGCTGACCGACTATGCCGAGCAACGCAACCTGATCGGGGTTGACGGCACCTCACGTCTTTCGCCCTACCTGCGCCTGGGCGCTCTGAGTGTACGGATGGCCCTGCGAACGGCGCTTGATCAGCTTGAGCAGGGGCTTCCTGCCGCAGCCCAGGCCGCTGCCGAGAGCTGGATCGGCGAGTTGATCTGGCGTGATTTTTATAGCCAGATCCTTTATCACTTTCCTTATGTGCTACGTGGCGCTTTTCGTCCGGCCTACGATAGCCTGAATTGGGAGAACGACCCGGATTACGTTGCTGCCTGGCAGGCCGGGCGCACTGGCTACCCGGTGGTTGATGCGGCAATACGCCAGCTGCATCACGAGGGCTGGATGCACAACCGGGCACGGATGATCGTCGCCTCATTTTTGACCAAAGATCTGCTGGTCGATTGGCGGCGTGGCGAGGCCCACTTTATGCACTGGCTGATCGATGGCGACCCGGCGGCCAACAATGGCGGCTGGCAGTGGGCCGCTGGCACCGGCACCGATGCCCAGCCCTACTTCCGTATCTTTAATCCGACCAATCAGGGACGCCAGTTTGACCCGCAGGGGCTGTATGTACGCCGCTACCTGCCTGAACTGGCCAATGTGCCGCTCAAATTTCTGCATACGCCCCATCTGATGGCCCCTGCCGAACAGCTACGCGCCGATGTACAGATCGGGCGTGATTACCCCCTGCCAATTGTTGAGCACAAAGCGCGGCGCATGCAGGCTCTGGCGCTCTATGGAGCAGTGCGGCGGTTGCGGGATCTTTCGCGTGAATAATTGCCCTTGCGCTCGTCTGTGGTGCTGGCGGTGGCGTATGATGAGTCAGGTTTTAGAGCGCTTCGCGCTCAGGTCAGGTGATCAGGAGGCCTAGATGGTTGTCCATATTCACAATCATAATCTATCCGTGGAGCTTGACCAGGCCTACCTCCAGGCGCTCATTGCTGGCAGTGGGCGCGCCGCCGACCATGTTGTTGAGACAGCCCTGGATCAGCGCCTGGCACCTCAGCAGATCTACCTTGATATCTTTCAGCAGGCGGCCTATGCAATCGGGCGTCTGTGGCAGTCGAACCGGGTCAGCGTAGCCCAGGAGCATATTGCCACGGCGATCATTGAGCGCCAGATGGGCGAATTGCAGCCCTATTTCCGCAGCCAGCGCCAGCGCCAGCGCAGTCTGGTACTTGGCTGTGTGCCGGACGAGTGGCACCGTGTCGGGGCGCGCATGGTGGCCGATTTTTTCGAGGCTGATGGCTGGACCGTCCATTACCTGGGTGCGAACGTGCCGGTGCGCGATCTGGTTGGCCTGGCCCGTGAGACAGGGGCGGATATGGTTGGCATCTCGGCTGAGATGGTCTTTAACCTGCCGCGGGTGAGTGAACTGGTGCGGGCGATTGATGCGGCTGGCTTGAGTGGGATTCCCGTGATCGCTGGCGGGATGCCCTTTATTACCCAGCCGGAATTGGCGGCAGCCCTCAGTCTGCGCGGCAGTGCCAGTGATGCCGCCAGCGCGGTGGCCCTGGCCAACCGGGTGCTTGACGATGCGGCAGGCCCGGCGACCCTGGCGGATACCCCCGTTAATGCAAGTATCGCTCTGCATGCCCAGCGCGAGGCGATTGCTGCAGCGGCAACGGTGCGTTGCCTGGCAGCGGGCGATCAGGATGGGGCGCTCATCCGTGCCGGGATGAACTTCACTCTGGGGATGCTCGAAGGGGCCCTGACGACCGCTTCACCCGCTCTGCTCGATGCGCAGGTCAACTGGGCCAACGAGCGCCAGCCTCATGACGGGGTTATGCCGGTTCAGGTGATCAGTCGGCTCGGCCACCTGCGGACAGCCCTGATCGAGATGCTACCCGCTCCTGCTGGCATCATCGTGGTTGACTATGTCGATCACCTGATTGCGCAGCAGCAGCATAGCATTGGCAATCGGTAGTACTCCGTCCGAGCAAAAATGACGAGAAGGCTACGCGCCCGTAAGAGTGCAGCGCTGGCCGAGACCCTGCGCCGGGAGGCGGCCCAGAAGGATACGCGCCCTTACGTCGTTAGGCCCCGCCCTCTACATCATGCAGCCCAGGCGGCATGGTGATGGGCAAGTGCAGGCGGGCGGTGGTGCCAGCGCCAGGGCTACTGCTGAACTCCAGCTGTCCACCGTGGCGCTCGACAATGCCCATACTCACAGCCAGGCCCAGGCCCATGCCAGCACCAATGGGCCGGGTGGTGAAAAAGGGCTCGCCGAGACGGGCCAGGGTGGTCTCGTCCATGCCGACACCGTTATCGGTTACGCTGATGGTGACCCACTGCGCATCGCTGGTGGTGCTGACCAGAACGTTGCCCCGCTGGCCGACGGCCTGAACGGCGTTGGTGAGCAGGTTGAGCAACACCTGGTTGATCTGGCCGGGGGCGCAAACGACCGCCGGGATAGCGCCATACTCTTCGTTGAGGTTGACCCCTGCTGGGCAGAGGGTGCGAGCAATGCGTACCGTGGCGGCAAGGCTGGCGTTGAGGTCGGCGGCATACACCGAAGGGCTATCGGGGCGGGCGAAGCTGCGCAGGTCGCGCACCACGCTGGCGATGCGCACTAGGCCCTCACGGCTCTCACTCAGGGCGTCATTGATCTCGGTGGGTAGCTCAGGATCGGGACTGCATGTGGCTAACTCAGGCATGCGTTCGCTCAGAAAGTCGAGGTTGCCAGAGATAAAGCCCAGGGGCGTGTTCAGTTCGTGGGCTACGCCAGCCACGAGTTGGCCAAGTGAGCGTAGCTTCTCAGAGCGCACCAGTTGAGCCTGGGCCGCTTTCAACTCAGCGTGGGCGCGTTCGAGTTGCAGCAGGGCCCCTTCCAGTTGCTGGTTGGTCACGGCGAGTTGCGCGGTGACCGAGAGGGCGGCGGCAAGGGTGTGCCCGCAAAGGGCCAGGCCCGCCCACTGCGGCGCTGCGCGCTCCCAGCGCCAGGCGGTGTAGCTAACCGCCTGGGGCGGCCCGTCGAGCCGGGGGTGGTTCAACTCCCAGTCGGTGGCCAGCCCGTCGTCTGCGGCCTGGGCCAGCATCAAGGCAGCCTTCTCGCGGCTGAAGGGGTCAACCAGGTCGATAAAGTGTTGCCCGATAAGTTGCTCGACCGGGCGTCCACAGATCTGCGCGGCGGCCGGATTGAGCGCACAGAGCCGCCCGTCGCCGTCGAGCAGCAAATAGGGCAGGACGGCCTGCTGCAAGTGCGGTTCGAAGGGTGGCGCAGTGAGACTCATGGCATGGGTGGAGGCCGATGACCGGCAAGTACTGCGGCGAGCCAGGTGCGGTAGAAGAGGATCAGATCGCCCATCAACTCAGGCAGTAGCAAGCGCGCTTCTTCGATATAGACCGACTGGCGAATATCGGAGGCATTGGTAATGCAACGTTTCAGCGCATTGGTATGCACTTCGACCACGTCGCGCGGGCCAGCCCAGAGTGTTCCCAGGCGCTCGCTGAAGGTGCGCATCTCCTCGGCCACCTTGGAGGGTCCTTCGTAGAAGCGTTTTTCGACCGTGCGGTTGACCAGATCGGTATAGGCCGTCACCAGTTCGGCGAACACCTCCGGCGCGTGCTGGCTGAGGGGGGTGTTGGCCTGCTGGGGCCCACTGTAGAAGGGATGCGCGAAAGCGCCAGCAAGCTCGGTGCGTGGCTGGGCGCTGGTGCGCTCCCATTCGGCGAAGAGGGGGGCACCCTGGCCGGGGGCCAGTTCCTCGACGGCCTGGCGCAGTTCATCAACCTGGGCCTGGGTCTGGGTGACAGCGTCGGCCGTCTTGCGCAGCAGGTCGCGTTCAAGGAAGCCAGCCTGGTAATCACGCACGGTCTGGTCGATCTGGCGGCGCAGTTGGTGAATATCCCAGGGCTTGGGCAGAAAGCCGCGCACATTGCCAAGGTTGAGCGCATCAACCAGGGCGGCCACGTCGGTGTAGCCGGAGATGAGGATGCCAAGCGCATCGGGGCGCAGGTCGCGGGCGCGTTCGAGCAGTTGCACGCCACTGATATCGGGCATGCGCTGATCGGTGAGAATGACGGCAATGCGCTCGCGGGCCACGATCTCAAGGGCCGCCTCGGCCGTATTGGCCGTAAAGACGGTGAAGCGATCACGCAGAATGCGCGCCAGCGAGCGCGTGACATGCGGCTCGTCGTCAACAACCAGGATGGCCGGGCGAGGCTGCTCACTCTGTTCGGCAGGAGATGGCGTCGTCATAAGCTTTCTCGGAGCGATGCAAGTCTTCTATGGCAATTATACCGCCCTGGCGTACCATACCGGGCGGAGATCGACAGCGATTCTCAGCGATGCATGCCTTTGCTTCCGCTCGATCCGGCCCAGGCTGGTCTGGCTGCCTGTAGCCGAGTGCTTTAACTCCACGCTCTGATGGTATACTCGAAGCCTCATCAACGGATTATTGCGTGGGAGAAGAGGGAGTACCAATGGTCAGAGCCAAGCCGCCGCAGTTGAACGCCGAGCAGCAACGCCTGATCGCTGCACGCACAGGTACGGGTGCCTGGAAGCAATGGGGGCCGTACCTGAGCGAGCGTCAGTGGGGGACGGTACGTGAGGATTATAGCGAAGATGGCAATGCTTGGGATTATTTCACCCATGACCAGGCACGATCGCGGGCCTATAAATGGGGTGAGGATGGCCTGGCCGGTCTGTGTGACGATCAGCAGCAACTCTGCTGGGCGCTGGCCCTCTGGAATGGCAACGATCCCATTCTCAAAGAGCGCCTCTTCGGGCTGGCCAACTCCGAAGGCAACCACGGCGAGGATGTCAAAGAGTACTACTTCTACCTCGACAGCACGCCCAGCCACGCCTGGATGCGTTTCCTCTACAAATATCCCCAGGCCGCCTTTCCCTATGCTGACCTGGTGCGTACCAACGCTTCCCGCTCGCGCAGCGCGCAGGAGTACGAGTTGATCGATACCGGCGTCTTCGCCGAAGATCGCTACTACGATGTCTTTGTTGAGTATGCCAAGGCCGGTCCGCAAGACATGCTGATCCGGATCGAGGTGTGTAACCGTGGTCCTGAAACGGCCACGCTGCACGTTTTGCCCCAGCTCTGGTTCCGCGATACCTGGTGGCTCAAGCCGCAGGCCGAGCGCCCGTTGCTGCGAGCCCTGGCAGGGCCAGCCGGCGTGGCGACCATCGAGGCCACCCATCCCAATCTCGGACGCTACTACTTCTACGCCGAGGGTGGGCCGAGCTTGCTCTTCACCGAAAATGCCACGAACAATGAGCAGATCTGGGGCCAGCCCAACCCGCAGCCCTATGTCAAAGATGCCTTCCACCGCTACCTGATCAGCGGTGAGACCGGCGCGGTTAACCCGGCGCAGAGCGGCACGAAGAGTGCGGCGCACTACACCCTTAATGTGGCCGCTGGGGGCAGTGCGCAGATCCAGCTACGTCTGACCACGACGGCTCCCACGGCCAAATTAAACCCGTTTGGTGCTGCGTATACCAGGGTGCTAGCCGAGCGCCGCAGTGAGGCTGATAGGTTCTACCGTGATCTGACGCCACCCACGCTTGATGCTGACCGGGCCAACCTTCTACGCCAGGCCCTGGCCGGGATGCTCTGGACCAAGCAGTTCTACTTCTTCGACCTTGACCGCTGGCTTGACGAGCGCAACGCCAATCCGCTGAGTGGCGGCGCGAAGCTGGTACGCAACCGCGATTGGGTGCATCTGGTCAATGGGCAGATCATCTCGATGCCTGATAAGTGGGAGTACCCCTGGTATGCGGCCTGGGATCTGGCCTTCCACACCCTGGCGCTCTCGGTAGTTGATCCGGACTTTGCTGAAGATCAGCTGAGCCTGATGCTACGTGACGATTATCTGCACCCGAACGGGCAGATCCCGGCCTACGAGTGGAATTTCAGTGATGTGAATCCGCCGGTGCATGCCTGGGCCACGCTCTTCCACCATACGCTTGATCGTCGTCAGGGGGGGGGCGATGCTGTCTTCCTCAAGATGGCCTTCAATCGCCTGCTCCTCAACTTCAACTGGTGGGTCAACCGGAAAGATCCCGGTGGGCGCAACCTCTTCAACGGTGGCTTTCTCGGTCTCGACAATATCGGTGTCTTCGACCGTAGCGCGCCCTTGCCCACCGGTGGCTATCTCGAACAGGCCGACGGTACCGCCTGGATGGCCTTCTTCAGCCAGAATATGCTCCAACTGGCGATTGAGTTGGCCCGTATCGATCCGGCCTACGAGGACTTTATCCTCAAATTTGTGCAGCACTTCCTCTTCATTGGCGGCTCGATGGATCGTGTGGGTGTCCATGGTGATGAGCTTTGGGATGAGGAAGAGGGCTTCTTCTACGATGTGCTGATCCTGCCCGATGGGCGTGCCGAGCGGATCAAAGTGCTCTCAATGGTTGGTCTGCTGCCGCTCACGGCCAGTGCGGTGATCTCCGCCGAGACGATCAAGCGCTTCCCGGAGGTGATGCAACGGGTGCAGGCTTTTGCCGAAAAGCATGCCGAGCTCACCGTCAATTTGCATCCACTGACGCAGCTCGGCGTCAAGGATCGCCGCCTGCTGTCGGTTGTCAACGAGCGGAAGCTGCGGCGTATCCTGGCCCGTATGCTGGACGAGCAGCACTTCCTCAGTCCCTATGGCATCAGGGCGCTCTCTCGCTGGCATCTTGATCACCCCTATGTGGTCAGGGTGGACGGGCAGGAGTACCGCGTGCAGTACCTGCCCGCCGAGTCGGACAGCGGTATGTTCGGCGGTAACTCGAACTGGCGCGGCCCGATCTGGGTGCCAGTGAATGTGCTGCTGATCCGCGCCATCCTCCAGTTCTATGTCTACTATGGCAATAGCTTTACGGTTGAGTTGCCCACCGGATCGGGACGTCAGGCCACCCTGTTTGAAGTAGCCAAAGATCTGGTTGATCGGCTGGCAAGCATCTTCCTGCGTGACGAGGCTACCGGGCAGCGTCCGGTCTTTGGCAACGTCGAGCAGTTCCAGAACGACCCGTACTGGCGCGATCACCTGCTCTTCTACGAGTATTTCCACGGTGATAATGGGGCTGGGATTGGGGCCAGCCACCAGACAGGCTGGACGGGGGTAGTGGCCCGGCTGGTCCAGATCTTTGGCTGGCTGCAACCGAAGGATCTTCTGGAGCATGGGCTTGCCGTACTGGCCTATCCCTATCACCGTCCTGCCGGGAAGCCCTAAGACTCGCTGCGGATCGGGTATACTAGCCTTACACAAAGGTTGTCAAAGAGGAGCGAGAGGAGTAGCGTTCATGTCTGAAGAGACGCCCATTCAGCTGATCGTGGCCGCCTTCCAGCAGGAGGATGCGGCCGACAATGCCCTAGACATGATTGTGCGGGCCAAGAAGGATCGTCTGGTGAAGATCCGCGAGGCGGCGGTGGTGCGGCGCGATACCGGTGGCAAGTTGCATATCAAGGAGCGGGGCGACCTGAGCACTGGTGCCGGCGCTGCCAGTGGGGCAACCATGGGCGCGGTGATCGGTCTCTTCGGTGGGCCGCTTGGCGCACTGGTTGGCGGTGCGGTCGGTGGGGCCATTGGTGGGCTTGCTGCCCGCCTGGTCGATACGGGCATTCCTGATAAGCGCCTGCACCAGATCGGCGAGTCGCTCCAGCCCGGTACCTCGGCGATCATCGCCATGATCGAGCACACCTGGGTCGACGAGTTCGAGAGTCAGCTGAAGCAGTCCGGGGCTGATATTCTCGCCGCTGCGATCAGCGAAGATGTGCGCAACCAGCTTGCCGCTGGCAAGGATGTGGCCTATAGCGCAGTGACAGCGGCGGGTGGCACGATTGCCGGGCGCACCAGTGTCGGTGAGGATGGCATTTCAGTGCAGACGGTCGCCACCGATGGGCAGAATATCATCGCCGGGACGCTCGAAGCGGTCAAAGGTCTGGGCAGCGAGGTGGCCGATACCGCTGTTGAGTTGGTCGATGAGGTGAGCGATACGGTCAAGGATCTCACTGGCAAGGCTAAGGATACTGCCGCAAGTGCCGGTGAAGCTGTCGCTGAGAGCGCCGAGCAGACCAAGCAGGCGGTTGAAGAAGTCGCCGACAAGGCTAAGGATGCATAGGTGCGGCGTGTGTCTCAGGGGAGGCTCGAAGCTCCTCCCCTGAGAGCCTCCCTAATCTTTGCGGTAGCTCTTGCCGTCGGAGCTCTCGGCCCCGCCGCCAAGGATGCTGCCGAGCATACTGCCCAGGTCGATGCCACCCTGGCTGGCCTGGTTGGGATTGGCCTGGCCTGTGCCGCTGGTGAGCCCGCCAAGGATGCTGCCGAGCATACTGCCCAGGTCGATGCCGCCCTGGTTCGCCTGGCTGGGATTGGCCTGGCCTGTGCCGCTGGTGAGCCCGCCAAGGATGCTGCCGAGCAT
>CAZQCG010000016.1:83651-92984 GCA_964592425.1 uncultured Chloroflexaceae bacterium
ACTGCCCAGGTCGATGCCACCCTGGTTAGCCTGGTTGGGATTGGCCTGACCTGTGCCGCTGGTGAGCCCGCCAAGGATGCTGCCGAGCATGCTGCCCATGTCGATGCCACCCTGGGCCGGGCCGCCTGCCGGCTGAGCCGCGCTGCCGCTTGCCTGGCCCTCAGTCAGTTGGCGCAACAGCAGGGCCAGCAAGGCTGCCAGGGCTGCTTTGGCGATCTGCCCACCCAGACCACTGTTCTCGCCACCAAGCAGACTATTGACCAGATCGGGATCCTGGCGAGCAGCGGTAGCCGCCATCTGGCCCAGGTGCTCCGGGCTGGCTGCTGCCTCGTCACTGTCGGCGTGGTAGCCATTAAAAGGCCGCTTAGGATCAGCGTGGGCCTGCTTGAAGCCCTGGGCCAAGACCTGGCGCTGCTCAGGCGCAATCTGGGCGAGGGCCAGGGTGTTGAGGCGGGCCGCCTCAGCAGGCGGAAGCTGGGCCAGGATCTTGCGGTACTGCGCGCCAGCCTGTTCGTCAGAAAGCTGGTTGACAGCGGCCATCAACTGGTTGACCAGGCCGGACGGATTGGGCGGCTGGGGCTTGCTCATCGGTTGCTCTCCCTTTGACAGCACCTCTTTTCGTTGAAGATGCTCATAGAGTCATTGTAGCCGATAGTCAACATTCTGTCCTGACCCCTGGGTGGGTCACTTGACACACTGCTCACCCGGCCCTAGACTAGTGTTGAAGCTACACTATGAGAGGAGTTGGCGATGGAGGCAGCAGCCAGCAGCTATGACCCTTCACGCTACGAGCGGCCTTCGGTCACGGTTGACGTGGTCATCTTTACGCTGATCAGCCAAGAGTTGCACGTCTTGCTTGTACAGCGCCGTCACTGGCCCTTTGAGGGCTTCTGGGCTATTCCTGGCGGCTTTATCACCATGGAGGAGTCGCTCGAAGCGGCGGCTCGGCGTGAGCTGGCTGAGGAGACTGGCGTGCGCGATATCTACCTTGAACAGCTCTACACCTTCGGTGAAGTGCAACGTGACCCGCGTACCCGTGTGATTAGTGTGGCCTATATCGCCCTTGTGCGCGCCGATGCTCAGAAGATCCGTGCCAGCGATGAGAGTACCGATGTTCGCTGGTTTCCTGTGCGCGATCTACCTGAACACCTGGCCTTTGACCACGACCAGATCCTCGCCTATGCTATTTTGCGCCTGCGCTCCAAGCTGGAATATACGACCCTTGCTTTCCAGCTTCTGCCCGAACTCTTCTCGATCCTTGAGTTGAAGCACATCTATGAGCAGATTCTTGGCGAGAAGCTCGATAAGGGCAATTTCTACCGCAAGATCAAAGAGTCAAACCTACTTGAGGAGACCACGATCACCCGCGAAGGGCGTGGTCGCCCGACTCGCCTATGGCGCTTCCGCCGCGATCCTACCAGTGAGAAGCAGTTTGTCTTTCGCTGGCGTGAAGATCGCCTTGATCGGTAGCAAGGGCGGTGGCTGCAGCGTATTTAGCCAACGTGCAGCCACTACCCTGCCATAATACTGCGGCGCACCTGGGCAATCTCGATGGGCAACATGTTGACCGGAGGCGGCGCCCCGCCCAATTCATAGGCGGCAGCCCGATACTCACTGCACCAGTCCTTGCCATCGACCAGGTAAGCATAGTAGGAAGTACTACCGGCTGGCATGGTTACGGTGGCTTCCCAGTATTGCTCACCACGGCGCATCGGGGTGGCGCTGGTATTCCAGCAGTTAAAATCGCCAACCAGGTAAATACTGTCGGCCCAGATCTGCGATGGCAGGCGGAAAAGCACAGCAACATGCTGATTATCAAGGGGAAGTTGTAGGATCATAGATGCCACCTCCGTTTTGCATACTCTGAAAGATTTGTCCTCATCTCGTCGTTAGCGCCTCAGACTCAAGCCCCGGCCTGGAGTTGCAATAATGGATCATGATTTCTAGCCAGCGGGGCTGCGATCTGTATCAGTCGCCGGATCATCGGCACAAGATCCCAGGCCAGTCGCTCGGGGCTGATCAGCCCGTCGACCATACCGCGGGTCGTGGCCTGGAGTGCTCCGGCACCACCCAGGGTGTCAACCAGCAGTACCCGAATGCCTGGGGCAATGGCCTGGACATGCTCAAGCATGGCCAGTTCGTGTGAACTCTCGATTCCCACCACCAGGATGACCACATCAGGGTGGGTGGTACGAATGGCCTTGACCTCGTAACGATCCCAACTCGCCGCACCGACGACGCTCAGGGTGCCCTGACTCTGTTCGCTAATGGCGTTGGCCAGGGCTTGACGCAGGTTCGGGTGGTTCACCACCAGGAAGATACGCCCCATCGCGTCACCTCGTACTGGGTTGCGAGTCTGTCTATAAACCGCAGGCTGATCGTCCAGGGAAGATGGTTGCGGCGGGTGCCCGCTGCTCAGCACTGCAAGACACAAGCTCAGACTGATTGGATAACGATCCCGTCATAATCGTATCAGCTTGAAGATCGCCTGTCACTGCGTATCAACACGGGCTGGAGGCCACGCTGTACGCAGACTCGCTCCGTAATCCTACGGAGAGAACAAGCCGTGGTACCATAGGCCGCATGCAAATGACCTGCGCACACGACGGTGGTTATGCCCAACAGCGTTGACCCGCTTCATTTTGAGAGCCAGGTAGTCGTCGGACGGACGGAGCCGCTCCAGCTGCTTTTGCTGCCCGGCACACCGGGCTGGCGTCTGCCAGCGTTTCACGAGGACGGGCGGCATTACTGGCAGGAGATCGGTCATGTCAACCGCTGGCTGCGCGAGGATCTGGGCGCGCCTGCGCTGGCCCTGCGCTGCCTGGCGATCAACTATTGGCCTGAGCACGAGCTAGTCTCGAAGCTCTATGCAGCGACCCTGGCCGATCCGGACTGGCAGGCACCACCTGGTGCCCGCTGGGTGACGGCTGAGGAGTTTGGGTCACTGGCGCTGGATCGCGAGAGCTTACGCAGCCCGATCTATGACTGGTTTGCCTGGTATGGCGATCCGACAGCGCAGCGGCGGACACCCTGGTACATGCCGGGCTGGCACCTTCCGGCGGTGGCCTGGGCCAGCGCGCAGTTGGAACAGGCGGGCACGCCACCCACCGGCCCCAGCGAGCTCTTTCGCTCGTGGCAACGTGCGGCGATGATGCGCCTGCCTACCGCAGACGGACCAGCCTATCTCAAGGTTGTGCCGCCGATCTTTCGCCACGAGCCAGCGCTCACCGCAGCCCTGGCCGCGGCCGCCCCGGCCTATTTTGCCCCGGTTGTGGCAATTGATGCGGAGCGCGGCTGGCTGCTGATGCGTGAATTACGCGGCAACTTGCTTGATCGCCTGCGCAACGATGGTGATGTCGCTACCTGGCAGAAGGCGCTGGCCTGTTTTGCCGAAGTGCAGATCACGACCCGGTCCCGCCTGCCTGAGCTACGGGCACTTGGTGTGCCCGAACGACCCCTGGCGCACCTGGCGAGTCAGCTTGGCCCCTTGCTGGCCGACCCTGCCGCAACACTGCCTGGCCGGCCCGCTGGCCTCTCGCCCGACGAGCGTACCCGCCTGGCCCTCCTGGCGGCGCGCATCGGCCCGCTGGCCGATGCCCTGGCTGGCTATGGGTTGCCTGCCAGCCTCGACCATGGCGATTTCTGGGCTGGCCAGGTGCTGGTTGGTGAACATGGCTTTGGCTTTCTCGACTGGTCGGATAGCTCGATCACCCATCCCTTCTTTAGCTTGCTCCTCTTCCTGCTCGAAGTTGAAGACTACTTCCCACGTGTGCCCGAAGTGCGCGAGCGCCTGCGTGACGCTTACCTCGAACCATGGGCCGCCCAGATGCGCGGGGTGCCCCTGGTGCGGGCCTTTGAGCTGGCGCAGCCCCTGGCGGCCCTGCACCACGCCCTGGCTTATCACCGGGTTGTGCTGCCGCATATTGAGGTCAAGTGGGAGATGGAACTGATGCTGCCCTTCTACTTGAAGATGGCCCTGCGTCTGGCGGCGTAGGGTGGAGATCGGTGGCGCTGTGGCGCTATCACCACGGCTGCTTGTGGCGACAGTCGACCTAGTCGTCGGCTGGCAGATCTTCAAGCCGAATGCCGCGATTGGCACCTAAACTTGCACGTGCTGCCTCGATCCGCTTGAGAAAGCGCGGGTCGTGCTCCAACCGATAGTCGAACCACTCCTCTTCCGACTCAAAACCTATTAACACTCCTGCCGGCTTGCCATGCCGGGTGATGATAATCTCTTCCTCTTCAGCCATGCGCAAGTACTTGGAAAGGTCATTCTTCACTTCCGAGAGCGGGATCTGCTTCATCGGCTGCTCCTTCCCCTGGTTCACCAAACTGGGCTAACCACACAGCGGCTTCCGTTTTATCGACGATCGCCAAAACGTCGACCACCTGATCCTGTACATCGTAGAACACCCGAATGTCATCGACGCGTAAGCGGTACTGCGGATGCTGCAGCCCACGTAAGCGTTTAATGCGACTTTTACTGACCTGGGTCGGCTGATGGCGCAAATGGGCAGCCAGGGCTGCACGTACGCTTGAACGCACATTGGCTTTAAGATGCTGTAAATCCTCTACCGCTTCTGGGGCCAGGATAATCTCATACGGCATAAACAGGGTACTATTCCTCGCTCGTGGCGATCACGAGGAGCACGGGATGGATGAATTATAGCCAGAATATAGCCAGAATACAAATGAAGCGGTTTTTCTTGAGCGAGGGCGCAGCCCCTCTCGCTCCCCGCTCTGGCGACGAGCAAAGCAAGCGAGCCACTAGCCGAAGCGGGCGGTGATGGTGTAGCGCTCGTGGCCCGGCCCGCCGGTGATGATCAGCGAGCCACAGCGCAGCCAGGCATGGGCCTCCATCGTACGCTGGTCGCTGCTGCCGCTGAGGGCCACGCCGAGGTAGAGGGTGGCGGCAATGGCCCGCCGGCGTAGCATAAGCCTGGCTGCCAGAGCCTGGGGGAAACAGTTGCTTACCCAGGGGGTGACGCACGCGGCACGAACGACGGCCCACCCGATCCGCCGGGCTTGCGCCAGCTCAACTGGCGACACCTCCGCTGGCGTCTCGGCATGCAGTCTGCCGAGGTGACCGGCCAGACGGTGGAAAGGCACGAGCAGGATGGCTAATCGTGCCGCGCCAAGCAGCACAAAAGCCTCCAGCAGCAGTCCACGCTCGCGCCAGGGCAGCCTGCGCAGGGTTTGCAGCCGCTGGTGCCAGGTCATGGCAAGCCAGCCTCGAACCAGTGCAGAAAGGCCCCGACCATGAGCCCGTACTGCAGTGCCCACATGTATGTACGTTGGTCTGCACTGCTGGTGAGGCTGGCAGTGCTTATTGCAGCGGCCAGCTGGCGCAGGCGTGGCAGATCGAGGCTCCGGCGAGCCAACTCGCTCTGTTCGAGCGTGATCAGGGCTGCTTCAACCTGCGGCTTTGCGGCAACCAGGCGCTCAAACCAGTCGGCAGCCTGGATGCCGCGGCGGCTATTTTGTAACACTGCTGGCGGCAGGCGGCCAGCCAGGGCGCGCCGCAGCAGGCTACGCGCCTGCCCATCGCGGCGGTGCTGTGCTTCCGGCAGGGTGATACAAAACTCGGCCAGGCGCACATCGGCCAGGGGCGAGCGCATATCGACGCCGTACATAGCCCGGTAGGCACTGAGATAGGCACCGACGTCCTGGGTGGCGAGAGCATAGTAGCGTAGCTGGCGCTGGTTACGGATGCGTGGCTGCCGCTGCCTGACGCTCACCCCCTGGGCGGCGGCGAAGACCGGGTTGATCGGCGTTGGTGCCGGGCCAGCCTGCTGCTGGGAAGCGGGACGTAGGCGCTGGACTGCCAGCCAGGCGGGTGCAGGCAGCAGGCCCACCAGCCCGCCACCCAGAGTGCGCAGGGCTGCCGGTGGGCCGGCCGCCCGCCCGACTGCTGCTAACTCACGGCCCAACCGATCCCAGCGCCGGTTGCGCAACAACTCTGTCGCCAGAGCACCACCCGGCCAGCTGGCGGTGATGTTGCCCTGCAACCCGTCGAGCAATACATGCGCGCCGCGCTTGCGTGTCGCAGCCAGGATCGCCTCGATCCAGACCCGGTTAGCCGTATTCTGAAAGGGTTGTTCCAGATGCTCAAACAGGGTGGCCAGGCCGTGCAGAAAGAACTGGCCATCGGTATGCATCAACTGCAGGTCAAGCGCAGGATGTAACGCGGCAAGCGCCTGCACCAGGGGTGTCTCGTCGACATAGGTGTGTGGCGAAGGTGTGGCGCTGAAGTCAGTCCGCGGTACCTCGGTGAAGGCGGCCAGTTGCGCGCCCTGGGCGGCCAGGTGACTCGTCGCCACCGCCGCCACGGACGCCGAATCGAGCCCGCCGCTGAGCTGGATGGCCACCGGGGTCAGGCTACGCAACTGGTCGGCGACGACCTGTTCAAAGAGTGCGTTAAAGGCCGCCAGGTAGGCTTCGTCATCAGGCAGGTCGATCACTCGCGCCGGGTCGGGCCGCCAGAAGCGCTCGATCCGTAGGCCCTCCCGGCTCACCCGCAGCCAGGAGCCAGTTGGCAGGCGTTCGATGTCCCTGTAGAGGGTCTGGTTCATTGGCGCAGGCTGGCCAGTCAGCATGTGGGCCAGGACCGGCTCGTTGATTGCCCGCCGGGCAGTGGGCAGGGCCAGCAACGCACTGGGCATCGTCGCCAGGGCCAGGTGCGTCGCCGCCATCGTATAGCAGAGGCTCGGTGCGATGATCGGGGAGCGGGCGGCGAAGAGGGTCTGGGTCGCCGTGTCCACGATCGCAAAGGCATAGACACCGACCAGTCGGTTCAGGCATGCGCTGCCCCAGCGCCGGTAGGCGCGCAGGATGAGGGCGCTGTCGGGCAACTCAGCCGTATGCGGCAGGCCGAGCGCAGCCAGCAGGCTGGCGCGGTCATCAATGCGCCCATCGGCGACCAGGGTTAGCTCGCCTACGACCAGCGGCTGCTGCTCGTGGGCGTCCTGTGGAGTGAAGTGGCGCAACCGTACGCCGAGGCCAGTCGAGCCAGCCAGCCACATCCCGCCGCCGTCGTCGCCGTGGCGGGCCAGGGCGCGATCCATACGGGCCAGATCGGCCCGTTCAGCCGGCTGGTCATCAAGCCTGATCAGACCAAAGATGGCGCTCATCGTTGCGCTCCGACCAGTTCAGTGTAGAGTTGCAGGATTTGCCCACGGGCGAGTGACTCGTCGTGATGCTCGACGACCGCTGCCCGTGCTGCCTGCAGCTGCACAGCTCGTTCGACTACCGGCTGGTTAACCAGGGCCACGATTGCGTCGGCCAGTTCATCCGGGCGGGTCGGGTCAACCAGGGTAGCGAACTCTTCTACAAAGGTGCCGGTGTAGGCTGGTAGGCGTGAGGAGATCATCGGTCGCTCGCAGGCCGCCACCTCAATCAGGGTTGAGGCGAGGGCGTCGGTTGTCGGGTAGCTGATGACAAGATCAGCCAGGGCATAGAGCGTTGGCATCAGGTCGTAGATCACCGTCGGTGTCCAGCGCAGCATATCGCTAAGGCCCAGTTCGACGGCACGCGTCCTCACCAGGGCCTGGCAGGCCTCGGCTTCGCCGGGCGCACTGTTGCGTCCCAGTTGCGAAAAGACCAGCACCACAGGGCGCTGCAGGCGCGGGCGGGCCATCGCCAGAGCGGTGATGATCTGCTCATGCTGGTAGATAGGGTTCCAGCCACGCGGCGAGAGCAGCACCGCCGCCGTATCTGGGATGCGCAGCGCACGGCGCCAGGTCGCTGCCGTTGTTGCTGGCTGTGGCGCAAAACGCTGCGTGTCGCAGCCAAGTGGCGCAACGATCACGGGTGTGTTTGGCCGGAGAAATTGGCGTACCGGCGCCACCAGCCCCGCCACCCCGACCACCAGGGCGTCGGCGGCGGCCAGAATGCGCCGGACTGCCTCCGGTGGGCCAGCAGGCCAGCCGCCCTCCAGCAGCGGGTTGAGCCCGCCCCATGTCGAGACAACCAGTGGATGCAGGTTGGCAGCGGCGGCGTAGATGCCAGCCATACCCAGGTTATGGGCATGCACAAGATGGGGCCGGATCTGCGTGGCCAGTTGCTGCAGATTGGCGACCGCCGTTGTAGGGTTGGCCAAGCCAGTGGCTGGCGGTGGAAGCCGTTCGAGCGGCATACTCAGGCCGCGTGCCGGGTCAAGAGGGGCCGCCGCCGATCCCGCTAACCAGTGGCCATACTCCTCTTCGGCCACCCAGACCAGGTGACCATGGCGGGCGGCCCAGGTTGCCGGGCGCCAGAGCGGCAGCAAGCGAGCAGGGCCGGTTATGAGCATACGCATACGCAGCGATGGGGCGATCATGGCTACGATTGTATGCCTGCCAGTCTGGCTTCGTCCATACCAACGGCTTTGCGCCAGAAAGCCCCCAGGCCGTCGATAGCCTCAATCGGCTCGTTGATGCCCTGCGCCGTGCGATAGGCATGTACGGCCTCGCGGCAGGAGGCGTGGATGTAGTCGTCAATGATCACAAAACCGCCAGGGCTCAGCTTTGGATAGAGATGCGTCAGGGCATCCATGGTCGACTCGTAGAGGTCGCCGTCGAGCCGCAGGACGGCCAGGCGTTCAATTGGCGCGCTCGGCAGGGTCGCATGGAACCAGCCCGGCAGGAAGCGCACCTGCGCGTCAAGCAGGCCATAGCGGGCAAAGTTGGCCTGTACGGTGGGTAGATCGACAGCAAGCTTGCCAACCAGCGGCACCCAGGTCGCGTTAGAAGGGTAGCGTACAACATCAGCCTCCGGCAGCCCGGCGAAGGAGTCGGCCACCCAGACCGTGCGGTTGGCCACGCCATAGGCCCTGAGTATGCCACGCATGAAGATGGTCGCCCCACCACGCCAGACCCCCGTCTCGATCAGGTCGCCGGGCACATTGTCAGCCAGCACCTGCTCGATACAGGCTTGCAGGTTGTTCATGCGCCTGAGGCCGATCATCGAGTGGGCCTGGCTGGGCAGGTCGCGCCCCAGTTCACGAAACTTGGCGATGTAGATTTCGGTTCGGTAGCCACCGACTGTCGGTGCGCTGGTGGGCGGATCTTCGTAGATCATGCCCAGCAAGCTGCGCTTGAGCAGGTCGAGGTAGAGCTGGCGCGGTTCGTTGTTGTCGAGAGTGCTCATGTTGGTTTGTTACTACACGATGCGGTGGCGATAAGCTTCCGGGAAGCTGGTGCCCGTGAGACCGATACGCGGTAGGGACTACGTCAAGTGACTAGGACGCGCCCCGTCGCCGGGGCGCTTCGTTATTCCGGCCTGGCGGCCAATGCTGCTTCGGTATAGACTTGCCAGCCTTCGCGAGTGGGTGTACAAGGAACGTTACCACACACT
>CAZQCG010000017.1:0-91505 GCA_964592425.1 uncultured Chloroflexaceae bacterium
AACCTGCAACCTGCGGATTTGGAGGCCGCTGCTCTGCCAATTGAGCTACCCGCCTGCGTACCGCGCAGATGATACCATACCTGCAGGGGCTTTGCAACCACCATCGGTCTGAGACGAGCAGGGTTTGTCTCTATTGATGGTAGACTAGGGAGTATCACAGCGATCGTCACTCACTTCATAACAAGAAACTTCTATGAACATTCCTGATGAGGCAGTTCGTCCGGCTGCTGCTGCGGCCTCGGTGGTGGTGCAGGGCCGTCCGATGTTCTACCGTGAGGCCAGGCCGCAGACGGCAAGCTATTCGCCCCTGCTGCTCCTGCATGGCTGGGGCGGCTCCTCGCGCTACTGGGGCACAACCCTGGCCGATCTGGGCAAGGATCGGTGGGTATTGGCCCCTGATCTGCCCGGTTTTGGCGATTCGCCGCCGATGGTTGAAAATCCCGATCCCCACCGCCTCGCCGAGGCGGTGCTGGCCTTCGCCGATGCCCTTGGTCTCGAAGCGTTCGACCTGAACGGTCATTCTTTCTGCGCCGGCGTGGCGGTCTATGTGACGGCCCGCCAGCCTGAGCGTGTACGTCGCCTGGTGCTGACCTCCTTCAGTACCTATCGCAGCGAGCGCGAGCGCCGGATGGTCGACCAGTTACATAATGTGCTTGCCCTCTGGATGTCCTTGCGCCGACCCTGGATGGGACGCTGGCGCCCCTTCTACCGTACCATTGGCTCACGCTTCTTCCATCGTACGCCGGATGATGATGCGGTGCTCCACGCTGCCTTTGCCGATTTTCTGAAGATGGAGCGCCGCACGGCCCTGGCCACCGCCGCCACCGCCGGTGATGCACTCATCAACCCGGCCATGGCCGCCCTGGATAAACCGACCCTGGTGGTCGGCTCACGTCAGGATCGGATTATGCCCCCCGCTGGGACACCCGAAGTAGCCCGGCTGATCACCGGCAGCCGCCTGGTCTGGATCGAGGAGTGTGGCCACCTGCCGATGGTCGAGCGGCCGGCCCTCTATCACCAGATTGTGCGGGAGTTTCTTGATACCTGAGTAGTCTCTATCTGTGCCCGTCTTTATAATCAGAGGTTGAGCTCCTATGCATGATGACCTGTTGCGCTACCGCGCTGAGTTTCCGATCACCGCGCACCACGCTTTTCTGGCCCACGCCGCCTCGTCGCCGCTGAGTTTGCGGATCATCAATGCGGTCAATGAGTACCAGCAGTTTGCTGCGCACACCGGGGCAACCGCCATGTTTAAGGCGATGGTGCCGCGTATGAGCGAACTGCGGCGCAAGCTGGCGCTGCTGGTCAATGCTGCCAGTAGCGACGAGATTGTGCTGATGGCCAATACGGCCACGGCCCTCAATACGGTTGCTGTGAGCCTGCCGCTGCGTACGGGCGATAATGTGCTTGTGCTCGATGGCGATTATCCCGCCAATATCTACCCCTGGCAGCAACTGGCCTATAAGGGGGTGCTGACCAAGGTGGTGCCACAGCAGAACGGTGGCCTTGATCTGGCGACGCTTGAGGCGCGTATTGACCGGCGCACGCGGGTGATTGCTCTCAGTACGGCCATGTTTGCCACTGGCTTCCGTAACGACATCACCGCAGTCGGGCGGATCTGTCGTGAGCGGGGCATCTTCTTTGTGGTTGATGCGATCCAGACGCTTGGGGCCTTCACGATGGATGTGCAGTCCAGTGAGATCGATTTTCTGGCGGCTGGCTCGCAGAAGTGGCTGCTTGGTGCGCCAGGCACCGGCTTCCTCTATGTGCGCCAGGCGTTGCTGCCTGAGCTTGAGCCCGGTGCCTATGTTGGTGCCTCGAGTGTGGTTGATGCGCTCAACTATCTCGACTATAACCTGACCTTCCCTCCCACCGCCGATCGGTTTAGCCTGGGCACGCCGAACCTCTATGGTGCGATTGCCCTTGATGCTTCGGTCGGTATGCTGCAGGAGATTGGCATTGAGCGAGTTGAGCGGCGGGTACTTGGTCTGGTCGATGCATTGATCAGCGACCTGGGCGAGCGCGGCTTTCGCCTGGCTGCCGATAGCGCCCCTGAACATCGTAGCGGGATTGTCGTCGCTCAGGTGGACAAACCCGAGGCGGCAGCCCAACAGCTTGAGGAGGCCGGGGTGATTGCGACCGTACGCGGTAAAAACGGCCTGCGTCTGGCTCCCCACTTTTACAATACTGTTGAGGAGGTGCTGCGTGTTGGCGAGGTGTTGGGCGAGCCGTAGCGCCCTGTAACTTGCCCCCTGCGAACTGCATCATAGTCACATACCAGTATTGGAACAATAGAGGGGGAACTATGTGGAAGGCGCTCGCATTCCTGCAGAAGCACCTGGTGTGGAGCATTCCGGCAGCGATGCTACTCGGTCTGCTCTACGGCACCCTGGCCGATCCGCTCCCCCTGCGCGCACTGATCATGCCCCTGACCTTTTTGATGGTCTATCCGATGATGGTGACGCTCAATCTCAAGGAGGTCGTTGCCGGTGGTGATCTGCGCCTGCAACTGGTCACCCAGGCGCTCAACTTTGGGCTCGTCCCCTTTCTCGGCTTCGGCCTGGGCCAACTCTTCTTTGCCGACCGGCCGCTGATTGTGGTGGGTCTGCTGCTCACCGCTCTCTTGCCGACCTCAGGTATGACGATCTCATGGACCGGGTTTGCCAAGGGTAATGTGACAGCGGCAGTGAAGATGACGGTGATCGGCCTGGTGCTCGGCTCGCTGGCGACGCCACTCTACCTCAAGTTGTTGGTGGGCACGGCGGTTGATGTGCCCCTGGCGGAGATCTTCACTCAGATCATCCTGATCGTCTTTCTGCCGATGGTGGCGGGCTATCTCACCCAGCTTCTGCTGATCCGCAGCTATGGGATGCAGCGCTACAACACGGAGTTGAAGGGGCGTTTCCCGGCTATCTCCACCATCGGTGTGCTGGGGATTGTCTTTACGGCGATTGCCCTCAAGGCGAGCACGATTATCGACAGCCCGGCCCTGCTACTGCGCCTGCTCGTTCCGCTGGTGCTGCTCTACGGGCTGAACTTTCTGTTGAGCACGCTGATCGGCAAGTTCTTCTTCAACCGTAACGATGCGATCGCCCTGGTCTATGGCAGCGTGATGCGCAACCTTTCGATTGCGCTGGCTGTGGCAATGACGGCCTTCGGCCAGGCTGGTTCGGAGATCGCCCTGATTATCGCCCTGGCCTATATCATCCAGGTGCAGGCGGCGGCCTGGTATGTGCGCTTCACCGACCGGATTTTTGGCCGGGTGAGCCAGGCGGCGGTGGCGCAACCACAGGCTGCCACGACCAACTGAGGGCGCGCTTGCGCCAGGACATTCGACACAAGGAGGTGGCGTATGGCCAGGGTTGTGATTATCGGGGCCGGCTTTGCTGGGCATACCGCCGCCCTGTATCTGGGCGACAAGCTCGGTAAACAGCACACGATCACGGTTGTCAATCGCTACGACTACTTCGGCTTCGTGCCCTCGTGGGTCTGGGTGGGGGTGGGCCATATGGCCCCCGAACAGACGACTATTCCGCTCAAGCCGGTCTATGATCGCAAGCATGTCCAGTTTGTCCATGGGCGGGTGACGGAGGTGCATCCCGACGAGAACTTTGTGCTGGCCGAGCGTGAGGGTGGAACTGGCACCGTTCGCCTGTCCTACGATTACCTGCTGATCGCCACAGGCCCCAAGCTGAACTTTGCCGCCACACCGGGACTCGGTCCGGCTGAGGGCAATACCTACTCGATCTGTACGCTCGAGCATGCCCTGGAAGCCCGTGATGCCTACCTCGAACATGTCAGACGTCTGGAGAAGGGCGAGCGGCAGACCTTTGTGATTGGTACTGGTCATCCTGGTGCAACTTGCCAGGGTGCTGCCCTCGAATACATCTCCAACATCCATAAAGATCTGGTCAGGCGGCGTCTGCGTGATCGCGCTGAACTGGTCTATCTCTCGAACGAGCGTGCGCTCGGCGACTTTGGTGTCGGTGGGCTGTATGCTCGTTATAAGGGCCAGCTGACTTCAAGTGAAGAGTTTATTACTGCCGTCTACAAAGAGTACGGCATTCGCTCAGAGGTGCAGAAGGGCGTTCATGCGGTTGATCGCCAGCGCATCCATTGGGAAGACTATGCTGGCAATCATGGCGAGACAGCCTACGATTTTGCTATGCTCATCCCGCAGTTTGTCGGCCAGCCGATCAAGTATGTCGGTGCCGATGGCAGCGACCGGGCTGCGTCGATCGTGACGCCAGTTGGTATGGTGAAGGTTGATGCCACCTATGGCCTGGACTACCCGACCCTGCGAGCGACTCCCGAAGCCTGGCCGGCAACCTACCAGAACCCGACCTACGCTAATATCTTCGCCGCAGGGATCGCCTTTGCTCCGCTTCCTGATGCGCTTTAAGCCTTTTCAGCTCTGGCGCTTCATTGTGCTCAACCTGAAGATCCTTAAAGCGGTAGATCACAGTAAGCGTGCGTAGAGGCAGCACGCCAGGTGCCCTGCACCTTGCTGGCGCGCTGGGAGCCGGTCAACACCAACCACAGGTCGGTGTTGACCGATTTACCACCCGGTGCGGTCGACGTGGCCTGTGACCAGACCAGTATGCTAGCGGAGCACCGCCGGTAGATACACCTCCGTATTGCCTATGCTAAAACGCAACGTGTAGCTCTGGGCCAGTGGATTGCCCGCCAGGTCGGTTACAGCGGTGGTCACCGTCACCTGGTAATTGCCCTGGCCCAGGGCTGCCCGTGGCCGCAGGATGATCTGGTTGGCTTCGGCGTCGAAGGCGATGCTGGTGCTGATCGTGATGCCGGAGCTGTGGGCCAGGTTCACACTGCTTGTGTCGAGGGTGACCTGGTCGAGCGCCTCGGAGAAGCCAATCAGGATGCTCGGAGCATAAAGTGGCCCAAGGCTGTCGCTGAAGACGGCCGTCGCGCTCACCGCTAGCCCGCTCGCGTTCGCCACCGGGCTTGTCCAGTTCACCAGGGGTGCCGTAGTGTCACCGTTCGAGTTGACCATAATATTGATGGTCGCCTCGCGGCTGGTTGAACTGCCATTGCTGACGCGGAAACTGAAGCGGTCGGCGCCACTGAAGCCCTCTGCTGGCGTGTAGGTCAGATTCGGCGCCGTGCCGCTCAGCAGACCGCCGTGGGGTGCCTCGACGATGCTGTAGCTCAGCGGCAGGCCGCTGGCCTCCCGCCCGCTGAGGGTGAGTGCCAGGGGTTGCATGTAGCCAGTACTCAGGCTTTGCGGCAGCGCCACCAGGGGCTGCACCTGGTTGACCCAGGTGTTGGTGGGCGTCTCTTCGGGCACACTGGGGAAATAGACTACCGCCTGGTTGGCGATCACCGTGCCCGAAGCCAGCCCGCCGGTCAGTGCCACCGTGTAGGTGAGCGCCCCGGTCGAGTCGGGGTCAGCCTTCGGCCCGAGCTCGCCCACCAGCCAGAAGATCTCGCGGGTGGTGGGATTGTAGTTGCCATTGCCGCTGACGAAGCTGATCGTGCGCTCGTCCAGGGTTGCTGGCAACTGGTTGAGCACATAGACGCCATAGGCGCGGCCTTCACCCTCGTTCTCGTAGCTTATGCTGTAGGTGATCGTCTGGCCGGGCAGCAGGTCGCCGCCGGGCCCGCTGATCGCATTGGGGTCTTTGGCCAGGCGCAGGTCGAGATCGCGGCAGCGTGGTTTGCCCGCAGCGGCGGTGTCGGCGCAAAGCTCGCCCTGCGGTGCCAGGCTCACCGTCTGCACGGTCGTCGCCTGCAAGCTCAGGCGCTCTTCACAGTCGGTACAACCGGGGCCGCCGATGCTGGCCACACAGCGCTGGCCGTAAGCTGTGCAGGTGCGTGAGCCATCGGGGATCCACATGCCCGTCGTGGCGTTGCAGCGCTCCTTGAAGCAGGTATTGGTCAGGCGATCCCAGATGCCGCTACCACTCCAGCGTACCTGGCCCGCTGTGCAGCAGTACTGGCGGGGGTTGGCTCGACAGTCGAGGTCGCAGTCGTAGAGTTGCTTGGCCGTGCTGCCTACCTCCCAGACCACCCCGGCAATACTAGTTCCACCCGTGAAGGGGGCCAGGGCCGTCCAGGCAATAATCCCACCAGCCTTCTTCTTGATATAGGTCCAGGTGACAATCGTCCAGCGGCAGTTGCGCTTGCAACTATCTGCGGTGCAGCTATCGGCGGCTAGCCCGGCTTCGGCCAGGCTGCTTGTTGGTGCCCAGTTGCCCCACTCGCTCTTGCTTCCGCTCAGCAGGTCGATCCGCATCCCCCCGCCGCTATCTTCAATGCTGACCTCGGCGCCGTTGATCGTATAGACCAGCAGTTGGCCGTCTGCTTGCAGGGCTAGCAGGCGGCTGGCCCGCCTGGCGCTGTTGTAGAAGACCGCCTCAAGCAGTGTGCCGCCCTCGCTGCGGGTCACATCGGCGGCGCTGTGGAAACTGTAGCCAGCGGCCAGCGCCGCATTATAGGCCGTCCGCAGGGCCGGGGCTGCGCCCATGCGCGCCTCAAATTGGGGCCGGCTGAGCAGACTTACCCCGGCGACACCGCCTGGTGTGTAGTCCGCATAGGCCTGGTGATCTAGCTCATCAGGGTTGTAGTTTTCTGCGCTGAAGATGGTCAGGCTACTGTCGTTATAGCCACGCGGCAGACCCCAGGCGAAACGTACCCGGAAGCTGAGCAAGCCCTGACTGCCCGGGGCCAGGTCGCCCAGCCGCCAGAAGACCTGGTCGCGCTCAGGCCAGTAGATCCCGCCGTCGCTGCTGCTCAGATACTCGGCGGCACGTGGCAGTTGTATCACGAGCAGGCCACTGCGGATCGTCGACGTTGTCCCATTGAGGTACTGCACGGCATAGTCAACAAACTCACCCGGGCTGACCAGCCTGGGGGCGCCCGTGCTCACCAGCATTGATCCGACCGTCTCTGTCCCGTCAGGCGGTGCAGCCAGCCAGGGGTAGAAGAGGATGTTGTCAGCGACGGCATTGCCCTGGCCGCCGGGGTTCTGGGTGGCGTGAGCGGGGCCGCTGGCGTGGCCCCAGTAGTTATCGCGGGCATCCAGGGGCAGCTGGCTCCAATTGGTCACTGCCACTTCAACATTGTTGGCAAATTGGTTCATGCGGAAGATCGGTGCAACGTGGGTCGCTGTGCCAAACTGAAAGCGGACACCCGCCGTTGCGGCATCATGGATCGTGCAGTACTGGATGTCAAAGGGCTGCGGGTTGTTCAGGTTGTCGTAGATATAGAGATTGGCAGCCTGGCTGCCGCCATAGCCAATCTCGCAGTGCCGCAGCACCAGCTCGGCGCGGTGGCGGGCCTCAATCCCGCGCCACCAGCCGGCGGTCGCGGTGGTGCCGGTAAAGCTGATCGGCTGCGTAGCCGTACCAACCGCGTAGAGCGCCGCCTCGTCGTAAACAATCATGCCGATCGGTGAGCCGTAGCCGTTTTTGTCGAAGCGCAGGCTGGTGCCGGGGCTAAGGCTGAGCAGGGCGTTTGCGCCTATCTCGATCCAGTTGTCGACACGCACCGGCAGGCCAACCGCGTCCAGGTTCCACTGCCGTCCACCACTCACCCAACAGCCAGGTATGCTCAATTCATCACTGCCATTGCCGCTCGCCGCCAGGTTGGTGGCATTGATCGTGCCGTTGCAGCGCCAGATGATCGCCGCACCGTGATTGCCGGTCAGGGTCAGGTTTTCCAGGGTCGGGCTCAAGTTATCAACATCCCAGCTGAGGCCCGCCTGCTCCGAGCGATTACGCCCAGCCGCGCCATTGTCGGCAATCGTCAGGTTGCGCAGGGTTGGCTCGATGATACTTTGGTACATATTGGCCCTGATACCGGCCCAACCATTACGACTGATCGTCCCGCCCTCCCAGCTCAGGCGGTTGTTGCTGTTATAGCTGGTATCGAGCACTACTCCATATTCGCCATTGTCACTCACCTCAACATTGCTCAGGCTGGTCTGGATGCTGGTGTTGGCCTGACTGTAGAGGTAGAGTCCATTGCGCCGGTTGTGATGGATGCGTGTATTGCGCACCTGCGCCGCCGCACTGTTGATCTCCAACCCCCCCTTACCAAAGTTCGTATCATCAGCGTAGCTCAGGTCAACATAATTGAGGCTCAGGCTGCTGCCACTCTGGGCCCAGAGGCCCATCCAGTACTGGTTCGTATCACCGGCGGCGGCCAACCTTGAGGTGAAGGTGATCGGCTGGCTGGGCGTGCCCTCGGCCACCAGGCTGCCGCCGTCGCCAATGGCGATGCCAAAAGAGCTCCGGAAGTCAAGCAGGGTGCCGGGCTCAATCGTCAGCGTGCGTGTCTGTGGTACGGTTGCCAGGCAGAGGCTATAACCACAGTTGAAGCCGAAGTTGGCCCCACCCAGGCGCACATCCTGGCTCAGCGCAAGGTTAAACTGGCCGATGGTCACTTCGTCACGGTCATTGCCGCTCAAGCGGAGCGCGCTGTAGCTGGGCTGCATATTGATCGAGCTCTGGTAGATCGCGTAGCCCCTGCCGTCTGTGGCCTGGTTGGCGCTGATCGTCAGGTCTGCGATGGTTGGCGTGAGCCCATCACCGTCAATATAGATGCCCTTGCTTTTGCCGCTGGTGATCGTACCGTGGCGCAGGGTCGCCGCCGTCTGGCGGAGATCAACCTGGCCCCGCCCGTAGCCCAGGGTGGCATTGAAAACATCGGAGCCGGCGTAGCCGATCAAGAAATGCTCCAATTGCCCGCTGCCGCCTGCACGAAAGACCAGGCCGTACCAGTCGCCGGCCGTACCGGTACTGCTGCCGTTCTCGTTCGTATCGCCGCCGTGGTCGTCGTCGGCGTAGCTGGTAAAGACAATCGGCAGGTCTGGCGTGCCGACCGCATTGAGCGTGCCGTCGATCAGCAGGGCGCTGCTCCCTAGCCCCGAGCCGTAGCCAGGGGCCGTGCCCCAGAACTTGACCACCACCCCCGGCTCGATGGTCAGCGTCACACCGCTGTTGATGGTCAGGGTGCAGTTCTGCACGACATAGGTATTCCCGGTGAGCCAGGTCGTATTGGTTGTGATCGGGTCACAGGTTGGGACAACCGCCTGAGGCGCAAGGCCCTCTCCTTGCCCAGGCTGCCGGGCATAGAGCGAGCCGCTCAGGATGGGGGTTGCGCCGCCGGCGGGCAGCAGCAGCAGCAAACTGCCGAGCAGTGCCAGGAGCAGGCGCGACAGTGATGTGGTGAACATAGAGCATACTCCTTTGTATATCTTGTCATGCACAGGTATAGCACAGAAGTCCTGTGCATAGAAAAAAAGGGTTGCAACCATTGGTTGCAACCCCTTCCGTAGTGAAACCGCTACCTGAAGCTGCGGCTCAGGGCCTCAAAAGTAGCGCAAGCGCTACCTGAACTCGCGATTCAGCGCCTCAAGGGCAGCAGGTGGTGGGCGTAGAAGCGCATTGGGCAAGGCAGCGAGGGGCGTGGCGCCCAGGCCCAGGGCCTCGGCCAGGGTCGGGCGATCTTCATGCAGATAGATCAGCCCGGTCAGAAACTCGCCTTCGGCTCGGGCTCGTTCAAGTAGGCCCAGGGCTGCCATGCGGTCGGAGGGGTTATGGTCAGCGGCAAGGTTGCGCAGGCGAATGATCGGCCCCTCGTGCAGGCGCACATCGCGCACCTCGCCGGGATCAAGCGCCAGGCTCATCTCGTCAAAATGAGGGATGAAGGTCAGGTCGTGCAGCGGCTCCTCGCGTGACTTGCCGTAGGTGTAGCTCTTGGTCGAGTCGTCGTGGTTATTGAAGGTGACGCAAGGGCTGATCACGTCGATCATGGCCGTGCCGTGGAAGGCAAAGGCCGCCTTGATCAACTCGCGCACCTGTTTGGCATCACCGGCAAACGAGCGGGCCACGAAGCCGCAGCCGGCGATCAACGCCTCGGAGCAGAGGTCAATCGGTGGCAGCTCATTGACCCCGGCGTGCTTAAGACTGGCCCCCTGGTCAGCGGTGGCCGAGAACTGGCCCTTGGTCAGGCCGTAGACCCCATTGTTCTCGACGATATAGACCATGGGCACATTACGGCGCACCAGGTGCTTGAAGCTACCCAGGCCGATGCTGCCGGTATCGCCGTCACCACTGACCGCCAACGGCAGCAAGGTGTGGTTGGCCACATGCGCCCCGGTCGTCACCGGGGGCATCCGCCCATGGAGCGAATTAAAGCCGTGCGAGTGGCCCAGAAAGTAGGCTGCCGACTTGCTTGAACAGCCGATCCCACTCATCCGAATGACCTGGTGCGGGGCCAGGGCGAGCTCGTAGGCCGCAGCAATAATCTGGCTCGCCACCGAATCGTGGCCGCAACCGGCACACAGGGTCGAGGCGGTGCCACGGTAGTCGGCCTTGCTCAGGCCGAGCGCATTGGTCTGAGTTTTCGTTGTTGCAGTCATCGTTTTATTATCCTCTAGCCTCGGCCAGCGACACCCCTAGCCGGGCGCGGATCGCCTCGGCCACGAAGGGCGCGGTGAGCGGCATGCCATCACCGTGGGCCACACTCAGTAGTTGCGCGGCCTGGGCCGGGCAGTGCAGCTGCAACAACTGGCGCAACTGGCCATCCTGGTTCAGTTCAACCACCACACAATGCTGGTGGGCCGCAACAAACTCACGTACCGCCTCGCCCATTGGCAGCGCCCGCACGCGCAGCAGGCTGGTGCGCAGGCCCTGCTCGCGCAGAAGATCGCGAGCCTCTTGTAGCGCCCAGATCGCCGATCCGTAGCAGATCAGGCCCACCTCAGCCTCAGGATCATACTCGATCACCGGTGGCGGCACCAGGCGGCGGGCCGTATCGTGCTTACGCCCAAGCCGATCCATGTTCGCCTTCCAGTCTTCGGGCCGCTCACTATAGGCACCACGTTCGTTGTGACCAGTGCCACGGCTAAAGATGGCGGCCAGCGGGTGAGGGTTGCCGGGCAGCGTGCGCGGCCCAACCCCGTCACCCTCAGGGTCGGCAAAGCGCACAAAGCGTCCCAGGCGCTCCAGGTCGTCCGCATCAAGCAGCTTACCGCGATCCATTGGCTGATCGGGATAGGCCAGGGGCTCACTGATCCATGGGTTCATGCCCAGGTCGAGATCGCTCAGCACAAAGACCGGCGTCTGCAGGCGCTCGGCCAGGTCAAAGGCGCGCCAGGCGTGCTCGAAACATTCAGCGACGCTGCCGGGCAGCAGCACCACATGGTGCGTATCGCCGTGGCCGAGCAGGTAAGCTGCCAGCAGGTCGCCCTGCGAGGTACGGGTCGGCAGGCCGGTGCTCGGGCCAACCCGTTGCACATCCCAGATCACCGCGGGCACCTCGGCGAAGTAGGCCAGGCCGGTAAACTCGGTCATCAGCGAGAGGCCCGGCCCCGAGGTGCTGGTCATGGCCCGTGCGCCGGCCCAGCCAGCTCCAACCACCATCCCAAGGGCGGCCATCTCATCTTCGGCCTGCACCACGGCATAGGTAGGCAAACCCTCGGCGTCAGTGCGCAGGCGCGGCAGGAAGTGGATCAGCGCATCGGCCAGCCCGGTGGCGGGCGTAATCGGGTACCAGGCGGCAAAGCTTACCCCACCAAAGATCGCACCGAGCGCAGCGGCGGTATTGCCATCAAGTAGGATCTTGTCCGCTGTCGCCTGGAGTGGCTCAAGGCGGTAGCGGCTGCCGCAGAGCCCGGCATAGGCCGAGTTGTGCATCCAGGTATAGGCCGCCTCGAGCACGGCAAAGTTCTGCTTGATCGGTCCGGCCTTACCGCCGAAATGGTGCGTAAGGGCAGCGTGCAACGCCTCGAGATCGATCCCGATCAGTGCGGCGAGCGCACCGACATAGACCATATTCGCGCCATACTCACGCATACGCGGCGCGAAGTTCGCCACCGCCACGAGCTCGCGCACCGGCAGCGCACAGGTGATCACATCCTCACGCTGCGGCTGCCACGGGCCATCACCCGGGTAAAGACAGATACCGCCACTAGGTAGATCGGCCAGATCAGCCTCGGCACTCCGTGGATTAAAGGCGATCAGAAGCGGTCGTTCAGCGGGAATGGCACTGTAGCCTTGCCCACTGATGCGGATAGTGAACCAGGTTGGTTCACCCTGAATGTTCGACGGAAAGAGATTCTTCCCACTGATGGGGATGCCCATACGAAAGACGGCCCGGATGATCGCATTATTTGCGGTCTGGCTGCCTGAACCGTTGACCGTCGCCACGATCACGGCCACATCATTCACGATGGGCCCTGGGATAGGACTGCCCTCCATGCTTCCTCGGTCTAGTCTAGCGGCTCGCCGTCGAGCCGGATCGCGGGCATTATACTGCGAATGGAGCGCCGTTGGGCCGCTGATCGCAACAGGTTTGACGCAGTAGAAAGCCGCTGCTATAATGCACATTCGACATCAGCACGGCCGAGGGGGTCGGTCGTTGTCGGCAGATCCGGATAAGCCGGGACACCAGCGTCTGTCTGTGCGTTATTATGGCAGCAGGCAGCGTGGGATGGTTTATGCACCGGGAACTGCCCTGAAGACGAAGGAGTCAGGCCATTAGGGATCGGTTTCGCATCAACCATCGCATCCGCGCACGCGAGGTGCGCCTCATCGACGAGAACGGTGTCCAGGTTGGGATCGTTAGTGTCCGTGAGGCCATTACTATGGCGGAGGAGCGAGGCTTCGACCTGGTTGAGGTCGCGCCTAACGCAGTACCGCCGGTCTGCCGCCTGCTTGATTACGGTAAATTCCGCTACGAGCAGAGCAAAAAAGAGCGTGAAGCACGCAAAAATCAGAAGCAGGCCGAGCTGAAGCAGATCCGCCTGATGCCTAAGACCGATGACCACGATATTGCGGTCAAGGCAAACCAGGCGCGTCGCTTCTTGCTCCAGGGCGATAAAGTCAAGTTTAATGTGCGCTTTCGTGGGCGGGAGATGGCCCACCCCGATATCGGGCGCAAGATGCTTGAGGAGATCGCCGAGCAACTGCGTGATATTACGATTGTTGAGCAGAAGCCGTTGATGGAGGGTCGTGTCCTCTCTTTGCTGGTCGCGCCGAATGCCAAAGTGCTCAAGGCGGCCCAGCAGGCCCAGAAGGCCAGGCTTGCCCAGCAGCGTGCTGCAGCCACCAGCGGCACCGCCACCGGCGAAGTTCCCCCCGCCGAGGAGCTTGACGAGGAGCTTGACGAGGAGTTCGATGACGAGCTTGACGAGGAGCTTGACGACGAGCTTGACGAGGAGCTTGACGACGAGCTTGACGAGGAGCTTGACGACGAGCTTGACGACGAGCAAGACGACGAGCAAGACGACGAGCAAGACGATGACCAAACCGAGTCTGAGACCCAAGGAAAGCGTAGGTAGCTGACCCATGCCGAAGATGAAGACCCACAAGGGTGCCAAACGCCGCTTTAAGATCACCGGGAGCGGAAAAGTGCTCCAGCAAAAGGGTGTGCGCGGCAATAAGATCAACCGCCCTGGCCGCTCACAGCGCAAGTGGGGCAAAGATCAGCCCACCTCACCTGCCAACAGTTCGCACCTTGCCGTCGCCCTGCCTTACGGATTGAAGTAGCCTGCTATCGGGCGTAGTCCAGGGATAAAGCCACCCCCTGGCCTGCCCGCACAATGGAGGATCCCCCTATGGCTCGTGTCAAGCGTGGCGTGATGACACACAAGCGGCATAAGAAGCTGCTGATGCAGGCAAAAGGCTTTCGTGGTGCGCGTAGCCGTCACTATAAAGTGGCCCACGAGGCAGTCTTGCACGCCCTGGCTTATGCCTACCGCGACCGCCGCAATCGTAAGCGTGATTTCCGGCGCCTCTGGATCCAGCGTATCAATGCTGCGGCCCGTATCCACGGAACAACCTACAGCCGCCTGATCGCCGGTATGAAACGGGCTGGCATCGATCTTGATCGCAAGATGCTCGCCGATCTGGCGGTGCGCGATCTCGATGCTTTTGGTCAGATCGTCGATGTGGCCATGGAGTCGCCCACTGCGGCCCCTCGCCCGCGTGGCGGCAAGCCTGCCCGCCCGACCTTGCTCGGCACCGTCGCCCTCAGCGCAAGCTCGCCCGCAGCCACGCTGCCCCTGGCGGCTGCCACGCCCGATCAGTTCGATTATGCTGGCCTGCTGATCAGCGCGATCGAGTTCGACCCGGAAGGTAGTGATCTTGAAGGTGAGTATGTGCTGATCACCAACAGCGCTGCAACGGTGATCGACCTCTCCGGCTGGACGCTGCGTGATTTTGCCGATCGGCACATCTTCACCTTCCCCGCCTTCAGTCTGGCCCCAGGGGCCGAGGTGCGCATCTGGACCAGGCAGGGCAGCGATGATGCAGCGAACCTCTACTGGGCGCAGCGGCGGGCTGTCTGGAACAATGAGGGTGATACGGCCGTAATCTGCGACCCCGAGGGTGCCCAGGTGACGAGCTACACCTACGCTGGCGCAGCCTAGAGCACTGTCCAAGGTTAAGGGAGGAGGCGAGGGAATTGGGTTCCCTTGCCTCCTCCCTTTCCACAGTTGTTGATGATCAGCAGCACTACCAACCAGCATGTGAAGTGGTTGCGTTTGTTGCGCGACTCGCCCAGGGAGCGCCGCAGCACGCAGACTCTGCTGCTTGAAGGGGTGCGCCTGGTAAGTGACGCTCTCGCCGGTGGAGCTGAGGTGCGCCTGGCCCTCTTTGCCCCCGCTCAGCTTGAGACGACCTCCGAGGGACTTGCCCTTTGTACCGCCTTGCGTGGGCACCCTGGCTGTTTCGAGGCGACCCCGGCTGTGGTTGCCGCTGCCGCCGATACACGCCAACCCCAGGGGATAATCGCCGCCTGTGCCTGGCCCTATCACCCGCCCCGGCCTGGTCTGCGCCTGGTGCTTGATGGCATTCAAGACCCAGGCAATCTAGGCACCTTGCTGCGCTCGGCAGAGGCCGCTGCGGTTGGGTTGGTCATCTGTGGGTCTGGCTGTGCCGACCCCTTCAGCCCCAAGGTGCTGCGGGCAGCGATGGGGGCCCACTTTAGCCTGCCACTGCAGGCCGAAGCTGATTGGGAGGCCGTTGCTACATTGCTCGCTGGCTGCCCGCAGGTCTATGCGGCTGAGGCTGCTGCGTCTCTGGCCTACGACGAGGCCGACTGGACTGCGCCGGCCGGGCTGATCATCGGGGGTGAGGCCCAGGGGGTGAGCCCGGCGGGCCTGCGTCTGGCAAGCCAGCGGATCGCCATCCCGATGCCTGGGCGCAGCGAGTCGCTCAATGCCGCCGTTGCTGGCAGTATCATCCTCTTTGAGGCCCTGCGCCAGTGTCGCCAGAAGCGTAGGGATGGGCGCCCATAAGGCGCTGAGGTGAACATCGCCTGGGTGCGCGGGCGGGGATCCCCTTGCCCGCTAGCGGAGCAATTCGGCCCCCAGGCGACTGAGTTGCACTCGCCCGGCGGCAGGCTGATCAGGGTGTTCCTCGAAGCGGGCCCGCTCGAAGTACTGCACCGTGAGGGTGCGCCCGCCCTCAACCAGTTCGGTGCTCGGCTCGCTGAGCGGGAAGCCGAAGGTGGCCAGGCCACCGTTACGCTCCCAGTAGGTACGGAAGGGCGCACAGAGACTGTGGCCAGTCTCAGCAAAATAGCGGCAACCTGCCGCAGCCTGGGTCACCTTCGGCAGGCTCTGCCAGTCAAGGCCACGTCGGGCCAGGTACTCAACGCCCAGAAGCCCGACCAGCACACTGTCGGTGGGGGCCAGTTCCGGGTGAAGCTCGAAGCGAGCCCGTTCGAACCACTGCACCCGCCGCTCAACCCCATCGGGGCCGCGCTCGGGCCGCTCGGGGGTCAGGGGCAGGCCGTAGATAGCCAGGCCCCCGCCACGCTCCCATGTGCGCAGAAAGGCCCCGCGGATTGTCTGCCCGGTCTCGGCGAAGCTGCGGGCCGAACCACTGAGTTGGCGCAGGTAGATCGGCTGCTCGTCCAGGCTCAGGCGCAGCATACTGCCACTTACAGCCCGTTCGCTGCCCTCGTGGGTAATCAGGCTGGCGCTGAGCCCGGCACTGAGGGCTAGCTCGACCTGGCGCGGTCCGCTGATCGACCAGAGCACAGCGACGCTGCCGCCGTCAGGGAGGCTAAAGCGATAGTCGGCTACCTGGCCACGCCGATGAGCCGGGCCTGTCCCGCTGTAACGCGCAAACTGGAGTTGGGCGACCATCGTGCCGTAGGCGCGGTAGGCTAGCTTGGGGCTCATATTGTCGTTCAGGATGGCTGCAGGTCCCCAGGGCTGCTGACCACCGTTGAACTTATCTTCCAGCTGGAAATAGCTGACATGCTCAACGCCGGAAGCTGCGGCCAGCACAAAGGTACGCACCATGTAATCGGCCTGCTGCTGCTCGCTTACGGCAAACTGGGGGGCGCAGGCACTAGCGCAGGTGCTCCAGCCCACCTCGGTGATCCAGAGCGGCTTACCACCGCCGTGGGCCTCAATCCAGCGATGTGCCAGCTCGATCCGCCCGGGAATGCTTACATCAAAGCGCTCACGCGGGTTGATCAGGCGCGGATCGTCAGGGGCATGGTCGATCAGCCAGGGGTGAACCGAAAGTACATCAAAGCTGTCCCAGCCAGCCAGTTCCACCACCCGATCCATAAAATGGCTCTGGCCCACGCCATCAAAGAGATAGACCCCGCCATTCAGCACCAGGGCGGTCGGGTCAGCAGCCTTAATCGCATCGCGGGCCAGGCGCAGCATCGCGGCATAGGCTCCCGGGTCGGCCCTGGGCAGCCATGTGCCGTCCATATCAGGCTCGTTCCAGATCTCCCAGGCGGCCACGCGGGGCGAGCCGGGTGCATCGCGGTAGCCGTCGGCATCGTAGCGTTCGACCACACGGGCCGCCCAGCGCGCATAGGCTTCCATATTATTCGGTTGGCACCAGTAGGCCGGCTGGTTACTGGCCTTGGCGTAGGCCACACAGCCCGGATCGCGGTACTGCTCAGGGGTGGTCAGCAGCATACCAATGATGCCAACCCCGGCTTCGGCCAACATACCTAAGCGCCGGTCATAGAAGCCGTTCTCCTCGTCGCGCCCCCAACAGGCCCAGCAAATCTCCTCCCGTGTCCAGCCAACACCGATGGCGCTGGCCAGATCGAGCAGGGTCGCAGCCTCGCTTTCACTGCGCTCGCGCCCGGTGAGGTACATATTCAAGCCGAAGAGGGCCGGCGGGATGCCGGGCTGGCTGCGGGCGGCCTGCAGCGGCGCAGTAGGACGTGCTGTCAGCAGCAACGAACAAAAGGCCAGAATGAGCAGGTTGAGGTACTTGCGTAAGAGCATAGGGCAAGGGTACCATAGAATCGGCGTGAGGCATTCGTACTACTTGACGCTCACGCCTTCAGGCGCTACCCTGAGTAAGACACCCTTTGCCTGATAGCCCCCCAAAAAACTTATGAGCAATACGCAGCGCATCATTCTCACCGGCGCGACCGGCCTGATCGGTACCAAGCTCTTTCGTGCTCTGCTTGAGCGTGGCTATGAACTGGTGATCTTTTCACGACGCCCTGCCCTTGCCCGTGAGCGCCTGCCCGGTGCCGCCGACTATGTGCAGTGGGAACCCTCCGAGAGTGGCCCCTGGACTAGCGTGATCGACGGTGCCGGCGCGGTGATCCATCTGGCCGGGGCACCGATCTCACAGGGCCTCTTTGGTCTACGCTGGACACCGGCGATCAAAGAGGAGATCCGCAATAGTCGCGTGATCGGTACGCGTGGCATTGTTGCGGCGCTGGCTGCCGCCCGTACCCGCCCCGCCGTGTTGGTCAACGCCTCGGCCATCGGCTATTATGGCTATCGTGATGCCACGCCGCTCGACGAGTATGCTTCAGCCGGGGCCGACTTCGTCGCTGAGGTCTGCATTGGCTGGGAGCGCGAGGCGGTTCGCGCTGAGGAGCTTGGCGTGCGTGTGGCCCGCATCCGCACCGGGATTGTGCTTGACCCCAATGCGGGGGCGCTCGGCCAGTTGCTCTTGCCCTTCCGCCTGCGTACCGGTGGCCCTATGCTGCCGGGCAACCAGTACTACTCCTGGATTCACCCTGAAGATGAGATCGGTATTCTGCTGATGGCGCTTGAAGACGAGCGTGTGCGTGGGCCGATCAATGCCACCGCACCCAATCCGCTAACCAATCGCGAATTTACAACCACCCTTGGGAGTGTGCTCGGCTCACCTTCGTGGCTGCCCGTACCCGAAATGAGCCTGCGCCTGGCTCTGGGCGAAATGGCCGATCTGGTGGTCAAAGGTCAGCGGGTATTGCCCCGGCGCGCTCAGGAATTGGGCTACCAGTTCCGCTTCAGCGAGCTGCGCCCGGCGCTCGTCGATCTACTGCGGTGATCGCGTGCTTACCCCACTGTTTCCAGTTTGCGAATCAGCTCGGCCACGCAGTCGGCGGTAACAGCGCGAAAGCTGCGTCCATCATCAACATAACAGGTTGCGTCGAGGTAACTACCGCGCCCGGCATGTACCATTGGCCCCAGGCAGCGCAGGTGGATCTTGCCTGCGGCCAACCCGCGTGCCCACTGGGTGCCCTGAAAGATCGGCCAACGAGCTGGAAAAACCACGTTGCCCACCAGTACCTGGCGATCCCGCGTGCCGTAAATATGGGTGAGGGCCGAAATGTGTTCGATACTGGCACTCGAGTCGATCACCCCGGCCAGTGAGATGACCTGTACCGGTACGCGCAGGGTTGCCTGGATGTAGCCAGCAATCGCCAGGGCAATCTGCCCGCCGCCGCTGTAGCCCATCAACGTCACCGGCTGACCAGAGCCAAGCCGATAGCCATGGCGCAGCAGCCCCTGCAGCGCCATCTCGGCCACGCTGTAGTTGTAGATCGGCCCGTAGCGCCGATCCGCCGAAATGGTCACATGGAGCATATTGCGCATACTGATCAGCATGCCAACCTTTTTGAGCGGGCTCTTCTTGCGCAGGCGCATATGGCTGACCCATGTCCAGAACCAGCCCAGGGACTGCTGGCTGGTCATGCTCATGTTGTTCACCGAGAAGCCAAATACGTCACTGATTGTAACCAGACCCGGCACACGTTCCACGATAGCAGCCAGTAGTTCGTCCTCAAAGCTGGTCTGGTAGTCACCAGCAATGTCATTGATGCCTGAGAAGTAGATCAGGAAGGGCCCGGCGACAGGCGCAGCAGAGGCAAGGGGTGCAAGTTCGTTTGCGGGTGCTGTGGCCTCGTGGCGCCAACCGGCCCACCAGATCAGCACTGACATCGGCACAGCCACGGCGATAACGATCAGCAGGATCAGCAGGATCAGCAGCCCCCAGAAGAATTCCATGATCATCGCTGCGTCTCCTCCGGCGGGCTGTAACCCGGAATGACCAGGGGCGGGTCTTTGCGCAGCAGTGGGCGGGGTTGCCCGCTGATCACTGCTATCAGGTGCCGGCTCCGGTCAACCGACTTTTCGCTCAGCAGCCCGCTAATCAGGCTGAAGAGCAGCGTCCCAACCAGGGCCGCAAGCACGGCCTGCCAGCCCTCCAGGCCCAGGCTGACGATCCCACCGAGGGCGATGAGCAGGCTCCACAGCCGTAGCAACCAGCGAATCAGCATCCCAACCAGTGGCAGCAGGGCCAGCGCACCGAGCAGTAGTGGTGCGTAGGCTGCACTCAGCACCACCAGGAACTGGCTCGGTGGTGGGTGAACGTCAAAGAGCAGATCAACCGTGATCCAGATCCCGCCCACCCAGAGCAGCGCACTGATCAGGTAGAGGATGGCGGCGATCAGCAGGCTAACGGCCAGGCCGAGCGGTGTGGTGCGATTGACTAGCAGCACCACCCCACGGGTACCGAAACCTTCGGAGAGACCAGCCAGAAAGATTAGCAGCAGTGCCGCAGTAATACCTTGTGGTGAAGTAACAAACTCTAATGGATCGAAATTCATTAAGTATCCGCATGATCTCAGGCTCATTCAGCCTCGACCATAGTATAATACAGATCAGCCAGGATGAACCGACCAGCCTGACCAACGAGGAGCACCCGATGTTGCTTGATCTGCCTACCGAAACAACTACCACCCTTGATTGGGGCTGGGCGCAGTGGCGCCCCGCATTTGACGAGTTGCGCAGCACGCCGATCAGTGCCGCAAATGTGGCCGTCTGGCTTGGTGCGTGGGGTCGCCTGAATGACCTGGTCAGCGAGACTTTTGCGCGCCTCTCGGTGGCAACGACGGTCGATACCACCGACACCGTCGCCGAGGCACGCTACCAGACCTTTCTCACTGCGGTCTTCCCGCCCTGGCTGGCCGCCGAACAGGATCTCAAGCGCGCCCTGCTCGCCAGCGGGCTTGAGCCGGAGGGCTTTGCTGTGCCGCTGCGTGACCTGCGGGCCGAGGCGGAACTCTTCCGCGAGGCCAACCTGCCGCTACTGGCCGAAGAGCGCCGCCTGGCCAATGAGTACAACCGCGTGCTTGGGGCCCAGACGATCAGCTGGGAGGGACGTGAGTTGACCGTCCAGCAGGCGACGCCGCTGCTGGACGAACCCGATCGTGCGCTGCGTGAGCAGGTCTGGCGTCTCGTCACCGAGCGCCAGCTTGCCGACCGCGAGGCGCTCAACCAGCTCTGGGGCGAGTTGCTGCACCTGCGGATGAACCTGGCGGCCAATGCGGGCCTGCCTGGCTATCTGGACTACATCTGGCGTGCGTATCGCCGCTTCGACTATACCCCTGATGATTGTCTGCGCTTCCATGAAGCCATCGAGGCGACGGTTGTTCCTGCGGCTGCCCGTGTCTACGCCCGCCGTGCGGCGCGCCTGGGGCTCGAACAGCTGCGCCCCTGGGACATTGATGCTCGTTCGGCCCATGAGACGCCTCTGCGCCCCTGTCGCGATGCCACCGACCTGGTGATTCGTACCGAGGCCGTGCTGCAGCAGGTCGATCCCGATCTGGGCGCTTACTTTACCACTATGCGCCGTGAGCAGTTGCTCGACCTGGAGAATCGCAAGGGCAAGGCCCCCGGCGGCTACTGTTCGAGCTTTGAGACCGCCCGGCGGCCCTTTATCTTCATGAATGCGGTGGGTCTGGCCACCGATGTGCGCACCCTGCTTCACGAAGCCGGTCATGCCTTCCATATCTTTGAGACCAGCGGGCTACCTTACCATCAGCAGCGCAATGTGCCGATGGAATTTGCCGAAGTGGCCTCGATGGCGATGGAGTTGCTGGCCGGGCCGTATCAGCGGGCGAGCGATGGCGGCTACTATGTCGACGAGGCCGCCTACGCCCGTGCTCGTATCCAGCACCTCGAAGGCATCCTCACCTTCTGGCCCTACATGGCCGTGGTCGACGCCTTTCAACACTGGGCCTACAGCCATCCTGCCGAGGCCGTTGAACCGGCGGCCTGTGACGCGGCCTGGGATCGCCTCTGGGCACGTTTTATGGGCGCGGTTGACTGGTCGGGCCTGGACGATACACGGGTGACCGGCTGGCAGCGCAAGCAGCACATTTTCCGCTACCCGCTCTACTATGTCGAGTATGGCCTGGCCCAACTGGGTGCGGTGCAGGTCTGGCGCAATGCGCTACGTGACCAGGCTGGTGCCGTGGCGGCCTACCGGCACGGCCTGGCGCTTGGGGCCACGGCGACCCTGCCCGAGCTGTTTGCTGCTGCCGGGGCACGCTTCGCCTTCGATGTTAGCACTATGAACGAGGCCGTTGAGCTGATCGAGAGCACGATCGCTGCGCTTGGTGGTCGGTAGCGTATCCCCTCTCTGAGACCGATCAGCTGGCGGCAAGGAAGCCACCGTTCGTCGCCAGCTGACCGGTCTTTTTGGTAACTGTTCACACGTGGGGTAACGGGCGTTGTCACGCTGAGCGGAGCCGCCAGGCGCAGCGAAGCGTCCCGGTCGGGAACGCCGGAATGTTGCCGGGACGCTGCGCTGCGCTCAGCGTGACCGAAAGGCGGGCTTCCGTAGGAGCAGTGTGAACAGTTACCCTTTCTGGCCGTTTTGCGCATACGCCACCGCAGACTGGCGAGCCACTCGCAGCCAGGCCTACGAACGAAGCAGTTCTGGCTCAGGCAGGAGCTCGTCCTCGAGCTCAAGCGGGGCTGGCAGGCCAGGCCGGGGTGCCGGCAGGGGCAGCCAGATAGCAAAGGTGCTGCCGCGCCCCGGCTCACTGGCGACGGTGGCATAGCCACCATGGGCTTCGGCCACGCGCTTGACGATGGAGAGGCCCAGGCCAGCCCCGCCACTGTGGCGCGAGCGTGAGCGGTCGGCCCGGTAGAAACGCTCGAAGATATGGGGCAGATCTTCTTCGGTGATACCCAGGCCCGAGTCGGCTACCGACAGGCAGGCATAGCCCTCGCGCTGTTCAAGGCCCAGGGTGACATAGCCGCCCTGGGGGGTATATTGCAGCGCATTGACGCCAAGGTTGAGCATGGCCTGCTTGAGTCGGTCACGGTCGCCGTTGACCATAATCTGGTCTTCGGCCCCAATACGCAGGCTAATCCCGCCAGCCAGCGGACGTAGCTCGCGGTAGAGTTCGAGCAGCAGCGTATCGAGCTCAACCGGCTCGTTGCGTAGCTGCACCCGCGCATCACTCTGGGCCAGTAGCAGCAGGTCATTGACCATTCGGATCAGCCGGCCGGTCTCGCGGCGCATATCACCAACCGCCTCGGTGGCAAGTTCGTGGTTGGCCAGGCCACCCCGAGCGAGCACCTCAAGGTTGCCCTGCATCGCCGCGAGCGGTGTGCGCAGTTCGTGGCTAACATCAGCCACAAAGCGCTGCTGGGTCTTAAAGAGCAGTTCAAGCCGTTCAAGCAGGTCGTTGATCGTCACCGCAAGGCGCTGAAGTTCGTCTTGTTGGGGCGGCACCGGCACCCGTTGGGCCAGATCGTCGGCATGGACGATACTCTGGGCGGTACGGGTGATCTGGTCAATCGGCTTAAGCACGCGCCCGGCGATCAGGCTGGTGCCGACTGCCGTGATCAGCAGGGCAATCGCTCCACCACCCACCAGAATCCAGGTGAGCGTGGCGAGAGTCTGGTCAACATCACGCAGCGGACGCGAGATCTGCAGGTAGCCGACGACCTGGCCATTGCTGCTAAGCACCAGGGGCGTGATCAGCGAATCGAGGCGCATCTCATCCACTTCGCGCACCAGGCGATAGCCGCTGTTAACCGCATCGGGGCCGAGTCCAAGCGCCTGGGCAGGGATGGGCAAGGCCCGCCCGCCCAGGTTGGGCGTGCTGTCGAGCAATTCGCCATTGGAGTGAAAGATCTGGGCAACCAGGTTAGGGTTGTTGAAGATCTGGATGAACTCGCCACGCAGAAAGAGGCGCAACTCGCCAGTAGAGGTACGAATCGGCTCAAGCCCGCCCGAACTGAAGATGCGCCGCACCTGCTGGGTGGCCGCCCAGAGGTCACGCTGGACACCAGCATAGAGCGACTGGCGCACCGAGATATAAATGCCGCAGCCCAGCAAGAGCAGGGCAGCGGCAAAGAAGCCGGTGTAGATCAGGGTGAGCCGCGTACGAAACGACATCGGTCGGGCAGCTTCAGGTGAGCCCGGCGAAAAGTTCAGCCGCCGCACCATAGGGATCGCGCTCACGGGCGGCGATCTGGGCGACCATGCGTGCCCAGGCGGGGCCACGCAGACGTTCAAGGGCCAGTTCCTGCACAGCAGCGTTCAGTTCACGCTCGGCGGCATCGCGGGCACGGATATGGGCCTGGCCGGAGTGGCGCAGGTGCTCATAGTGACGCCCGGCGGCATCAACAATGGCAGCGCAACCATCATTCTGCACGGCCACGGCCTTCAGTACCGGCGGCTCCCAGGCTCCCGGCTGCTGAGCGCCCAGGTGCAGCATCGAGCGCAGCATGCGCACAACATGGTCGGCACCCTCGCGATCGGCCTTGTTGACAACGAAGACATCGGCAATCTCGAGCACACCGGCCTTGATACTCTGCACATCATCGCCCATACCAGGCACCTCAACCACCAGAGTGGTTTGGGCGGCACGGGCAATATCAACCTCGCCCTGACCGGCCCCGACCGTCTCGATCAGCACGATCTGGAAGCCAGCAGCGTCGAGCAGCACCGCGGCATCGGCGGTTGCCCGTGAGAGGCCGCCGAGGCGTCCACGGCTGGCCATGCTGCGGATGAAGACCCCTGGGTCACCGCCAAGCACCTGCATGCGGATGCGGTCGCCCAGCACGGCCCCGCCGGTAAAGGGCGAGGTCGGGTCAACGGCGATAATACCGACACTCATATCGCGGCTACGCCATTCCTGGGCCAGAGCCGTGACGAGGGTAGACTTACCAGCACCAGGCGGGCCGGTAATCCCGACCACATGGGCACCACCGGCATGCGGATAGGCCCCGGCGAGTAGTTCACGCGCCGGTGGCCCCCCCGTCTCCACTACGCTAATCGACCGGGCCAGGGCGAGGCGCTCACCTTGCATCAGGCGATCAAGAAGATCCTGGATGTTCACGGATGCATTACCGCCTTTTCACTCCTGCGCGACACCCTTACGACTCTGGATAAACTTGACAATGTCGTGGGTCGAGGCACCGGGGCCAAAGACTTCGCTGACGCCATGCTCATTCTTCAGCACGGTAGCATCTTCATCAGAGATGATCCCGCCAGCAACGACGAGCACATCGTCCATCTTCTGATCTTTGAGCATCTGGGTGACGCGGGGCAGGAGCGTCATATGGGCACCGGAGAGAATTGAGAGCCCAACTACATCAACATCTTCTTGCAGGGCAGCCTCAACGATCATCTGGGGAGTCTGCTGCAGGCCGGTATAGATGACTTCCATCCCGGCATCGCGCAGGGCGCGGGCGATCACTTTAGCCCCGCGGTCGTGGCCGTCGAGGCCGGGTTTGGCGACAAGGACGCGGATCTTTCGCTCCATCAGTGGCCTCCTGCTAGCTGTCTGCGGGCTGTGCGGGCTGGTTGTGGGGACAGCGGCAACTTTAACCTGGGCCGCAGCCCCGTGCGCAAATACCAGCTAGATTATAGCATAGACAGGCTTTGGGAAAATTTGGAGGTGTAAGGGTTTTGGGAAACTTTACCAAGCGGAAACGTTCAGCTTGTATATAATGGAAGACACAACCCTGACAATCATCCGGCCCTTGTACAAGGAAACGCACCTATGAGCGCCAGTCAGCAGAAGTTTGCCGCCCTGGGCAGCCTGATCGCCATCATCGTTGCGATGATCGCCCTCTGGGCCAATGCCGTGGAGGCGCGCCATCCCACGGCCGATTTTGTGCCTCCACGTAGCTATGCTGAGGCACAGGCGGTGGTGGCTGCTGCGCAGGCCCGCGAGCAGCAGCTGCGCCAGGATTTCTTCCAACAGGCCGGTGGCCTCAACCCCGACCAGTTGCCGTTGCTGCAGACGGTCTACTTTGCTCAGACAGGTCATCATCTGAGTAACCGGAGCGGCTTTCTCGATTTCTGGCGCGCCAACGGCCAGGTGTTGATCTTCGGCTACCCGATCAGCGAAGAGTTTGTCGAGAACGGGCGGATTGTGCAGTATTTTGAGCGGGCGCGCTTCGAGTTTGATCCGCTCCAGGCTGGCACTGCGGGCCAGGTGCAGTTGGGCCTGATCGGGCGTGAGATGCTTGAGATTCAGGGTATGCCAGACCCCCTTGCCGATCCCGGAACCGGGGTGCGCTACTTCCCTGAGACTGGCCACACGCTCTGGGGTGAGTTTGGCCGTTACTGGGATCGTCGCGGCGGCATGCGCCTCTTTGGCTTCCCACTCAGCGAGACGGTTGATGAGCAGGGTCGCAGTGTGCAGTACTTTGAGCGGGCCAAGTTTGTCTACATCCCCGAGGATCTGCCTGGCTTCTTTCGTGCGATGGAGGCGGCCAACGGCTTTAACATGGACTCATTGCACGAGGTGCAGGTGGGTGACCTGGGGCGCCAGTTGGCTCAGTTGCGTGGGGTGAATGTGGCACCGCTGTCGCAGCTTGCCGGTACGTTGATCTGGCAGCCGGCCATCTGGGAGCGGCACATCCAGGTCAACTTGAGCGAGCAGTGGCTCAGCGCCTACGAGGGCGATCTACTGGTCTATCGCGCCCCTGTCGCCACCGGCCGCGACGGTTTCAACACTCCGGTTGGTGACTATGCGATCTATGACAAATACCCAATGCAGACGATGGCTGGCTGTATTGGTGATGAGTGCTGGGACGTGCCGAACATCCCCTGGGTGCAGTATGTTGTAGGCGGAGTGGCCTTGCACGGCACCTACTGGCACAACGCCCATGGCACGGGCGTACGTATGTCGCATGGCTGCATCAACCTGCGCATTGAGGATGCCCAGTGGCTCTATGAGTGGGCCGATCTTGGTACCAGGGTGACAATTAGCTATTAGAGCGCTTCGCGCTGGGGTTGGGGGTTAGGGGTTAGGGTTTGCCGCGTCTGAAAGCCATGCGCGGGGCGTATGCTGGCTCAACCTTTCTGAGAACCGCTGTAAGGTGACGGCAGAAGAGCTCGCCGGTCTCACTGACCGGCGAGCTCTTCGTTCACGGATTCATAGGCTCGCCCCGCAGTTAGCCCAGGCGCTCGAAGATCCCGGCAGCGCCCATGCCGCCGCCGATGCACATCGTCACCAGGCCGTAGCGCCCGCCACGGCGCTCCAGTTCATCAAGAATCTGCACGGTGAGTTTGGCCCCGGTGCAGCCCAGGGGATGGCCCAGGGCGATGGCTCCGCCGTTGACGTTGACCTTCTCCAGATCGAGGCCAAGCTCGCGGGTGACGGCCAGAGCCTGTGAGGCAAACGCCTCGTTCAGTTCGATCAGGTCGATGTCGCTCAAGTTTAGCCCGGCCAGCTTGAGGGCTTTGGGGATAGCCGCCACCGGGCCGATGCCCATCACCTCGGGGGCGACGCCACCGACGGCAAAGCTGATGAAGCGCGCCCGTGGCTTGAGGCCGAGGGCCTCGGCCTTGCTGCGGCTCATCACCACCACAGCGGCAGCGCCGTCACTGGTCTGCGAGCTGTTACCAGCGGTGACAGTGCCGGTGACGGCGAAGACTGGCTTGAGTTTGGCCAGGCCCTCGGGCGAGGTGTCGGCACGGGGGCCTTCGTCTTTGGTGAAGCTGGAGCTGCGCGTGGCGGGCTTGCCCTTGACCAGTTCGGTCAGTTCGACCTCTACCGGCACAATGCCTGTCGCGAAGGCGCCTGTGGCCTGGGCCTGCAGGGCGCGCTGGTGCGAGCGCAGGGCAAAGGCGTCCTGCTCCTCGCGGCTAACCTTGAAATCGCGGGCCACATTCTCGGCGGTGAGGCCCATACCCAGATAGACGGCCGGGTCGTGGACGGCCAGGTAGGGGTTGGGCGAGAACTTGTTGCCCGACATCGGCACCATACTCATACTCTCGGCACCGCCAGCAACGATCACCTCAGCCTGCCCCAACATGATCTGCTGGGCGGCCATGGCGATGGTCTGCAGGCCTGAAGAGCAGAAACGGTTGATCGTGACGCCGCAAACGCTATCGGGCAGGCCAGCGCGCTGGGCGGCAACCCGCGCCATGTTCAGGCCCTGCTCGCCCTCGGGCATAGCGCAGCCCAGCATGACATCCTCAACCTCACGCGGGTCAAGCCCGGGGGCGCGTTCGATGGCGGCCTTGACCACAATGGCCGCCAGTTCATCGGGACGCACCGTGCGCAGGGCCCCGCGGAGGGCCTTGCCGACGGCGGTACGAGCACCGGAGACAATCACTGCCTCTTGCATTGTCTATCCTCACTGGCGCGTCTGCGCCGGTATGCTTGTTGGGGCGCAGCAGTATGTGCTGCTACGCCCTTACCACATTGGCTCACACCCAAGCTTCTCAAGCGGAGGAGTGGCTTAATTCCGCAGGGGCTTGCCGGTCTCTAGCATATGTTTGCCACGGGCGAGGGTACGCGGGTCGCGGGCGAGCTCGAGGATCTTCTCGCGCTCGAGGGCCATGATGTACTCTTCGTCAACCCACTGCGGGCTGCTCAGGTCGCCGCCACAGAGCACGTAGGCTAGCTTATCGGCGATCACCTGGTCGTAGGGGCTGGCAAAGCCACCCTGGGCCAACTGGTAGACACCGACGCGCAACATAGCCAGACCGTCACGTCCGAGGGCATAACACTGCTGTTCGGCAGGCGGCGGCTCGTAGCCGGAACCAACCAGACGCAGCACTTCGCGCTTGGCCTCGCCGATCAGGTAGTCCTGGTTAAAGACGATGCGGTCGGTGGGACGCAGGTAGCCCAGATCTTTCGCCTCGTGGCCGCTGGTGGCAACTTTGGCCAGGCCGATATTCTCGAAGGCGCGCTGGAGGCCCTTGAGTACATCGCCGCCGTTGCGGGCCGCCTCGGCGATAAAGCGCCGGTTGAGCTCTTTGCAGCCACCCCAGGCCGGGATGACCCCAACGCCGACCTCAACCAGGCCCATATAGGTCTCGGCAGAGGCAACCGTTGCGGCCCCGTGCATCGCCAGTTCAGCCCCGCCACCCAGGGCGTGGGCAAAGGGCGCGGTAACCACTGGCTTGGGGCTGCGGCGCAGGTTGAGGAAGGCCCCCTGCACCAGGGCGATCAATTCGGCGATGTCGTCCCAGGCTTCCATCTGGGCCGCAGCACCAAAGTCGTTCAGATCCATACCTGCCGAGAAGCGCGCCCCCTGGTTGCCGATGACCATGCCCACCCAGGGATCGTTCTTCAACTCTTCGACCGCAGCGAGCAGGATCTCGATCACCGGGCCGCCAAGCGAGTTGGCCTTGGAGTGGATCTCGAAGCAGAGCACGCCGTCGCCCAGATCGACCAGGCTGGCCGAGTCGTTGCCGAGCACGCGCTTGCCAGCAGCCCTGAGGGCGGCCAGGTCAATCGCACGCTCATCGCGGGGCAGCACCTCGTGGCGCCCGCTGGCGACGTTATAGGCGGCCGGTTTACCGTCGATGCTGGTGTAGAATTTGGCGTCACCCTTGGCGATCAGCTGATCGACCCAGGCTGGCAGGGCGATGCCACGGCTCTTCATCAGATCGGCAGTCTCGGCGAGACCCAGGGCCTCCCACATCTGGAAGGGGCCAAGCTCGTGGGCGAAGCCCCAGCGCATGGCGTTGTCCACGTCGGCGACGCTGTCGGCGATCTCGGGCAGCCGGCGGGCGGCGTAGCCCATGGTGGGCAGGAGGGTCTGAGCGATCAGAGCTGCGGCGCGATCGTCGGACTGCTCAGCGCTCCGTCGGATCATAAAACGCAGCCGCTCGGCCAGGTTCTTGTGCCTCTTCGCCTCTTTGATAAAGCCATCAACCGTCGCAGTGCCCTGGAGCGGCACACTTTCGAGGGTCTGCAGGTCGATCGGCAGGAACTCTCGCTTCCCGCCCGCCTTGACCTCTTTGTAGAAGCCACCGCCCGATTTGCGCCCAAGTTTGCCGGCAGCGACCATACGGTCGAGCAGGTCGTTGGAGCGCAACACTTCGCGGCTCTCATCCTCGGGCACGGCAGGGTAGAGGTTATTGGCCACGTGGGCCATAATGTCGATGCCGACCACGTCGAGCAGGCGGAAGGTGGCCGTATTAGGGCGACCGATAAGCGGGCCGGTGAGGGCATCAACCTCTTCGACGCTGTAGCCCTGTTCGATAATGAAGCTCAGGTCGCTCATCGCGGCGAAGGCGATGATGCGGTTGCCGATAAAGTTCGGGCGATCCTTACAGACGACCACACCTTTGCCGAGACTGTCTTCGACGAAACGATGGAAGGCGCTGAAGACGGCCGGGTCAACTGCATCACCGGGAATCAGTTCGAGCAGTTTGAGATAACGGGGCGGGTTGAAGAAGTGGGTACCGAAGAAGTGCTTTTTGAAGCTGTCGCTGCGCCCTTCGGCGATCATGGCGATCGGAATCCCCGAAGTGTTGGTGGTGACGATTGCACCAGGCTTGCGTACGGCCTCAATGCGCTCCATCAGGGCCTGCTTGGGGCCAAGCTGCTCGATGATCACCTCGACGATCCAGTCACATGCGGCTAGTTTGTCAAAATCGTCCTCGGTATTGCCGAGGCTGATCAGTGCTGCACTACTCTGGTTGTAGAGGTTGTTGGGACGCGCTTTGCGCATACGCTCGAAGCCACCCTGCACGATGCGATTACGTACGGACGGGTGGCTCAGACTCAGGCCCTTCGCCTCTTCTTCGGGGGTCAACTTGCCGGGTGGGACATCAAGCAGCAGAACGGGCAGGCCAGCCCCGGCGACGAGGGCAGCGATCGACGCGCCCATCGTGCCAGCGCCGATCACGGCGACACGCTTGATCTGGTCGGGCATCGGGTCCTCCTTGACCGGTCGGGTGCGCGGATTACGCGCCGCGTTATGGATGGATGCATGATACCACAAGCGCAGCGAATCGGTGCAGCCATGCCTTAGAGAAGGATTTAGGAGATAGCAAATAGAAAATAGCCCGAGCGCATCAGGACGCGGCGAGTGACGCTGAACGGTAAACTAGCCCGAAACCTTGTCTTAGCCGAAGAGAAAGCCCAGCAGTTCAAACAGGGCTGAGGCCATCAGCAGGCCGATGCTCCAGAAGCCGAGCCGGTTCCATGTCTGTGGCTGTTGCCAGGCCCCGTGGGCGATCTGCCAGGCTAGCCAGCCAGCAATTGGTGCTGCGGCGAGCAGCAGCAGGGCCACCAGCAGCGGTAGACCGGCCATGACCAGCAGGGGTAACAGCAGGTAGGGTAGCAGCAGGGCCGCCAGGTGCAGGCGGGCGGCGCGTGGCCCACCTAGCAAGACGACCAGGGTGGTTTTGCCTACCAGGGCGTCACTTGCTGCGTCGGGGTAGTTGACTGTCACCAGCATGGCAAACTGGAAGCAGCAGAGCGGAACCACGGCGAGCAGGGGTAGCAAGCTGAGTTGGCCAGCCTGGAGCTGAAAGCCAACCAGGGTGGTCAGGCCGGGTACCAGCACAGCCCCACACAGCTCGCCCATGGCTCGCCAGTTGAGGGTCAGCGGCGGCGAGCTGTAGCTCCAGGCCAGCCCGAAGGCAAGTAGGAGCAGTAGGGCGGTCTGAAGCGGTGCAGGGCTGAGCAGACTTACGCCGATCCCGGCCAGCACGGCGACCATGGCGAAGGCCAGGGCGATGCGCAGGGCTAACTTCGGTGCGATACGCCCATCGACCAGCACCCGGCTCCCGCCTGACCAGTTGCTTGGTGTGTCGTTGGCCCGGTCGGCCTCCAGATCGTAATACTCATTGCTGTAGTGGGTCATCAGCTGCATTGCCCAGACGACCAGCAGGCCAGCCAGGGCCAGGGGCGGGTTGAGCGCGTGCCCCGCAGCGGCGGCAATCGCTGCGCCGAGGCTCAGAAACAGCAGCCCACCGATCAGGTGCAGTGGGCGACCGAGGGTGATCAAAAGCACGAGGCGCGACGTAGTCTGGTTGACGCGGATCATGCAATTCCCCAGGCGGTTCCGTAGACGCTAAGCAGAGCAAATTCACTGTAGAAGAGCATCCAGAGAAAAACATAGAAGCGCTTGATCGCCATCTGGTTGCTCAGGTCAACCCGCAGGCTGATCAGCCAGAAGAGTCCAATCGCCGACAGGTGGCTGAGCAGGAGGAAGGCCGCCTGGGGCTGGGGCAGGCCAGCCAGGCCGATCAGAATCGGCAGCAGATAACAGAGGCTCAGCACAACCTGGCCGATCAGCAGGACACGGCGCGGCCCAAGGCGGGTGCTGAAGGTCTCGATAGCGAAGGTACGGTCGCCGATGATATCGGGCAGGTCTTTATAGAGGGCAATCACGATGGCGAAGCCGAAGAAGAAGAGGCCGAGCATCGCCAGTGTCGCAAGCGGGATGGGGTTGCCGAAGCTTGTGAGGAAATGGAGGGCCACGCCGAGGTTGGAGATCAGCCCGCGGGCGATGGCGATACTGAGGGCCGCCCAGATGGGGAAACGCTTCAGTCGCACCACAGGCAGCGAATAGGCCGTCCCGATCAGCATAATCGTTGCGACGGTCGCCAGCAGGAACGGCCCGCCGATCCAGGCAAGACTCAGGGCCAACAGCCCCGCCACGCCGACGATCCAGTGCGCCGCAGGCAGGCTCAAGTCACCGGCGGCAAGGGGCAGGCCCGGCTTGTTGATGCGGTCGATCTCGATATCGGTGATCTGGTTCAGGCCGACAATGTAGAGATTGAGCGCCAGGCAGCTGATCAGGGTCAAGAGCAGCAGGGCGAGGCGCTCAGGGCTAAGCGGTTGGGTACCGCCGCTGATCAGGAAGAGAGTCAGCACCTGGACAGTCGTGGCGATGATGGTATGCAGGCGCCCGAAGCGCAGCAGGACGGTCAGGGCCTTCAGCATTTAGAGATTCCCCCGCCGGGCTTGCTCGCGCTCGATCGCCTCGAAGAGGGCCTTAAAATTGCCCTTGCCGAAGCCGCGGCTACCCTTACGCTGAATGATTTCGATGAAGAGCGTCGGTCGATCCTGGAGCGGCTGGCTGAAGATCTGCAGCATATAGCCCTCCTCGTCGCGGTCGACCAGGATATGGCGTTCGCGCAGGGCGTGAATCTGCTCGTCGATCGGGCCGACCCGCCGGGCCATGTCTTCGTAGTAGAGCTCGGGTACGGTAATGAAGGGCACCCCGGCTGCCCTTAGCTGGTCAACGGTGGCACAGATGTCGCTGGTTGCCAGGGCGATATGTTGCACACCCGGCCCACCGAAGTATTCGAGAAATTCGTCGATCTGGCTTTTGCGGCGCCCTTCAGCCGGCTCGTTGATCGGTAGTTTGATCCGTCCGCTGCCGTTCTGCATGACCTTGCTCATCAGCGCGCTGTACTCGGTGCTGATATCCTGGTCATCGAAATGGTGCAGCTGGCTGAAGCCGAGCACATCACGGTAGAAGGCCACCCAGTGCTCCATCGCACCCTGCTCAACATTGGCCACCACATGATCGATAGCCAGAATGCCGGTGTCAGGGACGGGGGGTGGATTGCTGATCGGGCGGAAGCCGGGCCGGAAAGGCCCCTCGTAGGAGTGACGTTCAACGAAGCTGTGTATTACCTCGCCATAGGCGGCGATGCTCGCCCGCACAACCGAACCGAAGGTATCTTCCTCGCGGGTCGGGGCCTGCACCGTGACGGCACCACGCTGGATGGCGGCGGCATAGGCCGCGGCGGCATCAGGTACGGTGAAGGCAATATCCTTTACCCCGTCGCCATGACGGGCGATAAAGGCCCCAATAGGATGATCGGGGCGTAGCGCTGCCGTCAAGACCAGGCGTACTGTGCCACGGGCAAGCACATACGAGCAGCGGTCACGCAGGCCTGTTTCGAGGCCGGCATAGGCGACGGGGCGCAGGCCAAGGGTGGTGCGGTAGAAATGGGCGGCCTGGCGGGCATTGCTGACATAGAGTTCGAGATGGTCAATTCCCTCAATGGATGGATATGGATATGGATATGTGGTTAGATCAGGCATAAACTCTGGCCCTGTTGCTTGATTATGTTTATAACGGCCCTCATGCAGTGTACCATCAGTCTGCTCAGGGGAACAGGGCGAGGAGTAGTCTCAGAACCTTCGTCAGCGGGTGACGATGATGCGCAACCGTTCACTCTGGTGCAACGAGCAGATCAGGTCAAAGGTGCCAGGGCCAGCGTAGTGTTGCACAAAACGCTGACCCGGCTCAATGCGGTAGGGGCCGATCGTGTGGGCCACACGGTCGTCGTTGCGCACTTCGAGGGTGTGATACTCACTCAGCTTTAGGGTAAGGGTCTGGGGGAAGATCTCCACTGGCTCACCAGCAGCGATGCGGGCGGCGGTACCGGGGGGCACGCGCAGCACCAGGGTGTGCTGCGCGGTTTGCCAGGCATTGATCAGCCAGAAGGCTGCGAGGCCGAGGCTGAGCACTACGCCCAGGCCAACCAGGGCGGCGGCAACCGGGTGACGACGCATAGGACAGCCTCAGATCCGCTCAGCGATGAGGGCCCGCAGGTCGCTGACCAGATCTTCCACCGGCGTGCCATGAGCTACCACTTCACGCCAACGCCCGGCCTTGTCGATCACATAGACAAAGCCCGAATGATCGATCGTATAGCCCAGGGCCGAGTCGGGCAGCTCGCGCCGTTCGTAGAAGACCCCATAGGCCTTGGCAATTGGTGCAAGGGCAGCGGGATCGGCACGCAGACCAATGAAGTTGGGGTTGAAGGCATGAAGATAGCTCTCCAGGCGCTCAATTGTGTCACGCTCTGGGTCGAGGCTGATCAGGGCGACCTCAACCTGCTCAGCTTCAGCACCCAGATCACGCATGGCCGCAGCCAGGTTGGCAAGTTCGGCGGGGCAGATGTCGGGGCAGGAGGTGAAGCCGAAGAAGAGCAAAACGACTTTGCCCTTGTGCTCGCTGAGCGTAAAGGGCTGCCCTTGCTGATCAGTGAAGGTAAAGTCGGGCGCAGGGCCAGGCGGGTCAAGTGCCGTGCCCTTGAGTGTTATTGGGGCTGCACAGGCTGCTACGAGGAGTAGCAAGAGCAGCAGGAGCGGACGCATGCTTTGCACCATTGGTTCACCAGGTAAGAGAGGGCTTTAGGAAAGTTGTAAAACCTGTCAGGTGCGGTCAACAGGGGAATGCGCACTTCCTGATGTGTTAGGGGCCGCACCTGACAGGTTTATGATCCAGATTCGGTCAGGGTGCCCGTACAATGGCATCGACTTCGACCGTGCCAGCGCGCTCAAAGGTCAGGCTGAGTCGTACTGTGTCGCCGGCCTTGAGCTCACGGTTGAGCCCGATGAACATAACATGGAAGCCACCGGGCTTGAGCTCGGTCTGGCCACTGGGCGCAATCTCGATCTTTTCGACCGGGCGCATCTGCATAACATCGTTCTCCATCACCACCGTGTGCAACTCAACTGCCTCGGAGATGTCGGCGTCGGCGGCGATGAGGTAGTCGGCTTCTGTGCCGCTGTTACTGAGTTGCATGTAGCCGCCGGTGTTGACCACCACGCCCATACCGCCATGGTCGCCGGAGGCCGGGTCGGCGGTGGCAGCCATGGTGCCGGGGGTGCCCGTCATAGCGCCGGGGTCATTACCCATCGTGCCGGGGGTGCCCGTCATAGCACCGGGGTCATTACCCATCGTGCCGGGGGTGCCCGTCATAGCGCCGTTGGTATCGCCCATCGGGCTGGCCGGGCGGATCCAGGGGTCGTTGATCGTGATCGAACCAACCGTGGCGGCAGGGGCTGCCGCCGGTACAGGCACGGAGGTATTGGCTGGGGCGGTCGCCGGGGTGCTTCCACAGCCGGCAAGGGTCAGTGCCGCGCCCAGAGCGACGGCGAACAGGTGTAGACGTGACATAAAGTTTGGCTCCTTAAGCTAAGCGATCGGGGATCAGGCCGAGCACATCAGGATATGCACTCGCAATCTGCTAGCACTCCGTCCGAGCAAACATGACGGCAGGCTACGCGCCCGTCAGGGCGCAGCAGTGGTAGCCGCTGCTGTGCCCCGACGCCGTCAACTCGGGCCGGGCCACACCACTAAAGACGCTTCGTCGGGGCGTCTCACAGACCTGTCAGGTCTGCCAGCATTAGCCCGAGGCGTGGCGGCGGCATGGGTGGGGGTTCGGCGAGGCGTGTACGGGCGCACACCGGCCTGATGATCATCAGCACCAGCAGGGCCAGGGGCAGCAGCAACGGCCCTGTGGGCAGCAGCCATGCCTGGCTCAGGGCTTGCAAGAGGCGGTAGTCTAGCGGCGAGGGGACTGGCAACGTGCCGCCGCCGAAGTGGCAGAGCAGCTCAACCTCGCCTGTGGTATCGCTCGACGTATGGCCGTAATGAATCGCCACTGCACGCTGCGGATGCCAGGCGCAGTGGCCGATGCAGAGCAGCATAATCCCCGGTAACACGCCGATCAGGAGCGCACGTAGCAGGCGCACTGGGTGCAACAGGACGCGAGCCGGGTAAGCCGTCTGGCTCAGGTTGAAGGCTGATAATGACATCAGGCCCATTATGACAGCTCTGCCCGCCGGGTGCAAGCCGGAACCTGGGAAAAATGTCACAAATCGTCGTATGGACCTGAAGGCTTCTGGTATCTGCGGGCGTTACTATAAGGAGCGGAACCCCGGTCGTAGCGCACCGGAGGGCATGCGGTGTATGCAACGTGCTGCGTTGCTTGGTGGGTAGGTTTTAGGGCGGCTGAATGGTCTCTCTCATCTACACCATAGCGATCGGCCATAGCAAATAAAGAGGAGCGGACAATGATCCACAAAGCGACCCTGGACCAACCGGAGGAGGAGAACGGCTTTAACGGCTACGAGATGCTGATGACGGCCTGCGCCGAGTTGGAGCCGATTATTGTAGCGGTGGTGCATCCTTGTGACGATGCTTCACTGACTGGGGCGATCGACGCAGCACGGCAGGGTCTGATCACGCCGTTGCTGGTGGGACCCCAGGCGCGCATTCGGGCTGTGGCTGAGGCCGAAGGGATCGACCTGACCCCCTACAAGATCATTGATGTCCCGCACAGCCATGCGGCAGCCGAGCGCTCGGTCGAACTGGTGCGCAAGGGTGAGGCCGATGCGTTGATGAAGGGCAGTCTGCACACCGATGAGTTACTGGCTGAGGTGATCAATCACAATACCGGGCTGCGCACCGAGCGACGGATCAGCCATTGTTTTATTATGGATGTGCCGACCTACCCCAAGCCGCTGATTGTGACTGATGGGGCCGTCAACATCACGCCTGGCCTGAAGGCCAAGGCCGATATTTGCCAGAATGCGATCGAACTGGCCCATGTGTTGGGTATTGAGACGCCCAAGGTGGCCATTCTCTCGGCAGTTGAGACGGTCAACCCGGACATTCCCTCGACGGTTGAGGCAGCGGCCCTCTGCAAAATGGCTGACCGTGGCCAGATCACCGGCGCTCTGCTCGACGGCCCGCTGGCGCTTGATAATGCGATTAGCCCTGAGGCGGCCCGCACAAAGAAGATCGTCTCGCCTGTGGCTGGCCAGGCCGATATTCTGCTGGTGCCTAACCTCGAGTCGGGCAACATTCTGGCCAAACAGCTGACCTTCCTGGCTCGTGCCGAGGCGGCTGGGATCGTGGTCGGGGCGCGGGTGCCAATCATTCTTACCAGCCGTGCCGATACGGTTCGTGCGCGCATGGCCTCGTGTGCCGTGGCTGTGCTCCTTGTTTATGCTCGCCGGGCCAAGCTTGCCGCCGCTGCGGCTGGAGGCGCATAGATCAGGGCTTCGCCCGAAGGAGTCACCTGTGAGCAGAGCGATCCTCGTGTTGAACGCCGGCTCGTCCAGCATCAAGTTCACGATCTTCGACTATGAGAGTGCGGAGCTGAGTGTGCGCTTCGAGGGTCAGATCGAAGGCATCGGCACCCGGCCACGCTTTAAGATCTACACTGGGGCCGGGACGGTGGCGCATGAGGCGGCCTGGGAGAACCCGCCCCTGGGTAGGGGCCATGCCTATGCCCTTGAACGGCTGGCCGATTGGCTTGACCCGCAGTTGCCTGAGGAGGGTCTGATCGGGGTGGGCCACCGGGTGGTGCATGGAGGGGCGAAGTACAGTGCGCCTGTGCTGTTGAACGACCAGGTGCTGCATGAGCTTGAGGCTTTTGTGCCCCTGGCCCCTCTGCACCAGCCAGCCAACCTGGCGGGCATCGCTGCGGCGATGGACTTCTTACCCGGTGTGCCGAACGTGGCCTGCTTCGATACGGCCTTCCATCGCACGCATCCCTTTGTAGCTGACCGCTTCGCCATTCCCACTGAGTTCTATGCCGAGGGTGTGCGCCGCTACGGCTTCCATGGCCTCTCGTACGAGTACATCGCCTATGCCTTGCCCAAGTTGGCCCCGTCGCTTGCCCAGGGGCGGGTTGTGGTAGCCCACCTGGGTAACGGTGCCAGTATGTGTGCGATTAAGGCTGGTCGGAGTATGGATAGCACGATGGGCTTTACGGCCCTGGACGGCTTGCCGATGGGAACGCGCTGCGGCCAGATCGATCCGGGTGTGTTGCTCTACCTGATGCAAGAGAAGGGTATGGGCGCCAGGCAGATCGAGGAGTTGCTCTATAAACGATCAGGCCTGCTGGGCCTCTCCGGGGTGAGCAACGATATGCGGGCGCTCAGTGAGAGCGACGATCCGCGCGCCGCTGAGACGATTGATTACTTCGTCTATCGCATTATCCGCGAGACGGGCGCGCTGACGGCGGCCCTGGGTGGCCTCGATGGGCTGATCTTCACTGCTGGTATTGGCGAAAATGCCATTGAGTTGCGCCGACGGGTCTGCCAGGGCCTCGAATGGTTGGGCCTGCGCCTGGACGCAGAGGCCAACGCACGCCACGGCCCGCGCATCAGCCGCGACGATAGCAGCGTGGCGGTCTATGTCTTCCCCACCCACGAGGAGCGCATGATCGCTATGCATACCCTGCGCATATTGGGTGGGTGAGCCTTCAGCTGAGTCTACCCCACGGCTCATGCTTTTTCAGAATTAAAACGGTACTGCATCTGCGCTCTCACGCGCCCTCGTGACCGCTGCGGCCTGCGTCAACGAGTGCACCACCAGCCGATGTTCCGTCCAGGTCAGGCTACGGCCATCGGCCAGGGTTGCGGTGAGTTGTTCAGTGTACGCGAAGCCCTCAGCGATGTTGATCGGGCCCTCGCTTGGGTGCAGGGTGTGTTATTCTTGCTTTCATGCGGCTGCCTTCGTCCTGCCATCATCCTTGTCTAAGGTACAGAGCAAGAAATGAGCGGCATCTTTGGATCTTTGAGCGCATCCGCACTGCCTGAGAAACTGGTTGCCATGGACGCGGCCCTGGCCCACTGGGGACCAGACGGCGGCTGCCTCTGGCAGGATGAACACTGCGGCCTGGGCCAACGCCTGCTCTTCAACACGCCCGAAGCCGTGTACGATCGGCTGCCGCGCTGGGTGGCCGACGCCCGTCTGGCAATCACCGCAGAAGCGCGCATCGACAACCGGGACGAACTCTGCGATCACTTTGCCATTGCCCGCGCCGACCGTCCCACCACGCCCGACAGCGACCTGATTCTGCGCGCCTATCTCAAGTGGGGCGAGGGCAGCCCGGATCACCTGTTGGGCGACTGGTCTTTCGCGGTCTGGCATCCCGACGAACGCAAGCTCTTCCTGGCACGGGACCACCACGGCAATACCAGCCTGGTCTACTGGCAGCAGGGCGAGCAGTTCGCCTTTGCCTCGGCACCCCAGGCTCTCTATGCCATCGGCGCGCCGCGGCGGCTCAACGAACTCTACCTGGCCCAGGTGCTTGTTTCCTGGTTTGCTTACCACGGCCCCCAGACCATCGACCTGGATATCCAGCGCCTGCCCCCCGCCCACGCCATGACCGTCACGCCCCAGGCGACGCGGGTCTGGCGCTACTGGCGGCTGGAGGATACGCCCGAACTGCGCCTGCCCAGCCGGGACGACTACGTGCAGGGCTTTCTGGAAATCTACGACCGGGCCGTGCGCGACCGGCTGCGCAGCTACCGGCCGGTCGGCGTGACCCTGAGCGGCGGGCTGGATTCCGGCTCGGTGACCGCGCTGGCCGCCCGCGCCCTGGGCGAACAGGGCAAGCGGCTCACCGCCTTCACCGCCGTGCCTATCTACGACACCACGCAGACCGTTGGCGCTCAACGCTTTGGCGACGAGACCCACTTCGCCTCCCTCACTGCGGCCCACTGGGCGAATGTGGATCACCACCTGCTGGACAGCGCCGCCGTCACGCCCATGCAGGGCATCCACCGCACCCTGGCGGTGATGCCGGAACCGGCCCACGCCGCCAGCAACTACTTCTGGATCACCGACCTGCTGGACCGGGCCCAGGCGCAGGGGCTGGGGACGCTGCTCACCGGGCAGGGGGGCAACGCCACGGTGAGTTGGACCGGCGCGCCGGAGTTGCGCGCGCGGCTGGCTGCCTTCCGCGGCGGCTGGAAGGAAGGGGTGCGCCGCAACCTGCCCCTGTGGGCGCTGCGTCCATTGATGCAGTGGCGCGCCCGCAGCCAGGATTGGTCGGGCGCGGCCATCCATCTCGCCTTCGCCCGGCGCATTGGTCTGACGCAGCGCCGCGTGGCGGCAATGGGGCAAGACACCACCTTGCAGGAAAGCTGGCGTAGCCCGCGGGACAAACGCTACGCCATCATCCAGCCGGGCGCGGCGCGGGTGGGCGATCTGTGGGCGCAGCAGGGCGCAGCCGCCGGGCTGGAGGTGCGCGACCCCACCCAGGACAGGCGGGTGATGGCCTATACCATCGCCGTGCCTGACCCTGTTTTCGACAGCCCAGGCGGCGGGGATCGCTGGATGATGCGTGCGGCCATGGCGGGCTTGCTGCCCGACGAAGTGCGCCTGAACCGCAAGCGCGGCCGCCAATCCGCCGACCTGGCCGGGCGGCTGCGGGCCAGCGCCGACGAGGTGGAAGCCGCACTGGCTGCTGTGGACGCAGCCCCGGCCAACACCTATGTGGATGTGGTCAAAATGCGCCGGGCCTGGGCCGACGTGCAGCAGGCGGCCACCGCCCTGACCACCCACCGCGCCGGGACGATCCTGCTGCGCGGGTTGATGGCAGGGCTATTTCTTCATTGCATGTGATACTCTGTGCGAAAAGGGCGCTATTGATGCGGAGGTGTAGAGATGCAAAGGTTCGCAGGGCAGCAACAACAGGGTCAATCCTCGCCAGTAGAGCATGGTGAGCAGGTGCCAGTCGTTGTACGACGTTTATGGCAGCGTCCCACTCTGCAGCGTCTGCACGTCAGCCTGGATACGGCGAACGATGGGGGTTCAGGCGCCGACGGCGGCCTGGCAACGTCAGTCGATGGCCTAGACTGAACACCTTCTAGCGGTGGTGGCAGGTTTGATCGTTGCGTATGCAACCAGTTGACCGTGGGACGATTAGGAAGTGGGTGTAACTGGTCAGCGTTCTGCTGACCGGCATCAATATTTTCATCTCGTGAGGTTTTCCATGAAAGGGGATAGACTAATGCAAGAACAACAAGAACAACTCGTGACCACAGCGCAAGAGGAGCAAACCCAGAGCGAACCCCGCCAGCCCTGGCAGCGCCCCACCCTCCAGCGCCTGCACGTCAGCCTGGATACGGCGGCGCCAAAGGTTGGTTCGAACACTGATGGATTTGGCGGGAGCCCACGATAAGAATAGGTGACAAAGTGATGTAGATGAATCCTTCCCTTTGGATGCGGGGTTCCTGCGCCCAAAGGGAAACCAGAACCACCCAGCAAAGTGAAAGGTATCCGTAGCTCTTGTCCGATCCCAATACAACTGCTTCCCACGAGTTTTCCGGCGTCGCACTCCATAGCGCCTACGGCCTGATCTGGCAGATGCCCCTGGCCTGCCCGGAGCTGCGCGCCGCGCCGCCAGATCGTGCGCCGGATGTGGTGGTGCGCTGGGGTGATGTGCCGCAAGCGCCGCCTTCCGCCCTGGCTGCCGGCCCCCTGCGCCAGGTGACGAAGGAGGAGGCGCGCTTTGGCCTGCCCGGTGTGGCCAGGCTGTTAGTGCGGGGCGGCAATGAGATCGTTGTGGAGCGCCAGCCGGACGCCGACGACGAGATGATCCGCCTGCTGCTCCTGGGCACAGGCGCGGCCCTGCTTCTGCACCAGCGGGGACTGCTGCCCCTGCATGCCAGCGCCGTCGTCACCCCGTCCGGCGCGGCGCTCTTTATGGGCCACTCCGGCGCGGGCAAATCCACCTTGCTCAACGAGTTCCTGCGCCGGGGCTACTCCATGTTGGCCGAGGACCTGGCCGCGGTGCGGCTGGACGCCGACGGCCGGGCCTGGGTGGAGCCGGGGGTGCAGGTGACCAAGCTGTGGGCTGACAGCGCGGCGGTTCTGGGCCAGATCACGGATGGGTTGCCCCAGGTGCGCCCGGAATTGGAGAAGTACGTGATCCCGGTCACCGGCCCCCTGGCGACGCAGGCAGCGCCGCTGGCGGCCATCTACGTGCTCGCCGCTCACAACCAGCCGACAATCGTGCTGGAAGAACGGCGGGATGCGCGCAAGTTCAACGCCCTGCTCGACCACACCTGGCAGAAGCTGGTGGTCAAACGCATGGGCCTGCATGGCGCGCACTTTCAGCGTGCCGTGGCCGTGGCCAACCAGGCGCGCATCGTGCGCGTGAGCCGCCCGGAAGGGGAGTTCCGGCTGACCGAACTGGCCGACGCCATCGAGGCAGATTTTATGGCCAATCTCCCTAGCGCATCCTGACCCAGAGATTGGGAGAGTAGGAGCTTGAATTTGCAACGCCTCGTCTGGCTCGCCTCCTATCCTAAGTCTGGCAACACCTGGGTGCGTCTCTTTCTAGCCGCGTACAGCCACCCGGAGCGGGATGAGCTGGACATCAACACCATTGACGTCAGCCTGCACGCGGGCAACCGGGATCTCTTTGACCGGGTGATCGGCCTGGAAGCGTCGGAGTTGACCCCGACCGAGATCGAGCGCTACCGCCCGGATGTCTACCGTCAACTGGCCGTGGAAGCCGAAGAGCCGCTCTTCATCAAAGTGCATGACCGCTGGCGGCGCAACGCCGACGGCGCATCCATCTTCCCGCCGGAGACCACTGCGGCCACCGTCTACATTGTGCGGGATCCGCGGGGTGTAGCGCCCTCGTATGCCAACCATTACAACTTGAGCATCGACGCCGCCATTGAACAGATGGCGACTGTGGACAACGCCATTGCGGTCCCTGCCAATCGGCTGCGTTCCCAACTGCACCAGCCCATGGGCTCGTGGAGCCAGCATGTCACCAGTTGGCTGGATCAGACCGAACTGCCCGTGCATCTGGTGCGCTACGAGGATCTGCACGCAGATCCAGAAGCAGCCTTTGACCGGATTCTCCAGGCTGCCGGTCTGCCCGTGGATGCAGAACGGCTGGCCGTGGCCCTGGCCCAATCCCGCTTTGACCGTTTGCAGGCCCAGGAGGAAGCAGCCGGTTTCAAGGAGCGGCTCATTGGCGCGTCGCGCTTCTTCCGCCGCGGCCAGGCCGACAGTTGGCAGGAGGAGTTGACGCCAGCACAGATTAGACGCATCGAAACCGATCACGGCGTAGTCATGGCGCGCTTGGGGTACTTGTGATGTGTGCGAGTCAAAACAATCAAACAAGGAGCCGAATATGAGGGGCATTACCCTGGAATCCGTCGTGCAGCGGTCGAGCGATATCTTGGCTAGCCCAGTGGATGACGAACTGGTGATGATGAGCCTTGAGCGCGGGATGTACTATAGCTTGGATACTATCGGCGCGGACATCTGGGAACGGCTGGCCCAACCCGTGGCCGTGGCCGCTCTCTGCAGCCAGTTGATGCAGAAGTACGCGGTGGATCGGGCCACCTGCGAGACGGATGTGCTGGCGGTGCTGAACGAAATGGCCACCAACGGCCTGCTGGCCGAGACATGACGCCCCCGCGCCGCTCCCTCGTCACCCTGTGGCGCAAAGTGGCCGCGCTCCCCTGGGCGGATCGCTGGCTGCTGGCGCAGGTCTTCTGCCTGCTCGGGATCGCCCGGCTGGCACTGCGCCTCGTCCCCTTTCGCCGCCTGGCCCGCCATCTCGGCCCGCTGCAGGTCGAGACACCCGCGGATGCGCCGCCTGAGCATCTGGCCCAGGCCCGGTGGGTCGGCTTGGCGATTGTCCGGGTCAGCCCCTACACCCCGTGGACGAGCAACTGCTTCCCCCAGGCACTGGTTGCCAAGTTTTGGCTGCGCCGTCGCCGCATCCCTACCACGCTCTATCTGGGCGTCGCTCTGACCAAAATTGATGACTCTCCCCACTCCGAGATGATTGCGCATGCCTGGCTGCGCTGCGGTTCCCTTCTCGTTACCGGCGGGCGGGGCCACGAGCGCTACACCGTCACTGCCAGTTTCGGGGGATAAGCCTCCCCTGCGTTGGGAGAATTTGGTCAATCGATGCAAATTGCCGGTGCAGGCCTGAGTGCGCCAGGCTGGGCCGCACCAGGCTGCTCTACGTCGGCGATAGCAAGCTGGCGGCTGGAGACGCACGTGTACATCCATCACGCGGGCGACGCCTACCTCTGTCCCTTGGGCACGCTGCACTTGCCCTTGAAGCGAGACCGCCCGCGCTTCCAAGCTGGTGCGGTCGCACCGTGTCAAAGGCCCGCGTCGCAAGCGTCTGGATCGTCGCTTGACTTGTTGTCAAGATGGTCTACAATAAAGTAGATAGATTGTAAATACCCTTGAGGCTAAAGATATGCCATGAGCACCACCACAATCCGTGTATCTGCGAAAACCCATCGCATGCTGGCCCAACTCTCACGGGAGGCTGGCACCTCGATGAACGATCTTGTGGAGCAGGCGGTCGAGCTCTATCGTCGCCAGCGCATCATTGCGGAGGCGAACGTCGCTTATGCGGCCCTGCGCGCCGATCCTGCGGCATGGGCCGAGGTACAGGCTGAGCGAAAGGTCTGGGACAGCACACTCACTGATGGATTGCCACCAGAATGGAGTGCGTAGCAATGTCCATCCAACCATCGCGGGGGGAGATCTGGCTGGCCGATCTTGACCCGACTACAGGCCACGAGCAGGCTGGCAAGCGCCCTGTACTTGTCCTCTCGACCAACGGATTTAACCACGGGCCAGCTGACCTGATCGTCATTCTGCCCCTGACGAGTACTGCGCGTCGCATTCCCTATCGTGTGCAGATCGACCCACCAGTGGGCGGGTTGCGCAACCGCTCTTATATCCTCTGTGACTCGATCCGCTCGATCGCCAAGACGCGCCTGATTGCACCTTGGGGGGTGGCAACCAGCGAGGCGATGGAACAGGTCGAGGACTATTTGCGCATCCTCCTGGAGCTATAGGCATTTCTGGCATAGCATGCTAATCTACACCCTATCCGCCATCAAGGGACGCCGATCAATTCGACGGCGTCGATCTCGCCCCATGCGGCCCCGCTACGTTGATCGAGGGTGATGCGAACGGCAGCGGTTCGGGTCAGGCTCTGTTCGAACTCGATGGTCTGGGCCAACGGGCATTCACCTGATGCTGTGGCGGTGGCGCTGTAGACGGTGACAGCCTGGCCGCGCTCGTCGATCAATTCGACTTTGCTGACCATACCGGGGCCAGCGTTCTGGTAGATCTCAAGGCCCACGGCAAAGACCGGGCGGGCGTAACGCAGTTCCAACCACTCGAGGCCATTGGGGTCGCCTGAAGCCCAGGCCAGCGGGCTGTCCTGACAGTTCTCAACATCGGGTGGGCCGATGGCACCCGCCGGGTCGTAGTCGGGGGCGTAGAAGCTGGAGGCCCTGGCTTGGTTTGCCCACTGGCGTAGGAGCAGATCGGCCTGCGGTGTCGGTACGGTCGTGTTGTTGGGTTCGGGGGTGACCTGGGCGAGGGCGGTGGCGATGGCAGCCTCATCGACCCGCAGGCGCAGGGCGGTGACGGCGCTGTACTCGCCGCTGTTGTCACTCACCCAGACGATGCCGCCCGGTGCGGCGGCGACGCCGTTGGGCTGGCTTAGTTCACCGGGGGCCGGAATGCTGCCCGGCGTGGCTACCCCACCGCCACGGGCGACCACCTGGCCATTGGGGGCTAAGCGCACCAAACCCTCGGTATAGGTTGCCAGGAAGAGGTTGCCCTGACGGTCGCGATCGATGGCAGCAGCGGCGAGGGCCTGCGGGTCAGCCGGATCGCTGAAGCGGGCCAGTTCGTTGCCCTTGGCATCAAGCTTGATCACGCCGCCGAAGGTGTCGGCGAGGTAGATTGTGCCACGTTCATCGACTGCCAGGTCGGCGGGGCTGAGCTCAGGGGCCAGTTCGATCCGGGTGAGCGGCTTCCCATCGGCGCTGAAGTGGAGAATACTGCTGACAATCCGCCCGCTCTCTGGGCCGGGCCGACTATCAAGGGCGTAGACGCTGCTGTCAGCACCGAGGGCGATGCGCTGGGGTGAGGTGAGCCCAAACTGGCCGGGCTGATCGCCGGGGCTGCCCCATCGCTCGATAAAGCTGCCGTCGGGGCGGAAGCGGGCGATGGCGTTGCGCCCAAAGTCGGCCACGAAGAGGGTGCCGTCAGGGGCACGAGCCACGTCATAGGCATCAAGGAGTTCGTTGCTGCCGAAGGTGCCGATCAGGGTGCCGTCAGGGGCGAAGACCCAGATGCCGCGGCGGCTCTCGGCGATGTAGAGGGTGCCATCGGGGGCTACGGCGAGCCCACGGGTGGCGACGAAGCGACCATCGGCTGGGCCGGCGCTGCCGCCGATGCGTAGGGCAAAGTCGGCTGGACCATCGTCAACCAGCAGTGGTTGGCCCGCCAGGTTGACCGGGGTGGGTGTAGGTTTTGCGGTGCTGAAGAAGCTGAGGCTGTTTAGCACGGCCTCGTAGATCGCTGCCTGGTTGGCCCAGGCTGTCGGTGCTGCCTGGCCCAGCACCCGTACCGCACCGACATCGGTGAGAATGACGGCCAGGCGTCCGGCCCCGCCGGGTGTTGCGAGATCGGCGCTCAGGCCGGGCCAGCCAGCCACGGTAATCACACGGGTCGGGCTGATCGTATAACCGGCGCTCTGGGCGGCACCGCTGCTTAGCTCAAAAAAGGCTGCCGGGTCGCGGGTGGCCTCGCTGCCGAGCTGGGCAACCAGGTTGGCCAGGGGCGTGGTATCGATACTGAGCACCAGGTCGGCACCGGGACTGGCCGGTTTGAGGGCGGCCTCTGAGGGCGCCAGGGTCAGGCTGGTGCTAAGTACCTGGCTGGCCCAGCCAGACGGCGGGCTGACCGCAACGCCGCCTTCCTCGATCCTGAGCGGTGCGGCGAGCGCGGGTAACGTCGGGGTGACTGGCACCACGGTCACGCTGGCCGGTGGGGGGGGTGTGGGCGGGAAGGTGCTGCAGCCACTTAGCAGGAGAACCAGAAATAGTGCTAGGAGCAGGCGTGACGACATGGGCATCTCCATTGCTCCCCTGACGGTGCATCTAGACGAGGGTGTGTAGTGCCTCTAGCAGTGCATCACTCTGTTCGGGCCGGCCGACGCTGACGCGGATGTAGTCGCGCAGCAGGGCGCTCTGGTAATAACGCACGAGCATTCCGGTGCGCTCCAGGTCGAGCTTGAGTTGATGGGCGCTGCGGCCCTCGACCCGGCAGAGGATGAAGTTCGCGGCACTGGGCAGTGGGCGCAGGTAAGTGACCTCAGCAAGCAAGTTCAGCAGGCGCTCGCGCTCGGCGATCAGGCGGGCCACCTGAGCCTGCAGGTGGGCCGCATCCTCAAGCGAGGCAACGGCGGCCTCCTGGGCGGCAACACTGACATTGTAGGGCTGCTTGATCTTCCAGAGCTGTTCGATCAGCCAGGCAGGGAAGAGGCCATAGCCGACACGCAGGCCAGCCAGGCCCGCCCATTTGCTGAAGGTGCGCAGGACGGCCAGGTTGTTATAGCGGGAGACCCAGGGGCCGAAGCCCTGGCCGATCCCGGCAAATTCGAGATAGGCTTCGTCAACCACGACCAGCAGGGGCAGCTGCAGCAGGCGCTCAAGCTCGGCGGCTGTCAGCAGGTTGCCGCTGGGGTTGTTGGGCGAGGTAAGGAAGAGCACGCGGGCAGTGCTCGCGCCGGCAGCAGCTTCAATCTGCGGCAGATCAAGGCTAAAATCGGCCTGGCGCGGCACCGTAATGACCCGTCCGCCACAGACAGCCGTATCGAAGCGGTACATACCGAAGGTTGGTGGGCAGTCGATTACCGCGTCGCCCGGTGCCAGGCAGAGGCGCAGGATGAGGTCGATCAACTCATCGGCCCCCGCCCCGCAGAGAATGCTCTCGACGGGTTGGCCGGTATAGGCGGCCAGGGCGGCGCGCAGGCGCGTATGGCCGGGGTCGGGATAGATATGATAGTAGGGCTCGCGAGCAAGGGCCGCCAGGGCTCTGGGCGATGGGCCGTAGGGATTCTCGTTGGCGTCAAGCTTGACCAGGCGCTCGATTGGCAGGCCCAGACGTGCGGCGAGCACATCAAGGGGCAGGATCGGCGTATAGGGCTCAAGCTCGGCAATCGTCGGGCGGATCAGGCTTGCGGGGCTAAACATAACGACTACACCAGCGGGCTCTGCGGAAGGTCGCGGTGACGCTTCTCTTCGCCCCAGAGTATAGCACAGCCCCTTATACGCGCCCGTGCAGCTCGGCATCACGGCAACTACAGCTGACGCTGAGCACGCCAAGGCCGAGCATTCCGCCGACGATGCAGAGCAAGGGGAGCCAGGCCGCACTGAGCATGGGCAAGGCGGCAACGAAAGCCGGATTCTGGCCACCCTGGTAGAGCACAACCCCGCTGGCTTGCAGGGCCAGGCAACTGACCTGCAATGGACGCACCTGCGGCCCGGTGGCACAGGCCGAGCCCATCCCATAGCGGCGGCGTAGTAGATCGACCCCGACGCCGCCCAGGGCTACACTCAGCCAGAGCCAGAGCCAGCCTGCACCAGGGGCGAGGTTTTGCTCAAGCCAGCTGATCACCATGGCTGCGCTGAGCAGTGCCACCAGCATGGCGCTGGCGAAGAGCCAGGGCGGAGTGGTTCGTGCAGCCATACGAAGCTCTTTCTATTACATCTGCCATGGCCCTTCGCGGCGATCACCGGCAGTCCTCTTTGCTGACGGCCCTGCGCTCGATTGCGCCGACACTGACGGGCCTGCGCGAGCAGACTCCGAGCTGCGTGTATGGGCGCTAGTGGCGATCGGGACGCTGCACGTGCGTGTACTCGCTGGGGGCGTGCGGCTCACATATGCTGAACTTAATCCGCGATGATCTCGTTGAGGCCATCAATAATATCGGCAAGGTCTTCGGCTGCAACGCTACCTGCGTGATTGGTGAGGCGCTGGGTCGAAAGCGTGCGAATCTGGCTCATTTTCACCCACGATGGCTTGGGTAATGTTCCTTCCGGCAGGAAATACGTGAGCGGGTAGCCCGCCGTTGGCTGCTGACTGGTGATCGCCAACGCAATCACCGTTCCGGAACGTGCGTTAAACACATCGTGACTGATGATCAGCACCGGACGTGTGCCGGCTTGTTCACGACCACGTACGGGATCAAGCTCGGCCCACCAAATATCGCCTCTTAATATTCTGGCCATTGTGCACTATCCTGCATCAGCCCCTCGTCCGCAAGTGCTTGTTCTTCGGCAATCGAAAGTTTTGCGCTTTCCAGGGCAAGCCTGCGGCGACGCATCCGCATAAGCTTATCGGTGAGGGCTTCTTGTATCGCTTTGCTACGATTTGGAAAGATATCCTGAGCGACCAGCCGATCAAGCTCTGCAAGCAAGGAACTGTCAAGCGTGATCGCAACTTTGGTGGTGGCCATCCACTTCCTCCTTTGCGGGTAATGCATACGAGTATGATAATTCATCATACCAATCGCATATGTGCATGTCAATGAGTGAATGAGTATTCCTTGTCGCTCATGGGCATTCCGCTTGAGGGCGGCCCAACGAACATGGCGTTCAGCCGATAGGCTGAAGTATCTCAGTCGCAGCTCGTGGCTTCGGCGAGGGAACGCCCCGCGTCAGCCGCAGGCTGACGTGGGGCGTTCGGGGGGGTAATCGAACAGATGTTGCATCATTTGGAAACATCTGTTAGGATGGGTTATACTGATCAGCGGTTCTAGTGCAAGGAGTCCACGGTGCAAAACGCATACCCATTTTACGAATTTTTTGCTGGTGGTGGCCTCGCGCGCTTAGTACTACAACGAAGGTTGTCATTCCGAGCGAAGCGAGGAATCCCGGTTCCTGATGCCACGCCGAGACCCTTCACTCCGGCTGCGCCTCCGTTCAGGGTGACAACTCGACTGCGTTCTGATGCGGCGAAAAGCGAACCCTCGTTGTAGTATTAGCGGTCGAATTCTTCCCGAAGGATAGTGAGATCCGGCAGATCGTTCCGATTATGCCACATGCCACGCGCTTCGTGCAGTAATTGGTGCCGATACGCAAGATGAAGATGTGAAAGGTAATGGGTAATTGCATCACGAAGCAACTCATCCTCAGTTTTGCCGGTTTGTTGGGCAATCTGGGAGAGAATCGTCTGTTCTTGTTCAGTAAGGTTGATAGTTTCGGGAAGACTATTGGGCCGATTCCAACCTGCAAGTATGATCAAGGAGCCTCTCTGTGACAACAGAAACGGTAGACCTGCTGCTCAGCGGTGGTACGGTCGTCACGATGGATGCAGCATGGCAGGTCATCCCTGATGGGGCGGTGGCCGTCAGTGGCCGGCAGATCGTCGCCGTCGGCCCGTCAGCCGAGTTGGCCGCCCGCTACACTGCCCGCGAGACGATCGACTGCACCGGCTGCGCGGTCATCCCTGGCCTGATCAACGCCCACGCCCATGTGCCGATGAGCCTGCTGCGCGGCATGGTTGCCGATCAGCAGCTTGATGTCTGGCTCTTTGGCTATATGTTCCCCGTCGAGAGCCAGTTTGTCGATGCTGAGTTCAGCTATGTCGGTACGCTGCTCTCCTGCGCCGAGATGCTGCGGGGCGGTACAACCACCTTTGTCGATATGTACTACTTTGAGGAGGAGGTCGCCCGCGCCGCTGATGAGGCCGGTATGCGGGCGATCTGTGGGCAGACGGTAATGCGCCTGCCAACCCCCGATGCGCCCTCTTTCGATGAGGGGATTGAGCGCTCACGTCGTTTTATCGAAGCCTGGCGCGACCATGAGCGGATCATTCCAACCGTCGCCCCCCACGCACCTTATACCTGCACTGACCGTATTTACGAGGAGGCCGCAGCCCTCTGTCGCAAGTTCGGTGTGCCCCTCGTGACCCATCTCTCTGAGACGGCCCACGAGGTTGAGGAGAGCATTCGTGAGCGCGAGGTGACGCCGATCCGTTATGCCAAACGGGTCGGGGCCTTCGATGTGCCCTGTATCGCTGCCCATTGTGTGCATGCCACTGAGGACGACATCCGCCTGCTGCGCGAGGCCAGGGCCGGCGCGGTACCGTGTCCCACCAGTAACCTTAAGCTGGCCAGCGGCATTGCCCCCTACCGCCGCCTGATCGAAGCCGGCGTGCGTACCGGCCTCGGTACTGATGGCCCCGCCTCGAACGACGATCAGGATATGTTTACCGAGATCCAGCTGGCGGCCCTGCTGCCCAAGGGCGTGAGCGGCGACCCCACCGCCGTGCCTGCCCGCGAGGCCCTGGCTCTGGCGACCTGCTGGGGAGCGCAGGCTATTCATCTCGATCACATGGTTGGCCAGATCCAGCCGGGTAAACGGGCCGATCTGGCGGTTGTCGAGCTGGGTAAGCTGCACAGCGCTCCGCGCTATACCTACAACGCCGATGCCGTCTATTCACACCTGGTCTATGGTGCCCGCGCCGCTGATGTGCGCGACGTCTTTGTTGATGGGCGGGCCTTGCTGCGCAACTATGCCCTGCTCACCCTTGATGCCGATGAGATTGTGCGCCGCTCCCAGATGATCGCCGAGCGTATCAATGGCTTCCTGGCCAGCCGAGAGAGTGATCTGCTGGCCAAGATCATCGCCCTGGGCGGTGTTCAGCATGACGAGATCTTCGAGATCCAGGTCAAGGCCCTGCTCGGCCCAGATGGCGAGGCCCAGGTTGAGCGTATTCTCAATCACCCCGAGGTGGCGATCAGCAAACATAGTGTGCGCACCCAGTACGATACCTACTTCTTCTTCAAAAGCCGCGAGCGCATCCGCATTCGTGAGGATCATCGTACCGACCCGGGCGCCCGCCCCGAGCCTAAATATACGATCACGCTGATGGCTGAGGCGATCAGGGGCGAGTATCCGCTCGCGATTGTGCTCTCACGGGCGCGTTACACGGCCCCCGCCGACCATACCTTCCGCTTCTATCGCGAGTATTTCCAGCCCGACCGGCAGATCGAGCTGGAGAAGCGCCGTAAACGCTGGCGGATTATCTACAAAGATCACGACTTCGCGATCAACCTCGATACGATCAGCGGCGGCGGCGCTGCACCCGGGCCGTATCTCGAGATCAAATCACGCACCTGGAGTAGCCGCGATGCCGCTGAACGGGCCTCGCTGATCGGCGAACTGCTGGCCCTGGCCGAAGTGTCTGAGCGCTCCCTCGTCAAGCAGGAGTATGTCGATTTCGAGCGAGCACCCGCATGAAGCATCCTCATGTCTATCTGCTCGGCCTGACCGGGGGCATCGCCTGCGGTAAGAGCACCGTGCTGAAGACCCTGGCCGAGTTGGGTGCCGTGACGATTGATGCCGACCAGGTTACGCATCTGGTGCAGCAGCCCGGTACACCAGTTTTTCAGGCGATTGTGCAGACCTTCGGCAGCGAAGTGATCGGGCCAGATGGTAGTCTCGATCGCCGCCGCCTCGGTGCGATCGTCTTTAGCGATGCCGAGCGGCTGCGCCAGCTTGAGGCCCTGGTTCACCCCGCCGTGCGGGCCAACATCCGTGCCCAGATCGAGGCCGCCGGGCAGCATGCAGGCCCCCGCCCGGTGGTTGTGATCGACGCGATCAAACTGATCGAGTCGGGCTGGGTCGCCGAGTGCGCACAGGTCTGGGTGGTCGTCTGTCCCGAAGCGCAGCAGGTGGCCCGCTTGATCAGCACACGCGCTATGAGCGAAGCTGAGGCACGCCAGCGCATTGCCGCCCAGGTGCCCCAGTCCACTCGCCTGGCGCATGCCTCAGTCGTGATCGATAACAGCGGCAGCCTGGCCCAGACCCGTGCCCAGGTCGAGGCGGCATGGCAGCGGGTGCAAGATGCTCTGGCTTAGAGCTCACGCAGCACGCGCCGATAGACAGCAAGGCGCTCGCGGCGCAGCGTGGGGCGATGGCCAAGCAGCAGCTTCAGCCCTTCAAGCAGAATCATATAGCTGAAGCTGCTGCGCAGAAACCAGCGCAGCAGGCGGGCGGTACCCCAGCCGTAGCGCATCCGCGCCAGCAGGAGCCGGCTGCGGTTGAAGCTCACTTGCTGGCGGGCTGGCACCTGTGCGCTACTCCGCCCTTCGTGGTGGATAACGCTTGCCTCGGGTAGGTAGCAGATCGCCTGCCCCCCCCAGGCTGCCTGCAGGCGCGCCTGCCACTCCAGCTCTTCGCTGTAGAGAAAAAAGCGCTCGTCAAAGAGCCCGGCGCGGCGCACCGCTTCAGCCCGTACCAGCAGGGCCGCCCCCACCAGCCAGTCCACTACCTGCGCCCGGTCGGTGGGCAGGTCGGCGCAGCGGTAGCGGCGTGCCCAGGGGTTGTCTGGCCAGCGCCGATCAAGCAGCGTGCTCTCCCAGAAGAGCGTCATACGGGTCGGCCAGCGCCGGCACGAAGGTTGCAGCGCCCCGTCGGTGTAGTGCAGCTGTGGCCCAACGACCGCCAGGTCGGAGCGGGCCGCCAGTGCGTGTACCAGGCGCGGCAAGGCAGCGCCCTGCGGCTCAGTGTCCGGGTTGAGCAGCAGGATGAAGTCTAGAGCCGGGTCGTGGAGGACAAGCTGCAGGGCGAGGTTGTTGCCCGCGCCGAAGCCCCGGTTGGACGGGGCTATGATCACCTGCACATGGGGAAACTCGGCGTGCAGCATGGCAGGTGTGGCGTCGCTGCCGGCATTATCGACCACGATGATCGTCGTCGTGATGCCGCTGCCAGCCAGCGAGTGTTCAACCGCCTGCAGGCAGCGGCGCAGCAACTCGCGCACATTCCAGGCGACAATAATCACCGCCAGGGTAGGCGGTGTCACCAGCACAGTGTCACCTCGTCGGCGTGACCCTCCTCGGTGATGATCAGCAGTTCGTTGTGCGCTTCGAGCCAGGCGACGGGCAGTTTATAGTGCTCCTGTGGCCCGATCTGCCAGAAACGGGCCACTTCGTGCCCATTCAGGCGGATGCGCCCTTTGCGTAAGCTGCCGACATGCAGAGCCAGGCGCGTCAGGCCGACGGGCAGATCGGAGCGGGCAAAGGCGGCGCGGTAGCATGCTGGCCCGCGCCCGTCAGACACCGGCAGGCCCGGACTGGCCCCGGCGCGGAAGCTCCAGCGGGCTGGCAGGGGCTGCTGCGGATCGTAGCTCACCAGGGTGGCCCGCCAGGGTGCGCCGCTGTAGCCTTGCAGGTGCAGGGCCAGCAGATTGAGCCCGGGGCGCAGGCGGTCGCTCAGGTCGGCTTTGATCAGCCCGCCGCTACGGTGGCGGCTGAAACGCTCGACCGCCTCACCATTGACGAAAAAGCCGCCCGCACTGCGATCACCGCTCAGATGGATCAGGTAACGTCGTCCGGGGCGGGCCTCGAACAGGCGCAGCAACCAGACCTCAGGCCCCTCGAAGGGGAAGTGGCCCAGATTGACTTCGGCGGCATCGGGGCGGAAGTTCCCCGGGCGTGCTGACGCGACCGCCTCACCGGCAAACTGCACCTCCTGCCAGAGAGCCGACCAGCCGGCGCAGAGATCTTCCTGCTCGCCGTCCAGGTAGAGTGTATCAAGCAGGCCCTTTGGCTCACCGAGCTTCATGCCATAGTTAAAGCGACCCAGATTATCAACCAGCAGGCGCAGGTCGTGGGTACCAGCGGGTAACTCGATCGGCACAGTGTAACGTGGGCCATCAGGGTCAAGGCCAAGCACGCCACAAACTCCCCCATTGATCAAGAGTTGGGCCCGGTCGCTCAGCCAGGGCGCAACCAGGCGGGTGCTGAGGGGCGTCGTCAGGTGTAACTCGGCGCGGTACCAGCCATAGTCATAGGCCGCATTGAGCTGTTCGAGGGCTAACGGTCGCGCCAGGGGCCGCCAATCCTTCTGACTATCGGCCTCGATCAAGGCCAGGCGCAGCAGTGGCAGGTGCAGCCCGTCCAGCCAGGGGTGCGGCTCGTTATGGAGGACCTCGCTGGGGGACACGCCGTCCGGGTGGGCACCCGGGGTCGGTGGCTCGTAGAGCTCGGCCTGGGCCTGGGTGAGCAGGAGCAGGGTTAATGGACTGCCACCGGCACGCAGATCGAGCCGGGTAGGCGTGGCGCTGATCCAGTAGCGTAGGCGCAGGGTTGTCCCCGCGATGCGGCTCAGGTTGACGGGCAGCTCAGGGTTCAGCACCTCGAAGGTGGCTGGCGCACTAGCGGACTGCGTGGCAGTCAGGGCCAGTTCCAGCTCGCCAAGCTCGCCGGGCTGCCCATAGATCACCAGCGTATGTTCCCAGAAGCCCAGGATGCGCCCACTATGGCAGACCAGGCGCAGCTCAGGGGTGAGCGGCATGTGGGCAAAGATCGGGCGCAGGCTGGCTGGCTCAACCTCAATGCTGAGGTGGCGCGGCGGTGCCTCAAGCCAGACCTGGTAGGTCGTACTCTCAAGACTGGGATTTTGTAGGAAGGTGGCCTGGAAATCGCGCCAGGGCGGGGGGGCCTCAGAGGCGGCGCGCACGGTACGGTAGGGCGCGGCAGCGGCCTCACTGCGCCCGCGCACCGCTGGCGGCCCGATCACGCGTAGGCCACCGGGCTGCGCATTGGCCAGGATGGTGGCAAGCTCAGCACCAAGGCTGGCCAGGAAGAGGTGATGTCGCCGGGCGACCAGGGCCTTGGCGCGTAGCTCGCCATACTCACTGATGGGGGCATCATAGTCATAGCTGGCGCACATAAAGACCATGTCACCGCCAACCGTACGCCCGCCCCAGGGGCCAAAATTGGTGCCGCCAGCCCACATCCAGTGCGAAAAGCCAGCCGCACCGACAGCCAGCAGCTGGTGCAGGGTCAGATCAAGGCGTGCTGGCGTCTTGCGCGTCTGCCGGCTGGTGCCCCAGCTATCAAACCAACCGCTCCACAGCTCGCTGACGATCATCGGATTGGCAGGCCAGAGCGCCCTTGACTGCACCAGCTTCTCAGCGATGCCACTCCAGCCATTGCGCAGCTCAGCCCAGGCCGGGGTCGCGCCCATACAGGTATACTGAGGCACCTCAATCCCGCGTGTACTTACGGCGGCGGCGAGGCTTTGCTGGTGGCTATCGTGGCCATAGACACCCGAGGCCCAGTGTTCATTCTCGATCTGGCAAAGGATGACCGGGCCGCCGTGGGTATACTGGCGGGGCGCAATAATCGGCAGCAGGGTATCGAACCAGCGCTCGATTGCTGTCAGGTAGTGTTTATCATCAACCCGCAGGCGGATACCGGGCTCGGCGGTGAGCCAGGCCGGCAGGCCGCCATTCTCCCATTCGGCGCAGATATACGGGCCGGGACGCACAATCACCTTGAGGCCCAGCTCGGCGCAGAGGTCAAGAAAGGCGGCCAGATCAGCCTCAGCGGCGAAATCAAACTGGCCGGGGCGCGGCTCATGGCGGTTCCAGGGGATGACCGTATCGATCGTATTGAGCCCGGCCCAGCGCGCCTGGCGCAGCAGCGCACGCCATTCGGCGCGTGGCCAGCGAAAATAGTGTACACAGCCAGCCAGCAGGTAGAAGGGTCGGTCATCAAGCCTCAACCCAGTGCGCTCGAGACTCACCGTGTGTGCCACGCTGCACTCCTCGCGGGCCATCCCGCAGTTGCCCGCTGAACCCTTGTCGTCTATGGGCGCTCAACCGTCAGGTTATCAAAACAAGCCGGCGAACCCCAGCTGCGAAAGCCGATCCCACCAGAGGTATAGGTATTGTCACGGGTCTGCAAGACCTGCTGACCATCAATAAATGCAGTAAAGGTGTCGCCCTTGACTTCGAGGCGCACCTGGCGATTAACATTGTACCAATTGTAGTTCGGCATTTGGACAAAGGCAATGGGAACAGCTATTTCTTTGCCGTTCACCCATTTGCGTATCAAGAATCCACCTGGATAATAGCCGCGATCATACTGGAAGCTATAGCCATTAAAATTGTTGGTGCCTCCCGAGTCGCGGAAAAAGATGCCATAGCCGTTGCCACTCGTCATGTTGGCGGTACCAACATTGATGGCGTAGTCACTGCGATCAAGCGGGCGATAGATGCGGCTCCCGCCGCCCGGCGTACAGAGTTGGCCACTGGTATTGTTCCACTTACCGCCAAGGATCTGCCAGTCGCTGATATCGCTAAAATCTTCGCTCAGCAAGGTGCTACAGCCAGCGCCGAGCCCCTCGGCGGCGTGGCATAAGGCATCACGCACGCCCTCACCGGCCAGCATAAAGCTACCGATGCCCACCAGGGCCACAAGACCAATGATCAGGGCGATTTCGACGGCCGATTGGCCAGGGCGAGCAGAATGAAGCCTGGTGGCCATGGGCGTACTCCGGGTTTTACGTTTAGCTTCATCCTCCAAGCAGAACAGCGATACCAATCGCGATCAACGCACCAGCGACCGAACTGAGCAGGTTGACCATATCGTTGTTGAGCCAGGGCCAGCCACGCACAAAGGTATTGGGTCGTCCATCGCGGGCGACCGTGCGCTCGGTCTCGCGGCCGTCGGGATAGGCATAGATGGCCTGTACCGTTGCGCCAAGCCAGCTATCGATCAGGGCACCGCTCAGTCCGCCGACCAGGGCGGCTGGCAGCACCCACCAGGTTGTGGCAGCAGGCGCACCCTCAAGTACCAGCAGCACAAAGAGGATCAGGCCAATCAAGATCGCCCCTACCCCGGCGGCAGAGGTGCCAACCAGGGTAACCCCGCCGGATGTGCCTGGCTCGACCGGACGCCCGGTGGTGATCAGGCGTGGCTTGTGCGGGCTGAGCACACCAAGCTCAGTGGCCCAGGTATCGGCAGTCACCGTGGCCATCAGGCCGACAAAAGCGGCCAGCAGGGCGGTGGGGCGCCCGGCGAAGGCATAGGCCACGGCACAGAGGGCCCCGAGACCACCGTTGGCCATCGCCTGCCACATGTCGCGCCGGCCACCCTTGGAGAACTTTTCCGCCGCCCGGCGCTCCTTCACCGACTCTTTGTAGTGTGAAAGCAGGCTACTGGTGACGAAAAAGGCGATCAGGGTCAAACCCCAGGACCAACCACCGAAGCCGAAGGTCAGTGTGCCGACAATCACGGCGCCGAACCAGCCACTGGGGCTCAACGAACGACGCCAGTAGGCCAGTCCACCGATGGCGGTACTGAGCATCAGGCCCAGACCAAGCTGCGAGAGATCCATGTTCATGGGCGTATCCGGCTACTGGATGAGCCCACATGCACAGGCGATGCACCGGGTGCTGCGAGCTACGCGGAGAGGAGGACGAGCTACCAGATAACAAAAACGGGGTGTCGCTACTGCGACACCCCGCGATTATACCAGAGGTAAGCGGCTCAGGCGGCAATCGCCTGCTCGTGCACTTCCTGGCCCTTTGTCCGGTCTTGAATGGCCCGCAGGGCCGTATCAAGCTCGGCACCAAGCATATCGGCAACCTGCTGGGTCGGCACAAAGGCGGCCATTGGCCCGAGCAGCGGGGCCAGGTTGAGGCTCATTGTCGCCTGCACCTCGGCTCCGTTAATCGCCTGGGAGAGCACCCAGCGTGTCTCGACCGGCACGGGTGTACGTACCGTGAAGAGGATCTCCTGGTTATCGACCCAGGTCAGATCGCCCTCACAGCGAATCGAACCGAAGATGCCACCCATACTCATATGGGTTACCAGGCGCGCTTTGCGGTTGACCATATCACGGCTGAGCATTTCGACCTTCTGCACACGGGGCAACAGCTGGCCAACGCTCTCGGGATCTGAGAGAGCGGCAAAGATAGCCTCGGGCGTCGTCTGCTCGATATGCGTCCGCCGGGTCACCTTGATCATTTACGCGCTCCTCTCGGCTTAGCCTGGTCTGTGCATCTGCACAACCTTGTGCATCTTTATGCCCACCCTTTGCACAAGTTGAGTATACAACCTTTCACCTGGGTTGTCAATCCTTCAATCCGGGAATTGTCGTGGTAGGATGCAAATTGGTGAGAGGGCCGTAGGCTCGCCCCTGAGATCCTACCCGTTGCTACCGTGGAGTGTGTACTATGTCGGAACCGTTGTTAAGTGAAGCACCGGGCCGTCCCTTCAATCTGCGCTACTTTGGCCTGGGTGCTCTGGTCTTTGGGATGCTCTTTGTAGCCGGGAGCATGCTCGGCGGCGAGATCGGTAGCCTGATGCTGGCGAGCGTCAATGCGCTGCCCTTTGCTCTGCTAGCGGTGCTGGCCTATCTGGCCACGCCCCAGCCGAACTGGGCCTGGGTGGCCACCGGCCTCTGGCTGGCACTGATGGTCGGTGGGGCCAGTTTTGCCACGATCAGCCTGAGTCTTGCCGCCTTGCTTCAGGGCCAGGCCGGCCCAGAGGCCCTGGCTGGCCTGGCCCGCAGCGACTGGCTCCGCCTGGGGCTCGTGCTGCTGGGCACCCTGGCTGGTATTGCTATGGGCGGACTGCTGCTGCTGCCTGCTCTGCGGCGCGTGCTCGCCCGCCGCCTGCCGTTTGAGGCCGACTCGTTTGTGCATACCACTGCCCTGGTGACGGTGGTAACGATCGGGCTGATCTGTAGTGTGCCGCTGCTGGTATTGGGTGCGCCGCCGCTGCTGGCCCTGGTCGATCAACTTTCAGGTACCGCCAATGGGCGTGACGACGGCGGCCAGTTGCGCGATACGCTCTACGGCCTGATCTGGACGATTCCCGCTGCCATCCTCGCCGTCGGCTTTGGGATCAGGCGCAGTTTGCCTGCGGCCCTGGCCCGTCTGGGCCTGGTACGCCCGAGTCTGCGTCAGATTGGCATCGGCATCGGGGTGGCCCTGCTGCTGGCCGGGGCTGTGCAACTGCTTGGCATTGCCAGCGACTGGCTCTGGGGGCAACTGGGCTGGCCGACTACCGATACCGAAGCCTTTGGTGAACTGCTGGCCTATGCGATCAACCCGCTGGGCGCAGTGGTGATTGGTGTCTCGGCGGGGCTCGGTGAAGAGCTAGCGGTGCGTGGGGTGCTCCAGCCGCGCCTGGGCCTGCTGCTCTCCAACCTCTTCTTTGTCAGCCTGCACGCCTTGCAGTATAGTTGGGACGCCCTGCTAATCGTCTTTGTGGTTGGCCTGGTCTGCGGGCTGGTGCGTGCACGGAGTAATACTTCCACGGCGGCGATCGTCCATGGAGTCTACAATTTCACCCTAATCATGCTTGCGAGTCTGGGGCCTGGGTGGTGATCAACCCTCAGTATACTGAATGGTTACCGTTTGCCGCCTGTCGTGAGTAGAAACCGGAGTAGCTTGTCGATGACCACGACCACAACAACGCCTGCTGGACGGATCGATTACGCCGCCACCCTTGATCAGCGCAGCAAGATGGTTATTCTGGCTGGCGTGCTGTTGAGCCTCTTCCTCTCGTCCCTCGACCAGACCATTGTCTCAACTGCTCTACCGCGTATCATTGCCGACCTGCGTGGCATCGCCCTGCTGGCCTGGGTCTCTACCAGTTACCTGCTGGCCTCGACGGCGATGGTGCCGATCTACGGCAAACTCTCGGACATTTACGGGCGTAAGATCATCCTGCTCTTTGGGATCACAATCTTCCTGATCGGCTCGGTGCTGTGCGGTCTCGCCGTCACGATGCTGCAGTTGGTGATCTTCCGCGGTGTGCAGGGCTTCGGCGCAGCTGCGCTCACCTCCTCCGCTTTTGCCATTCCTGCCGACCTCTTCGCACCTGCTGAGCGTGCGCGCTACATGGGTCTCTTCGGTGCAGTCTTCGGCATCGCCAGCGTGGTTGGTCCTTTCATCGGCGGCCTGTTGACTGACTACCTCAGCTGGCACTGGATCTTTTTTGTCAACCTGCCGATCGGCCTGGTGGCGATGGCTTTTATTGCCCTGAAGCTGCCCCGTTTGCATAGTGGTCTGCGTCCGAAGATCGACTATGCCGGTGCCGCAACCCTGTTGCTAGCCGTGGTGCCGCTGCTCCTGGCGCTGACCTTCGATAAGCAGCAGCATGCCTGGACCTCGCCGCTCATTCTGGGTCTGCTGGCCCTGAGTGGGGTTGGTCTGGCGCTCTTTCTCTTCATCGAGCAGCGGGTCGAATCGCCGATTCTGCCGCTGCACCTCTTCCGCATCCGCACCTTCACGCTCACCTCGTTGATCGGCGTGAGTGTGGGCGCAACCCTCTTCGCGGCAATCTTTTTCCTCTCGCTCTATCTGGTGAATGTGCTTGGGGTCAGTGCCACCGAAGCCGGCACTACCCTCATCCCGCTGACGCTCAGTCTGGTCGCTGGCTCGCTGATCTCTGCACAGATCGTCCAGCGCACCGGGCGCTATAAGCTGATCATCATCAGCGGTATGGCGATCATTGTGCTGGCCCTCTGGTGGCTGACGATGCTGACGCCAGAGACATCGATCTGGATGGTGCGCCTGCGGATGATCGTGCTGGGCCTGGGCCTGGGCCCGGCGCTGCCTATGCTAAACCTGGCTATGCAGAATGCCGTGCCGCGTGAAGATGTGGGTGTGGCCACAGGTAGCCGCCAGTTCTTCCAGCAGATCGGCCAGGTCGTTGGCTCCGCTGCCTTCGGTGCCGTTTTAACCTCGACGCTCACGGTGGCGCTGGCCGCTCATCTGGCACCGATCCAGGCCCAGTTGCCGCCCGCCCTGGCGGCCCGACTTGACCCGACGGCTCTGCGCAACGGTGCTGCGATGGGTGGCGAGGGTGCGCCGGGTCAGCCTGGTGATCCGAGTGCCGCTATCACGCAGGCGATCAGTGATAGCTTTGCTGCGCAGCGTGATCTGCTAACCCGCGCGATTGGTGCGGGCGACCCTGAGGCGATCGCTACGCTCCAGGCCGATCCGCAGAGCCCTGCCGCGCTCGTAGAGATGCTGGGCACGGTCGAGATGCTGCCTGCTGCGGCCCGTGAGCAGGCTCTCCAGCAGGTGCTGTCTGGCCTTGATCAGGCTGAGGCCGAAGCACTGGCGCAGGGCCAGGATCTTGGTGCACAGATCAGCGCTGCGATCAAGCGCTCCTTCACCGATAGCATCACCGCGATCTACCGCTACGCGATCTGGCTGGCCATCTTTGGCCTGGTGCTGGCACTCTTCTTGCCCGAGTTGCCCCTGCGCAAGAGCCACCAGCATGAACCAGTTATACCAACCGAGTAGGGGTCACTTGTTGTGACGAGGAGGATTCGCACCCATAAGGGCGCAGCAGCGACCGGCGCTGCTGCGCCCTAACCCCGTCAATCCATCAAATTTGCTCGGACGGCCCAGTATGGGCCTGCTTAAATATGGATCGCCGCCCCATGCACCAGGGCGTGGGCAGCTTCGCCGATTGCTTCGTAGAGGGTAGGGTGGGCGTGGATGGTTTGCAACAGGCTCTCGCCGGTTGCTTCGTGGGAGAGGGCCAGGCCACCCTCGCCGATCAGTTCGGTCACCTGGGGGCCAATCAGGTGCATACCGAGAATCTCGTCGTACTGGCGGTCGGCGACCAGCTTAACCAGGCCGAAGCGGCTCTGACCAAGCACACGGGCCTTGCCGTTGGCCGAGAAGGGGAACTTGCCCACCTTGACGTCGTAGCCTTGCGCTTTAGCGCGGGCCTCACTCAGGCCAACGCTGGCGATCTCGGGGCTACAGTAGGTGCAGGCTGCAATGCGCCCATAGTTGATCGGCGTGGTATGCAGGCCGGCATAGTGCTCTACCGCCAGCAAACCCTCGGCGCTAGCCTTGTGGGCCAGCCAGGGCGTTTTGGCAGTACAATCGCCGATGGCCATCACCCCATCGGCGGCGCGCAGATCGTCGTCGGTGATGATGAAGCCGCGTGAGTCGCGCTGTACGCCTGCCGCCTCCAGGCCGAGCTCGTCCGTATTGGGCTGGATACCAATCGAGACCAGCAGGCGCTCAACGCTGATGGTCTGGGCTTTGCCAGCGGCATCAGTGATCTGCACCACCAGTTGCTCACCGCTCTGATCGACGCCCTCGACTTTAGCCCCGGCCATGGTCTTGATGCCACGGCGCTGGAAGGCTTTGGCCAACTCGGCGGCGATCTCCTCATCTTCGTTGGGCACGATCCGCGGAAGGGCCTCAACTACAGTCACTGCGCTACCGAAGGCGCGGTAGAGGGAGGCAAATTCAACCCCAATCGCCCCGGCCCCGATGGCGAGCAGGCTGCTGGGCACGGCAGGCAGCTTGAGGGCGTCGGTCGAGGAGAGAATGCGCTGGCCGTCGAAGGGCAGCCCCGGCAACGGGCGTGGGCGAGCCCCCGTCGCCACCAGGATCTGTTTGGCGCTCAGGGTACGTTCGCCGCCCGCGTTGAGCTGTACATGCACCTGACCGCGCCCGGCCAGCACTCCGCGCCCGGCCACGATCTCGATCTTGTTCTTCTTCATCAGGAAGGCGACGCCGTCGGTGCTGGCCTTGACCACGCTCTCCTTATGTTTCAAGGCCCCCGCAAGCTCGAAGCGCAGGCCCTCGATATGAATACCGAAGCGCTTGCCCTCCTTTAATTCATCAAGCAGATCGGCACAGTGCAGCAAGGCCTTGGTCGGGATACAGCCCACATTGAGGCAGACCCCGCCCAGGGGGCCAGCTTCGATGATCGCGGTGCGTAGGCCAAGCTGGCCAGCCCGCACTGCCGCTACGTAGCCGCCCGGCCCAGAACCAATGATCACCAGATCGTAAACTTGCTCACTCACAGCATATACCTTACATTCAGAGTAAAGAACTACCCCCTTCGCCGAGCAGATAATCGATCACCTCCCCGGCGCTATAGCTGGTACGCCCGGCGAGGAAGGTGCCGATCTGGAGCAGGTCGTCGCCACTAGTGAGCAGAGGAGGCTCGTTGGTGCCATTCTCGCGGGCCTGGCCAAGGCCGGCGTTGGCCATCAGCGCGTTACAGAGGCATTTGCGGCCCTCGGTCTCCTCAAGTGCCCCGCCCTTCTTGAGGTACTGGGCGATTGGCTCACTGGCGCAGCGAAAGCCAATCGCCCCATCGGGGCGGACGTAGGCTGTGCGCAGGTAGCCCAGGTCACAGATGCGCTCGCGGGTGCTATCATCGGGGCCGTCGGCCCAGGTGACCACCTTGAAGGGATAGCCGGTCGGTGAGGCGCGCGGGTCGGTATGCACATTCGCTTCACCGCGCAGCACAGCGGCCACTACGGCCTGTTTGATCGCCAGATCGAGGCCCGACTCGTCGCTGTAGGCAAAGAGCGTGCCGACCTGCACACCGACCGCCCCATCGGCGCGGGCCTGGCGCAGGCGCGCGGGTGAGCCAGCCCCGCCGGCGATCCAGAAGGGCAGGCCCAGATCGCGGATCTTCGCCAGGTCAACAGCATCACGCGGGCCATAGATCGGCTCCCCGCGCTCGTTATACTGTGGCTCGCCACGCGGCGGGGCGTTATGGCCGCCAGCCGTCGGGCCTTCAATAATAAAGCCGTTGACCTTCCCACTGGCCTTGCGGGCCAGCATTGTGCCAAGGGAGTTGCTGGCGATAATAGCCAGGAACTGCGGGCGAGGCAGTTGAGGCGGTTCGCCCTCCCAGTGTACTTGCGGGTCAAGCGTAAGCTGGGCGCTGGCACCGGCAGGCAGCCCCTCGATCTCGAAGGCCTGGGTCGCTGGCCGCCCCACGGCCATAGCGTCAAGGGCACCGGGAATATCACGCGGGATGCCGGCACCCATGAGGATCGCATCGACCCCGGCCAGCATGGCCCCGTAGAGCAGGGCCAGGTTCGGCATCTGCACCTTGGTCAGCAAATTCATGCCGATGGGGCCAGCATGGCCCTCTTTGGCCAGGCTGACCTCGACAAAAGCACCGAGCATGGCCGCCTCAAGCCGGCTACGCGACGTGACGGGGCGAAACATTGGCAAAAGGGCATAAGCCTCACCGGGAGCGCGGCCCTCAGGCCGGAAGTAGCGCTTGAGGATCGCTTCGGCCACATCGCGCAGGGGAAAGCGGGCGATCGCCCGGCGCGTATGTCCACCGGGATCACCCTCCTGGAGCCGACGTACCATTACTGTATCAACCCCCGTGCCCGAGACGACGCCGAGCTGGCCGCGACGGGCGACGGCCTGGGCGAGGCGCCAGTCCGAGATCGCGACGCCCATCCCGCCCTGGATGATCGGGGGCAGCCCTGCTGCCGACATAGAGCCCTCCTGCGGCTACTTATGAAAGATAAGTACCGCTATTATACGGCATCTGTCCCGCCGTCTGCCGGTGAACGGCTTGTTTTCATCATGCTGGCAGGGTATACTGCTATCATCATTTGATTCCTGACACTTGATCTCAGGTGTGTTTCAAACGAGCTTAAGGTGCGGGTCATTGCCAAGCTCGGCTGGCCGATGCTGAAACATGCTTTACAGGGTGATGCCCATGGCCTTGAGCATACCCATCCACTTTAATCCTGCCAGAGAGGGTCTGTCCAAAGCGCTAGGCCCGCTCGAAGCTGAGATCATGCAGATCTTGTGGCAGGAGGCACACAGCAGTGTCAGGCAGATCCACGCCCTGCTGGCCCAGCAGCGGACGATTGCCTACACGACGGTCTTGACGACCATGCGGCGCCTGGTTGACAAAGGCTTCTTGAAGCGTGAGCGGGCGGGCAACGCCGATATCTACCGCCCGGCCCTTTCACAGGAAGATCTTGTGCAGATGGTTGTCCAGCAGGTACTTGAAAGCCTGCTCGATGAGCATCGTGAGCTAGTGGTTAACTATATGATCAGCTATTTCACCGAGCGTGGCGGCCAGCAGTGAGAGTCAGAGGTATGCTTACACCTCTGCACCAGCTGCCCACATCCTGACCTTCCCCGCGATGATTAACCAGCCGGATCTTGCAATCAACATTGATCTTCTGCTGCATAACCTCTTCTGTGGGGTGATCATCTGTACACCCGACGGACGGGTGATCTATGCCAACGCGGAAGTGGCCCGCCTGATCGGTCTTGAGATCACCGACCTGATCGGGACGCTAGTGACAGCGCCGCCCTGGCGTTTTGTGCATGACGATGGGAGACCCCTGGCGGGTGCTGAGCATCCATTTGCACAGGTGCAGGCCACGCAGCAACCTCTGCCCGACATAGCCCTGGGCCTGGTTTGTGCCAGGGATGCTGAGGTGGCCTGGGTGCGGCTCCGCACCTTCCCCTCCCTCTCGGCTGATCAGGTCTTGCAACAGATTGTGTTGGCCTTCGGGCGCGATGCCACCCGCCTGAAACGCGCCGAGGAGGCTCTGGAGGCCAGTGAGAGCCGCTATCGCGAGCTGGTGCAGAATGCCAATAGTGCGATTGTTCGCTGGGCCTGTGATGGTACGGTACTCTTCTTCAACGAATATGCCCAGAGCTTTTTCGGCTACAGCCCCGAAGCGATCGTGGGTAAAAACATTAATTTGCTTGTCCCGGCAATCGAGTCGACCGGGGCCGACCTGAGCCGGCTGATTAGCGATATTGTGGCCACGCCCGATCACTTTATCAACGTGATTAACGAGAATGTGTGCCGCGATGGGCGGCGGGTCTGGATGGCCTGGACCAACCGTCCGATCCGCGATGAACATAGCCAGGTGGTCGCCATTCTCGCGGTGGGCAACGACATCACCGAGCGCAAGCGGGCCGAGGATGCCCTGCGGGCCAACGTCCTGCGGCTGCAACAACTCAACACTGCCTCCCTGCTGATCAATGCTAGCCATAGCCAGACCGATCTGCTGCGCCTGAGTGCCGAGCATGCGCGCAAGTTGAGCGGTGCGCAGCAGGCGCGGGTCAGCATTACCAGTGACGTCCCGCCCCCCCCGACGTCGGTCAGTTCCGCGTATGCCGGGCAACCGCAGGAGTTGGCTTCGCCGACGCTCACACGCCTGGCTGAGCAGGTCTGCCACAGCAATACAGCCATGCGCCTGAACGGCACGCTGCTTGCAGTCCAGTTCGCCCAGGAAGCAGAGGACGAGCCGCTGCCACTGCGTAACTGGCTGGCAGTACCTCTGGTTGGCCGCCAGGGGCATAATCTGGGGCTGATCGAGTTATTTGAGAAAGAAGCAGGCGAGTTTAGCGCAGATGACGAAGCCCTGCTGGTGCAACTGGCGCAGATTAGTACGATAGCCCTCGAGAATCAGCAACTCTACACCCGGGAGCAGGCGGTACGGGCGCAGGCCGAAGAGGCCAACCGGCTTAAGGATGAGTTTTTAGCCACGGTCTCCCACGAATTGCGCACCCCTCTGACGGCCTTGCTTGGTTATGCCCAGTTGTTACAACGACGCCCGGAAGACCAGGACTATGTGAGCCGTACTATTCCGAAGTTGATCGAGAGTGCGCGGGCCCAGGCGGCACTGATCGAGGATCTGCTTGACGTGTCACGCATTACCAGCGGTAAGCTACAGATTGAGCCGAAGCTGATCGAGATCGTGCCCGTCATCCGCGCTGCGCTCACTACTGTACAGCCGACGATGGACGCGAAGCGTCTGACGCTGCTAGTCGATCTCGATCCGGCGGTCGGCCCGGTGATGGGCGATACCAACCGTTTGCAGCAGGTTGTCTGGAATCTCCTCTCGAACGCGACGAAGTTTACCCCGGCAGGCGGGCAGATTAAGGTCAGACTAACAACCAATGAAACCAGCGCTGAGTTGAGCGTAAGCGATAATGGCCAGGGTATCAAGGCAAGCTTCCTGCCCTATCTCTTTACGCCCTTCCGCCAGGCCGACAGTTCGAGCCAGCGGGCGCATAGTGGCCTGGGCCTGGGCCTGGCGATTGTGCGTCACCTGGTTGAGTTACATGGCGGCACTGTCACCGCGATTAGCCCTGGGGTCGGGCGGGGGGCTACCTTTACGGTGTGCCTGCCCCTGGCTATCACGCATGCCTTGACCGTTGCTGGCCCTGAGGTAGCCGACGAGACATCTGGATCGGCGGAAGCCCACTATCCGCTCAGCGGCTTGCGCATTCTGGTGGTTGATGATCAGCCAGACATTCTCGATCTGCTCGATGGGATGCTCAGTCTCGATGGCGCGACGGTTCAGGGCTGTCTCAACGCCCACGAAGCCCTGGCCTTGACGCGTGCCTGGCAACCTGACGTGCTGGTCTCTGATATTGCCATGCCCGGCGAGGATGGCTACTGGCTGATCAAACGCATCCGTAGCCTGAAGCCAGAGGAGGGTGGGGCGGTACCGGCGATAGCCCTGACGGCCTATGTGGGCATCGAAGATCGTATGCGCGTGCTGGCAGCCGGCTTTCAGCAGTATGTGCCCAAGCCGGTCGAGTCTGCTGAGCTGCGTGATGTGATTCTCAGCCTGGTTGGTGACAGTACGACGTGATTTCTTCAGAAGGGTGCCACAGCGCCCCGCGCTGCTACCCTTCCACCAGGGCACCAGTGTGGGGCACGATAATGGTCGTATTGAGGGGATCACCGGGATGATCCACGCGGGGCCGCAGGGCCGTGGCCAATACATCGTCGAGGGTATCGACGGGCACGAAAGTCAACTCGGCGCGCACCTCAGGCGGAAAGTCGTCGAGGTCGGCCATGTTACGGCGGGGCAGGATGATCGTGTGGATGCCGGCACGGTGCGCGCCCAGCGCCTTCTCTTTGATCCCGCCAATCGGCAGTACACGCCCGCGTAGCGAGATCTCGCCGGTCATAGCGACATCTTCGCGTACCAGGCAGCCGGTGGCGGCGGAGGCCAGAGCGGTGGCAATGGTGATCCCCGCCGAGGGGCCGTCTTTGGGTACTGCCCCCGCCGGGACGTGGATGTGGATGGCGTGGGTCTCGAAGAAGCGCGGATCGATGCCGAGCCGGTGGGCCCGTGAGCGCACATAGGTCAGGGCGGCCTCGGCACTTTCGCGCATCACTTCGCCGAGCTGGCCGGTGATCTTTAGCTCGCGGTTGCCCTCAATGGCGGTAGCCTCAACGAAGATGATGTCGCCGCCGACGGGCGTCCAGACCATGCCGGTGGCCACGCCGGGCTGATCGATGCGCTCCTGGGCCTCGTTGTAGAAGCGCCGGCGGCCCAGGGCTTCGTTGACAAAGGCGGCATCGACGATCACGGGCAGAACCGGGGTGACCACGCCGGGGCCGCTTGCTGTGCCTGGTGCAGTGGTCGCGGCCACCTCGCCGGATGATGTGGCCGTCTCGGCGATTTTGCGTACCACTTTGCGTAGCACGGCACCAATAGTACGCTCAAGGTTGCGCACACCGGCTTCACGGGTGTAGCCGTTGATCAACTCGCGCAGGGCCTCTTCATTCAGCTGCACTTCGCCAGGGCGCAGGCCGTTGGCTCGTTCCTGGCGCGTAACCAGGTGGCTCTGGGCGATACGTACCTTTTCATCTTCGATATAGCCGGAGAGCTCGATCACCTCCATGCGGTCGCGCAGGGCAGGCGGCACGGTGTCCCAGTTATTGGCAGTGGCCAGAAAGAGCACCTGCGAGAGGTCGAAGGGCAGGTTGAGGTAGTGATCGGTGAAGGTATGGTTCTGTTCGGGGTCAAGCACTTCGAGCAGGGCGGCAGCGGGATCGCCGCGGTAGTCGCTGCCGAGTTTGTCGATCTCATCAAGCAGGATGACCGGGTCGGCGGCCCCGGCGCGGCGCAGTTCCTGGACGATCCGCCCTGGCTGAGAGCCGATGTAGGTACGGCGGAAGCCGCGTAACTCGGCTTCGTCACGCACACCGCCGAGGCTCATGCGCACAAAGCTGCGCCCCAGAGCGCGGGCGATGCTCTGGCCAAGGCTGGTTTTGCCAACGCCGGGCGGGCCGACCAAAGCAAGAATAGGCTCGCGCCCGGCGCGCCCGCTATCTTCGCCAACTTCGGCACGGCGTTGCTTGACGGCCAGGTATTCGAGCAGGCGCTGCTTGATCTTCTCCAGGCCATGGTGATCCTCGTCGAGCACCTGGCGGGCGAAGGCCATGTCGATGGCGTGGCCGGTATGTTTGCCCCAGGGCAGTTCGGCCAGCCATTCAAGGTAGGTACGCACCATCTGGTACTCGGGTGAGCTACCGTTGATGCGGCGCAGGCGACCTAACTCACGGTCGGCCTCGGTGCGAGCGACGGGGGGCAAATTGGCGGCGGCCAGTTTGGTGCGCAGATCTTCCAGTTCGGCGACCTCACTATCATCCTCGCCCAGTTCCTTCTGGATGGCACGCAACTGCTGGCGCAGGTAGAACTCGCGCTGCTGCCTGGCTGAACCCTCCTGGACTTCCTGGCGCAGACGGTTCTGCACCTGGAGCAGGGCCAGTTGCTTGCGGTAGAACTCGCGCACTTTATGTAGGCGCGCAGTGACCTCGAAGGTTGCCAGCAGATCAAGCCGCTCCTCGAAGGTATAGTCGGGCGAGTAGCCGGTATTATCGGCAAGCTGGCCGGGATCTTCGATAGCCCGCACGAAATTGCGGATCTCCTGGGTGATGCCGGGGCGCAGTTCGAGCACGGCATCGATCACGGCCCGAGTCTCGATCACCAACTCATCGAGGCCCTCGCTAGTGGCAAGCTCGTCGGGGTGGCGGGTGAAGCTGAAGCGTGGGTAGGGCTCGGCCTGCAGTTGTACCCCGATCTCGGCGCGCACAAGGCCGCGCACGATAATGCCACTGGTACCGCCGGGCAGCACACCCGACTGCTCGATGCGCCCGATCACGCCAATAGTGAAGAGTTGCTCGGCCAGGGGGGCCTCATCGGCAGCATCGGGGCGTTTGGGCACCAGCAAGACATACCGGCCCTCTTTCAGGCCAGCCTCGGCGGCGGCAATATGTTCATCATTTAGTGACAGGCTGATCACATTAGAAGGAAAAACAACTGCGCTTTCGAGGGCGATCAGCGGTAGACTTTCAGGGGTACTGATGGCGGGTTCGGCTACAGATATGGGGCTGGTTGACTCACTCATAGCTAGCTTACCTTTCGGCCCGCGCATCCAGAAATGCGCGGAGACGTAACTTTGTGCATTATGGGCATCCATATGATGTTGTGTCAATGATTTGCAAGGCCCGGCGGGCCGGTTCTAGCGCAACGCTTATAGAAGGGGGGGCCTGTGCTATAATCCCCACCGAGATGCAGAAGTGGCCCGCCTGATGAAACGCACCATGCCCGAGCGCGCACTGCCGGTCGCGCTGCCTGCCCCGCACCAGCTTACTGCGCTCAAACGTGGGTTGGTGGCACTGCTGGTGGCGCTCATTGCCCTACTGCCACGCATAGTGGGCCTGGCCGACTTCTTTACGACCGACGAAGCCTATCACTGGATCAGCCGCAGCGAGCGCTTCGGCGCGGCCCTGGCGGCTGGCAAATGGGCCGAGACTATGTTGACTGGCCACCCAGGCGTGACGCTGATGTGGCTGGGCAATTTGGGCTTGCAGCTTCAAGCACAGGCCCTGGCGGCTGGCTGGATCATTGCGCCGGATCGGCTTGAGCATCTGGCCTGGCTGCGGCTGGGGCCAGCCCTGGCTCATGCGTTGGCGATCAGCGCGGCCTATTTGCTGCTTACCAGGCTGGTGCGCCCGGCGGTCGCCCTGGTGTCTGCCCTGCTCTGGGCCACGTCGCCCTTTTTGATCGCCCAGGGCCGCCTGCTGCATCTGGACGCCCTGCTGACTGATCTGGTAATGCTGACGCTGCTGGCAGCGATGGTAGCCTGTACGGCAGTCCGTCCATGGCCCTGGCTGATCGTGACGGGGGTGCTCTGTGGGCTGGCGCTGCTGACCAAAGGGCCAGCGCTGATCGTTTTGCCGCCGCTCGGGCTGATCCTCTTCAGCTGGGCTGGCCCACACCTGCGCCAGCCTGCCGCAGCGCCATGGATGCAGCGCCTGGGTTGGGCGCTCAGTCGTTACCTGCTGGTGTTGGGAATAGCACTGTTCACTATTCTGCTGCTCTGGCCGGCCCTCTGGGTTGCGCCGGAGTATGCCCTCGGACGTTATGTTGAAGAGATCATCGGCAATGGCGGGCGGCCCAACGGCGATGGGCAGTTCTTTCTCGGCCAGAGCGTGGGTGATCCAGGGCCACTCTTCTATCCCCTGATCGGGCTCTACCGCCTCACGCCGCTTGAGTTGCTCGGCCTGCTGCTGCTGCCACCGCTGATCTGGCGCTGGACGAGGCTCTGTAGCCGCGATGCGCTGCTGCGGCGCGAGCGCATGACCCTGATCAGCCTGGGGGCCTTTGCGCTCTTCTGGCTGCTGGTGATGAACTTTGGGCCAAAGAAGTTTGACCGTTATATCCTGCCAATGTGGCCGGCCCTGCTGACCTTATCCGCCTACGGGCTGATCGAACTGGGGATCTGGCTGGCCCAGTTGCTTGCGCGTTTACGACGCACCCCGGCGGCGGCAGCCCCGGCCACACGCATAGCCCTACCAATCACGCTGATCTTGCTGCTCGTGCAGGGGTTGAGCCTGGCCTGGTACCATCCCTACTACCTAAGCTACTACAACCCACTGCTTGGCGGTGGGCGTGTGGCGCAGAACCTCTTTCTGATCGGCTGGGGCGAGGGGATGGATCAGGTGGGAGCATGGTTGCGGGCGCAGCCTGACATCAACAACGGCCAGATCATTGCGGCCCTCCCACCGACTTTGCAGCCCTTTGTGCCAGTGCCAGTCCAGGAGATCCGGGCCATCGATCAGGCCAACCCGAACTATGCGGTGGTCTATCTTGAGTCACGCCAGCGGGGTGATGCCCCGGAGATCTACGCACGCATTGAGCAGAGCTTGCCCCTGCACACGATCACCATCCACGGGATCGAGTATGCACGCATCTACCAACTGGTGCGGCCCTTCAGTGAGCCGGTGGGGGCCGAGTTTGGTGGGCTGCTGCGTCTGCCCGGCTACAGCGTCGAGCAGCACGGCACGGAGTTGCTTGTGACGCCAGTCTGGGATGTACGGGCGAGACCGCCGGGCGACCTGCTGCTCTTTTTGCACCTGCTTGACGCCGATGGGGTGCGGGTCGCCCAGGTCGATCTGCCGCCTGGCGGCACCAGTGTGGGCCCGACGAGCACATGGCAGCCAGGCATGCAGGTAGCCGTCCCCATCCCGCTGAGCCTGCCTGCCGAGCTCCGCCCGGGGCGTTACCACCTGGTGCTTGGGCTCTACGACCCGGCCAGCGGCACGCGCCTGCCGCTCAGCGCCGGGGCCGCCGCCGATGCAGCCTGGGCCGGAGCCGACGCAGCCCTGCTGGGCAGCCTGGAGCTTGAGGCACCATGAGTGCTCCCCTCAGGCAGCGCACACGCCCCTGGCTGATCATCCTGCGCCTGCTGGTGAGCGGAGGACTGCTGGCGGTGCTGGTCTGGCAGGCCGACCCGGCGGCGATCTGGGCCCGCTGGCGGCAGGCTAACCTGGCCCTGCTAGCTCTGGCGGTGGGTTTACAGATCGTGGCGATTGCGATCAGTGCCTTCAAATGGGGGGTGCTGGTACGGGCAAGTGGGCGTCCCCAGCCCTATCGTTGGCTCCTGGCCGTCTATTTTATGGGCCAGTTCGCCAACAACTTCCTGCCGACCTCGGTGGGCGGCGACGCCATGCGCGTAGTTGCCCTGGGACGGCGTAGCGGCAGTTACAGTGAGGCCAGCGCCTCAGTCTTTATGGAGCGCCTGACCGGATTCCTGGCCCTGAGCCTGATCGCCCTCGGGGCCCTCCTGATCAGCTCAACCGACCTCTTTGGGCTACGTCTGGTGACAGCCCCAGAGTTGACGATAACAGCGGCAGCCTTCGCCCTGCTGGCCCTGACGGCGACGGCAGTCGCCTTTGCTTCACCCTGGTTGATGGCTCGCCTGGGCCATCTGCTGCCGGCAGGGCTGCGCCGACCTTTGCACAGTGTTGCCGAGACCCTGGCGGCCTATGGCAACAACCGGGTGCTGCTGCTCAAAGTGATGGGGCTTTCGCTGATCTTTCATGCCACCTGGATCAGCCTGCACCTGGTGGCTGGTATCGCCCTGCAGATCGAGGCGGCAGCGCTGATCTATGCTCTGATGGTGCCGCTGACCGACATGCTCGGGCTCGTACCGATCTTCTTCAACAATGTCGGGGCGCGCGACCTGGTCTTCACGCTCTACCTGCGTCAGGTTGGGGTGCCTGATGCCACGGCTCTGGCCCTGGCTTTCACCGTCTTCAGCATCCGCCTGCTGGTTAGTTCGATTGGCGGGCTGGTCTTGCTTTTCGGTGGGGCCGACTTACGGGCAGGTGCAGGGAAGAGGATCTAAGACAAGGTTCAAACCAGCTTGACCGTCCTTTCTGAAACCTTGTCTAACACCGCAGCCCTATTCGGTGCGCCGGGGACGATATTGGATAGCCTCGGCGAGATGGGCGGGGCCAATCGTTTCGCTGCCAGCCAGGTCGGCGATAGTGCGAGCCAGACGTAAGACCCGGTGGTAGCCACGGGCCGAGAGGTTGAGTTGGCGCACAGCGGCCTTCATCAGGGCTTGGCCGGCCCCATCGAGCCGGCAATGCTGGCGCAACTCGGCTGGCCCTAACTCGGCATTAGTCAGCCTACGGCCCTCGCCGCTACCGCGGGCACGCTGGCACTCGCGGGCGGCGGCTACTCGCCGCCTGATGGCAGGCGAGGCTTCGCCCAGGCGCTCCGAGCTGAGCTTCTCGTAGTTGACCCGTGGCACCTCGACATGGATGTCGATGCGGTCGAGCAGCGGCCCGGAGATACGCTTCTGGTAGCGGGTTACCAGAGCCGAACTACAGGTGCATTCGCGTTCGGGATCGCCGTGCCAGCCGCAGGGGCAGGGATTCTGGGCGGCGACGAGCATAAAGGCCGCCGGGTAGGTCACGCTATAGTTAGCCCGGCTGAGGGTTACCATGCGATCCTCCAGGGGTTGGCGCAGTACTTCGAGCTTGGCCCCGAACTCGGGCAGTTCGTCGAGGAAGAGCACACCACGATGGGCCAGGCTGACCATACCAGGCCGGGCGCGCCCGGCCCCGCCACCCACCAGGCCAGCCAGCGAGGTGGTGTGGTGCGGTGCGCAGAAGGGCCGACGCCGCACCAGGGGCGTCTCTTTAGGTAGCTGGCCGCAGACACTGTAGATCTTAGTCACTTCAAGGGCCTCGTCCAGGCTCATCAGTGGTAGCACCGAAAGGAGTGCCCGCGCCAGCATGGTTTTGCCTGCCCCAGGTGTACCGCTCAGCAGCACATTATGCCCACCGGCGGCAGCGACCTCCATGGCGCGTTTGACATGTTCCTGACCTTTAACATCCTGAAAATCGATCGGAAAATCAGGATCTTCCTCGGGTGCGATCAACCCGGCGGCGTAGGGGGCCAGGAGGCGTTCGCCGCTCAGATGGGCTGCCAGGGCAGCGAGCGAGGCGACCGGCACGACGGTTAGCCCCTCGACCAGGGCCGCTTCGGCGGCATCATCGGCGGGGACGTAGAGGATGCGTATGCCGCGGGCACGTGCAACGGCCGCCATAGGCAGAACACCGTCGGTGTGGCGCAGGCTACCATCGAGGCCCAATTCGCCGATAAAGGCTGCGCCTTCGGTTGCCCCCACCAGCTGTTCGGAGGCGAGCAGGAGGCCGATGGCGATCGGCAGATCGTAGGCCGGCCCGGCCTTGCGCAGGTCAGCGGGGGCCAGATTGACAGTCAGGCGCTTCATAGGGAAGCTCAGACCGGAGTTACGGATGGCAGCGCGCACCCGTTCGCGGCTCTCTTGAACGGCTGCATCACCCAGCCCAACCAGTGTAAAGGAGGGCAGGCCCTGGGCAATATCCGTCTCGACCTCAACGAGCAAACCTTCGAGCCCGATCACGGCACAACTATAAACCCGGGTGATCATGGCAGGCACTCCGCGCAGTAGCAATGGCTGATCGCCGGTTATACCGCACGGAGCAGCTAAAGGATACGCGGAGGACACCAACTCAGGGATCTGTGTGCAGCTCGTCAATCACCTGACCGGCAACGGTGACGGCATAGGCGAGCCAGAAGAGGATGCCAGCAAATTTGAAGCTGTCCTCGACAACCGTCTGGCGCGGGCCGGTAGGCAAGAGCAGATCCATCGCGAAGGAGGCCGCCAACAACCCGCCAGCAAGCAGACCGGGCAGGTAGAAGGTGCGCAAGGCCGGGTGCCAATTCAAGAAGGCATAGGCCAGTATGATGCAGAGATAGGCAATCAGCACGAGCAACTCAGGAATACCCAGCAAGATCGGGAGCGCATCCTCGTGAAGCATAAAGGCGTCGTCGAGCAGCAGGAGGAGGGTGAGAAGACCGGAGGCGAGGGTAAAGCCGGCTAGGTAGTGGCGCGGATTGGTACGACGCAGGAGTGCCCAACTGAAGAGCCAGAGGGCTGTTGCTGCCGCCCATGCCATAATCCCCAGATTGGAGAGGATGCCAATCACCCCCGGCTGCTCAATGACTGAAGCAGTATCGCGGGTCAGCCAGACCAGGGGGATGCCGGTAAGGCGATTGATCAACAGCACCAGGCCGACACCGAGCAGTGAGCCTGCGGTTGCGGTAAGGAGGGGGATGCGAATAAGCAGGCGTTGGCGCGCAAACTCGCTGCGGGCATAACTGCTGATCGTGCTCAAGCGGGTAGGTTCAGGCGTTCGGGCCATCGCGGGTAAGCTCTATTTTGGTCGTAGCACGTTCTCACTGCTGCGACCCGCTTCAAAATCGGTGAGGTTGCGGATGGTAGTTGCGGCAATGGTACTCATCGCCTCGTGGGTGAAGAAGGCCTGGTGACCGGTGATCAGCACATTGGGGAAGGTCATCAGGCGGGCGAGTACCTCATCATTCATGACCTGGTCGGAGAGGTCGCGGAAGAACTTGCCCTCTTCTTCTTCGTAAACATCAAGACCGACAGCACCGATCTTGCCGAGCTGGATGGCAGTGATCAGGGCCTCGGTATCGATCAGACCGCCACGGCTGGTATTGACGATCATTACACCGGGCTTCATGAGGGCCAGGGTGGTTGCATTGATCAGGTGATGGGTCTGGGGCAGCAGCGGCACATGCAGACTGATGATGTCGGCCTTGCGCAACAACTCATCAAGGGCGACGTACTGGACGCCAAGATCGAGGCATTCAGGGTTCTGGGTGACATCATAGGCGAGCACAGGGCAGCCGAAACCAGACATGATGCGGGCGAAGATGGCACCGATCTTGCCTGTACCGATCACGCCGACGGTACGCCCATGGATATCGTGACCGAGCAGACCAGCGAGGCGAAAGTTAAACTCGCGCGTGCGATTATAGGCGCGGTGAATACGCCGATTGAGGGTCTGCAGCAGGGCGACCGCAAATTCGGCCACGGCATAGGGCGAGTAATAGCCTACGCGCATGCAGGTGATACCGTGTTGTTCAGCCGCTACCAGGTCAAGGTTGTTGAAGCCAGTTGAACGCTGGGCGATCATCCGCACGCCGAGGGTGGCCAGGCGCTCCATCACGAGGGCATCGGCGCGGTCATTGACGAAGAGACAGACGGCGTCATAGCCCTGAGCCAGGGCCGCTGTCTGCTGGTCGAGTTGGGCCGTGGTGTAGTGCAACTCGTGGTGCCCGCCATTGGCGGTGTCGAGAAAGCTTGTATCGTAGGAATGGGTGTCGTAGACAAGGACACGCATAAGGAGGCTCCTTGAGCACGATCAGTAGGGAAAGAAATCCGCTGGGAGAGGTCGGGGCTGGTTGAGGATGACGCGGATGCTCTGTTCGTCAACTGCAACGGCGCTGATCACAGCTTCGAGATAGTCGTTGCCCTGACGCCAGCGTACCAGATCGCCGGGGCGGAGATCATAATGGTGTGGGCGCATGTAGCTACCGGCGCAGTTGATCTCAAAGCCGTCGTTGTCAAGCTGATCAACCGGCAGGTCGCTATAACGCCGTCCGTAGTCTTTACGAACAATCATCACGGTGGTAAGGCCGGGCAGGGGGAGAGGCATGGGAAGTACTCAGGCTACGACGATCAGGCGAGCACGATGCGATCACGTCCGGCCGCTTTGGCGGCATAGAGGGCATTATCGGCCCGGGTAAGAGCAGCGTCAATCCCGTCGTCGGAGGGTTGCAGCAGGGTAATACCAGCCGAGACGGTGATTGGCGGCAGGGCTTCACCGCCATATTCAAGGCGAACCTGTTTGAGCGTAGCACAGATCAGTTCAGCGCGCTGGTGGGTTGCCTCGGCAGTGGCGGTGGGCAGCACCAGGAGGAACTCTTCGCCGCCGTAGCGACAGGCTATGTCGCTGGTGCGCACCGAGGCGCGCAGGAGTGCGCCGATGCTGCGCAGGACGGTGTCACCGGCACCATGGCCATAGGTGTCGTTGATCTTTTTGAAGTGGTCGATATCAATCAATACGAGGCCAATCGGGGTGCGGTCACGGCGGGCGCGGGCCCGTTCGCGGGGGAGGGCTTCATCAAGATAGCGCCGGTTAAAAAGGCCGGTGAGGGGATCCCGCACGGCCTGTTCACGCAGGGCGTCACGCAGAAGCACATTGGTGAGGCCGAGGGAAGCCTGGTCGGCGAGGGCGGACGCAAGGCGGCGCCGGTCGGCGAGGGTGACCGACTCGTCCGACGGGTTATGCGGTACAGCCTGGTGGCCAAGGACGAGCACGCCGACCTGTTGTTCGGCAGTGGTGAGGGGCACGCAGGCAATCTCGAGATTAGTAGGCTGTTCGGCACGCGCACAGCGGGCGCAGATGGGTATAAGCGAATCTATAACGATCTGGCGTCCATTGAGTGCAGGACACGTATTGGCGGGGAAGGGTGAACCGGATTTGATCAGCGGTCCCCAGGCGAAGACCGACTCGAGTTGGCCATCGGCAGAGCGTTGCAGCATGAGCATGCCGGAGTCTTCGGGGAAGAACTGGCGCACAGCTTCAACAATCGCGGCACAGGCCCCGGCGCTGGTAACGGCCAGTTGCAGGTCGGCAGCGAGCGTATGAAAGACCTGCAACTCACCGTTGCGGCGTTCAAGCGTCGCGACCGTGGCGTTGAGCCGCGCATGGGCCTGGCGCAACTCACGTTCAATCGAGTGTTTGGCACTGGCCAGGGTGAGCGCCATCTGCAAATCGTGCTCTTCAAAGGGCTTGATCAAGTAGCCAAAAGGGCCGCTACGGGCTGCACGATGCAGGGTCTCAGGGTCAGCATGGGCCGTCAGGTAGACGATCGGCAGATCGAAACGCTCGCGTAATAGACCCGCCACAGTGATGCCGTCCATTGCACCACGAATAGTTATGTCCATTAATACAATTTCAGGACGATTCTGGTTTGCCATTTCAATGGCGAGATCGCCAGTATCAGCGATACCTACCACGCGATAGCCCATCCGCTGAAGGGTCTCCTCCAGATCGAGGGCGGTGATCAACTCATCTTCAACGATCAGCACACTCAGGGTACTCACGCCTGTACCTCCTGCACCGGATGGACTGGAGTGGGGTATGGGGTTGTTGTGTGCGGGCCTGAGGCAATGGTAACTTCAACGACCGTGCCGTTGTCGGTGGTGATCGCGAGGCTGCCGCCAAGCTGGCGAGCGAGGGTACGCACAATGCGCAGGCCGAGGGTGGTAGCCCGTTCGGGGTCAAAGTTGATCGGCAAGCCTATGCCGTCGTCGCGCACCGTAAGCCGCAACTCGGTCTGCTCCTGCGAAAGATGGACGTGGATCTGCCCGGCACGTCCATCAGCAAAGCCGTGCTTGAGGCTATTCGCAACCAGCTCGGAGACGATCAGGCCAAGTGGCATAGCCATGTCGACGGAGAGTTGGATGGCGGGGTCAATGTTGCAGTTGAGGCGCTGGCTTAGATTGAGCCCTGAGCTGCGTAGGATACTGGTGGTCAGGGTTTGCAGGTAGGTTTCGGCACTAACGGCTGCGAGATCACTGCTGGCATAGAGTTGTTCATGAACGAGGGCCATGGCCCGAATACGGTTCAGGCTATCCTGGAAGGCGCTGCTGAGGCGCAGATCGGCGAGGGTACTGGCCTGGAGCCGTAGCAGGCTTGTGATCACCTGAAGGTTGTTCTTGACCCGGTGGTGGATCTCGCGTAGGAGCACATTCTTCTGTTCAAGGGCCTGTTGCAGGCTGGTGCGGGCGTGCTCGTGCTCGCTCAGGTCAGTGACGATCATACAAACGGTGGTAGCAGAGCCTTCGTTGAGGGCGTGCAGGCTGAGGCGCACCGAGATGAGTTGTTCACTGGCTGCTTTGAGGCGCGCATCGCCAGCTGTGGGGCTGGCCAGCGCACCGCTGATCAACTGTGCGATTCGTGGCTCGCTCTCGGGCGGGACAAAGCGGGTAAAGGAGGCCCCGATCAGCTGTTCGAGGGGCACGCCAAGCAAGCTGGCAAGGTAGCGGTTCGCGTAGAGCACGGTACCGGAGGGATGCAGGGTCGCGGCCCCCTCATTCATTGTCTCGACCAGAACACGGTAGATGCGCTCGACACTCTGAAGCGTAAAGATCTGCGGGCCGTCAGGCCCCTCGACCACCAGGGCGTCCATATCGCCATGGCGGATCGCATAGAGGAGCTGCTCAGCTTCGGCAAGCTGGGCGCGCAGGTCGCTATTCTGTTCGACCAGTCGGCGCGCCCGGCGCACCGACATGCGCGTAGCCATAGCTAATGGCGTCCTAATCTAGCGCGACTGTCATCTGGCGCAGGGCATAGCCCAGATCTTCGAGCGTCACTACAAAACGTAGCGCTGGCAGCGGGGCGATCCGGACGAGGGCCGGGACGGCGACAATCCCAGCTGCACTTGCGCGCGTAGGCTGCTGATAGACATCAACAATGGCAAGGGTATAACGCCCGCAGAGCACTCGCTCGCAGAGGGCGGTCAGTTCGGCGATGATCTGCTGTGAGCGCAAGGAGATCCCCGCAACATAGAGCTCTAGTTCGTACAACTGGCCACCATGGTTGTCGGGTGGGCCAGAAGCATGAGCCCCTGAAGAAGAGTTCTGTGGCATATGGTGTGGAGCTCGAAAATAGCTGGTATGCTAGGAATGACGGCGCAGGTCAAGGCCGACAAGCACCCGCTCAACATTGGAGAGATCACCGATGATTTTGCGAACCGGCGGCGGCAGCTTGCGCACCAGGGTCGGCAAGGCCAGGATCTGATCGCCACTGGCAAGCAGGGGCGTCTCAAGCAGATCGATCACCTCGATCGTGTAGCGCCCGGCGAGGTGGGTCTGACAGATCTGCTTCAGATTAGCCAGGGCGATCAGTGAACGGGGTGTTTGTCCGGCGACATAAAGCCGCAGTTGCCAGATCTCCGAGTCGGCCTCGGGCGGCGTCGCTTCGATAAAACCTTCACTCATGGGACACTCCCAGGCTGATGCCGCTGGATGCAAGGAAGAAGGAACAGACCTGGTTGGAGTGAGCCATACCGCGCGATTTGAGGATGGTCAACTCGCGGTGACGCTCGTTGTTGAGCTCCTGGTTGCGCACGAGCAGCCATGTGTCAACCAGGGAGGCGATGCTGACCTCGTTTCGATCAAAATCGGGGAGCGTAGCGCTCAGGCTGGTGAGCAGGAGGGTGATCGTGTGCTGTTTGCAGAGGTCGATCAGGCGCATAAGCATGGCCCGCACTTCGCTCTCAGCGCCCTGGCTGATCAGGCTGGTGATTGGATCAACCACGACCAGGGTCGGCTGGCGGCGCATGATCTGATCAATGATCAGCGCAAGGTGCAATTCAAGCCCGGCGAGGGTGGGGCGCAGGGTGTGGAAGTGGAGTCGGCCAGTGGTGAGACCGGGGCTGAGATCGATGCCAAGCGAGGCCAGATTACGGACGATCTGGCGAGGAGCCTCCTCAAAGGCGATGAAGAGGGTCTGTTCACCCCGTTCGATGGCCCTGGCGACAGCAGCGGCAGCGAAGCTGGACTTGCCAGTACCGGCTTCACCGGAGAGCAGGACAGTGCTGCCGCGATAGTAGCCCTCGCCGCCAAGCAGGGCATCGAGCCATGTGATACCGCTACTGATGCGCTCGTTGCTGACGGAGTAGTTGAGTTCGAGGGCCGTGATCGGAAAGACGGTCAGACCACGCTCATCGATCAGGAAGGGATATTCACTGGTGCCGTGGGTGCTGCCGCGGTACTTGAGGATCCGCAATCGGCGTGTCGCGATCTGGGCATGCACCCGATGGTCAAGCAAAATAACACAATCGGCGACGTACTCTTCCATGCCGTAGCGGGTCAGGCTCTGCTCAGCTCGTTCGGCAGTGACAACCGCGGTGACTTCACGCTCTTTGAGCCAGCGGAAGAGGCGGCGCAATTCGCCGCGTACGACAGTCTCATCACTCAACGAGCTAAAGAGCATCTCGATTGTGTCGATGGCCACGCGTCGGGCACCGATCCGATCAAGGGCATAGCCGATGCGGATGAAGAGGCCATCAAGCGTGTAACTGCCGATCTCTTCGATCTCGAGCCGGTCAAGGTAGATCTGCTCGATCACCAGCATACCCTGACGGATCAATGCTTCAAGGTCGAAGCCGAGCGAGGCAACATTACGGGCCAGCTCAGCCGGTGTCTCCTCAAAGGAGACAAAGAGGCCGGGTTCATTCTGTTCCAGGATGCCATGCACCAGGAATTGCATAGCCAGGAGCGTTTTGCCACACCCGGTGCTGCCGCAGACGAGGGTCGAGCGTCCATACGGTAACCCTCCAGCGGTAATGGTGTCAAGGCCCTGGATGCCGCTAGGCACCTTGGCAAGGGGTGTGAGGGGCGACAGACTGAGGCTGTCGGGCATACGCAACGATCCTTAACATGCCGCTCAGTGAAGGCCTTTGCGGATTGGCCAGCCCATGTTGTGTGCGAGGTGAGGTTGTGAGGTGCTTGCCAGAGAGTGGATGTAACCATCCGAATACTCAGGTTAGCTTGATTATACGACGAATGGAGTACCTTTCTGAAACCAGTGTGGCTGATCGTGACAAGGAAGGATTAAAATGACACTAAAGGATCTCCCCATAGACGGCCCTGGGCCGGTAAGCACGTGGCAGGCAGCCCTGGAGCCGCTGCTGGCAACGGTGGCTCATGCCGAGCGGGTGACGGGGATGGTGGTGGCGGTGGCCCGTGGCGCGGCGACAGCGGAATTTCTGGTGCGCGGGCATGCCGCCGATGAGCTGCCCCTCAGCGCTACGACCCTCTTTCCGGTGGCCTCACTGACCAAACTGGCGACGGCGCTGGCGGTGCTGCGCCTGGCGGCACAGGGGCACCTGGCCCTCGACGATCAATTGGCACACTATCTGCCAGCCGCCGCAGCGGCCCAACCGGGAGTGACGCTACGCGGCTTGCTCTGCCATAGCGCTGGCCTGCCGGTTGACCTGGCCCCCGAACTGGCCCCCTACGCGATAGGGTTGAACTGGGCGCAACTGGCAACGGCCTGCCTGGCGACAGGGCTGGAAGCTGCACCGGGCACGCGGGTCTGTTACAGCAATACGGGCTACGGCTTGCTGGCTCTGGTGGTCGAACGGGTAACAGGGCAGCCTTTTGCGCAGGCGCTGGAAGTGCTGGTGTTGAAGCCCCTGGCGATCAATGGGTATCTGGGTGCCGAGCCGGGCCAGCCGGTGGCTCGCCTTGGTGGCCAGCTAGGGACGCACGCCGGCACTGAGCTTGAGCCCTACAATTCAGCTTTCTGGCGTGGACTGGCCCTGCCCTGGGCCGGTTTGCTGACCGATGCGGCGGGGGCCTTGGCGCTGGTACGGGCCTTTGCTGGTGTGCCAGCGGGCTTTCTGCCGCCAGCTTTGTTGGCTGAGGCAACCAGCGACCAGACCGGCGGGTTGGCTGGGGGTACGCCCGGTTTTCTTCAGTGGCCCCACTGCCCCTGGGGGCTCGGCCCTGAGTTGCGGGGTAGCAAGCGGCCCCACTATACCCCAGGCGTCGCCGCAGCGACAACCTTCGGCCATGCCGGGGGCAGTGGGTGCATGGCCTTCTACGATCCGCAGACCAGGGTCGCCTGGGCAATGTTGAGCACCCGCACGCTGCCGGGTTGGTGGTTGCGCTGGCCAGCAATTGGGGCGGTGCTACTGTAAACCAGCCCGAAAGCTTGTCTAAGATTGCATCGCAAGCCCTATGCCAGGCCTCGACGAACCTGTTACACTATCCCTGGCATAGTGCATCCTTGCACTGGAGGGGTTACCATGTTCCGAAGCTGGTTTAATGGAAAGAGCAAGCCTGGATCGCAGCAGGCCGCGAGTGATACGCCGCAACACCTGATCGATCTGCGTCGTATTGTCAAGACCTACGAGAGTGCTGCTGGTAGCTTCACCGCGCTCAAAGATGTTAGCCTGACCGTTGATGGCGGCGAGTTTGTGGCGATCATCGGCAAGTCTGGCTCGGGGAAGTCAACCCTGATCAATATGGTTACTGGCATCGACCGTCCCACCTCAGGTGAGGTAATCATCGGTGGTACGCTTGTGCATACCCTCACTGAAGGCCAGATGTCGGTCTGGCGCGGCAAGAACCTGGGCATCATCTTCCAGTTTTTCCAACTCCTGCCTGCGCTGAGTGTGATCGAAAATGTCATGCTGCCGATGGATTTCTGTAATATGTACCGCCCGAGTGAGCGCCGTGAACGGGCTATGCGCCTGCTTGAGCAGGTCGATATGGCTGAGACGGCCAACAAGCTGCCCTCGGCGATCTCGGGCGGCCAGCAGCAGCGCGTCGCTATCGCCCGCGCCCTTGCCAACGATCCGCCGATCCTGATTGCCGATGAGCCGACTGGCAACCTTGATAGCAAAACGGCTGAGGCGGTCTTTCGCCTCTTTGAGGATCTGGTTGCCACCGGTAAGACCATCCTTATGGTCACCCACGATAACGACCTGGCCCGCCGCGCCTCACGCTCGGTGATCGTCTCTGACGGCGAGATCGTCAACCAATATCTTGCCCGTGCCCTGCCGCGCCTCAATGTTGATCAACTGATCAACATTACACGCCAGCTCGACCGGCTGACCTTCGCGGCGGGTGAGCCGATTGTGCGCAAGGGTGGCCAGGCCGACTTCTTTTATATCATTACCCGTGGCAAGGTCGAGGTTATCATTGACCAGCCCGGCGGCGGTGAGCTGATTGCTGAGGTGCTCAACGAGGGCCAGTATTTCGGTGAATTGGCCCTGCTCGGCACTAGCGAGCGCCGCGCTACGGTGCGCGCTGCCCACGCGAATGGCCCGGTTGAAGTGGTGGCCCTCGATCACCAGGAATTCCACGCCCTGCTGGACTCCTCCGAGGCTACCCGCGACGATGTCACGCGCCTGGCTGAACAGCGTATGCTGACGGGCGCAGCCTAGATCTGGATTGAGGAGTTGAGAAGATACTATGCTGGCACCACGCTGGCGCAAGGTTCTTGGCGATCTCTGGAGTAACAAGACGCGCACCATGCTCGTGGTGCTCTCGATCGCCATCGGCGTCTTCGCCATCGGGATGGTTTCCGGTGGCCGCGCCATCCTGATGCGTGATCTGAACGGTGATTGGAACGCGACTAATCCGGCCAGCGCGTCGATTATCGCTGCCGATATTAATAGCGAACTGGTGCAGACCATTCGGCGCATGCCCGGCATTGCCGATGCCCAGGCTTCGCGCAGTGTGGCTGTACGTGCGCTGACGCCTGACGGTACATGGAAAGACTTGCAGCTGCAGGTGATCGACAAGGTCGAAGATCTGCGTATGTATGTACCAACCCCGCTCAGTGGCCAATGGCCGCCGGAGCATCGCACAATTGTGCTTGAACGCTCGGCACTGGCTTTTCTCGGCGCACACGAGGGCCAGTTGCTGCGGGTGGAGCGCAGCGACGGCAAACAATTCGATCTGCTCGTCAGTGGCACCGTCTACAACCTGGGCAGCGGTTTCCCCACTGCCCTCGCCAACATCGGCTACGGCTATCTCAGCAACGAGTCGGCTGAGTTGCTCGGTGCCGCCCCCGGTTTCAACTCGGTTGACATCCTGGTGAGCGAGCGGCGCTTCGACGAAGATCATATTCGCACCATCGCTGAGCAGGTTGAAGCGAAGATCGAGCAGAGCGGGCGTGTCTCGGGCGGTATGTTCATCAGTAAGCCGGGTGTTTACCCCGCCGATGACTTTGTGCGCGCCTTTACCCTCTTGCTCAGTATCATCAGCGTCTTTGCCCTGCTACTGAGTGGCTTCCTGGTGATCAATACCATCGGGGCCTTGCTCACTCAGCAGATCCGCCAGATCGGGGTGATGAAGTCGATCGGTGCCCGCAGCCGCGACATTGCCCAACTCTACCTGGTGACAGTGCTGGCCTTTGCGCTGATGGCCCTGTTGCTTGCCATTCCGCTCGGTATGCTGGGCGCATGGGGCCTGGCCGCCTTCTTCGTTGCCCTCTTCAACTTCAACATCTCAACGATCATCCCGCCGCCCGACGTGCTCTTCCAGCAGATTGCCGCCGGGGTGATCATTCCCTTGCTCGCTGCCCTCGTTCCAATCATCAACGGTACGCGGGTGACGGTGCGCGAGGCTATTGGTGGCTATGGCTTGGGCAAAGGCCGCTTCGGGCGGCGGCGCGTCGATCGTATGCTCGAGCATATCCACTTCCTCTCGCGCCCGATGCTGCTCTCGCTACGCAACACCTTCCGCCGCAAAGGTCGCCTGGCCCTGACCCTCACCACGTTGACGATCGCCGGGCTGATCTTTATGGCCGTGCTCAGCCAGCGCGTCAGCCTTAATACCACCATCGATCAGGTCTACGAGCAGCTCAATATCGATGTCTTCATCCAGATGAGCCGGCCCTATCGTACCAGCCTGCTCGACCAGGTTGCGACCGTGCCGGGTGTGATCGATGTTGAATACTGGAACAGCTATAATGCACGAGTTGTGGCTGCCGATGGCAGTGAGAGCAGTAAGACCTACAGTGTCACCTCGGTGCCTGCCGATGGTGATGCCCTGCGTGTTAATGTCAGCGAGGGGCGCTGGCTCTTGCCCGACGACTACGGGGCCGTGGTGTTGACCAGTGGCTTTACCACCGACTATGGCGATCTGGCGGTCGGCGACCGAGTGGAGCTCAAGTTGCAGGGCCGCGAGTTGACGATGACCGTGGTGGGCATCTCGCACGCACCCTTCCCGCTCTCGGCGATCTATGTGAACCTGCCTACCTTCAGCCGCCAGCTTGGTGATGCTGGCCTGGCCAGCGAGATTCGTTTGATTACTGACCAGCGTGATGCGGCCACGCAGGTACGGGTTGCTGCCCAGGCCACTGACTTGCTGAAGGGCCAGGGGCTTGAACTGAGCTTTACGCGTACGCTCACCGAATTTCGCGCCCAGAACAACATCGGCATTGATATGGTCATCTTCTTCCTCCTGTTGATGGCAGCCCTCCTGGCCGCAGTTGGCGGGTTGGGCCTGATGGGCACGATGAGCATCAATGTACTTGAGCGTACCCGTGAGATCGGCGTGATGCGCGCCATCGGGGCCGGCAACAGTGCGATCCAACGCATCGTCATTGTCGAAGGGATCTTGATTGGCCTGATCAGCTGGCTGATCGGGGCCATCCTCGCTGCGCCGGTCAGCTATCTGATGAACCGTGGCCTGGAGACGATCTTCCAGGCCGAAGATGGCTTTGTTTTCGTCTTTTCGTTCAGCGGCGTGGCGCTCTGGCTTACGCTTGTGATTGTCCTCGCCGCCTTTGCCAGTTTCCTCCCCGCCTGGAACGCCTCGCGGGTAACAGTGCGTGATGTGCTTGCATATGAGTGAGGAGCCCGCTGTCATGTCGAAGTTCGTCAGCAGCCTCTTGCTGGGCCTGGCCATACTTGGCCTGGGTGCATGTAGTGCACCTGGCCAGCAGGCTGCCCAGCCCACTGCCCTGCCCGTGATTGCCGCCGATCAAGCTGTGATCGCCGAGGCCCGGGTCGTGCCCGCCAGTAGTGTCAACCTCAGTTTCGAGACCCCCGGCATGCTGGTGGCCGCAATCCTCGTCAGTGAGGGCGATCAGGTGACGGCCGGGCAAGCCCTGGCGCGCCTTGATGTGCGTGACCTGCAGTTGCGGGTGGAGCAGGCTGAGGTCAACCTGGCTCAGGCCCGCGCCGATTATGACCGCCTGATCGAAGGGGCCACCCCTGAGCAGATCGCCGCCGCTCAGGCCGAGATCGACCGCGCCCGCGGCAGCATGCAGGCAACCCAGGGTGGAGTGACCCAGGCCGACTTGCAAGCAGCCCGCGCCGAACTGGCGAGCGCCCGGGCGCGCCTGACGCAACTTGAAGCCGGCCCCAAGACGAGCGCGATCGAGTCGGCCCAGGCCAATGTCGATCAGGCTCGTGCCGCCCTGCAAAGCCAGCGTGATGCCCTCGCGCAGGCCAAGCTGAACGCTGAACTGAATCTTGAACGCACCGCTAACGCCCTGCGTAACGCCCAGGACGAGTACAGCCGTATCCTCTGGGACAACCGTGAGCTTGAGAAGTTGCCCGGTGATCTACCCCAGGCCCGTAAAGATCTGGAGGCCGCGGCCCAGCGGGCGGTCGCTGACGGCGAAGTAGCGCTTGAGCAGTCCCGCCTGGCCCTTGATCAGGCCCGGCAGGCCGAGATTACCGGCATCCAGCAGGCCGAGGCCCAGGTGCGTGACGCCGAGGCCCGCCTTGATACCCTGATCAGCCCGGCCGATGCCGACGCCCTGGCCAGCGCCCGCGCTCAGGTCGCCGCTGCTCAGGCGCGCCTGACCCGCCTGAGCGGGGCCGAGCGTGCCGGTAGCCTGGCCGCAGCCCAGGCTGGGGTCAGTTCGGCAGAAGCGCGCCTGGCCGAGCTTGAGGCCGACCCGAGTACGGCCAATCTCGCTGCCGCTGAGGCCCGCATTCAGGGTGCCGAAGTCAGTCTCAAACAGGCCCGTCTGGCCGTCGAAAAGGCCACCCTCAATGCGCCGATAGCCGGAAGCGTTGCTGAGCTCAACCTGACTGTCGGTGAATTGCCCCCGGCCGCACTCCCGGCCATCATTCTGGCCGACTTCAGCAGCTGGGAGATTGAGACGGAAGACCTGACCGAGTTGAGCATTGTGCGGGTGCGCGAAGGCGACCAGGCCGTTGTCACCTTCGATGCCCTGCCCGACTTCGAGCTCTCCGGCACGGTCAGCCAGATCAAGCCGGTCGGCAAGAATCGCCAGGGTGATATCGTCTACACTGTCGTGATCGAGCCTGAGCAGTGGGATGATCGCCTGCGCTGGAATATGACTGCTGCTGTACGGATTGGCGATAGTTGAGCGCAAGCGCGGATGCGAGGGAAGCTGCCTCCCGCGCATCCGCACTCAACCCAGTCGGGCGTGGGGCGTATCGCCCCCTGGCTACAACTTTTGCCCCAGGCGTTCAAGCAGGGTGCAGTAGGCCGTCTGGCCTTTGCGAAAGCTCGCCAGGCGGTAGAACTCGTCGGGCGAGTGCTGGCGCTCATCGTAGAGCCCGAAGCCGAAGCTGGCAGTGTAGGCCCCCAGGTGCTCGGCGAAGAGGTTGCAGACGGGGATGGAGCCGCCGCTGCGCACGTAGTAGGGCTCACGCCCATACAGTTCGGTAAGCACCTCGCGCACAACGAGATGGCCGGGGAAATCGGGCGGGGCTGTGTAGGGGTAGGCCAGGAAGGGTAGCGGCGTAACCGTTACCCGTACCGCTGCTGGCGCATGCCGTTCAACATGGCGCTGGATCAGGGCAACAATCTGGGCGGGATTCTGGTCGGGCACCAGCCGGCAGGTGAGCTTGGCATGGGCGCTGGCGGGCAGCACCGTTTTCACGCCCTCGTCCTGAAAACCGCCCCAGATGCCGTTGAGTTCGAGCGTGGGCCGAGCCCAGCTGGCCTCACGCGGGCTATAGCCAGCTTCACTGAAGGTGGCCGGGATCGCCAGGTCGGCCTGCAGGGCGGCCAGGTCGAAAGGCACCGCAGCGATCTGCTCGCGCTCGGTGGGCGTCAGGGGGCGCACGGCATCGTAGAAGCCCTCGACGGTCACAACTCCGTCGTGGCTACGCATAGAGTCCAGGATCATCACCAGGGCGTGAATGGGGTTCATCACGATCCCACCGTAGATCCCGCTGTGCAGATCGATTTTGGCTGCCTGCACATCAATTTGCACACCACAGCCGCCGCGCAGGCCCACCAGGATCTCCGGCTCCGTCTCGCTGAACTGACCGCCATCGGCGCTGAGCACCAGGTCACAGGCGAAGCGCTCTTTGTGCTGCGGCATGAAAGCCCCGATCTGTGGGCTGCCGATCTCTTCCTGGCCCTCGAAGAAGCATTTGATATTCACCGGCAGCTGTCCGGTCGTCTGCAAGAGCGCCTCAATGGCCAGGATCGGCACCAGCATATTGCCTTTGTCATCACTGGCCCCACGGGCATAGACCCGGTCATTGATGATCTGCGGATCAAATGGCGGGTGGCTCCAGAGTTGGATCGGATCAACCGGCTGGACATCAAAATGGCCGTAGATCAACACCGTCGGCTTGCCGGGCGCATGCAGCCAATCAGCGTAGACGACAGGGTGGCCGCCAGTCGGCAGGATCGTGCAGTGTTCGAGCCCGGCCGCAGTGACTCGTTCGGCGACCCAGTGGGCCGCTCGCTGCACATCGTCGCTATGGGCAGGAATGGCCGAGATGCTCGGGATGCGTAGGAAGGCCAGTAGTTCCTCAACGAAACGCGGCTGCTGCTGCTCAAGATAGGCTTGCCAGGTTGACATAGGTGGGTTCCTCCATATACTTCATAGGGGCGCAGCCACTGCGGCTGCTGCGCTTTCCCCCTACAGACCGCATTCAGAAGCGACCATGTTCGCTCGAAGATTTGTAGCGCACACTTCCAGCCTGCAGCAGCGCGCCTACTACGCTGAGCTAAGGTTCAAGCCAGCTTGACCGTTTGCCCGTAAGCCGAGCGGCAGGGTGGTTGCCCAGGGGCCAGCCTCCTCCGCACCGCGCCTCCAGACGTTAACCTACAGCACCGCGTAGCGAAGCCTTCGCTAACGTAGTATAAAGGAAAAGTCGATGACAAACCCACTGGAGCGGACGGATGGAATGCTGCCGGACGGACTGCGCCAGGGGGCCGTCATCGCGGCCCTGGGCGGAACCCTGGCCACTAATGCTTTGGCTAACCTGCTGCCGATCAACGGGCAGACCACCGGCGCAGTCTCGGCAAAATTCCCCTTGCTGATCACCCCGCCCGGCTATGTCTTCGGCATCTGGGGGGTGATCTACACCGGGCTGACCGCCTATGCGGTCTACCAGGCCCTGCCCTCGCGCCGCGACAACGCCCGCCTGCGCCGCATCGCCTGGCCCTTTGTGCTCAGCTGCGCCGCCAACGCCACCTGGATTCTGCTCTGGCACCACAACCGCTTCGGGCTGACCATGGGGGCCATGCTTGGCTTGCTATTTGCCCTGATCACCATTAACCGGCGCCTGGGCCGCGCCGAGGGCCTCAGCCTTGATGAGCGCCTGCTCGCCCGTCTGCCCTTTAGTATCTACCTGGGCTGGATCAGCGTGGCCACGATTGTCAACGCCACTGTTGTGCTCTACGACGCAGGCTGGGACGGCTTCGGCGTTGCGCCTGAGCTTTGGACGACTGCCCTGCTTGGTGCCGGGGCTGGCCTGGCTGCCACGATGGGCCTCAAAGAGGGTGACGTGGCCTTCCCTCTGGTGGTCGCCTGGGCCTTTGCCGGGGTCGCCAGGAAGAACGCCGAGCATCCTCCGGTCGGGCCAGCGGCCTGGGTCGCCACCGCCGTGGCTCTGCTTAGCGCCGGGGCCGCCTTGCTGCGCCGTGGACAGGCTTGATCTGCGCAAACGCCAACATTTGCCGCACCCCAGGCGTATAATGGACATAGTGACCAGGAGGTATCTATGTCCGTTGACTCCTTCCGTGACCACACCCGGCAGATCTTGCAAAATCTGCTGGCTGAGACGCCTAAAGCCGATCGTGCTGAACTGCTTGAAGCCTATACCGATCTGCTTACCCGGCTTTATAGCGTTGAAACCCATAAATTGCTCAACGAAGTGATCGAGGATACCCGTAATCGTCTTGACGCACGCCTCTCGCCCGACCCGGTGCGCCAGACGATTGCTGGTGTCCAGACGACTTTGCAGGATCTCTGGGATTCGCTGTGGAAGTGAACGGGCCGTCAAGAACCCAGCGCTAAAGCTGCTGGGCTTGTGCTTGCTCCTCCTGCGTAGCA
>CAZQCG010000018.1:0-88195 GCA_964592425.1 uncultured Chloroflexaceae bacterium
CAGCGCCCAGAAGTTGCTCGAACTGAATGAGGCTCTGCTTGACCGCCCCGAGGAGTTTCTCGCCCATCCCAAACTCGAGCGCATGCTCCAGCGTCGTCGGCAGAGCATTCACGAGAGCGGCGGGATCGAGTGGGCGCATGCCGAGAGCCTGGCCTTCGCCGCGATTCTGGCCGATGGCACGCCAATCCGTATGTCAGGCCAGGACGCCGAACGTGGCACCTTCAGCCAGCGCCACCTGGTGTTGCACGACAGCACCACCGGCGAGCGCTTCATCCCGCTGCACCATATCAACCAGGCCCGCGCCGCTTTTGGCATCTACAATAGCCCGCTCTCCGAGGCCTCTGTGCTGGCCTTCGAGTATGGCTACAGCACCCACGCCCCCGGTACGCTGGTGCTCTGGGAGGCACAGTTCGGTGATTTTGCCAACGGGGCCCAGGTGATCATTGACCAGTTTATTGTCGCCGGGCGCTCGAAGTGGGCGGTTGACCCGGCTCTGGTGCTGCTGCTGCCTCACGGTCACGAGGGCCAGGGTCCGGAGCACTCTTCGGCGCGCCTGGAACGTTTTTTGCAGCTCTGCGCAACCGATAATCTGCGCGTGGCCTATCCGAGCACCGCCGCTCAGTATTTCCACCTGCTGCGTTATCAGGCCGCCTCGCTGGCCCTGCACCCGCGCCCGCTGGTGGTGATGACGCCAAAGAGTCTGTTGCGCAACCCCCTGGCCGCTGCCGCATTGGGCGATCTCGCCGAGGGTCACTTCCAGACAGTGCTGGGCCTGGAGGCCGCCGCTCCCAACCCCGACGAGGTGACGCGCATCGTGCTCTGTAGTGGCAAAGTGGCGCTTGATCTGCTGGCTACGGGTGATTTGCCACGCACACCTGGGGTTGATCTGCTGCGCCTTGAGATGCTCTACCCCTTCCCCGCCGACGAATTACGCAGTGTGCTGGCCCGCTACCCGCAGCTACAGGAGGTTGTCTGGATGCAGGAGGAGCCGGAGAATATGGGGGCATGGAGCTATGTGGCCCCCCGCCTGCGTGCGCTGCTCGACCCGGCTCTGCCGCTGATGTATGCCGGGCGGCCCGAGTCGGCCTCGCCCGCCGAGGGTATGCATAGCCTGCATAGCGCTGAACAGGGCCGGATCTTGCGCCAGGCCCTGTACGGTGCGCCGGTGGTAACGCCAGTGGGGTAAGACAAGGATTTAGAAGCGTAGGAAATAGAAAATAGCCCGATCGCATCAAGATACGGTCGGTGAGATCGAACTGTAACGTAGCCTGAACCTTATCGAAGGGCGCATCGTCTTGAGGCAAGGGCGCAAGGGCGCAATGTTTGAGACAGCACCATTGCCCTATGGAGTAACTGGCATGGCCTATGAGATCAAAGTTCCAGCCCTGGGCGAATCGATCGTCGAGGCGACGGTGGCCCGTTGGCTTAAGCGTGAGGGTGAGGCGGTGGCTGCCGGTGAGCCGGTGGTTGAACTGGAGACCGACAAGGTGAATCTGGAGGTGGCCGCCGACCAGGCCGGGGTACTTGGCCCGCTTGTCCGTGCCGAGGGGGCGAGCGTCGGGATCGGCGATCTACTGGCAACGGTGCTGGTGGGTGTCCAGGCAAGCGTCGTCAGTTCTGACCTCCCCAATGGGCAGATCAATGCTCGTGATACTTCGCCGATCAACGCGGAGCCGCTTGCGGCCGGGGCGGTCGCCGAAAAAGGCGCACCGCCACTAGCTGGCGTGACGCCTACGGCGCAAAAGGTTGCCGCCGAGCATGGGGTTGATCTGCGTGGCCTGAGTGGCAGTGGGCCAGGTGGGCGGATTGTGAAGGAAGATGTGCTGCGCAGGGTGGCCCCGCTTGCCAGTGCGCCGATCCCGCCCCCTGCGCTGGCACCTGCGCTGAACATGCCCGCCCCGGCCTCCACACCGGTTGCTCCACTACCCATAGTAGAAGCTGCGCCCCGGCGTGAAGAGCGCCAGCGACTCAGCCGGCGTCGCCAGACGATTGCCCGCCGGCTGGTCGAGGCCCAACAGACCGCTGCGATGCTGACCACCTTTAACGAGGTGGATATGAGCGCGGTGCTGGAGCTGCGGGGGCGTCACAAAGATCGTTTCAAAGAGCGCCACGGGATTGGCCTGGGCTTTATGTCCTTCTTCACGCGAGCAGTAGTCGGTGCGCTCAAAGCCTTTCCGATGGTCAACGCCGAGATCCAGGATGACGAGGTGGTGATCAAGTACTACTACGATATCGGAGTGGCGGTCGGGGTAGAGGAGGGCCTGGTGGTGCCGGTGGTGCGTGACGCCGACCGTAAGAGCTTTGCGGCCATCGAGCGTGAGATTGGCGACCTGGCGCGCAAAGCGCGCGAGGGGACGCTGAGTCTGGCCGAGTTGAGCGGCGGCACCTTCACGCTTACCAACGGCGGTATCTACGGCTCACTTATGTCAACACCCATCCTCAACACACCGCAGGTCGGTATTCTCGGCATGCACAAGATCGAAGAGCGCCCGGTGGTGGTTGGCGGGCAGATTGTGGTGCGCCCGATGATGTACCTGGCCCTGAGTTATGACCACCGCCTGATCGATGGTGGTACCGCCGTGCGCTTCCTTGTGCGGATCAAGGAGTTGATCGAGGACCCCGAGGCCTTGTTGCTCGAAGGGTAGGGCAGGGAGGCCCATCCGGCGGTGGCGGGGGGCGGCGGCCCGCCGGGACGGTGTCGGTACACGGCGTCCCGCCGGGACGGTGTCGGTGCGCGGCGTCCCGCCGGGACGGTGTCGGTGCGCGGCGTCCCGCCGGGACGGTGTCGGTGCGCGATGTTAACGGTAGGGGCGCAGCAGCGTACGCTGCTGCGCCCCTACGCCTTCCACGCACCCGGGGCGGGTGTTAACGGGCGATCAACGGGACAAAGGTGCGTTGCCCGTCGATGTTCAGATTGACGGGGATGTCGATCGTCTGGCCGCCGCCTGTGATACTAATGGTGGTGTTGTAGCTGCCAATGCCTAGCCCGCGTGGATCAACCAGCACGGTCAGGTTGTCGGGTGTGCTGCCGCTGGCCGTGGCACCGACTGCCGCGCTACCGCTCTGTAGCTGCACCCAGGCTGCGTTGCTCTGCGCCGTCCATGTGATCGGCGTTGTGTCGTCGCCCACCAGGCGCGTGCTGAGCGTGGTGGTCTGCACACCTGTGCCCAGGATCACCTGTTCGCCGATCACCTGGGGTGCCAGGTCAAGCTGTGCGGTCAGCACAGCGGTGCCTTCAGCAACGGTGATGGTGCGGGTGACGATGGTGGTATTGGCGGCACTATCAGTGGCAGTCAGGGTGAGGATATGGGTGCCAGTTGAGAGGCCCGCCGTCACCGTCAGCGTGCCCGTGCCAAGATCACCGTCGCGGTCGCTGCTCCAGGCTACCGCAGGGCCAGCCTGGGCAAGATTCAGAGCGTCGGCGGGGCGCTCGCTATCCTCCAGGTCATAGCTGGCGGCCGCCAGGGCTACCGGCTGAGCCGGGAAGAAGGTGGCTCCCTCAGCCGGGCCGTCGATGGTCAACAGAGGTGCTTTGTCGGGCACACTCACCAGCGCCGAGTCGCCCTGGCCGCTGAGGACGCCGTCTGAGGCAACGACGCGGAAGTAGCAGTTGCTGCCGCCCGGCAGGCCGGTCGGGTCGATCGTCGCCTCGCTGGCTTCCATATCGCTGATCAGCGCGCGCCAGGTGACCCCATTGTCATTGCTGTAGAGCAGCGAGTAGCGCAGGCTGTCGCCATCGGCATCGTTGCCAGCCCAACTCACAGTAACCGGGGCGCTGCCGAGATCACCGCCGGTGGGTGCGCTCACTGTGACCGTCGGGGCATTGGCACTGACGGCACGTTCGTCGACCACCGTGTCGCCGTTGCGCAGCTGGATACGGGTGGCCGCACCGTTCCAGGGCACCATTTCGGCGAAGAGCGCCGGGCGGCTCGGATCCTCATCATCGTCCATCTCGGCAGGCGTGAAGGGGTAGCTATTCAGAACATTAGCACCATCAAGCAGAACGATTGACCAGGTACCGGAGATCGGGGTGGTCGTACCGCTGCCGGTAAGCACATTGATCGTACCCAGCCTACCGCTGCCATTGGCCAACTCGACGCGCCCGTTCACGAGCAGATAGGTACCCTGCTGGAGCTCAGGTTCGGCGAGAGCGCCGCCAAGGGCGGCAAAACGCTGGCGAATGCCCTCGTAGGTGAAGTCGCTGACCCACTGATTATTGCAGTAGGTCATCACGTCGCGCCAACTGGGCGGATAGACCGTGCGATTGCCAATGTCGAAGCCGTAGATCGCCGTATTGCCACTCAGTACCGGGCTGATCTGGCCATTGGGGTACGGGAAGGCCGTACCGCCACCGGCCCCGCAGAACTCGGCGTGGTAGCGCCCAAGGGTATGGGCGATCTCGTGGCCGCCGTACCAGTCGCCATAGCTGCCATCGGTATCCCAACCCCAGCTACCACCAGGCGTGCCAGTTGGCCCTGACGAGACAATGCTGGGAATGCCGAGGGCCTTGCCGCGCATAAAGCCGCCCCCATCGTCAACCATGCCGTAGAAGAGGGTGCGTGACGAGAGACTCCCAAAGATGACCTCGAAGAGCCAGGCTAGCCCCATACGCGAGTTGAGCGTATCAACATTGGGCAGGCCGGGGTCGGGGTAGTTGTAGGTGCGCCGGGCAACACTCAGGTTAGCGATCGGGTAGGCCCGCCTGAGCCAGGACTCAAGCGCATCAAGGTGCGAGGTATTGGCCAGGTAGGTCGTGCCGCCGACGGTGTAGCGCACATTGTAGATGCGCAGACGCATCGTCGGGCCGTTGAGCAGGGTGACATTAAGCGTCTGGCGATTGTTGCTGGTGACCGGATCGAACACCGTATTGCCGGGGTCGAGGCGGGCACGCAGTTCGAGATTGCCAGGCGTGTTCGTCCAGCTAGCTGGTAACTCAAAGAGGAAGCTATCGTTGATCTGGCCACGGTTCGGACTGGGTTTGACGGTGATCGTACCGCCGGGATTGATCGGGGTCAACACCGGGGCAAGGGCGACGCCATTACGCTTCCCGCTGAGGGTGGCGGTCAGGCCGCTACGTACCTCAGGTGAGCTGACATGCACGCGCACGAAGGTACGCTTACCGGCGACCAGGTCAACACTGTTGTTGAGATCCTGAATAGCCTGGGTAACTTCAATGGCGTTGAGGCTCATATTCGGGCCGTTGAAAACGATACAACAGATCGTCCAGCTACCAAGGGCCGAGGCGAGGAGGTTGTTGTTGAGACCACCGGGGGCCAGCACCACCCGCCCTTCACCGAGCAGGGCGCTGGCGATGGTCGTATGGCTAGCGTTACCGAAACCAGAGCGGGTCTGGGCAATCCAGGCTTCACCGAGGGTCGCAATGGGCACCAGACTAAAGCTGGCGCGCGGCAATTGCTCAGCCGAGAGCTCGCTGAGAGTGGGGGTAAAGCGCCCGGCGCGGGTAAACTCACTCGGCACAGGTGCGGCCTGACTCAGGTCGGGGCTGGCAGTTGGTGCCGCCAGGCTCGGGTCGAGCAAAGCGCCGAGATCCGGGTCAAGCAGCAGCAGCTTGCCACCATCCTCGACATACTGCTTGAGCCGAGTGATCTGGTCATTCAGCGAAGTGGCGCTGCTGCGCCCGATCACAATCATCGCATAGATGCTCAGATCCTGGATACGGTTAATTTCAGCCCCGGTAACGGTACGGACATCCCAGGGCGGGTCGGGCTGCGGCTCAGCACTGCTCAGATTAGAACAATCCTGCGGGTTGTTCGAGCCGGGCGGCAGATAGCAGAGAACGCGCTGGCTATCAGTGGACTGGGCAACAACCGACGGGACGAGCGGCAAGGCCAGGCTGAAGAGCACCAGCATAGCCAGGGCCAGGTAAAGCCGGTGGTGACGCAACATTGCGACCTCCAGATACAGGCGGTATGCGCCGGGCGGATGGCCTCGATTGAGATGTGGGGTAGGGATAGCCCATTATAGCCTGTTGCCCTTCGCTGTAAATGAGCCAAAAGTCCCACTTTTTCAGGTGTTTTTGGTTGTTAAAAAGTGAAAATCGCCACTAATAACCCGAAAGTAGTATGCACAAGTGTCCTTATTTTGTTGGGATGTGATCGATGGCCCTCTCCATCAGCTTGCGCCGCACCCTAGCGTGATATGGCCATGGCGTATGGGTGACAGGGGCGTGCTATACTTGGGCCACTTGCCTCAGCCTGACCGCCTGGCCGGGGGGTATGCCAGCGGGCCAGCGGCGATCCAGAGGGGCAACGCCCCACTGAGAAGAGCTAAACCCTCTGTGGTGTTCACCAGCCAAAAGGCAAAGGAGCAGACCCATGGGCGAGTTGTGCAAAGTCGCGCTTTTCACCAACGAGTACCCACCGAACGTCTATGGCGGCGCGGGCGTCCATGTTGAGTACCTGAGCCGGGCGATGGCGGCCCTGGTGCCAGTGGAGGTGCGCTGCTTCGGCAGCCAGCAGGTGGATGATCCACAGCTGCGAGTGCGCGGTTATTCGCAGTGGGAGGAGACGAAGCGCAATACTGACCCGCGCTTTAGTGGGGCGGTTGATGCCTTTGCCCGCTCGTTGCAGATGGCTAAGGACACCCTGGATGCCGATGTGGTGCATTGCCATACCTGGTATACCGATATGGGCGGCCTGCTGGCGGGTAAACTCTGGGGGGTGCCCTATGTGCTGACCATTCACTCGCTTGAGCCACTGCGGCCCTGGAAGGTCGAGCAACTGGGCAATGGCTATCACCTGAGCGCCTGGATGGAGCGCACGGCACTTGAGCAGGCTGATGCGGTGATCGCCGTCTCGCAGGAGACCCGCGAGGATGTGTTGCGGCTCTTTAAGATTGCGCCCGAGCGGGTGCATGTGATCTATAACGGGATCGACCTGGCTGAGTATCGCCATACGGAGTCAAGCGAGGCGCTGACCCGTTATGGGGTCGATCCGAGCCGGCCCTATGTGCTTTTTGTTGGACGGATCACCCGTCAGAAGGGCATTATCCATCTGGTCAATGCTATTCCGCAGATCGATCCGGCCTTGCAGGTGGTGCTCTGTGCCGGGGCGCCCGATACACCGGCGATTGGCGAGGAGATGCAGGAGCGGGTTGCCGCTGTGAGTGCCGACCGCCCAGGGGTGATCTGGATCCGTGAGATGCTTGCCCGCCCTGATGTGATCCAGTTCTATTCGCATGCCACGGTCTTCTGCTGCCCCTCGGTCTATGAACCCTTTGGGATCATTAACCTTGAGGCGATGGCCTGCGAAACGGCAGTGGTTGCCTCGGCGGTGGGTGGGATCAAGGAGGTGGTGCTGCCGGAGCAGACCGGGCTACTTGTCGATCCACGGCTGCGTGCTGGTAGCTTCGACCCGCTTGACGCCGCCGCGTTTTCCAGTGAACTGGCCGCCGCGATTAACCGGGTGGCTGGCGATGCGGCCCTGCGTGAGCGCTTTGAGCAGGCCGGACGCCAGCGGGTTGAGGAGCATTTTAGCTGGGATGCCATTGCCGAGAAGACCGTCGCGCTCTACCGCAGTCTGGTGGAGGGGCGCTAGTACAACGTTCCGAGCGTTCTTGAAGGCTTGGGGCGCAGCAGCGGCTAGCGCTGCTGCGCCCTTACCTGTGCGTAGCCTGCCCGTCACTCGCCGCGTACTGATGCGCTCGGGCTATTTTCTATTTGCTATCTCCTAAATCCTTATCTCAGGGCGGCTGACGTCTGGTAGTAACGGTTCACACTGCTCCTACGGAAGCCCGCGTTTCTGTCACGCTGAGCGCAGCGAAGCGTCCCGGCGACATGACCGGCGTTCCCGACCGGGACGCTGCGCTGCGCCTGGCGGCTCCGCTCAGCGTGACAACGCCCGTTACCCCAAGTGTGAACACGTACGTCTGGTAATGCAGTAGTAATAACCGTGTCTGAGACTCACACTGGAACCTTTCTGCGCTTCACCAGGTTTGTGAGATCGGCGCGGAGTGACCTATGCATGCCATATCTGGTCAACGACGACCTTCAATTCGTGCTCTCTTTGGTGTGCTGCTGTCGCTACTGATCGCCACCCTGGCCCTCAACACACTCCAGCCGGTCTACGCCGCCAGCGCCAGCCTTAACCTCAGCCTCAGCACCTCTTTCCCAATCGTCAAGAGTGGCGAGTGGGCGATTATTAACCTCGGCTATAGCTGCTCGAGTGTGCTCAATACGCCCTGTGAGGATGCGGTCGTCACGACGGTGCTGCCGCCGGAGCTCTCGGGGGCAGCAAGTGATGTGCAGGCGCTTGGCGCGGGCACCACAACGACGTATAACCAGGCGACCCGTACGGTCACCTGGACGTTTGATGCGCCGATTAACGCGGGTGATGCCGGGCGGCTGGAGCTGCGGGTCAAGTTTCCCGCTGGCACGACTGCCGACGGGACGGTGGCAACCCTGCGCGCCGAGATGCGCTCTTCGACAGCTGCACCCAAGCCCTCCAACCAGCTGCCGATCACTGCACTGGCCGAGGCTGAGGTAACTGCCGATAAGAGCTTTATCTCCGGTGGGACCCCTGATGTTGATACGACCTATCAGGTGCAGGTCTGTATCCCCGGCGAGGGAAGCGGTGCGCTCAACCTGACCAATGTGCTGATCACGGATACGCTACCGCTCAGCGCCACCTTCGTCAGCGCCTCCGGCAGCGGCGTCTACAACAGTACGCCTGGCGTGGTGACCTGGCCAGCCACCAGCCTGAGCGTCCCCGGCAGCCTCTGCGCGACGCGCACGGTGGTCGTGCGTTTCCCCTCGTCAGTGCCGATTGGCACGCTGTTGCGCAACGATCTGAACGTCAGTGCGCAGGCCGGCAGTACTACCCTGTTACTCAGCGCCTTCGATGTGCGCCTGCTTCAGCCGCCGACCCCCGACTATGACTTCAGCAAAACCGGCCCTGACTCGGCCCTGGTTGGCGACACGGTTACCTATTCTTTCAGTACGCATAACAGTGGCACCGCGCCGCTTGATGATGTGGTGGTGGTTGACCCGATTCCCGCCGAACTCGAGGTGAGCCGCTTCAGCGCTGGCAGCCATAATATCAGCCCGGCCGGCTCGGTGCGGCTGGAACTGGAGTATACGACCAATCTTACCCCGACCTATACGGCTGCGCCGGGAGGGCCCTTCAGTACTGCGAGTTGCTTTACGGTTGCCCCAATCACGGCAACCGGCTGTACGGCTATCAACTTTGCCGAGGGTGCGCGGATCACGAACCTGCGCTGGCGCTATCTCGACCCGCTACCCTTCGCCTTTGAATCAACAACACATAGCTTCAGGGCACTGGTTACCAGCACGCCGATCAACTCGATTATTGTCAACCAGGCGACCAGCACCTACAGCACCGTCACCGTCAGCGCCCCGAGCGGGTATGTCTTCACCGCCCCCAACCAGGGCAGCGACACCGACCGCGACAGCGACACGAACGCCAGCGGCGTGATGGCCAGCACCATCCTCACCTCTAGCGAGCGCGACCTGAGCTGGGACGCCGGGCTCTTCCGGCCTGCCAGCCTGGGCAACGTCGTCTGGGTGGATACCGACGCCGATGGCCAGCAGGATGCAGGCGAGCTCGGCCTGAACAACGTCAGCCTCAGCCTGAGCGGCGTCGACGGCAGCGGGGCGACCGTCAGCCTGACCACCACCACCAGCAGCACTGGGGCCTACAGCTTCACCGACCTCGCCCCGGGTGCCTACACCGTCACCGTCAGCGCCCCGAGTGGCTACCGCTTCAGTGTGGCCGACAACGCCGACGACACGAGCGACAGCGATGCCGACCCGACCACCGGCGTAATGGCCAGCACGACCCTCACCTCTGGCCAGGCCGACCCGACCTGGGACGCCGGGCTCTACCAACTGGCCAGCCTGGGCGACTTCGTCTGGGTTGATACCAACGGCGATGGCCTCCAGAACGACGGCCCAACCGGCCTGAGTGGGGTCAGCCTCAGCCTGCGTGGCGTCGACGGCAGCGGCGCGACCGTCAGCCTGAGCACCACCACCGACGCAAACGGCGTCTACACCTTCACCAACCTGGTTCCCGGCACCTACACCGTCACAGCGACGGCCCCGGGTGGGTACGTCTTCACCGCCGCGAACGAGGGCGGCGACACGAGCGACAGCGATGCCGACCCGACCACCGGCGTGCTGACCAGCACCGTGCTGGTGAGCGGCCAGAACGCCCCGACCTGGGATGCTGGCCTGATCTACACGGCTGGCCTGGGCAACCGGGTCTGGCTCGACCGTGATGCCAATGGGCTCCAGGATACCAGCGAAGTCGGTCTGCCCAACGTCACGGTTACGCTCTACGCCGAGGATGGGCAGACGGTGCTGGACACCACCACGACTGATGCCGATGGCTTCTACTTCTTTGCCAACCTGGCCCCCGGCGTCTACCTCATCGCCTTCACGCCGCCTGCCGGCTACGAACTGAGCCCGCTCAACCAGGGTGGTAACCCTGCCAGCGACAGCGACGCCATTACCGCCAATGGCCGCACGGCACCGATTACCCTCACACTGGGTGAGACCGATCTGGACTGGGATGCGGGTCTCTTCCAGCTCCTACGCCTCGGCAATCTAGTCTGGGACGATCTTGATAACAGCGGTACCCTGAACGGCAGCGAGGTCGGCCTGAGCGGCGTAGAGATACGCCTCTTCAGCGACGCCGACACCGACAACCTGCCCGACGGGCCACCCATTGCGCTGACCACCACCGACAACAGCGGGCACTACCGCTTCGATAACCTGCGACCTGGGCACTACCTGGTCGAACTGACTGCCCCCACTGCCTATAGCTCCAGCACCGGCGTGAACGGCTCAGCCCTTGGCCCATCTGAGCCAGCTCCCGACCGCGACAATGACCGCGATGGTGACGATAACGGCAGCGTTGTCGGCGCTAGCATCCGTAGCATCTGGCTGACCCTGGCCAGCCAGAGCGAGCCGGACAACCCAGTCGACGGTGACGACACCAACAGCAACCTGAGCCTCGACTTTGGCCTCTTCCGGCACGCCGTCCTCGGCAGCACCGTCTGGTACGACCGCAACGGCAACGGGCGCAAAGACGCCGACGAGCCCGGCGTTCCCGACGTGATCGTCACCCTCTACGACAATGACGGCAACCCGATCCTGAATGCTCAAGGCAACCCGATCACCCGTACCACCGGCGCCGACGGGGTCTACCTCTTCGACTATCTCATTCCCGGCGTCTACTGGGTGAGCTTTAGCAATCTGCCTCCTGGCTACACCTTCACCACACCGGGCGTGGGCGATCCCAACGGCGACAGTGATGCCGACCCGCTCACCGGCCTCTCCGGGCCGGTCAGCCTGGAACCCGGTGAGGAAGACCCCCATTCCTGGGCTGGCCTGATCAACCCGACCGCCCTCAGCCTCAGCAGCTTCACCGGCGAACGCACAGGCACCGGCGTAAATCTGCGTTGGGTCACCGGCGACGAGCGTCAAACCCTCGGCTTCCAACTCTGGCGTAGCACCGACGGTATCCGTACCAACGCGATCCAGGTGACCACTACGCGTATCGACGTACGCAGCGATCCGCAGGGTGACACCTACACCTGGCTTGATAGCAGCGCTGTGACAGGTCAGAGCTATCATTACTGGATCGAGGAACTCAGGCTGGATGGCAGCAGCCGCGAGTATGGCCCGCTTCGCGTGAGTGGCGAAGTTCCGGGTGAACGCTACCGCACCCTGATGCCGCTGATCATGCGCTAGATAGTCCGCGAGGAATTATGTCAACTCAAACGGTTTATCCAGCCTATGTGGATGTCCATGCCGCCCCCCAACCCGAAAAGGCCCCCGACACCCAGGCGCAGCCGCATTCGCATGGCCCCGGTGCCGGCAAAGCCTACCTGGCCATCCTGGCGCTCGGAGCCCTGGGGGTGGTCTACGGCGACATTGGCACCTCGCCGCTCTACGCCATGCGTGAGTCCTTCCACGGGGTCCACGCCATCCCCCCAACCCCGCTCAACATCTACGGCGTGCTCTCGCTGGTCTTCTGGTCGCTGATCCTGGTGATCACGGTTAAATACCTCGGCTTCATTATGCGCGCCGACAACCGCGGCGAAGGCGGTATCCTGGCCCTCACCGCCTTCGCCACGCCCATCCGTCCACTCCAATCCAGCCCACGGCGCTGGCTGGTGCTGCTGGGTGTCTTTGGCGCGGCTCTACTCTACGGCGACGGCGTGATCACCCCCGCTATCTCCGTCCTCAGCGCCGTCGAGGGCCTCAATGTCGCCACACCGCTCTTTGAGCCCTATGTCGAGCCGATCACGATTGCGATCATTATCGGGCTGTTCCTCATCCAGAGCCGTGGCACCGGGCGCATTGGACGCCTCTTCGGGCCGGTGATGCTGGTCTGGTTCAGTACCCTTGCGCTGCTTGGCATCAACCAGATCGTGCGCAACCCCGCTGTTCTCGGCGCGATCAACCCTCTCCACGCCGTCACCTTCTTCGCCAGCGACGGCCTGCAGGGCTTTCTGGTGCTCGGCACCGTCTTCCTGGTCGTCACCGGCGGCGAGGCTCTCTACGCCGATATGGGCCACTTTGGGCGCAAACCGATCATGCTGGCCTGGTTCATCCTGGTGCTGCCAGCCCTGCTGCTCAACTACTTCGGCCAGGGGGCCTTGCTGCTCGCCAGGCCCGAGGCCGCCGCCAATGTCTTCTACCTGATGGCTCCTGAGTGGGCAACCATCCCCCTGGTGCTCCTCTCGACCATGGCGACAATCATCGCTTCTCAGGCCTTGATCAGCGGGGCCTTCTCGATCACGATGCAGGCCCAGAACCTTGGCTTTCTGCCACGCCTGCGCATCGTGCATACCTCGGCGACCGAGTTCGGCCAGATCTACATCCCCTTTGTCAACTGGCTACTCATGATCGCCTGCATCGCCGTGGTACTCGGCTTCCGCAGCAGCAGCAGCCTCGCCGCAGCCTACGGCATCGCCGTCACCTCGACCATGGCCATTACCACGCTCATCTTCGGCATCGTCACCCGTGAGCGCTGGGGCTGGCGTTGGCCCCGCACCATCGCCCTGGTCGGCTTCTTCCTGGTGATCGACCTGGCCTTCCTGGGGGCCAACATTGTCAAAATCCCCCAGGGCGGCTGGTTCCCGCTTGTCGCCGCGATCATCGTCTTCACCGTTATGACCACCTGGAAGCATGGCAGCCGGATCATCAACCAGCGCGAGCAGAGCCTCGAGCAGGATCTCGACCTGCTGATCGCCCGGGTCGCTGCCACGCCCACCCGTGCCCCCGGCACAGCCTTCTTCATGAGCGCCAACCCTCGAGGGGCCCCCGATGCACTGGTGATCAACTACCAGTACAATGGCGTCTTCGCCGAACGAGTAGTGCTGGTTAATGTCAAGATCGAAGAGGCGCCCCATGTCCGCGATGAGCGACGCCTGCAACTCGAAGATCTCGGCGAGGGTTTCTTCAAAGTCACCCTGCGTTTCGGTTTTATGGAAGAGCCCAACGTGCCCGCCGTCCTGGCTCGCCTCAAAGATCTGCCCGAGGCTATTGACCCGGAGAGTGGCCCCTTCTTTATCAGTCGCACCAAGATCATCCCCAGCCAGTTCCCCGGTATGTCGATCTGGCGCGAGCAACTCTACGCGGTTATGCAGCGTAATGCCGTGAGTGCCGCCGATTTCTTCCGTCTGCCGCCGACCCGCGTAGTCGAGATCGGCACGGGCGTAGAAATGTGAATCTTAGTGATCTAGCCCGTAAAGCCCAGGAGCTGTAGCCCTGACTTTTACCCACATGTTTTGGTATCCTGTGAGCGGCGTGGCTGGCTGGAGATTCAGCAACTCCTTGAAGGTGTCCATCTGGCCGGGCACTTGCCTCCGTGATCCGACAAGATGTGGGTAAAAGTCAGGCGTGTACGCTTGGGAGTCGTCACTTGAAATCGATAAGCCTGTGGGCTTGTCCCTGGCACGATGGCAGTGCCGCCTCCGAGACGTGCGGCTGCATGACGGCAGCCCTGCCAAGCACACACAGAGCGCGAGCCTTTGCCCGCGCCACTGTGCTCAAACCAGAAACTCTATGCTTGCGCTTCCCCGCGCCCGTGGCGATGGTTCAGCCCTAAGCCCAGTGCGCCAAGGGCAATCAGGCTCAGGCTGATCACCTGGGCCATGCGTAGCGAGCCTACGCAATCGCCGCCCACCCCATTCATACAGAGGCTGTCGATACGCAGGCCCTCAATCCAGAAGCGCCCGCTCGAGTAGATGATCGCATAGAGAAAGAGCAGGTCGCCCGGACGAAGTCGGCGTTGTCCTGCTGGCGCACCATGGCCGAAACGCCGGTCGGCCCAGAAGAGCAAGCCCGCTCCTGCCAGATTCCAGAGCGATTCGTAGAGAAACGTGGCGTGGAAGAGGGTGTCGAGTGGGTATTGCTGAAGGTCGGTATAGGGCGGGACGCGGTACTGCGGGTCGATGCGCACACCAAGCGGCAGGCTGGTGGGCCGGCCATAGGCTTCCTGGTTAAAGAAGTTGCCCCAACGCCCGATCGCCTGGCCAAGCAGGAAACTCGGCGCAACGACATCGATCCAGTCCCAGAAGGGCAGACGGTTCCAGCGCGCATAGATCACCACCGCCAGCAGAGCACCGATAATCCCGCCATGGATGGCCAGCCCGCCAGTCGTCAGGTTGAGCACACTCCACGGGTTGGCCGCAAAACGTTCCCACTCAAAGATCACATAGTAGGTACGTGCGCCAGCAATCCCCAGCACGAGCCCCAGCATCAACTGATTCCAGATATGGTCGGGGTCGTAGCCGCGGGCCGCCGCCCGTTTGGCACTGATCGAAGCGGCCAGTAGCGCGGCGCTCATAATGATCGCGCCATACCAGCGCACCACAATCGGTAGGCCGAAAAGCGTAAAGCTGATCAGAAAAGGGTCGTCAGGAGGATAAAGCACCATAACTTAGAGGCTCGCTGCATAACGCACAGCATTGCGGAAGAGCAGTAACCCATCGCCGCTTTCGCGCCAGGGTTCGCGCGTCCAGCGCGGGTGCTGCTGTGGCAGCACGGCATTTTCAGGATGGGGCATCAGACCAAGCACATTGCCCTGCGGGTTACAGATACCAGCAATCGCATCACACGAGCCGTTGGGGTTGGCTGGATAAGCCACCTGGCTGCCGGGTGCGCCAAGGTAGCGCAGGGCCACCAGCCCCCGCGCCCGCAGGTCAGCCAGGGTCTGGTCATCTTGCACCACCAGCCGCCCCTCACCGTGGGCCACTGGCACCTCAAGCGGGCGATCCAGCCCCCGGGTGAAGTGGCAGACGCTGCCGGGATCAGCCTCAAGCTGCACCCAGCGACACTCGAAGCGCTGCGAACGATTATCGGTCAGCGTCAGGGCTGGCGTCGCGCCTGCTTCAGCGGACGTTTGGGCCTGCCAGCCAGGCAAAAGCCCCGCCTTGACCAGCACCTGAAAGCCGTTGCAGATCCCGATTACCGGGCGTCCAGCGGCAACAAAGCGCTGCAATGCCTCACCCAGGCGATGCACGAGATCCACGGCCAGCAGTCGCCCGGCCCCCAGGTGATCACCATAAGAGAAGCCACCAGGAATGATCAGCAGGCCATACGCGTCAAGGCTAAGCTTACCCTCGGCAAGCTGGTTCACATGGTGGCGCTCGGCTGTGGCCCCGGCCAATTCACAGGCGAGGGCAGCGTCCTGGTCACGGTTGATCCCTGGTGCACGCAGGACGAGGGCGCGGATAGGCATAGACTAGCTCCAGCGAAACTCGATCTCAACCTCGCCGATCTTGATCCGGTCGCCCTGGCGCAGACGCTGGGGCTGCCGTGGGATGATCAGCGTCCCATTCAACAAGGTGCCGTTGGTGCTGCCCATATCAGTGATCGTATAGTAGTCACCGTCACGCTGCACCATCGCGTGGTTGCGCGAGGCAATCCCACGGTCATGCTCGGCCAGGTCAACCTCAGGATAGTGATTCTGCCGCGGGTCACGCCGGCCGATGCGCAAAGGCTCTTTGCCTACGGGCAACTCCCAGGTCCGGTGCGGCGAGCGTACCACCAGACGCGCCGTCGCTGGTGCGACCAGGGGTGTCCCACAGGTGGCGCAAAAGCGGGCCTGGGCTTTGTTCAGCCGCCCGCAACGGGGGCAGGGTGGAGCGTGGGCCGGATCGGGGACGGGGATCGCCTGCACGGGGATCGGTTGCACAGGCACCGGCTGTACCGGCACGGGCGCCAGCTGCACCGGCTTGGGCATCGCAGCCACCCGTGGTGGAGCCGGGCGCATAGGCGGTTCAACAAAGGGCGTATCGAGACAGCCGTGTAGCGCACGCTCCATCTCGGCACAGGAGCCAAAGCGCCGCTCACGGTTCAGATCCATCGCCCGGATGATCAGCGCCTCGGTGCGCGCATCAACTGAGGGATTCAGCTTGCGAATTGAGCCAGCGGTAGGTGGTTGCAGCGGCACGGGTGGCAGGTTCGTCAGCAGATGTAACAGGGTCGCGCCAAGCGCATAGACATCACTCCGGGCATCAGTCTGACCCTTACCATACTGCTCAGGGGGCGCATAACCCGCCGAACCCATGGCGATCGTGTCCTTGGCCTTGCCCTTTTTATGCGTGCGCGCCACGCCAAAGTCGATCAATTTGAGCAAACCCTCAGGCGTGAGCATTACATTAGAGGGCTTGAGATCGCGGTAGATGATCGGCGGGGTACAGCTATGCAGGTAGTCCAGCACCCGACAGAGCTGAATACCATAGCTGACCGCGTCGCGCTTAAGCAAGGGCGCATTGGCATCACGAATGCGGTCTTCAAGTGTCTGCCCGGCGACAAACTCCATAATCAGCGTCGGGCGGCCCTCATACTCAAAGAGCTCGGCGACAATCGGCAGGCTGGGGTGGCTGAGCGACTGCAGCAACAGGGCTTCGCGCTCGAACAGTTGGCGATTATCGGCCAACTCCTCAGCGCTCAACTCGCCCTGGGGGCGCATCTCCTTTAGCGCCCAGATCGTCCCGTCACTAACACGGCTGACCCGGTAGACCGCCCCCATACCACCGCGGCCCACCAGGCGCTCTATCGTATAACGGTCGGCGGTGCTCGCAACCACCGTATGTGGCGTAAGCAGATCCTGTGCGATCAAAGCTCTCGTCTCGGGGACTGTGCTGGTGCGCAGAAGGGCGCAACGCTGGCTGGATTATACCACGCCAGCCCAGCCCAGCGCCGTCAGGTGTGCCGGATCGCACCCCCTACATTTGTAGGGGTCTTTATGGCTGTGCAAAATCCGCCCTTTTGTGGTTGTCAGCACGGCAACGATCAGTCATAGTTTAGGATAGTTGAGCGAGTTCGAAATCCTGCGACAGCGATCCCTGGTCTTATAACATTGCCGAAGCCTATGCTCTACGCCAGGTTGCAGTTGACGGAGCCGGGTACCCCTGGTATAATAGCCCCCGTCTTGCCGAAGTGGCGGAATGGCAGACGCGGCGGTCTCAAAAACCGCTCAGGGCAACCTGGTGTGGGTTCGAGTCCCACCTTCGGCACCATCCGTCACCAGGGGCAACGCGTCGGGGCGTGGCTCAGCCTGGTAGAGCGCCGCGTTCGGGTCGCGGAGGTCGGAGGTTCAAATCCTCTCGCCCCGACCAGGCTACAAGGGCGCCTGTGCTTGACACAGGCGCTCTTATTTGCGCAATATGCCTGGTTCAATCGAAAGATCGCGCCCTATGCCCGCCTTGCTTAGCTCCTCGCTACGTCGCCTCGCCGCCGTGGCCAGCACCTGTGCCCTGATTCTGCTGCTCGCTGCCTGCGGCAACCTGCTTGCCGCCCTGCCTGAGCGGCCCTCGCCGGTGCCGACCCTGGCACGCCTGCCCAGCGTTACCCCGATCACGCCGAGCCCTACCCGCCCACCAACAGCCACCCCCACCGTCACCCCTACCCCCACGCCGCTCCGCGCCCAGGCTGCCCGCAACGCTAATGTGCGGGCCGGCCCTGGCACTGATTTCGCCATTGTCGGTGCCCTCGCTATTGGCGACCAGGTCACTATTCTAGGCCGTAGCGATGATTGGTATGAGCTCACTGGCCCTGACGCGCTCACCGGCTGGGTCGCCGCTAGTCTGCTCACCATCGACCCGGTGACCGCCGACGCGGTACCAACTGTGACACCTGCACCATGATCCTGTCTCAAGGAGCCGATATGCAGCTCTTTAATTCGCTCTCGCGCACCAAGCAGCGCTTTGTGATCCCCCATAACCGCCCGGTCACCCTCTATGTCTGCGGCGTCACCCCCTACGATACCACCCACATCGGCCATGCGCGCACCTTCCTGATCTTCGATGTGCTGGTGCGCTACCTACGCTGGAAGGGTGCGGAGGTGCGCTACTGTCAGAATGTCACTGATGTAGACGATCCGCTCTTCGCCCGCGCCCGGCGTGACGGCATAAGCTGGCAGGAATTGAGTGAACAGCAGGTGGCCCAGCTGCAGATCGATTATCAGGGCTTGAATATCCTGCCGCCAACCTACTTCCCGCGCGCTAGCGCAGAGATCGGGGCGATGATCCCGATCATCAGTCGGCTGATCGAGCTTGGCCATGCCTATGTGGCCGAGGGCAATGTCTACTTCAGCGTGCGAACTGATCCCGACTTTGGCAAGATGGCCCGTATGGGCTACGAGGAACTGCTGGCAACCGCCAACCAGCGCGGCAACAATCCCCACGACCCGCTCAAACGTGACCCGCTTGACTTTGTGCTCTGGCAGACCGGTGCCCCCGACGATCCGCGCTGGGAAAGTCCCTGGGGCATGGGACGCCCAGGCTGGCATATCGAATGCAGTGCGATGGCCACCCGCTATCTCGGCGATCAGATCGACCTGCATGGCGGTGGCGCTGACCTGATCTTCCCCCACCACCCCTGCGAGATCGCCCAGACCGAACCGGTCACCGGCAAACGCCCCTTCGTCCAGATCTGGATGCACGCTGGCCTGGTCTGGCTTGACGGCGAGAAGATGAGTAAATCGCTCGGCAACCTGGTCTTTGCCCGCGATGCTCTGCGGGAACACGGGGCCGACGGGCTGCGCTGGTATCTGCTGAGCCAACCCTACCGCGAGGATTTTGACTACCAGCCCGCCGATCTGCCTGCCTATGTCGAGTTCGCCCGCCAATTGCGCCAGGCCGTTAGCGCCGAGGGTGGTAACGGCGAAGCCCTCGACCTGAGTCAGGCTTCCGCCGAGTTTGACGCCGCTATGGCTGACGATCTCCATACCCCGACCGCCCTGGCCCTGCTGCATATGATGGCGGTCGCCATCCTCAGCGCCGCCAGCACCGGCCACAACGTCACCCAGGCCAGCGCCACGCTGCGCGACCTCGCCCTGGCCCTTGGCTTCACTCTGGAGGTTCCCTCTTTTTGAAGATCGAGCGGCGCACGTTGATTGCCTGGCCGCAGTTTGCACATGCCTCGTCCTTGAGGCCAACGACACGCGCATTGCCATTGGTGCGGGTGATCAGGATTGCCCCGCAAGCATTGCAACAGGTCGGCTGGTCGGGTGCATGGCCATAGACATAGGCGAGGCCGAGCGTCTGGCCGAAGGCGTGGGCGCGGTCTGCTGCTGCGAGGGTAGCCGGCTGCTCGTCGGCGGGCAAGATATGCCAGGGCGTCTGCGGGCCGAGGGCCGTACCGATCCAGTTCCCCATCGCCCGCAGCTCATCGGGGGTGTCGTTGAGGCCAGGGTGAATGTGGGTCACTACCTCGATATGGCAGCCCCAGCGCTGGCGGGCATGCTCGACCATCGCCAGGGTCGCCTGCCAGTCAGGCAGACCGGCCAGGTGGGCATAGCTGGCCGCGCTGAAACCATAGAGCTCGAAGCGCAGCCCATCAAGGTAATGGCCAAGCTCATCAAGGGCTGCCAGGCTCAAGGCTCCGCTAGTAGCCATCGCTGTATAACGACTGGCGGCGCGGCTCAGGCGCACCAGGCTACGCACATACTCATGGCTGACGGCTGGCTCACCAAAGGCCCAGACCACCCCCCGGCAGAGGCGCTCGAGGGCCACATTAGCGACCCGGTCGGCGTCGAGCCGACGCAGACGAGCCGGATCGGTCGGGATGGCCCCATAGACCCCTCCCTCCTGTTCTGCCACGGCGGCATAGCCCCACCCGCCAACCGCCATCACGCGACTCTCAGGGAAGAAATGCCAGAGGCGCAGATCCTCCACCGGGCCGATGCTTGCCCCCGAGACCAGGCCATAGTTGAGCAGGGCCAGGCCCCCTGGTACCCCCGTACGCACCAGGCAGCGCCCGGTCTCACCGGGGCGCAGCACACAGCCCCACTGACAGGCCAGGCATTGCGTCGCCCCGCCGGCAGTCGGGGTCACCAGGTCGGCCAGGACATGATCTTCAGCCATAGATTTACCATTCCAGACTCGGCAGGGTACTTCTTTGAAAAGTATGGCCCCTAGAGTATAATGCCAACAGCCTCGGGCCGGGTCACCCTGCCCCCCGCTCCGCCTCATCCCCTTATCGCCTGGCCTACTCCAGAGAATTGTTATGGAAGAACGCCCGCTGCGTCCCGGTCTCGGCGCTGAGCCTGCCGCGCACGCCGCACCTGAGTTTGTACCGCCTGAAAGCCAGTCCTGGCAAAGCCTGAACGATCATGTTGCCGTCGCCCCGCCCCGGCTGCATGTGCGCGGAGCCGTACGCGAACTGATCGAGACGGCCATCTTTATTGTGCTGGTCTTCTTTATTGTACGCGGTATCGTGCAGAATTTTAAGATCGAAGGTTCGAGTATGGAACCGACGCTCCATACCGGACAGTATATCCTGGTCAACAAGCTGATCTACTTTCACTTCGACCTGAATGCGCCGCTACGCTTGCTACCGGGCCAGGAAGAGCTGCCACAACGGATCATCTACCCCTTTCATCAGCCCCAGCGTGGGGATATCGTCGTCTTTGAGTACCCCAAGGATGTGACCAAAGACTATATCAAGCGCGTGATCGGCCTGCCGGGCGACCAGATCGAGATCCGCGATGGCCAGGTCTTTGTCAACGGGCAGGCCCTCGATCAGCCCTACCTGCAGGGGGCGCCCACCTACTGCGTGGCGGGCTATGCCTGCCAATCCGATTCGCTCACCGTGCCCGAAGGCCACATCTTTGTGATGGGCGACAACCGGGCGAACTCGAGTGACTCACGCGAGTGGGGGCCACTTCCCTTTGACCGGGTCGTCGGCAAAGCCTGGGTGATCTACTACCCGCTTGCCGACTGGGGACTGGTGCCGCATCACGATTATTCTGAGGCCACGTCTGAGCATGCATATCGCGATCAACGCCCACTTGCTGGCCCATACCCGCTCGTTTCGCCGCGCTGGCATCTCGCATTATGTTGAACAACTGCTGCAGCACCTCGGCCAGATCGACCGGGCGAACCACTACAGTATCTACACCACCCGCGGGCTTGATGGGGCCGCCCTGGGCCTGCCAGCCAACTTTCGGGTCATCCCCAGTCGTTTCCCGACCCTCAACCCACGGGTACGCATCCCCTGGGAACAACTGCTGGCCCCCGTATTGCTGCGCCGCAGCCGCGCCGAGCTTTTCCACGGTGTCCATAGCGTCGTGCCACTGGCCTGCCCTGTGCCGAGTGTGGTTACCATCCACGACCTGGCCTTCATCCGCTTCACGCAGACCTTTCGCGCCTACAACCGGGCCTACCTCGACTTTGCCACACGCCTCAGTGTGCAGCGGGCCGCACGCATCCTGGTCGTCTCCGAGCATACCAAACGCGAGGTGATCGGCCTGCTCGGTGTCGCGCCAGCTCGTATCGTGGTGACGCCCAACGCTGCCCGTGAGCATTTTCGGGTGCCTGCGCCAGCAAGCCTGGCAGCCTTCCGCGCCCGCAAGGGTCTGCCCGAGCGTTTTGTACTCTATGTCGGCACGCTTGAGCCGCGCAAAAACCTGACCACCCTGCTTGAGGCCTATACCACCGTCGTGCGTGAACACCCCGGCGTGCCCCTGCTGATTGGCGGCGGCAAGGGCTGGCTCTACGACACGATCTTCCAGCGTCTCGAACAACTCGGCCTGCGCGAGCAGGTCTCCTTCAGCGGCTACCTGGAAGAGGAAGAACTCCCGCTCTGGTATGCGGCGGCCAGCGTCTTCGTCTTCCCCTCGATCTACGAAGGCTTCGGTATGCCACCGCTCGAAGCTATGGCCTGCGGTACCCCCGTCGTCACCTCAAACTGCTCGAGCCTGCCCGAAGTGGTCGGCGATGCCGGGTTGATGGTGCCACCCGATGACGCCGCAGGCTTCGCCCGTGCGATCGGGCGTCTGCTAGGTGACCCCGACCTGCACCAGGAGCTACGCGAACGCGGCCTGGCCCGCGCCCGTAGCGCCTTCGACTGGCGCATCACCGCCGAGCGTACCCTGGCCGCCTATGCCGAAGCCGCCGCCGGGCGTTGACACCCCCCCCCGCTAGGGTATAATGCTCCTGCCGGTATGTCTGTTGCTTTCCACCACAAGGAGCGTGCCATGTTTGGCATGGGATGGGGCGAACTGCTGATTATTCTGGTGATTGTGATCGCGATTTTCGGTGCCGGGCGTCTGGCCGGGATCGGCGGGGCCGTGGGCGGTAGCATTCGTGAATTTCGCAAGGCCGTCAAGGACGATGAGCTTCCTTCGGCCAAGAGCGAACCTAAGGCCGAGGGCGAAACCAAACTCTAAGCACCTCTGCGCTAAGCGGGTCGGCATAAGCCTGGCATAGGCCATGGGTACAGCCTGAACCCTGAAACATGGCAACTTGTCTATGGCTGAAGATTATTTCGACCGCGCCAGCATCACTGTCCGCGCTGGATCGGGTGGGGCTGGCGCAGCGACCTTTCGACGCGAGAAGTTTGTGCCGCTCGGTGGCCCCAACGGCGGCGACGGTGGGCGCGGTGGCCATATCTATCTGCTGGCCGATCCCAACCTCAATACGCTGCTCAGCTTCCGCTACGAGCGCAAGTTCAGCGCCGAACATGGCGGCAACGGCCAGAAGAATAAGATGTATGGGCGCCAGGGCCAGGATCTGACCATCCCTGTGCCGCTTGGAACCCTGGTGAGCGCCACGCTTGATGGTGAGCGTTACACGGTTGACCTGGCGCGTCCCGGTGAGCGCCTGCTGGTCGCCCGTGGCGGACGTGGCGGGCTCGGCAATGTCCACTTCACTACCTCGGTGCGCCAGGCTCCGCGCATTGCCGAACTTGGTGAGCCGGGGCAAGAGTTGAGCCTCGAGCTTGAACTGAAGCTGATCGCCGATGTGGGCCTGGTCGGCTGTCCTAATGCAGGCAAGTCAACCCTGCTTTCGGTGATCAGCGCTGCCCGGCCGAAGATCGCCAGCTATCCCTTCACAACCCTACAGCCCAACCTGGGCCTGGTTGATGTTGGCGAAGAGGATCGCTTCGTCGTGGCCGACATCCCCGGCCTGATCGAGGGGGCTCATGCTGGCGTCGGGCTTGGCCACGACTTCCTCCGTCACGTCGAGCGCACTCGTGTACTCATCCATGTGCTTGATGCTGCCGGGGTGGATTTCCGCGATCCGCTGGACGACTTTCAGCAGATCATGCACGAACTGGAGCTCTACCAGCCCGCGCTGGCTGCCCGTCCGCAGGTCGTTGCCCTCAACAAGCAGGATCTGCCCGAGGCGCGCGCGAACCTGCCGCGCCTGCGCAGCGAGCTTGGTCTACCCGCCGAGGATCTCTTCCCCATCGCCGCTGCCACCCGTGAAGGCGTTGATGCGCTACTGCACCGGGTCGCCGAATTGCTGCGGGCCCAGCCTGTTCCGACCCGGGTACCAGTTGACCCTGATGAGCCGCCCCTGACCTGGCCGCTGCCGCCGGTTGATGAGCAGCGCTTCAGCGTTGAACGCGAGGGTGACGGCTGGCGGGTGCGCGGGGTGAAGATCGAGCGCCTGCTGCGCATGACCAACTTTAACCAGGTTGAAGCGGTTGACCGCCTGCAGCGCGTCTTCGAGGCCAGTGGGATCAGTAAAGCCCTCCTTGAAGCCGGGCTTCAGGAGGGCGATCTGGTGTGGATTGGTGAGACCGAACTGGAGTGGGATACGCTGCGCTTCGAGTAGCGGCCTAGGAGGCTTAGTGCTCGCGGCGGGCCGCTGTATGGACGGCGGCCTTGTTCGAGTGCCGCGCAATCTCGGCGTAGCGCCGCGTACTGCGCGGATCACGATGCCCCAGGATGCGCCGTACCACCTGTTCGGGATAGAAGGTAATCAACTCGGCGGCAGCCGTGTGGCGCAGGTGGTGCAGCGTATAGCGCGGCACCTCGCGCCCATCAACCACATCGATCAGGCGCGCCTGCTTGCAGACCTGTACCCAGCGGCGGTGTAACGTATCGTAGGAGGCCCGGTTGCCGCGTGAGGAGCGGAAGAGTGGTGTATCGCTGGGCAAGCCGTCGCCCATTTCACGGATCCAGCTCCGCAGGCCACGCAAACTGCGCGGCATTGCATCGGGGGTCAGCACCACCATGCGTTTGGTACCGCTCTTGGTGTCCTGCACCAGCAACACCTCACGTCCAGGCTCAAGGATCACATCACCCAGATTGAGGTTAAGCACCTCATCGGTGCGCACCCCAACTTCACGCAGCAGGATGAAGATCAGGCGATAGGGCTGTGAGCTACTGTTGATCGCCACATCAAGTGCACGCCGCTCCGTCTCACTGGCGATCGGCTGCGGGCGATGCTCGGCATGATAACGCGCTCCAACCTGATCAACCGGGTTCTGCGACGTATAGCCCTGACTGATAGCCCAACGAAAAAAACGTCCGAGGCTGGCAATGCGCCGGTTGGTTGTCCCCGGCTGCTCACTCCGACTGTCGAGAAAGGCTTTGATCTCGCTGGTTGAGACCGCTTCGAGTGGGCTGAGGATCGCCGCCGCCGCTGTGCGCAGATCACAACGGTACGATGTGATCGTATTGCTGCTCAGGCCCTGATCACGCTGAATAGCATGCAAAAAAGTCTCGATCTCGCTGGCAATCGTGCGCGGACAATGCGTAAGGCTGTTATACATAGACATACCACCCTCCTCTGTGACGCCTCGTAGGGAGTTCACCAACTCCGAGTACCGGTACCGGTCGGATGTCCGCCTACGCAGCCCTCAACGCTGTGAGCATCACACCGGCTGGATTCGGGGGGTGCCGGGGAAAAGCTACCCGGTTTCATCTCAACAACAAACGAGCATCACCCGTATACCGCCCGGCAAGCGCCAGGGTTCAGGTGATGCTCCAATGCAGGCAAGGCCTATGCCTGCACTGCGCTACTTCAACCGCTTCCACGGCCCTTGAAGCCTCACCATCGACCAATGACGCCGTTTCCCTACAAAGTTGGAGGTCAGCATCTGTTCTTGGGGCGGCACGGTGGTGCAGCGATGTCGTGAAGTGTTACCGTGTTTTGCATTATAGCAAAAATTTCACACCATTTCTAGTTCATGGTCACGAATATTTGAGATCTCAGCGAACGGATTTAACAGCCTGATCGGCATGACAGATCGCGTCAGACTATTGCTGCGTGATGACTTCCTCAAAGGCACGCAACGGCAAAGCCCCACGCAGCAACTGGCCATTGATCAGGAAGTTGGGAGTGGAGTTGATGCCGAGCCTTAAGGCGGCCTGCTGTTCGGCAAGCACTTCCGCCTCGTTGGCCGGGTCGTTCAGGCAGGCTACGAAAGCAGCCGTGTCCAGGCCCAGATCGCTAGCAAATTCGGCAAAGACCTCACGGTCACGCTTCGGCACTCCACCCCATTCAACCTGGTGCGTACTGAAGAGCAGTTCGTACATGGGCCAGAACTGGCCCTGATCGGCGGCACAACGTCCGGCCACGGCCGCCGCCAGCGCCGAGGGGTGGCTATCAGTCAGGGGGAAGTCGCGCACGACAAAACGGGCGATGCCGGTATCGACGTACTGAGCAATGATCTGTGGTCTCGTCTCACGGACGAACTGTTGGCAGAACGGTCACTCATAGTCGGTAAACTCGACGATCAGCACCTTTGCCGCCGGGTCGCCGAGCGCACGCGGATCATCAGGCTGGATTTGCAGAACATCACTCATCGGCGGCAGCGCGGTTGGCGTGGGCCGGGGTGGCAGCGGCACCAGCGTAGGCCGCTCCTCACGGGCCTGGGTGGTCTGGCGTGCACCAGGAGTTGCACCACTAACCCCCGGTGGGACATACTCACCACAGGCGGTCAGCAAAAGCACCAGGGTGGCGAGCAGGGTAGTTGAGAGACGATTCACGATGGGCTCCTTATTCAATCGCCGTGGCCAGGGTTGCGCTGGGGACAGGGGCCGTGCCATGGTGGCGTGCGAAACCCGGTACATCAACCTTGATGATCAGCCAGGCGCAGGCAAACAGGCCAAGGGCTTCAAGGAGGAAGACACTGGCATAGGCCATGGTAAACGATCCAGTTACCAGGTAGCCAAGGTCGCGCAGAAAGCCACCCAGAAAGATGCCAATGCCGCGAAAGAGCAACTGGGCCACTGTCCACAGACCTAGATAGGCCCCGGCGCGCCGATCGGCAGTCATCGCCATCAGCAGCGAGACGGCCCCAACGGTATAGATGCCGAAGCCGAAGCCGAAGAGAAAGAGCACTGCGATCAGTAAAGACTGGGCTTGCTTGAGCGCCACCAGGGCCAGCAAAGCCAGGCCCAGGCCAGTCAACAGTAGGCCAAGCACCGTCACAGCAGTCTGCTCATGGGCCTGCCGCTGGCGAGTCAATACGACCGTGGCCACCAGGCTGATCAGCACGCCGACGCCCCAGTAAGCGTTGAAGCGGGTCGTCTCGCCGACCTCAAGGCCGAAGACGTGGCCACCAAAGGGTTCAAGAATGGCATCCTGGGCAAACGCGCTCATCGCACCAAGAGCCAGGAAGAAAAAGAAGCGCCGGGTGCGCTGATCCGTCCAGATCAGACGCAGCAGGTCGAGAAACGGCACCTGGTCGGCAGGGCTGTCAACCACTATCGCCTGCCCACGCCGCTCTTCGCCATAGAGCGAGAAAAAGAAGAAGAGGGCGGCAAGCGCCATACCGGTCAGGGTGATGCGCCAGAAGCTAGTCTGGTCGTAGACGGGCATCATCAGGCCGTAGGCCAACCCGGCAAGGGGGAAACTGACCACCAGGAAAGTCTGTACAATACTGAGCGCCTGGCCACGGCGGGCTGGCGGCGCACTGTCACGCACGAGGGCCAGGAAAGTGCTACCGGAGATCAGTGTGCCGATGCCATAGACCAGGAAGGCCAGCACAGCCAGTGCCCAGCCGAGCACTGAACGTGGATTGGCAGCGAGCAGACCTGTGGTGAGCGGCAATAAGGGCAGCGAGAGCAGCATGGGCAAGCGCCCGGCCCAGATGTAAGGCAGACGATGCAGGCCGCCGATCGGGTGGCTGTCGGAGCGATAGCCAGCCCAGATGCTCAGCGGGGCCAGCAAGTAGCGCAGGGCTGACAGGAGCGCCACCGGGGTGGCCCAGATCTGTAATTCGTTGATCAAGATGCGGTTCAGCACACCCGAGGTGAGCAGATCGACAAACGACGAGCCGATATGGAAGCTGCCGATCTTCATCGTACGCAGCAGATTGAAGCGTTGGGACGACTCAGGCAAGGCCGGACTCCTTGGAGCATAGGGCCAGAGCAAAACTCAGCCCTCGGCAGGTGGCAGGCGACGGTTGGCGGGCGGGGCTTCGTAGCTGGCAGCAACGGCAAGCTGCACCTCATTGGCGATCCGGCTGATGCGGCGCAACAGGCGGGCATGCTCATCGGGGTGCGGATGCACTTCGCCCGAGAGCTGCATCGCCGAGTCAACCAGGCTGTCACGGAAAAAGAGGGCTGCTTCAAGGGCGGCGGTGAGCGGCATAGCGACCCGGCGGGCCTCTTCGGCATAGGCAGTACCGATCCGCCGCGCCTCGTTCAGCACCTCCTCGCTGGGGCTGTGCAGATAATGCAGGACAACGCCCATCAGCTGCTGGCCGATCCGGCGCCAGGTAGCCCGGTCGGCCTCATCGATGTGGGCAAGCCAGCGTTGGGGGGGCTGCGAGGCACTCATATCGCTACGGGCCTGGGCCAGGGCACGTACAGCCCAGCTACTGCTACTCATGGCACGCGTAGGCAATGTGCGCCGCGCCGCCAGAGCTTCGAGGTCACGGCGCGCAAAACGCCGGTGGCCACCGGGTGTCGTATAGACCGGAATGGCCCCTGCGTCGGCCCAACGGCGCAGGGTCGTTGCATGAACCCCAAGGATGTGGCTGGCTGCCGAGAGTGAAAGGTAGCTGGTTTCGTCATACTCGCCCATGCAGTTGCCTGCTTCGCCACTCATCGAGAATCTATCCAAATCTACCCAGGGCAGCCGAATTATAGGTGCCGGGCTAGTGAAATGTCAAACACGGGCCGGGGCACTTGCTCCTTCGTAACAGACGTACCAACGAGTCGGGGTACAATGGGGTACGTTTACTGTGTCTAACTTCGGAAGCCTTTCCAATGAGCGAGCATATCTTCACCACGGCTGTCCACGCGGGCCGGCCCGAACAGGGCGACCCTTCGATCCCGTCGGTTCCCGGCATCGACCTGGCGGTGAGCTTCCGCGCCGCAGATGCGGCAAGCCTGCATGCGATGTTGGCAGGTGAGGCCCCGGGCTTTTCCTATGCGCGCTACGGCAGCCCGACCAATATGGCCCTGGAGAGTGCTCTTTGTCAGTTGGAGGGGGCCGCAACGGCGCGCACCTGTGCCTCGGGGATGGCAGCGGTACACCTGGCCCTGTTGCTGACCGGATTGCAAGCGGGCGATACCCTGCTGGTAGCCCAGGACTCATACGGCGCGACCTTCGCCCTGGCTGACACAGTGCTCCGCCGCATGGGCGTACGCCCGGTCTTTGTCGATGCCACCGACCGGGCCGCCCTGGGGGCCGCCCTGGCCGAGCATCGCCCGCGGGCGCTGATTGTCGAGCCGATCTCGAATCCACTGCTGCGTCTGTGCGACATCGCCGCCGCCGCCGCCCTCGCCCATGATCACGGAACCCAACTGGTGGTGGACGCCACCTTTGCTACGCCCTACCTGCTGCGCCCGCTTGACCTGGGGGCCGATATTGTGCTCCACAGCCTGACCAAATATATCGGGGGCCACGACGATGTGCTGGGCGGAGTAGTGCTGGCTGGCGAAGCCTATGCCGCCGAGTTGCACAGCCTGACCATTCTGACCGGTGGGCTGCTTGATCCGCACGCGGCCTACCTGGCCCTGCGCGGCATCCGCACACTGCCCCTGCGCATGCGTGAGCACTGCCGCAATGCGGCCATTGTTGCCGAGTGGCTGAACGAACAGCCTGGGGTTGCGCGGGTCTATTACCCTGGCCTGGCCAGCCATCCCCAGCATCAACTGGCCGGGCGGCTCCTCGCCGCTGGCTACGGGGGCATGGTTGCCTTTGACCTGGCCCACGGCGAAGAACTGGCCGTGCTGCGTTTTCTCGATGCGCTGCAGCTGGTCTTGCCGGTCACAACCCTGGGCGGCGTGGCCAGCCAGATGCTCTACCCGGCCCAGTCCTCGCACCGGGCCTTGCCGCCCGAGCGCCGTCGTGGCCTGGGGATTGGCGATGGGCTACTCCGCCTCTCGGTAGGCATCGAAGAGCCGGACGACATCATCGCCGACCTGGCTGGCGGGCTGGCCGCCGCAGCCGGGTAGAGCGTCGCTAGCGGATCCCCTCGCTGAGAGCTGTCAGGTGGCGACCTGCTCGCCACCTGAGTAACTGTTCGCACGTAGGGTAACGGGCGTTGTCACGCTGAGCGGAGCCGCACAGCGCAGCGAAGCGTCCCGGTCGGGAACGCCGGTCATTTCGCCGGGACGCTTCGCTGCGCTCAGCGTGACAGAAAGGCGGGCTTCCGTAGGAGAAGTGTGAGCAGGTCGCCACCTGATAGGTCTTTACCAGTGCTTTACCTGGTGCGCACCAGCAGCTTATGCAAGGCTGCGTTAAACGCATCCGGCTTTTCAAGGTAGGGCGTATGGGCGCAGTCAGCCAGTTCAAGCTCCTCGAAGCTGCCCCCAGCGGCGGCATAACGCTCAAGCACACGCCGGGTCTGGCCTTTCATCGGCTGCGAAGGGAAGACCTCCTCACCTGGCCAGCCCGGAATGACCCCCAGCCGACCAAGGGTACCGATCTCGAAGAGGCTTGTATCACTGACAATCTGGTCGTCGGTGCCGTGGATCCAGAGGATCGGCGGCTTGTGGGCTGCCGCAATGATCTGTGTGACCGTTGTGCCGACATACTTGGGCGAGATAGCATTGTTCGGCCCAAGCACACCCGGGCCGATACCGGGCCAGTTGGGGCTAGGCACCAGATCACCGGGGTGATGATCGGGGCGCACCTTGATACTCAGCAGCCCTGAAAGTAACTCCTCTTCACGCGCCGGGCGGAAGGGCGGCTTCCAATAGAAGCTGTTCATCACGACGCGCGGTGCCGATTGGGGATTCTCCTCACTGCGATCACCCTCATGCTCACGGCGGGCAAACTCGGCATTGACGAGACCGCCACCCGAGCCAGCGAAGTCGGGCCAACATGGCGTGCCATCCAGATCCTTGGTGCCGCCGAAGCCGTAGGGCGAGCCGGGAGCCGCCAGGGTGATGCTGCGCAGGCGCTCGGGGGCGCTGGCCAGCATCGCCCAGACGACTGAGCCGCCAAGTGAGTGGCCGACCAGATGGAAGCTAGTGAGACCAAGGCTATCGGCCAGGGCAAAATTGTCATCGGCGAAGTCGCCACAGCCCCGCGTGGCGTCAACTGGCTTAAACTCCGTATCACCATAGCCGCGCAGGTCGGCGGCGATGGCACGGAAGCCCGGCGGCAGCGCCAGCATCGTCTCCTCCCAATAGGTCGCCGAGGAGTTATTGCCGTGGACAAAGATCACTGGTACGCCGTCGCTAGGGCCACTGAAACGAACATGGAGCCGGATACGGGCCGTGTCAACCATCTGCGCGGTGATACCGGGCAGGGTAGGAATAGTACTCACTGGGCAACTCCTCAACCTTGAGCACGCGCCCAGCCGTCTATGGCCGGGTAACGTAGGCTTCGACCAGGGCCTGTTTGTCGATCTTACCGGCGGCGGTCTTGGGCAGGGTTTCGGCCCGGACGATCACCCGGCGGGGCAGCTTGTAGCGGGCCAGGCGGGTTGTGGCAAAGGCCAGCAGATCGTCAGGTTCAAGCGGCAGATCAGGGCGTGGCACAACCACTGCCCAGCCCACCTCGCCCCAGCGGGGGTCGGGCGCAGTGATCAGGGCCACCTCGGCGACGGCGGCGTGGCCTGCCAGGGCACTCTCAACCTCGGCGGGATAAATATTTTCACCACCGGAGATGATTACATCTTTGAGGCGGCCAACAATTGTGTAATAACCTTCTGCATCATGGTAGGCCAGGTCGCCGGTGTGCAGCCAGCCTTCAGGCGTAATCGCCCGGTCGGTCTCTTCGGGGCGTCCCCAGTAGCCCCGGCAGACATGAGGGCCACGGATCCAGAGTTCGCCGATCTGGTCAGGGGCACAGGGCTGGCCATGTGCATCGACCACCTGTACCTCAATAAAAAAGAGCGGAAAGCCGACCGCACCCGGTTTACGGCGTACATCGGCGGGTGGCAGCCAGAAGGTATTAGGGCCAGCTTCAGTCAGCCCGTAGCCAGTCTTAAAATCGACCCCGCGCTGCCAGAACTGTTCAAAGATCGGCAGCGGACAGGGTGCCCCGCCACTGATGACCAGTTTAAGCCGGCTGAAGTCGGCCTCGGCCCAACGCGGGTGCTGCTGCAAGGCGATAAAGATCGTTGGGACACCGAAGAAGATCGTCACCCGCCCCTCGGCGATCAGGTCGAAGACCTGGTCGGCATCGAAGCCGCGGCAGACCACCGACGTACCGCCGACGAGCACCAGCGGCGCAGTAAAGACGTTCAGCCCGCCGGTGTGGAAGAGCGGCGTATTGAGGATGGCCGTGTCGTTAGCATCAAGGCCCCAGCTGGCCACGGTATTGACTGCGTTGAAGGTGATGTTGCCATGGGTCAGCACAGCACCCTTGGGCAGGCCGGTGGTACCGCCGGTATAGCAGATCACCCAGGGATCGTCCCAACCCAGCTCAATGGGGGGGAGGGGCTCAAGACAGGTTTCCCGCTGATCGATAGTCGGATCGGCAGGATCGGCTGCGGTGGTTGGGTCGAGGGCCAGCCAATGGCGCACCGAGACGGCCTCAGTGCGGAGGCTGGTGGTTGTTGCAGCAAACTCTGGGCCATAGACAAAGAGCACGGGGGTGGCATCAGCGATCAGCCCGGCCAGTTCAGCCTCTGTCAGACGCCAGTTGAGCGGCTGCATAATCGCGCCCAGCTTGGCACAGGCGAACCAGATATCGAGGAAAGCAACCGAGTTATAGGCCAGCACTGCGACCCGCTCGCCACGGGTAACCCCCAGCCGGCGCAGCAGAGCCGCCGTGCGGGTCGCAGCCGTATTCCACGCGCCATAGCTAATCGGGCGCATACCGTTCTGGGCATCGTAGAGCGCCACCCGTTCGGGCGAGAGTTGGGCCCGCCGGCCCAGCCAGTCGCCTAAGTTCATACGAAGCTGGTTGGTATTCATGGATTTGGTGAGGGGGGAGGTTTGTTCTTGTCACCATACTATCTGCACCGATAGTATACTCCATTCCTAACGGACAGCGCCTACGATCTCCCGAAAAGATCCACCCCACCCCTGCCGATGCAACAACACGGAGGACATACGGCTGCATGGTATACTGGCGCGGTAGCCGGAGCTGCGCGCCCTTCCGCATCTCCTGGTTGGGCAGGCTCCCTCTGCACTGGCCGGGTTCGCCGGATTGGCGCTATGCGGGCCTCGCACGCCCCAGGCGCATCTATGCCGAGCCTTGCCGTCGTCATTCTGAACTATAACCGTGCCGACCTGCTGGCCGATTGCCTCGCCTCACTCTATGCGGTACCAACCGCCTGCGCACTTGAGGTCTGGGTTGTCGATAATGCCTCGGAGGACGGCAGTGCCGCAATGGTGCAGACGCGTTTTCCGCAAGTGCGCCTGCTCTGTAGTCCGATCAACGGTGGTTTCGCTCACGGCAACAATCTGGCCCTCCGCCAGATCCTTGCCGAAGGCACCGTTGATTATGTCATGCTGCTGAACAACGACACGCTCGTGCCGGATGGAGCCCTGGACGGCCTGGTGGCTGCGATCGAGGCCGAACCGGCGGTAGCAGTGGTCGGCCCCAGGCTACGCTTACCCGACGGCTCACTCGACCTGGCCTGCCGGCGCAGTTTTCCAACTCCGACGGTGGCCTTCTACCATATGACCGGCCTGGCGCGCATCTTTCCGCGCAGCCCGCGTTTCGCCCGCTACAACATGACCTTTCTCGCGCCCGATCAGCGGACGGAGGTCGATGCGGTGGTTGGGGCCTGTATGCTGCTGCGCAGAACGGTGATTGCCGAAGTCGGCCTGCTCGACGAAGCATTTTTCATGTATGGCGAAGATCTGGACTGGTGCTACCGGATCAAGCAGTACGGCTGGCGGATCGTCTACGAGCCTGCGGTGGTTGTGCAGCACTACAAGCGCGCTGCGAGCACCAGGCGCGCCATGCCCTCGATCCGTGCCTTCTATGCGGCGATGCGCATCTTCCATCGCAAACACTACGCCCGCACCACGCCTGCCCCGCTCAACCTGCTGATCGAGACCGGCATCACTGCGAAGGAGCTGCTTGCCCTTGGCCGCAATCTCCTCCTCCCCCCCACGGCGCGTCGCGTCGGCTAGACCGCGCCTGCGCCCACATACCTGGCACGCCCTGCTGCGCCTCGGCCTGGTCAGCGCCGACCTGCTCGCGCTCAATCTGGCCCTGATCGCGGGCTTCAGCCTCTTCTTCGAGACGATTGAGGCCAGCGGTGCGGTAATGCCCTCCAATCCGGTGGCTATTCTGCGTTTCATGCTGCTCTTTAACCTGACTGCACTGGCCGTCTTTACGGCCAACCGGCTCTACGAAATGCGCCGCGGTGCCTCGCGGGTAGACGAAGCCTTCAAGGTCTTTACATCCGTCTCGCTGGTTGCGGTCGGGGCGATTGTGATCAATACGCTGCTGCCGCAACTCGGCTCGGACGAGATTCCCTTCACACGCGAGGTGCTGGTCTGGAGTTGGGCGGCGGCAATTGTTGGCTGTATCTTCTTGCGCACCATGCATCGCTCGCTCACCCTCTGGCTGCGCCGGCACAATATCGACACCCGCCGGGTGCTGATCGTCGGGGCCCGTGAGCCCGGCCAGCTGGTCTGGAATACGATCCGCCGCCGGCCTGAGCTGGGCTACCGGGTACAGGGCTTTCTCTCTGATACAACCCCCATCGGCGAGGAGTTGCTCGGCTTGCCAGTGCTCGGTCGTACCGCCCAGATTGGGCGGGTCGTGCGGGCAACCCAGGCCGACGAGGTGATCATCGCCCTCTCCGGGCGCTCGCCGCAGAACCTGCTCGATCTGATTGCTCTGGCCGAAGACGAGGCGGTCGAGATCAAGGTCTACCCCGACACCTTCCAGCTGATCACTAACAACGAGCTCTCGATTGGCGACCTGAGCGCCCTGCCGCTGATCTCGGTCAAGAATGCCGCCCTGGATAACCCCTGGAATCGCAGCCTCAAACGTACCCTTGACATCGTCGTAGCCGGGCTGGTCTTGCTCTTTGGCGCACCCTTCCTGCTGCTGATCGCCCTGGCGATCAGGCTCGAATCGCGTGGCCCGGTCTTCTTCCTTCAAGAGCGTGTCGGCATGGACTTCCAGCCCTTCTGGATGATCAAGTTTCGTACCATGCGCCAGGATGCCGAGCAACTCTCGACCTGGACAACCCAGAACGATCCGCGGGTCACCCGGGTCGGACGGCTGCTGCGGCGCACCAGCCTCGACGAACTGCCGCAGCTGATCAATGTGTTGATTGGCGAGATGAGTGTGGTCGGGCCGCGCCCCGAACAGCCACGCTGGGTCGAACAGTTCAGCCAGCAGATCCCCCGCTATATGCGTCGCCACAAAGAGAAGGCCGGCCTCACCGGCTGGGCCCAGGTCAATGGGCTACGGGGCGATACAAGCATCGAAGAACGTACGCGCTATGACCTCTACTATATTGAGAACTGGTCGCTGCTCTTCGATCTGAAGATCATCCTGCGCACGATTGCCGATTTCCTGACTGGGAAGCAGGAAAACGCCTATTGACAGGCAGGGGGAGTGGGAGTATAATATAGCGCGGTCGAGCCAAGCGACCATGACATTCTTGCCCCCCGTTACGTTTTGGTGACGGGTTTCGCGTCCCGGGAAGGCACCCGGCACTGCGCAACACGCAACACCGAACACGAAGCGGATGTCGCCGTCGCGGCGGCCACCAGCGTTGGTGGTACGCCGATGTAACTCCCGACGGTGCCGGGTGGGCTAATGCGAGGCAGTATGGACGGCTCTTACAATCTGCGCACGAACAAACTGCGCGGTCCTGACTGCACCGACACCGAATCCATGAGGGGGTTCGCTCCAGGCATGCACTGAGTTTTCAGGCTGCCCGCCTCCCTCTGACTCCTGCGCGTTGGCGCAGGAGTTTTTTTGTCCTTCAGGTGTGTCACGGCACCCTATCCGGCCAGGCAATGCGGCCGGATGGGCTGCGGTGTGCTGTCATCTGCGCAGTTGGCTTCGCCAAGCTCAGCTAGCTTCGATGGCCGTACCACGTGGTACGGCCCCCCTCCCAACCTTCCCCCACTGGAGGGAGGAGCCGGACGCCCGCATGTAAGCAGATCTGGTTCATAAACCACTCAAGTTAAGGAGGGTCCTGGTACAGTTGAAGCAGCAAACCTACGCCGATTACATCCGTGACCGCGTTGGCTTTGACGGTGAGGGTGCCGTGACCGATTTTCTGACTCGCTCGGGCGGCGATCTGCTGCTGGGCGGGCGCCTGAATCTGAATCTGCTGGCACGCCGCTATGGCGCACCGCTTGAGGTGGTCTACACACCGCAGATCACCACGCAGGTCACCCGTATGTGCGCATGGGCCGAAGCGGCCCGCCGCACGAGCACCTACCCCGGTCGTTTCCACTATGCCTATGCCACCAAGGCTAACTTTGCCGCCGAAGCAGTGCAAACGGCCCTTGCTGCCGGTGCGCACTACGAGACCTCGGCGGCGGCTGATGTGATCATTGCCCGCAGCCTTTACCACCAGGGGGTGCTGCCGGATGATCGGCTGGTCTGCTGCAACGGCTCAAAGGAGCCGGGCTACCTGGAGGCGATCCGCGGCCTGCGGCTTGACGGTTGTCGCATGGTGGTGCCGGTGCTGGATGACCTTGATGAGCTGGAGCACCTGATCGATACGCCCCTGCCACTGCGTTTTGGGGTGCGCGAACGGGCTGCCGGCAACCGCGATGGGCGGCATCCTGGGAATGACCGCTTTGGCCTGAGCAGTGCCGAGATGGAACAGGCTGCCCGCCGGATCGCCGAAACCCACCACGAACTGGTTGTCTACCATGCGATGATCGGCAGCCAGGTCGAAGATGCCGAGCACTTCCTGGCCACCTTACGGGCCTCGGTCGAGCACTACTGCCAGTTGCGCCGGCTGGCCCCGGGGCTGCGCTACTTCAACTTTGGCGGCGGCATGCCGACCTCGGGCTATCGCCTGGGCTTCACGTTTGACTATGCTGGCTTTCTGAGCCGCCTGATGGGGACGATCGCCAGCATCTGTGCTGCCTACGACGTACCACCGCCCGACCTGATCGGCGAATTCGGACGCTACACCGTGGCTACTCATAGCGTGCTGCTGCTCGAAGTAGGGGCCGTCAAGGCCGGGCAGCCCGGCGAGCCGGACTGGCACCTGGTCAATGGCAGTATGATGGTGAGCCTGCCCGATGCGCTGCTCGTCGAGGGCCAGGAGTTCATTATCCTGCCGCTGAGTGATTGGGAGCGCCCGGCGCGCCCGGTGCGCCTGGCGGGGCGGCGCACCTGTGACAGCGATGATGTCTACCCGCGCCCTAGCCGCGAGCCGCTGACCCTGCCTGATCGCGGTGCTGGCATGATCCTGGCCGTCTGTGGCGTGGGGGCCTACCAGCAGATGATCGCCGGGCGGGGCGGGGCACACCATTGCCTCAGCCCTGAACCGGGTCGGTTGATCGTCAGCGAGGTTGACGGGCGACTCGTCTCGCGTTATGTGCCCCAGCAAGACCAGGCGACGATCATGCGTCTGCTGGGCTACCAGCCCGAGCCGGTCATGCTGCCCGTGCGCCTCGACCTGCCTGAGCCGGTCTACGTCCCGTTGCACAACGAGAGCCCGACGACGCGCCGCCCGCTGCGGGTTGGCCCACCCACCAGCAGTGGCTGGGGCAGTATGCGCCGCCGCATCCAGCCACGACCCATGCGGATTGCCCGTGAAAGTGCTTGATTGACGATCAGCCCTGGGCGTGATAGCATTTTCCTACAACTGAACAAGCTCGGGGAGCCGGGTAAGCCCGGCTGAGATTGCGGACCGATCGATGCCGCTGACCCGTGGAACCTGACCTGGGTGATACCAGCGTAGGGAAGCGCCAGTCGCCTCCGGGCCGCCGATCTTCGCTCAGATCGGCGGCTTTGTTTTGTTCAGCAAGCCTGGCCCACCCATTGCACGAAAGGATCTCCGCGTATGTCTCGCCTGCTAGTTTTGCTCGCTACGGCGCTGCTGCTCAGCGCTTGCGGAGGGCCAGGTGCCACCCGCCCCACGGCCCCACCGATACTCACGCCCACCACCAACAGTGGGCCAAACGACATGGCCGCCCCGCCAGACGGCCCGCTGGTAGTGATGACCCACGACAGTTTCAGCCTGAGCGAGGAGGCGCTCGCCAGCTTCGAAGCTGAGAGCGGCATCGAGGTCGAGTTCATCAAGGCTGGTGATGCTGGCAGTGCCCTCAACCAGGCTATTCTCAACCGCGATGCCCCCCTGGCCGATGTCTTCTTCGGGGTTGACAACACCTTCCTCGGACGGGCCCTTGCGGCGGAGATCTTTCTACCCTATGATGCTCCGGCCCTGGCGCGCATCCCCGCCGAGCTGCAGCTTGATCCGAGCCGGCGCCTGCTGCCGGTCGATTATGGCTATGTAGTGATCAACTACGACCGTGAGGCGCTGGAGGCAGCCGGGCGACAAGCACCAGTGAGCCTCGAAGCCTTGACCGAGCCAGCCTGGCGTGGCCAGCTGGTGGTTCAGAATCCGGCCACCTCCTCGCCTGGTCTGGCCTTCCTACTGGCGACGATTGCCCACTTCGGTGAAACGGGCGACTACACCTGGCGCGACTACTGGCGTGACCTGCGCACCAACGAGGTCTCTGTCAGCCAGGGCTGGAGTGAGGCCTACTACACCCAGTTCAGTGGTGGGAGTGGCGAAGGCAGCTACCCGCTTGTCGTCAGCTACTCAACCAGTCCCGCCGCCGAAGTCTTCTTCAGCGAGGGAGCCCTGAGCGCACCACCCACGGGCAACCTGCTTGTTCCCGGCGGCACCTTCCGCCAGGTTGAGTTTGTGGGCATTCTGCGTGGCACGCAGCGCGAGGAGGCGGCCCGGCGCTTTGTCGATTTCATGCTTGATCCGACCTTCCAGGCCGATATTCCGCTCCAGATGTTTGTCTACCCGGCTGACCCGGCCACTCCGCTGCCGGAGGTCTTCACCAGCTTCGCCGAGATGCCCACACAGCCAGCGGGGCTCACAGCGGCGCAGATCGACGCCGGGCGCGAGGAGTGGATCAATGCTTGGACAGCGATTGTGCTGCGCTGAGCTTGTTAAAAATATTAGCATACGATCTATGCATAACTATGCTGGCAGTCGTACCATCACCGCCGGGCTGGTGGCCCTGGTACCCCTGCTCTTTTTGCTGATCTTCTTCCTGCTGCCCCTGGGCGCTGTTCTGCGCCTGAGCTTCGCCGCTGGGCCGGGGGGGGCGCTGGCGGCGCTGGCTGACGGCTACTACCTGCGCTTGATCGGCTTTACCCTCGGCCAGGCGGCCCTTTCGACTGCGCTGACGCTGGCGCTGGGCCTGCCGGGGGCTTATGTCTTTGCGCGCTATGATTTTCCGGGGCGCAGCCTGGTGCGCGCGCTGGCCGGGGTGCCCTTTGTGATGCCGACGGTGGTGGTGGCGGTGGCCTTTGGGGCGCTGCTTGGCCCGCGTGGCCTATTAAGCCAGGCGCTGGTGGCCCTTGGACGGGAGCCGCTACGCCTGAGCAATGGCCTGGGGTTGGTGCTGCTGGCTCATGTCTTCTACAACTATACGGTGGTATTGCGGCTGGTGGGTGGCTTCTGGGCTGGCCTCGACCCCCGCCTGGGCCAGGCGGCCACGATGCTTGGTGCCAGCCGCCGCCGGGTCTGGTGGACGGTTACACTGCCGCTCTTGCTGCCAGCAGTTGGTGCGGCGGCCCTGCTGGTCTTTCTCTTCACCTTTACCAGCTTCGGAGTGATTGTCATTCTGGGTGGCTCACGTATGGCGACGATTGAGGTGGAGATCTACCGCCAGACGGCCCAGCTGTTGCAGCTTGAGGTGGCCGCCAGTCTGGCGCTGGTACAAATCGGCTTCACCCTGCTGCTCAGCCTGGCCTATACCCGGCTGGCCGGGCGTGCCACGCTACCGCTTGAGCTGCAGCCGCGCCATGCAACGGTACGCCGCCCGGCCACCCTCGGCGAGCGGATGCTGGTCGGGGCGAACCTGCTGCTGATACTGCTGCTGATTGGCGTACCTCTGGCGGCCCTGGTGCTGCGCTCGCTGCAGGCCCCGCCGGGGGCTGAGCAAGCCTTTAGCCTGGCCTTTTACCTGAGCCTGAACGAGAATCGCACTGGCTCGGCCTTCTTTGTGCCGCCGATCAGCGCTATGGCCAATTCATTGCGCATTGCCAGCACAACCATGGGTCTGGCCCTGCTGATCGGCCTACCAGCAGCCTACCTGCTGGCCGGTGAGCCACGGGCGCACTCGGCATCTGGCTCACGGCGCTCCAGACTCTCGGCATGGCTGGACGCGCTCTTTATGCTACCGCTGGGCACCTCGGCGGCGACACTGGGCCTGGGCTACAGTGTGGGCCTGGCCAGCCTGGGGTTAGGAGGGCTGCGGACTTCGCCCTGGCTGATCCCGCTGGTGCATACGCTGGTGGCACTGCCCTTTGTGGTGCGGGTGCTCTTGCCGGTGCTACGGGCTCGCACGCCAAGCCAGCGCGAAGTGGCCGCCCTGCTCGGGGCTACGCCGCTCAAGGCCTGGCTGCGCATCGAGTTACCGCAGATCGCCCCGGCCATAGCGACCGGGGCGATCTTCGCTTTTACCGTCTCGCTCGGCGAATTTGGGGCGACCGTACTGCTGGCCCGCCCCGAGGCACCCACCCTGCCGGTGATGATCTTCCGCTTGCTCGGCCAACCTGGGGCCTTCAACTACGGGCAGGCCCTGGCGCTGAGCACACTGCTGATGCTGATCACCGCCGCTGGCTTTCTGCTGCTGGAGCGGCTGCGCCCGGCAGGGGGAGAGTTTTAGCAGGTCTTGCCTCTACACGACCGTCGTGGTCTCCTGATAAACGCCGAAGGTCTCGCGCAGGACATCGCACATCTCGCCGATGGTGCAGTAGGCGCGCACGCAGTTGAGGATGGCGGGCATCGTATTCACATCACCCAGCGAGGCGGCGCGCAACTCGGCCAGGCGCTGCTGGGCCAGGTTATTGTCGCGCTCGCGGCGCACCCGGTTGAGGCGCTCGATCTGCTTGCGCTCACCCTCGGGATCCATCGCCAGGAGGGGGATCTCGAGCGGTGTCTTAACAGTGTAGGCGTTCACACCAATGACTTCACGCTCACCGCCGTCGATCTCCTGCTGGTAGCGGTAGGCGGCGTCGGCGATCTCCTTCTGGAAGTAGCCGTTACGGATGGCCGGAATCACGCCACCCTGATCGTAGATCGTTGTGAAGATGGCGTTGGTCTCGCACTCCATCCGGTCGGTCAGGGCCTCAACGAAGTAGCTACCGCCGAGCGGGTCAACCGTATTGGTGACGCCACTCTCACAGGCGATCACCTGCTGGGTGCGCAGAGCAATCGTCACAGCCTTCTCGCTGGGCAGGGCCAGGGCCTCGTCCATCGAGTTGGTATGCAGGCTCTGTGTGCCACCAAGCACGGCAGCGAGGGCCTGAACGGCTGTGCGGACAATATTCACCTCGGGCTGCTGGGCCGTTAGTGAGCATCCAGCAGTCTGGGTATGGAAACGCAGCCACCACGAGCGCTCCTGCTTAGCACCGTAGGTCTCGCGCATCAGGCGCGCCCAGATGCGACGGGCCGCACGGTACTTGGCGATCTCCTCGAAGAAGTCGTTATGGGCATTGAAGAAGAAGGAGATGCGCGGCGCAAAGTCATCGACGTCGAGGCCACGGGCGATGCTGGCCTCAACATAGGCCCGCCCATCAGCCAGGGTGAAGGCCAACTCCTGCACAGCGGTGGCGCCGGCCTCGCGGATGTGGTAGCCACTAACGCTGACGGGGTTCCACTGCGGCACATACTTGCTGCCGAACTCGATCGTATCGACCACCAGGCGCATGCTCGGCTCAGGCGGGAAGATATACTCGTTCTGCGCAATATACTCCTTCAGGATGTCGTTCTGGGTCGTGCCGCGCAGCTTTGTCCAGGGGATGCCGCGCTGTTCAGCTACCACCAGATACATCGCCCAGACCATAGCGGCTGGCGAGTTGATCGTCATGGAGGTCGAGACCTGGTCGAGGGGGATGCCATCGAGCAGCACCTCCATATCGGCCAGGGAGGCGACGGCCACACCGCATTTGCCAAACTCGCCCTCGACCAGGGGGTGATCGGTATCACGACCATAGAGCGTGGGCATATCAAAAGCAATCGAAAGGCCGGTCTGACCCTGGCTGAGCAGATATTTAAAGCGCTCGTTGGTCTCCTCGGCGGTGCCGAAGCCAGCGAACATGCGCATCGTCCAGACCTTGCCACGGTAGCCGGTGGGATGCACGCCGCGGGTATAGGGATACTGGCCGGGATTGCCAAGGTCGCGCAGGTACTCCTGATCGGCCCCATCAAGCGGCGTGTAGAGTCGCTCAACCGGGGCACTACTGGTGGTCATAAAGCGCGTATCGCGCTCCGGTGTTCGCTCCAGGGCCGGTTGAAGTACCTGCTTTTCCCACACTTCATGGGCGGCCTGGATTGGCTCTTTGGGCTCAAACATCTACCTTCCTCCACGCTGATTGCTCCTATGTGTCGGGAGCTTATTGTAGCACAACGGCCCGTGCGGCGGGGGCCAGCGAGCGAGCGAGCGCAACCGCACGTACCTCATGTGCGCCTGCACCACGCAGGGCTTCGGCACAGGCCGAGAGGGTCGCCCCGGTGGTCAGGACATCGTCAACCAGTAGCGGGCGCACGGGCGGGTGCCCCGGCCCGCACCAGAGGAAGGCCCCGGCGACGTTGGTCTGGCGATCACGGCGACCAAGCTGGGCCTGGTGGCCGGTCGCCCGCTCGCGCACCAGGCCCTGGCTACAGACGGGCAGCTGCCAGTGTTGACCGAGGCGACGGGCAAGCTCCTCGGCCTGGTTGAAGCCCCGTTCGGCCAGACGCTCGGCGTGGAGCGGCACGGGCACCAGGGCATCGGCGGGCAGCGGCGGCAGAGCCATGCTCAGGCGGTCGGCCAGGGCGTAGGCCACGCGCCGGCGCCGCTGGTATTTCAGGGCATGGATGGCCCGGCGCACTTCGGGGCCGTAGAGCCATGCCACCGCCACGGCGTCAAGATCGGCAGGGGGCGGCGCTGGTGGGTAAGGCTGGAGCCGTCCACCACAGCGCGGGCAGAGCAGCCCACCCGCGCCGCCACAGACGACACAGCGATCAGGGAAGAGCAGATCGAGCAGGCCGTTGAGCAAACTGGAGAGCAGCATCGTCATTCTGAGGGATACGTTGGTTAGTGAGACGAGGTTTCAGCAGGATCACACGGTTATGCCCAGTGCTGCAAACGAGCGGCCCAGGCGCGCCCGGCACGGGCCAGGCGTTCGTGATGGCGTTCGAGGAGTACGTAGGCTGCCACCATCAGCAGGCCGACCACGCCCAGCAAGCCCCACTGGTTGGCCAGGCGCAGTGTGTCCAGACTCATCCAGAGCACCGCAGCGACGAAGCAGGCGACGCCGCCGCCAAAGGGCACCCGCAGCCGCGCCAGCAGGCCGTAGGCGGCAACGGCCAGCGCCTCAGCCAGCAGAATCAGATTGGCGAGTAGGGTCTGCTCGCTGCGGAATACCTCGCTAAAGCTGATCCCCAGCAGCATACCGATGGCCGCTGTCTCGATTAGCTGCGAGGCCTGGCGGCGGCCCTGGTAGCGCCGCAGGCCATCGGCCAGGACGAGCAGGTAGCTGCCAGCCGGTAGGGCATACCAGCGCGGATCGCGCAGGCCCCAATCGGCAAGCTGGCAGAGCCCCGCGCCGAGTAAGACGACCCCGGACAGGTAGGCATAGCGTAGCCGGCGCTCACGCACGGCGAGGGTAGCCAGGAGCAGGCCGAGGTTAGCCAGGGCGAAGGTCAGGGCGGGCAACGGGCCGCCGTCGATGGCATACGTGCCGATCACGAGCGTCACGAGCAGGCTTGCGGCGAGTGCGCCGTAGCTGCTGACCCGCTGCCATTGCCATGGTAGGCCGCCCAGCAGCCTGAGACCCCAGCCGAGCAGGACGAGGCCCAGCAGGCCCGGCCCGAGCCAGGCCATGGCCCAGCTTGCACTGAGCCCGGCAGTCAGCAGGCCGAGCCAGGCGCTGAGCAGGCCCAGCCCAAGGGCTGCCCAGGCTGGTGCTTCATATTGCTCGATCCAGCTGAGCAGGAGCAGCAGGCCGGCAAAGAGGCCCGCAACCACGGCCAGCTCAGCCCGCTCGGGCAAGGCCAGCACGAGGGTGCCGACGGCACCGACTGCAGCGGCGAGGTAGCCCCAGCCGCCAGCCTGGCCAACGCGGGTGCGCTTTCGGCGTAGCCAGGCGCTGAGCAGAGCCTGGATCGAGATCGCGCTGGCCAGGAGCGGCGCAGACCCAAAGGATCGATCAGCCGGCACAAGCCAGAGATAGGCGTTGAAGAGGGCGAGATCGCTGGCGAGCCATGCGGCGGCGGCGAGCCAGGCCAGCCGGTAGCGCCAGAGGGCGGCTGTACAGAGTAGCGCCACGGCCCCCCAGGTCAGGCTGAGGTGCACCGGCATCGAGCCAGCCGCCAGTGGGGCGAGGGGCAGCAGCAGCAGGGCGCTATGTTCGTAGGGGCGGGCGTAGACGAGGCTCCGGTAACGGAGGGCCTGGCCAAACAGCGCCAGGCTCAAACTCAGCCCACAGATCAGCAGGCCCAGGTCACCCGGGGCAGGCTGCCAGCCGCTGAAAAAGCCCTGGCTGGCAGCGAGCAGGCCCGCGCCAGCCAGCAAGCCCGCCGCAGGGTAGCCCAGCACAGGGCGGGGCCAGAGGGCGCTGTGCAGGCCCAGCAGCCCGGCCAACAGCAGGTAGACCATTACGGCCAGCCCGTCGCGGCTGCCGAGTAGCAGGATGCTGCTGCTTGCGGCCAGCAGACCCCAGATCGTTGACCAACCGATGGCGGGCCAGGCCCAGGCCGCGAGCGGCGTGCCCCGCAGGCGTTTTCCGGCCAGGCTGGCGAGGACAGCCAGGGCGGTTGACGCCAGGACGAAGCAGGCCATGCGCTGATCCGCCGGGACGAGGCGTTGCAGACCCAGCTGCAGCCAGGCCGCCGCCGCACCCAGGCTCAGCGCGGCCCAGAAGCGGCTGGGCCGCAAGCCAGCCTGCAGCCCAGCGATCAGCGCCAGCAGCAGGGCACTTCCCAGACGGGTGGTTGAGTCGAGCAGGGCATAGCCGCCCGCAACCACCATCACCGCCAGAGCGAGCAGGCGCAGGCTGCGGGCGTAGTGCCAGCGGAGCCGCCCGGGCCACCAGGCCGCACCGACAAAGAAGAGGGCTGCGAGGGGCAGCAGCCACTGGGCAATGGCACCAGGACTGCTCAGCCACAGGCTGAGCATCACCCCAAGCCAGCCGCAGAGCAGGGCCGCCGCGCTGAAGAGGCCACTGGCGGCATAGAGCAGCGCCTCATTGCCAAGCCAGGCCAGGTGCCCACGCTCGAAGCATAGCACCACGCCCAGGCTGAGCAAGATCAGCAGGGGTATGACCAGGCGGACAGTTGCGGGATCATGCAGAGTTGGCGGCAGGGTGAAGAGGGCGAGCAAGAGCGCCCCGGCGAAGAGTGGCGCAACTGCGGGGCGCAGCGCTTGAGCCAGCCAGCCGGACAGCAACAGGTAGAGCAGCGCCGTAACGGACAGGCTCAGGATCAGCATCGTCGAAGGGATACCTGCCCCAATCTGCACAACCACCAGAGCCAGGGGTGGCAGACTCAGGGCCAGCCAGAGCCAGGGGGGCTGCCGCTCCATGTGATAGATCATGCCGGCGTAGAGCGTGCCACAGGTAAGGGCGGCGGTCAGGGGATAGGCGACATCCGGGAAAGCGAGCATGAGCAGGGCCGGGCTCAGCCCGAGCAGCAGCAGAGGCCCGGCCACCAGCGTCACCCAACGCAGCCCTTCAGCCAGGGCATGTGCGCCCGCAGCACGCAGGCGTTGCACCAGCAGCGGCATCGCTGCCAGCAGCAGCAACTGCGGCACAGGCTGCCATGCCAGGCTGAGCAGCGTGAGTGAGGCGGGCAGCGTGCCAAGCGCGGCGATGAGGGTCGCAGCGGCGAAGCAGGCCCGACGGGTATGCCAGCTCATCAGCAGGTAGACCCAGAGACTCAGCCAGCCGGTCAACTGCCAGGTTGAACGCAAGTTGAGATCAAGCATGCCGGGGCGAGCGAGAGCCAGGCCAAGCACGGGGATCAGCAGAGCGGCAAGCAGCTGCAGGTTCTGCCCGGCAGCGCCAAGGTCAGGCCGGCGCTGTAGCCACTCACCCAGCGCCCAGAGCACCCCAATTGTGCCGCCCAGTATGGCAAGTTGTAAAACCGGCACCATGCTGGACCAACTAAAGATGACCAGGGTGAGGCTTGATATGAGCAGCAAAAAGCTGCCGAGGAAGAGGAGGGTGCGGCGAGTACCGCGCGCCAGCAGTGCCGCGACGAGCGATGGGGGCGCCATCCGCGGGGTGACGGTGGAGGCCGGGCCTGTTGGGGCCGGCGATGGAGGAGGGGCGGCTGCCGCAGGTGCAGCGTGGGTCGTGAATGTAGCCGTGTCCGGTGGAGGCGACGAGGACGTAGAGGTGATCTGGAGCGAGTCTGCACCTGGGGTCTCAGGCGAAGGTGGACGGAGCGGACTCTGGCGCATCTGGGTGAAGAGCAGAGCAAAGATGCCGCCAATCAACAGGGCAAGCAGCAGCACACCGGCGAGGAAGATCGTCAGCAAGGCGTCCACTGTGGCCTCCACCTGGATAATAAAGACGCTCAGACCCCTGGGGGTCTGAGCGTACTCTACAGGCTTGGCCAGCCGATCAGGGTGACAGCTGCGTCGCAGCCAGGTTGCCGTTCAGTCGCGCCAGTAGCTCACTAGCTGGCCATTCTGGTTGTAGAGCGCCCCATCATCACGCTCCTGGTTATTCCAGATCAGCCCCTCAGGGCCGGGGAAGGTTCGGCTCTCACCGGGGTTGAGTGTACCAGCGATCGGGTGCTGCTGGTTGCCCTTGATGCTACACATAATCCAGCCATCCAGGCGCACCTGGGCGGGACTGATATTCTGGAGGGTGACCGTCTCGGCGGCTTTATCGATGGCGATAATGCGCACGGGGTAGTTGGGGGCCAGCTCAGCGTTCGGATCGGCCTGGCAGTTATTATAGCTCGGTGCGGGAAGGGCCGGTGTTGGGGCTGCGGTGGGCGAAGGGATAGGGGCCGGTGCGGGCACCGGCGTCGGGGTAAGGGTTGGCGCGGGGGTCGCAGGTGTGCCAGGTACGGGTATGCTGGTGGGCGCGGGGGCTACCGGCATCAACTGGCGGCCGAGGTGGCTGATCAGCACGCGCTGACCGGGAGGCATGTCCGGCCAGTACTCGAAGCGGGCTCGCTCGAAGTACTGTACCGTATGCCAGTTCCCGTTGGCAAGCACCTCGTCAATCTCCTCGCTGATCGGATAGCCAAAGATACGCTCGGCACCGTGCGTCTCCCAGATCGTTTTGAAACCGTACTGGATACTATGTTGAGTCTCAGCGATATAGCGCCGGTCGGCAGTCGACTCGAAGGGCGGTACCTTGGGAAAGATACGCTGGGAGGTCAATTCGAGGCCAAGGTTGCCCAGCTCGATGCGGGGCTGGCTGCCGCCCTCAGCTAGCTCGAAACGGGCCCGCTCGAACCACTGCACCAGGCGACCGCCGGACTGCACTTCCTCACTGATCGGATAGCCGAAGGTCGTAAGATCGCCATTGGCCTCCCAGAAGACGCGGAAAGCCCCACGTAGCGTATGGCCCGTTTCAGGGAAAGTGCGCACATTCTCCTGTGCTTGCGCGGCAGGCAACGCCCAGAGCAGCAGCGCCAGGGCAAGCAGGGCACTGATCGACGTAAAGCGGCGACCTAGCACAGAGGGCCCCCTTTCCAATCAGGTGACAATGCATGGCAGACAGATTGAGTATAGCACTCTGCGGCAAGCCTTCCGCAGCCGCCATTGTGGAGACAACAACGATGAACGAGACACGTCCAGGCTACGGGCAAGGGCTGTTGCTGGTAAGCCTGGCGGCGCTGGTGTGGGGCACGATAGGAGTGGCGGTGAGCCTGCTCTACCAACTGGCCGACACCAACTCCTTTTCGGTAGGCTTCTTGCGGCTGCTGATTGCTGCACCGGCCCTACTCTTCTTCTGCCGGATGCGGGTGGGGCCTGGCTGCTGGCGGGTGAGTCGTAGCCACCTGCTGGCGATCGGGCTGATCGGGGTTGCCACGGCGACCTATCAGCTCAGCTATTTCGCGGCCATCCCCCGCCTGGGGGTGGCCGCAGCGGTGATGATCAACATCTGTAGCGCACCGATCATCACGGCAGTCCTGGCTGGCCTGGTGTTGGGCGAACGGCTGGGCCGGGTGACGATCCTGGCCCTGCTGGGGGCAGTGATCGGTACGGGGCTGCTGGTTGGCGGGATACCGCAGGCCGCTTCGTCCAGTGAACTCTGGATCGGGGCACTCCTGGCCCTGGGGGCTGGCCTGAGCTATAGCCTGGTGGCTCTGGGCGGGCGCGCCGTGGCCCCCTTCTACCACCCGCTCCAACCAACCGCCCTGGCTTTTACGCTTGGGGCCTTGCTGCTGCTGCCCCCGGCCCTTGCCAGTGGCCTGGTGCTCGACTACCCGCCCCTCGGCTGGCTGCTGTTGCTCTACCTGGGCCTGGTGCCAACCGCCCTGGCTTATGTCCTCTACCTGCGTGGCCTCCAGGCCGTCCCGGCAACCGTTGCCGCAACCCTCAGCCTGCTCGAACCACTCGGCTCAACCCTGCTGGCCGTACTGCTGCTCGGTGAACGGCTCAACCTGCGGGGGATGCTTGGGGCGGGCATCTTGCTGGCAAGTATGGCCCTGCTCTACCTGGGCCGCGCCAGTCAGAGGCCCACTGATCAAGCAAGTGGGCTTGCGCTCGCTCCTCCTAACGAGTCGAACGCCGCACAATAGGCCGTATCTTTGCACAAGATTCGGACAGGGTTGTGCCCCTAACCAAGGGTAGTTCGAGCGGCTTCGAAGAGACGGCCAAGCCCCGCGCTGACGTCCGGGTGGTCAAACTGAGGCTGCCAGGTAGCGGTGCTCAGGAGATCACTAATGACGAAGCCGGCGGCGATCTGCACGCCGCGCATTGCGGCGACGGCAAAGAGGGCGGCCGCCTCCATCTCGACGGCCAGGACACCGTGGGCCTGGTAGTGCGCGATCTGGGCCGGCGTCTCGCGAAAAATGGCGTCAATCGTCCAGCTTGGCCCAGCGACCGGAGGCGTTGGCCCACGGTTGAGGGCAGCACCAAAGGCGGCGCTCAAGGCTGGGTCAGGCAGGGCCGGATCGTCCGGGTGGGCCAGGTAGTGCGCCGAAACACCTTCGTCGCGCACTGCCTCGCCGCAGAGCACCAGGTCGCCAATTTGCAGCCCTGGATCGATGGCTCCGGCGGTGCCGATGCTGATGAACTGCCGCGCACCCATGGCGATCAGCAACTCCATCAGCATGGCAGCAGCCGGTGCGCCAATGCCGAACTCGGCGGCAAGCACGACCCTGCCGCCAGTGGAGGGCAGCGGGTAGAGTTTGCCGGTGACACAGGCGACCCGCTCGGGTTGCTCGGCGGCAATGACCTGGCGCAGCAGGCTGCGCTGGTAGCAGAAGATCACCCCGGACGGTGCGAGGGCTGGCGGGATCCAACCCGCCGTGCGAAAATAGGCCAGTTGCTCGGCTGGCTCAAAGTGGGCCGCAGCATGCTGTCTGGCAGCGAGACGCGGAATGGCCATGGTTGAGATTCCTTTGAGGAGCTTTTTGCATGAATCAGCTTCCCGACTATAGCCGGATCGGTAGCGAGGTCTACGAGCAGTCAATCGGTGCGCTCCAGGTGGCAATGGTGCGCGGTGAGTTGCATGCGTTGACGCTGGTGCAGGCTTACCTGGCGCGAATTGCCGCTCTCGACCAGGGTGGCCCGGGCCTTGGTGCGGTGCTTGAGCTGAACCCCGAGGCTGAGGCTTACGCTGCGGCGCTTGATGCCGAGCGTGCTGCTGGCCATGTACGTGGCCCCCTTCATGGTATACCCATCCTGCTCAAAGACAACCTTGATACAGCCGACCAGACCCACACGACGGCTGGCTCACTGGCGCTGCTTGGCTCGCGGCCACGGGCCGATGCGACGGTGGTGCGACGTTTGCGTGAGGCTGGTGCGATTCTGCTTGGGAAGACCAACCTGAGCGAGTGGGCCAATTTTCGCTCGAACCGCTCGACGAGCGGGTGGAGCGCACGTGGGGGGCAGACCCATAATCCCTATGTCCTTGAGCGTAACCCCTGTGGTTCGAGCTCTGGCTCGGCGGCGGCAACGGCGGCCAGTCTCTGTGCTGCGGCGGTCGGTACCGAGACCGACGGCTCGATTGTCTGTCCCTCATCGCTTTGCGGGGTGGTGGGGATCAAGCCGACGGTGGGCCTGACCAGTCGGGTCGGAGTGATCCCGATCAGCACAACGCAGGATACGGTTGGCCCGCACGCACGCAGCGTCACCGATGCGGCGCTGCTGCTGGCCGTACTGGCCGGGCCTGACCCGCACGATCCGGCGGGTGCAAGCGTGGCCGCCGCCGATTATCTGGGTGCGCTGCAGCCAGGCGCGTTGCGCGGGGCCCGGCTGGGGGTGGTGCGCGACGCGGGGCTGGTGGGCTACAACCGCCATACCGACGCCGTCTTTGAGCAGAACCTGACCCTTTTGCGTGATGAAGGGGCCATCCTGATCGATCCGCTCAGCCTTGGTGCCGATGAGTCCGAGCTGGGTCGTGCCGAGTTTACCGTGCTGCTCTATGAGTTCAAGGCTGGCCTGGAGGCGTACCTGGCAACCCGCGAGCCGCTGCCGGGCTGGGCGGGGCCACTGGCACCGCGCACGATGGCCGAGTTGATCGCTTTTAACGAGGCCCACGCCAAGCGCGAGCTGCGCTACTTTGGCCAGGAGTTGTTGGTGAAGAGCGCGGCGACCAGTGGACTCAGTGCGCCAGCCTACCAGGAGGCCCTGGCCCTCAGCCGTGATACGACGCGGCAGCGGTTTGACGAACTCTTTGCCAACTACCGGCTCGACGCCATCGTTGCACCGACGGCCCAGCCAGCCTGGATCACCGATCTGCTCAATGGCGACCGTTACGCCGGTAGCAGCTCGGGGCCGTCCGCCCGGGCTGGCTACCCGATCGTGACCGTCCCCAGCGGCATGGTCGCTGGGCTACCGCTCGGTCTGAGCCTGCTTGGACGGGCCTTCAGCGAGGCGCGGCTGATCGGGCTGGCCTTCGCCTTCGAGCAGGCTGCCAATGCCCGCAGAGCGCCACGCCTGTTGCCCCACACTGAGTTGGAACCACCTACCAGTTGAACTGTTACGCGCCCGCCTTGCATTGCATCATACGCTATGTGGTATACATTCCTGGTGGAGGTTGATCATGGCATCTCTGCATAATGCGCCCTCACGCGGGCGGCGAGTGAGTGGTCGCAAGCCTACGTCGGGGCCTACCCCTCCAGCTTCTTTATCGATCGCAACGGGGTGGTACGCTCGATCTACTTTGTGTTGGGTAGCGCGAGTGCCCCGCTGCTTGCGGCGGGGGTGAAGCGCGTTTCATGGCCAGGGCATGAGCAAAGTCCGACGCCCCCCTCCTAACCTCCCCCCAACGGGGGGAGGTGTCCGGCTCCCGCCCCCAGCGGGGGCGGGTTGGGGTGGGGGCGACAACGACTTTGCACATGCCCTGGTTTCATGGCTTGGAGACGTGACAAACCACTCTCGATATGGTATACTAGAATTATCCGAACATATGAGTGCCGCAGGATGAGTACCCACCAGAAAGCATACCGCTACCGGCTGCTGCCGACCTGTGAGCAGGAGGCGGTCTTCGTGCGGTGGGCAGGGGCGCGGCGCTGGGTGTACAACACCTTTCTCGCACGGCGCATCGCGCACTACCAAGCGACCGGCAAGACGCTCTCCTTCAATGCGATGTGCCGGGAGTTGACCGTCCTCAAACGGCAACCGCAGACGGCGTGGCTGCGGGAGTGTAACGCCCAATCATTGCAGCAAGCCCTCCGCGATCTGGCTAAGGCGTTCGTGAACTTCTTCGAGAAGCGGGCGCGTTTCCCTCGCTTCAGGAGCAAGAAGCGCGACCGGCCCTCGTTCCGCCTGCCGGCGGAGGTGTCCGTTCAGGGTGGCGACCTGTACGTGCCGAAGGTCGGGCTGGTGAAGCTCATCCAGCACCGCCCGCTGGAGAGCGAGGTCAAGAGCGCCACGTTCACGCAGGATGCGACCGGGGCGTGGTACGTCACCCTGGTGGTGCGGTTCGAACTGCCCGACGTAGCCCCGCCGCCGCCCGCCCCTGAACAGGTGGTGGGGGTTGACCTGGGCCTCAAGGAGTTGGCCGTCCTCAGCGACGGGGAGCGGGTAGCAGCTCCGAAGCACTATCGGCGGGTGGAGCAGCGCCTTGCTCGTCTCCAGAAGCGGCTGTCCCGCTGTCAGAAGGGGAGCAAGAACCGCGAGCGGATCAAGCGGCGGGTAGCCCGCCTGCATCTGAAGGTCGCCAACCAGCGCCGTGACTTCCTGCATCGGCTCTCCCATCGGCTGACACGTGACTACGACGGGGTCGTGATAGAGGATCTGAACGTGAAGGGCCTCGCGAAAACCAAGCAGGCCAAGAGCGTTCACGATGCCGGGTGGGGCGAACTTCGCAGGCAGCTCACCTACAAGGGACGCTGGGCTGGCAAGCCGCTGGTGGTGGTCGGGCGCTTCTTCCCGTCGTCGCGCCTCTGCCCGTCGTGTGGGGCCGTCAACGCCGACCTCACCCTCGCTGATCGGGTCTGGACGTGTGCGTGCGGTGCAGTTCACGACCGCGATCTGAACGCCGCCCGCAACATTCGAGCTGAGGGGCTGCGCCTCCTCCGCGCCGGGGCGGTCCCCCGGTGCGTTCCCGCCCCCCGAGTGCCGGTAAGCCCTGCCACCGGCAGGCCAGGCGCGACGACGGGGGAAGCCCCGGCCCAAGGGCCGGGGTGAAGTTCACAAGGGGCCAATGTCCCATAGTGTGGTTGTTGGCACCGTCGAGGCCCTGCTCGCCGAGGATTAGGGCGTGTACCCACTGATCGAACTTGGCCCTTTGCGTCTGAGCAGTGGCGGCCTGGCCCTGCTGGCAGCAGCCTACCTCTGGCTCTGGCTCTTCGAGCGGACCGCTGGCCGTATGGGTGGCCACAGCCTGACTGCGCATGCAGCGGCGTGTGGTCTACCCGCCCTGCTGGGGGCGCTGGTAGGAGCCAGGCTCTGGTACGGCCTGCTGAGTCTGCCGCGCTACGCTGAGAATCCACGCCTCTTCCTGGCCTTCAGCCTGACCGATCTGGCCTGGCCTGGGGCGATCATGGGCGGAGCCCTGATCGGCTGGTTCTGCCTGCACCGGCGCAAGATCGGCCCCGAATGGCTACGCCTCGCCGATGCTGCCGCCCTGGCGCTGCCCTTGCCGATGGCCCTGGGGGCCCTCGGAGCCTTGCTGAGCGGCGAAGCCTTCGGGTCCCCGACGGCATTGCCCTGGGGCATCCCGCTACACGGCACCCTACGCCATCCGACCCAACTCGTCTATGCCCTGGTGGCTCTGCTGGCCTGGATCTGGCTGCGTTCCAGACCGCATGGGGCTGCCGGTCGCCTGGCGGCGCAGCTCTTGCTGATCAGTGGCCTGCTGCTGATCGAGCCCCTGCGGGCCGATGCGTTGCGTCTGCCCGGTGGCCTGGGGGCCGGGCAACTCTTTGGGCTGGGGCTCGTGCTGGAGGCCTTGTGGTTCCTGCGGCCTGCTGCTGCGGAGCTTGAGCCGGACGTCAGCGGCGAGGATGCACCAGCTTAAGAAGGTATTCTTTTATGAGCCGTCACTGCTCAGCAGGCGGATCGCTACCATCGGCTGGTAGCCCCTCGCTGCGTTCATGGCGCTCACGCTGTTCACGCATCCGACGCAGGCGGGCAACCATAGCGGCGGCATCGGGTAATACGGCCGGGTGCTCCAACGATGACGGGGCCGCAGGCGCAGGCGGCAGCGGGGCATCAAGTGGCAGTGGGGCGTCAAGTGGCAGTGGGGCGTCAAGTGGCTCCACTGGATCCGGCTCACCCGGCAATGGCAGCGCAGGCTGTTCAGGCGGCAAGCTCGCCGCTACGGGGCCAGGCTGAGGTAGATTACGGCGACCGACACGACCGCGCTCGGTACGGGACGGTGGGGCCAGCTTAGCCTGGCTCGGCTCGGGCTGGGCCGCTGGCTTAGCCTGGCTCGGCTCAGGCTGGGCCGCTGGCTTAGCCTGGCTCGGCTCGGGCTGGGCCAGCAAAGACGGGCTATCGACCGCAGGGGAGGGCGGCGTAGCAGGCTGAAGTGGTGCAGGAGCAGGGGCAGGCCGACTCCCACCAAGCACACTGAGCAACCAGTCCATATCGGTGCGCGCCAGGGGCTCGATCAGCGGGTCACTGCGCCCATCCAGGGCCAGGTCGTAGGCCAGGGGCAGCAGGTCTTCGAGATGCTGGTAGAGCCAGGCCGCCATACCATTGCCGCCGGGTTGGGCATCAACAAAGTAGATTCGCCGCGCCTCGGCATCGTAGGCTGGCACCAGGCTGGTGACTTCACTCAGGGCGTAGAGTGGCAAGGCCGCCGTCAGGCACCAGCCAACCAGTTGGCCGCTTGTGTTGAGCGCCGAGGGCAGGTCGATCCAGAGGGCTGGAGCGCTCCAGGTGGTGCTTAACGGTGGGTTGAGCGCCCGCTCGGCGGGGGCATTGCCGGTGAGCGCCTCGCGGTAGCCATAGATCTCTTCGTCAACCACCACACGGCCCCAGGCCAGGTCGCGCCCACGCAACGTACGCTGGTCGCGGCGGTCGCGCACGCGCACACTACAGTGGCGCAGGGGCAGGGTTCGCCGTGGCTCGGAGGTAGTGCGGAGAGTCAATTCCAGGCCAGCATCATCGCGGGCCGTGACGCGGTAGCCGCCGCGGAAAGGCGGTAGGGCCGCGCCGACGAAGCCCCAGCGGTCGAAGGTAGCCACATCAAGCACACCCAGGATGGCACCATGCTCATCACGCACCAGGGCGGGCGGGCTGCCTACCGCGTGCAGATCGAAGCTGGTGTAGGGCTCACTATCGCCGGGTAATGGCTGCCAGGCTGGCTCGGAACCCGGCAGGCGCAACAACTGGTCTTGCTGCTCAAGGCGTGTAACAAGCGACTCAGCATGCCACTCGCCAATCTCAGCAAGGCTGAGGGGGCGTTCACTGGCGGCACAGACGAGGTGCATCGCTTCGACATAGGCGTTGGACGGTGCGGCAACCCATGTCGGGGCCGGACGATCCAGCAGGCCGACCTGGGCCGGGCCCTGGGCCGCCAGGCGGGCCATTGTTCGCTCGACCAGATCATCGCCCAGCAGCAATACGCTGAGCTGAGCCCCATCAAGGGCCTGGCGGAGCTGGCCAGCACTATCTCCGGCAGCGATCAGGATCTGCACCTGGGCCGGCAATGGACTTGGGCCGACACTCACTGTGGGCTGATCGGCACCGATCTGCGTGCGCAGCAGGGATACCTCAAAAGGCGCACAGGTGACATGTACCGAGGCCCCGGTACGTGCCATATGCAGAGCCATGATCGTCGCTTCACGCACACGCTCGCCGGAAGTGCGCCAGAGGGCCAGGGCGCTAACAGGGGCTGGCGTATCATCGGCAGTGATCAAGCGCCAGCTCATGCCACTGATCAAGGCCAGAGCTTCGTCGGCCCCATTGATCGGCGCAACGGTGGCTGCCAGGCGTGGTGGGCGATCCGGCGCAGCCAGGCGCCTGGCGCGCAGCAACAGGGCCGCCAGGTGCGCAGCAGCGACCCCAGTATAACGGTGGGCTTCGGTGATCAGGATCAGGCCGAGTTGAGCCCAGAAGGTGGCCCAGGCCCGGTCGTGGTAGCGCAGCAGGCGCGCATGAAGCATATCCGGGGTCGTCACCACCAGTGGAGCCCCCATCGCCGCCCGCAGATCCTCGCCCCAGGCTACACCTACCGGCAGCGGCTCAGCCATCGCCTGGGTGATGCGGACAAGCCCATTGGCGTGGGACCGTGCGGCTGGGCGATCCGGGGCTAACAAGAGCGCCGTCACAGGCGCCTCGGCCCGCAGCAGGTCAAGCGTCAACAGATGGGCCGTCTGGCGGGCCGGTAGCCCGCCGATCAGCGCCAACGGCTCCCCACGCCGTAACGCGGCCAGAGCCAGCGACTGGTGCTGGTGGAACGGTTCACCCGTCACAGTCACCCAGGCATGGGCCAGGGCCTGACTGATCGGCAGGTGGCTGATGCGTGCCCCGGGCCGCACCGCAGCGGTGCGCAGGGCAATCAACGGACTCTCGCCGCGGCTGCGCTGGCGAGCGAGGGTATTGAGGGCCTCGATCAGGTCGGCCATCGGCGACACCGTATACGCTGCATTGCTCTCGCTGCTGTGCATATTGTATCATGGGCATTAGCATGCCCAAACAGGGCCAGAGGGAGGCTCACTGAGCGTCCAGGGGAGGAATGGATATGCGTGCCGAGGAACGACGTACCGCTGAGGGCGTGCTCTTCACTGATCAGTACCAGCTGAGCATGGCCCAACTCTACTTTCGCCAGGGCCTGCACGAGCGCCCGGCCCAGTTCGACCACTTCTTCCGCCGCTATCCCGACTATGGCCTGCACGCCGCAGGTTACTGCGTCAACGCCGGGCTGGCGTGGCTACTCGACTGGATGGCTGAGGCGCGTTTTGGCCCGACCGAACTGGCCTTGCTACGCACCCAACGAAGCAGTACCGGCAAACAGCTCTTCGGTGACGACTTTCTGGCCTATTTGCAGCGCAGCGAGGGCTTTGGGGCGCTCAACCTGCGTGCAATCCCCGAAGGGCGTGTGGTGCATCCCGATGTGCCGTTGACGGTGGTGCGCGGCCCACTGGCCCTGGCCCAGATCCTCGAAACCGCCCTGCTCAACCAGTTGAACTACCAGACCCTGATCGCCACCAAAGCCGCCCGTATCCGCGAGGTCTGCCGGGGGGCGCAGGTGTTGGAGTTCGGCCTGCGCCGGGGCCAGGAACGCGGGGCCAGTGCCGGTACCCGCGCTGCCCTGATCGGTGGGGCCGACTATACCTCCAATGTCGGTCTCTCTTCGAGCATCGGCCTGCCGCCCAAGGGCACCCACGCCCACGCCCTCGTCCAGGTCTTCCTGGCGCTCGGTTCAAGTGAACTGGACGCCTTTCGCGCCTATGCCGAGGTCTATCCCGACGATTGTCTGTTGCTGGTCGATACGCTCGATACACTCGAGAGCGGCCTGCCCAACGCCATCCGGGTCTTCGAGGAGCTACGGGCACGCGGCCATCGCCCCGTCGGCATTCGCCTCGATTCGGGCGACCTGGCCTACCTGGCCATCCAGGCCGCCCTGATGCTCGATCAGGCTGGCTTTAGCGACTGTGTGATTGTGCTTTCGAGCGACCTTGACGAACTGGTGATCTGGCAGATCCAGACCCAGATCACCAGTGAAGCGCCCCGCTATGGTGCCGATGCCGACGCGATTATGCGCCGGCTGGTCTATGGCGTTGGCACACGCCTGGTTACATCCCATGGTGAAGGTGCGCTGGGCGGGGTCTACAAACTGGTTGCTATGCACGACGGAACGCACTGGCGACCGGCGCTCAAGATCGCCGATACGCCCGCCAAACTCACCAACCCCGGCCTGAAGCAGGTCTGGCGCATCTACGATGCGCGGGGCCGGGCAAGCGCCGATCTGGTGGCGCTTGAGGGTGAAGACCCGGCCGCCTATGATCGGCTGGTGCTGCGCCACCCCAGTGACCAGACGCTTCAGCGCACGCTCGAACTGCGCAACATCTCAGGCATCGAGCCATTGCTGGTCGAGATGTGGCACGAAGGCCATGTGCGCACAGAACTGCCCTCACTCGAAGGGCTGCGTGAACAGCGTCGCGCCGATGTCGAACGGCTCGATGCCGGTGTGCGCCGCCTGGTCAACCCGCACATCTACCACGTTTCACTCTCCGAAGCACTCTGGGAGTTAAAGCAGAAGCTGCTGGCCTCGCTCAGGCATTAGAGCCAATACGTTTCAAATAGGGGCAAGCGCAGATCGATACAAGGCCGATCAGACGCAGAAGCTTTGCGGCGTTGCGGCTTTGCGTGAGCTTATCTGAAAGGTATTGGCATTAGAGCGCCATGGAACGGTCAATCATCCAACATCAGGTCACCGCTGAAGAGGCCGGGCGGTCGATCATAGAGATAGCCGAAACCCTGGCGGGCGCGGTCGGGCGAGCGGCGGTGCAGCGTGGCGGGGCCTGGCTGGATCAGCGGCGCGTGGCCGAAGCCGCGCAACCTGTCGTGGCAGGCATGCAGTTCACCCTGCGCCTGCCGCCGGGTGGGCTCTACCCGGAGGTGCAGCTGGATGCCACCAGGATCGCTTATGAGGACACATGGCTGATCGTTCTGCATAAACCAGCCGGTTGCTACGTCGGGGCAACGCCATGGGACAACGAGGGCAACCTGCTGAGCGCCCTTGGGCGCTACCTGGCGGCGCGTGACGGGGTTGTGCCGCCATTGCACCTGGCCCACCGGCTTGACCGTGATACCTCGGGGCTGCTGCTAGTGAGTAAAGATCGCGCTGCCAACGCCCCACTGCAGGTCGCCTTTGCTGAAGGGCACGTCAGCAAACGTTACGGCTGTCTCTGCTTCGGCAACCCGGCATGGGAGGAACTAGAGTTAGCAAGTGGTCATGGACGCTCGGCGGGCGGACGTTGGCGGATCTACCCGTATGAGGAGATCGGGATGCGCTTACCGGCGGGCGGCGGGCGGGTTAAGCTAGCCCGTACGCGCCTGCGGGTTGCGCAACAGTTGGCTGGCGCAGCCCTGGTGCAAGCCTGGCCAGCGACCGGACGTACCCACCAGATCCGCCTGCACATGGCCGCTGCTGGCCACCCGCTGCTTGGCGATCAGCGCTATGGTGGCCCGGCCAGCTATGCTGAGATCACCCTGGCTGGCCACCTCTTGCATGCCAGCGAGCTGCGCCTGCGCCATCCCCTCACTGGGGCAGACCTGGAACTGCATAGTCCACTGCCGCCGCACTTCAATGAGATCCTGGAAGCCGCTCATCTTGAGTCTGACCCGCTGACGTAGTATACTCAAGGTGGCTAGTCTCCCACGCTTTTCCAGGATCTCCCCCGCTGTAAGGGGGCGTACAGCGCCACGATGGCGTAGTCAAGGGTCTCACCATCATGAACACACTCGATCCACTGGTGCAGGCCCTGGTGGCGGGCGATCAGCACCAGGCTCTGCTTGAACTGAAGCGTCTTACTGCGGCTGGCGTCGAGCGCGAGCAGATCATCCTTGAAGGGGTTGAGATGGCGATGGTGCAGCTTGATGACCGCTGCACGGTCGAGCATTTCAACCTGCTCGAGATTATGCTCGCGGGCCGGGCGGTGATGAGTGTGATGAAAGAGATCTATCCGCCTGAGGCCCCGCCACCCCACACCCGGGCTACGGTGGTGCTGGCCAGTCTTGAGGGCGATGTGCATGATCTGGGCAAAAATATCGTCAAAATGGTGCTGAGTGCGAGGGGCTACCATATTGTCGATTGTGGTAAAGACTGCCCAGTTCAACGCCTGGTTGAGACGGCCGAGCGGGAAGGGGCTCTGGCCGTCGGTGTGAGCGGCCTGATCACCTCGGTGATCCCCCAGGTGCGCCGGGTACGCGAACACCTGGCCGCCCAGGGGCTTGCCCATATCAAAGTGCTGGCCGGTGGCGCGGCGCTTAAACAGGCTACCGCCGCCAGCCTGAATGTCGATTTTGTCGGCCAGACCGCCTTTGAATGTGGCCACTACCTTGATCAGTGGGTCGAGCAAACCCTATGAACAGTCTCGAGCGCATTGTCGCAGCCGTACGCTTCGAGCGCCCTGACCGAGTGCCAGTCGTGGCACAGGTTTTCGGTCATGCCGCAACCCTGGCCGGGGTAGCCCTCGGTGACTATGTACGCGACGGGGCGACCCTAGCCCGCTGCCAACTCGCCGCCCTTGAGTACTATGATTACGATGCCGTCTTCGCCCTGATGGATGCGAATGTTGAGGCCGAGGCGCTGGGCTGCGGCATCACCTACCGTCCCCAAAACTATCCCTTTGTGCATCACCATGTCCTCGCCGATGGGGCCGACCCGGATCGGCTTAGTCTGCCCGACCCACAGCGTGATGGACGGATGCCTGAGTTGTTACGGGCCGCTCGCCTCTTACGCGAAACCCTGGCCGACCGGATGCTGATCGTCGGCTGTGTGCTTGGACCGATGACTCTGGCCAGCCAGTTGCTGGGGATTGAGGCGGCCCTCTATCTGGCAGCCGATCAGCCAGAACGCCTGGGGGCTGTGCTTGACCTGGCTACCGAGGTGGCCATCCGCTTCGGCAGCGCCCAGCTTGAGGCTGGTGTCCACCTGCCGATCGTCTTTGATCCCACAGCCTCGCCGGAGGTGCTCCCACCCGCGCTGTACCACGAACTGCTCTTGTCGCGCCACACCCGCCTCTTTGCAGCCCTCAAACAGGCCGGTTCGGCGGTGAACTGGTTGCATATCGCCGGGACGAGCACACCAATCTTGCCCGCCTATGTCCAGGCTGGCGTTGAGTTGGCCAACTTTGATTTCTGTGTCGATCCGCTGGCCGCGCAACGGCTGCTGCCGCAGATCTGCCTCGATGGAAATATCAAACCGCTTGCCTTTGTCGAAGCACCACCGGCTTTGATCAGCGCCGAAGCCACACGCTTGCTCGGCCTCTTTGCTGAACGAGGCGGCTTTATTCTCTCTTCGGGCTGCGAAATTCCACCTGAGGCACAGCCAGCGAATATTAGTGCCATGGTGCTGGCTGCCCGCCAGGGGGAGTGAGCGCGTGCCATTGCTGACGGTGAAACATGCGGGCGGCGAGCTGCGGGTCAACTTTGATCCTGGCCCCTCACTGCGCGCCATCCTTGATACGACCGAGGTGCGCGTGCGAGCAGCCTGTCGTGGCATGGGCGCCTGTGGCCTCTGCCATGTGCGCATCGTGGCCGGTGAGGTTGAGCCGCCGACGATCAGCGAGCAGATTCACCTGGAATATGGCGAACTGGCTGAGGGCGTCCGCCTGGCCTGCCAGGTTGTGCCTGGCGACGACCTGCATGTGGAGATCCTGGCCCCAACTCCGCTCTCAGCCTGGCGCAGCTTGCCAGCTGGTGAGATCCTGCCGGTGACACGCCAGCAGGTGCGGAGAGCCCCTGAGGCGGCCCTGGGCCACCGGCACAGCTATGGCCTGGCGATTGACCTGGGCACCACCTTTATCAGCCTGGTCGTGATCAATCTGGCTGATGGGCGACGCCTCGCCGGGCGTCATGGGCTCAACCCTCAAATCGAGGCAGGCGCTGATGTGATGACCCGCCTGATCGTCGCAACTGAAGCACCGGTACGCGCCCAGGCCCTCAGCTGGCAGGTGATCGAGGCCATCGCCGAGGCTCTCTTTGATATTGCCATCCGTGAGGGCTTCAACCTGCAGCAGATCAGCCGGGTTGTCCTGGTAGGCAATACACCTATGCTGGCGCTCCTCTCTGGGCGCAACTACGACCGGCTGCTCCAGCCGAGCTACTGGATGCAGCCGATCGATTGCCTGCCGGAGCAGACCGCAACCTGGGTCGAGGATTGGGGCATCAATCCACAGGCAAGCATCAGCGTCGTGCCACCGCTGGCTGGCTTTGTCGGCTCGGATCTGCTGGTGGGCGTGCTGGCTACTGCCATGACTGAACATGGCAGTGCGAACCTGTTGATCGATGTTGGCACCAATTCCGAGATCGCCCTGTGGGACGGTAGCCAGCTCTGGGTCACTTCGGCGGCGGGCGGACCGGCCTTTGAGGGCAGTGGGCTCAGCTGTGGTATGCCCGCCGAGCCAGGGGCAATCTACCGGGTTGGCTTTACACAGACTGGCCTCGATCTTGCCGTGATCGGCGAAGGCGAGCCCCAGGGGATCTGCGGATCGGGCCTGATCGACCTGATGGCTGGCCTCTTCAGTACGGAGCGCTTAACAGCGATTGGCCGTTTTGCCGCTGATGTGCCAGCCAATGGCTTTGTCTTCGCCCGTGGGAGGCGCACGCTTCGCCTCACCCGCGCCGATGTCGATGTCTTTCAACGCGCCAAGGCGGCGATTGCCACCGGGGTACAGGTGCTGCTCAGAGAGGCGGGCCTGGCCGCTAGCGAACTGCAACGCATCTGTGTCTGTGGCTCCTTCGGGCGCTTCCTCAATCTTCCGAACGCCCAACTGATCGGGCTGCTGCCCTCGCTTGCGCCCGAACGGATTGAGATTTGCGGCAATACGGCCCTGGCTGGCGCTGAAGATCTCTTGCTGCTCCCTGCTGCCGAGGCGCAGCTTGCCAAACTCCACGAACAGGCTCATTTGATCAATATGTCCTATTGTGTCGATTTTGATGATTTTTTCTTTGAGAACCTATATCTGAAATCGTGGTAGGAATCGCGTAAGCGTAGACGCATCATGCTTACGATGAAGCATACATGGCCTGAATCAGACCACCACCTGGAGGCGTCGATCAAGACGGCCCAGTATCTGGCGAGCCTGACCACTCAGCAGGATGTCTGGGCGGAGGTGACCAAGGTATTGGTCAATTTCTGGGGAGCCGACCTGGTTGCCATCGGCAGTTACCATGGCAGAGAGCGACCCACGATCCACCACTGGGTGATCGCCGATCCGGCCTTTGAGGCGGCCCTGGTTGAGACGATGGCCGAGCGTATGCAGAACCCTGCTGAGCCGCCTGATCTGCTTGGCAGCGAGAGCCGCGAGGCCATGATCGAGGTGCTCGACAGCGGCTTTGTGGCCTGGCGCCTGATCGACGTACCGGAGCCGCTCTCGCTTGTCTTTCTGCCAATCAACCAGGAGCACCGGGTAACAGCAGTGCTCCTGGTGGGCCACCGGATTGACGAGCCCTTCCCGCGCGATCTCTTCAATGTCTACCTGGCGGTAGCGGGCCTGGTCGGCACAACCGTGATGCGCCTGGCCGCCGAGATTGAGCTGCGTGAATACCGCCAGCACCTCGAGGCGCTGGTGCATGAGCGTACCGCCCGTTTGAACGAGACCAACGCCCAACTGCAGCGTGAGATTGCCGAGCGCATCCGGGCTGAGCAGATCATTACCCAGATGGCCTACCACGATGCCCTGACCGGCCTACCAAACCGGCGCCTCTTCAACGACCGGCTGGCCGTCGCGATGGCCTATGCCCAGCGTAACGAGCAGAAGTTGGTACTGTTGCTGCTGGATCTCGATTTTTTCAAACAGATCAACGATACGCTCGGCCACGACGTAGGCGACCAGCTGCTCAAGGCGATTGGTGAACGCCTGAACGGCCTGATCCGCAAAAGTGACACGATCGCCCGTATGGGTGGCGACGAGTTTATGCTGCTCCTGACCGAGATCGAGGCAGTCGAGGATGCCACTACGGCGACCGAGAAGATCCTGCAGGGCCTGCTGCAACCCTTTGTACTTGAGCAGCATACCCTGCAGATAAGCGCCAGTATTGGCATGGCGATCTACCCCGACGACGGCGCAGATGCCGCCATCTTGATGAAACATGCCGATATCGCCATGTACCAGGTCAAAGAGAGCGGGCGCGCTGGCTTCCGCCAGTGGGAGGAAAACTCTTAGCTTTAGCCCTGGGAGCCGTTCACCTGACTGGAATTGGGGTACAATCTATTCTATATCTGGCCAGTTAGACTAGAAATCAGGCCCATGCCCGAACTCATCCCCCTGGACTCCACTGCCCTGGCTCGCCCACGCCGCCCGGATTGGCTCAAGGCCCCGGCACCTGCTGGCGAGCACTACAGCGATGTCCACCGTCTGATGCGCGAGCAGGGCCTCAACACGGTCTGCGAAGAGGCACGCTGCCCCAATCTTGGTGAGTGCTGGAACCATCGCACCGCGACCTTCCTGCTGCTTGGCGATACCTGTACGCGTGGCTGCCGCTACTGTGCGATCGGTAAGGGTAAGCCTCAGCCAATTGATGAACAGGAGCCTGAGCGCGTCGCTGATGCCGTTGCCCACTTGCGCCTCCAGTTCGCGGTGCTCACCTCGGTCAACCGTGATGATGCACCCGACGGCGGTGCCCATATCTTTGCCCGTACCATCCAGCTGATCCGCGAACGGGTGCCTACATGTAAGGTCGAGGTGCTCATCCCCGATTTCGACGGTAATTGGGACGCCCTGCAGCAGGTGCTCGAGGCGCGCCCCGATGTGCTTAACCATAACATCGAGACGGTGCCACGGCTCTTTCCGCGCTTCCGCCCACGGGCTACCTTCCACCAGAGCCTTGACCTGCTCGCCCGCGCCCGTGCCTTCGATCCGCAACTGGTGACCAAGAGCGGCATGATGGTCGGTGCTGGCGAGACGAACAGCGAAGTTGTGGCGGTGATCGCCGCCCTGCGCCGTGTCGATGTCAATGTGCTGACCATCGGCCAGTACCTTGCCCCCGACAGCAGTTATTGGCCGGTTGATCGTTATGTCACTCCCAGCGAATTTGCCAGCTTCCACGAAGCGGCCCTCCAGCGTGGTTTCCGCCATGTTGAGAGCGGCCCGCTGGTGCGTTCAAGCTACAACGCCCATCGCCACGTCGGGGCCAGCCAGCATTAAGTATGGCTAGCAACCTGCCGCCCCAGCCATGCCTCTACGGCTTGCTCTGCGCCGGGCAGCAGGGGGAGAGCGGCAACCCCGCTGGCATAGGTTTCGCCAGGGCCGTGGCCAGGGTAGAGCAGGGCCACCGCCGCTGTGGCCCGGTGCCCCTGCGGCCCGCCGATGGCGCCGAGGTAGCTGTAGGCGTCGGCCAGGGCGGCCTGGGGCACGCCGCCGGTGGGCTCAAGCCGGTATTTGGCGTCAAGCACCAGCAGCAGCGGTGGTTGTGCGGGCCGCCGTAGCTCAAGCGCCAGGTCGGGTATGCGTGTATGCCGGTCAAGCGAGCCAAGCTCTGGCAGCGGCGCACCTGTGGCCAGGTGCGCGAAGGAACGATAGCGCGGGTGGTAGAAGAGGCGCAACACACTGCCCGCCGCCCCGGCTAGCTCAAGCAGCGGCTCTTGCTCAGGCAAATCCAGCAGCCGGTCACCCTCCCCACCCGCCATGATGCGCTGTGCGGTAAGCTGCCAGCCAGCCAGGGTGAGCAGGGCGAAGGCAACCCGGGCGACGCACCAGCGTTCGTAGAGGCGGGGAAGCTCAGCCAGGGGCAGGTGCAGCGTTGCAGCCTCCCAGCTGATCAGCGGGCGCTGCCGTAACAGACGCCATAGTCGCAGCACGGCCCGGTAGTCGGGATCACGCTGCATACGGCTGCTCGGCCCGGTGTAGCGGGCCAGGGGCGGCACACCGCTCAGGAAGGGCAGGCTGCGTAGGCCGCGCAGCCGCTCACTGGCCAGCTCGGCCTGGGTAGCCTGAGCCGCAGGCAGGCCAGCCTGGCGGGCCAGGTGCTCGGCGCGGCGGGCCAGGGTTGCCAGCAGACGCTGTAACAGGCGGGTCTCGTAGCTGTCGTAGACGCTGGTCGGAGCAGGTTCGGGCAGGGTTCTCAGGCCAGCGGCAAAGGCAGCCGGGTCGTCCGAGTCGGTAAGCGGGGATGGGCCAGTGGGGCGCAGCGTACCAAGCGCACTGAAGTTGCGCAGGCGCCCCGGCTCCACCATAGCAAAGCCGGGGCGCAAGTGGGCAGGAGGCCGACGGGCCAGGCGCTCCACCGCTGCAACGAAGCGCTCGAACTCGCTTCCGAACAGAGTGGGCAACTCTTCGGCAGGGGAGGGCGGCGCAGGCTGCGGATCGACAGACGGGGTGGCTCCCTCGCGCCCACCGCTCAGAGCAAAGACCAGGGCCCGCCCGATGCGTTGCAAGTCGGCGAGTAGCAGGGCATAGTGCGCCTGGTCGAGCTTACGCGGGACAACCCGCAGCTCGCCCTGGATCTGTTCACAAACACCAGTGGGCCAGCATGCCCGCAGGACAAACGGGTAAGCCCCACTGGCCGCCGGGGCCGTCCAGCGCCAGCACCAGGCTGGCGCACCGGGGCGCAGGAAGGGCTCCAGAGTGACACCCGCCAGCACAAGCTCAAGGGTGGCCCCATGCGGCGGCAGGGCACTCAGTTCAACCCGGGCATCCTCAACCACGGCAGGGGCCGTCGCAGCGGGCTGCCCATCAAGCAGGAATTGCAACATCGACGTCAGACTCCCAACGCGTGCAAGGTTTCAGGGTATAAGGCCAGGGCTGATGCAAAGTCGCCTCAGGCAATCGCACGCGGATACCGCAGATGGAACAGATTCGCGCTGCGCTGCCGCAAAAAGCTCCGCGTCAATCCGTCAGATCAGCGCGATCCGCGTTCTCGTTCGGACTTTGCATCAGCCCTGGGTATAAGGCAACCGTGGTTGACATCCGGATCTCCTATAATCAAGCGCGACGTGTGCGTTGGAACGGAGTCTCTCTATGCTGCAAACAACCAGCGCCCGGCTGGCGGCCGCCTTGCTCGGCTACTTCGCCCTCTTGATCATCCTGCTCACGCTCTACCCATTCTACTTCGTTCTGCCCGAGCACATCCAGATCGACCTGCGCGTCCGGCCCGTCGATATCATCGAGAACATGATCCTCTTCTTGCCGCTGGGCTTCCTCTATCGGCTGACCGGCGGCGGCTACCGTGGCACGATCATCATCGGAGCAGTGCTCAGTATCGGCGTCGAGGTGCTGCAAATCTTCATCCCGGTACGCACCGCTGCCCCTGTCGATATTGTGACCAATACGCTGGGAGCGGGGCTCGGTGCATGGCTCTACGATCAGCTTGCGACCCGTATCGCAATGACCCCGGCCATGGTCGGTCGGCTGGCACTTGAGACGCCGCTGATGGGCCTGGTCTATATGCTGGTGCCGCTGTTGTGGACGAATGCGCTCACCCTCGACCGTGAGCCGAGCCGCTGGGTTCTAACGGCGCTGATCAGTATCTGTGGGGCAATTGTGCTCAGCGATCTGTCGCGGGGGTGGTGGGGCTCGGCGGGGCTCCGCTCCACCGGGCGCGTGGCCATAGGCAGCGGGGTGTGGTTCTTGCTGGGATCGGCCCCTGGTCTATTTGGCCCGCTCCCGATTGTGCCGATCACCATCGGGCTTGCGCTCTTCACCGCCGCCCTTGCCATACTCCCATGGCACCCAACGGATCGCCGCTTTGAGCAAACCACTCTGAGCCGGATTCTGCCAGGCCTCGTCCTCTATCTCATCCTGGCAGCCCTCTGGCCACCGCTGCGACCGTTTAGCCCATGGCATGGAACCCTCGGACTGACTGACCACATTGAGCCAATCAATACACGTTACCCGGCCTCGCTGCTCGAATACCTCACGGCCTTTACCGTGCTCGGCTATGTCATTGCCGAGTGGCGTGGCCGTTTTGAATACCCGCTGGCCCGCGATCTGCCCTGGTTGCTGCTGATGGCCCTGGTGAGTGGGTTGACCCTGGAGCTTCTGGTTGGCTTTCAGGTCGGCCATGGGGCCAGTCTTGTCCGGCTGATCCTGGTGGTTGCCGGGGCGCTGTTTGGCGGGATGATCTACCACCTCCAGCGTGATCATGTGCGGTTCCTGCTTGGCCGACCCGGTCAGCCCAGGTAGACCTGGCAGGTCTGGTCTACCGGATTTAATGCTTAAAGTTCATTAGCCCTGGGTTCTTGACATACGATGCGTTCTTCAAAGCAGTCACCGTTGATCCCGGCGGCTATGGCATCTCCTGGAATGATGCCATGGATGTGAGCGCCGACGATCTGTGGCGGCGGGGCGTTGCATTTGAGGCAAGCAGCGCGGAGGACGAGGAGCGAGCGTCCAGCACGGCCCTGTCTCCACAATCGCCTGCGCCAGCGCCGCTGGCTGCTGTGGGCACTCAACCAGTGTCGTGAGCCACGGATCAACCAGCAGTATCCTGAAAGGGCGTCTCTCCCCCCGTATCTGTTCGATCTATGCTAGAATTGCCCATCGCGTGTGGCCCCCGCGTGCAGATGGGCCAGAGAACGAACTTGCTCAACCGCCGGCCTGACCAGGTCGTGGCGGTGAAAATATGCTTTCACGACGTTTGCTGCTTGGTGCAGCCCTCGCCTGCCTGTTGGTGGGCCTGCTGGGGGCCTGGTTGTTTGTGCAACAACGGGTGGCCCGCTGTGCGCCGACACCCTTTAACCCCAACTTGATCAGCTTTACCGGTGAGCGTGGCCTGCCTGAGGGCTGGACACGCCAGGCAGGCGGAGTTGAGCTGCGTGGCCCGGCGATTGATGGACAGGGCTTCGAGCTTGATGGTGATGGGCAGGCGCTCCAGTTGCTTGGGGTGGGCAACTATGCCCGCACTCCCGCGGTCAGCGTCCAGTCCGGCGAGTCCTACTGCTTCAGCACATTCGCCCTGACGGACTCGGCGCAACGCTCGCCAACCCGCGCTCGCCTCGTCTTTGAGTGGCAGGACGCTGTTGCCCGGCCCCTTGCTGAAATGGCCACCCTCTGGCAGCCGGTGACTCTCTGGACGCCCGAGGCCCCGCCCCACGATTGGGCCGCGCTGCAAGCCAGCTTCGTGGCCCCAGCACAGGCAGCCAGCCTGGCCGTGCGCATCGAGCCAGCCTCCGATGACCGCATCTATCTCGATATGCCCGCCTTGCGCCGTGGTGGTACGGCCCTGAATGGGCTCGCCGCCCGGCCTACTCCATCAGCCAGCGCTACAAGCGTGGCCCTCGCCCCCTGGCCCTACGGACATCAGGCCGCGATTGCCTTCACCTTCGACTGGGAGACGGCCATGGGTGGGCTTGTCCACTCACGTTCGGTCAATGACCCACATAACGACCAGGATTACCTGCTGCGGGCTATGCGTATGCGTGAGGGGATCACAACAACGATGGCCCTCTTTGAGCCGTTGCAGATCCGGGCTACCTATTACGCCACCGGCTACAATCTGCTCGATGGCAACCAGGAGCGGCAACAGTTCCTCAACAACCCGACCTTTGCCTGGGCTACGCCAGCCAATGGCTGGATCGCCGATCGTTGGGTGACGACGCCCTGGTTCGCTGACGATCCCTTTGGCACGCTTGCCACTCATCCGCAGTGGTACTTCGGCGACTTGCTAGAGCCCCTACGAGCTGCCGGCCACGAGATCCAGAGCCACACCTTCAGCCATCTCCATGGTGGCCTGGCCGACCTGCAAACCTGGCAGCTTGACCTGGAGACCTGGGACAGGCAGGCAGTAGCCCAGGGTCTACCTGGCGCAACATCGCTGGCCTTCCCCTGGAGCAGCAGCGCCGGCATGAGTGATGCCGCCTGGGGGGCGCTTGAAGCGGCTGGCATCCGCAGCGTGACACGCCTGAGTGACCAGGCCCAGTACAGCCTCTGGCAGCGTAACGCCGAGGGGCTGATCGCCGAGCCGCACTGTCGCTGGTTCCCTGGCCGTGAGGGGCGATTGCTGGCCTGCCCCGATTTCTATGTGACGCCAGAACGAATCGGCCTGGCCCTGCGCCAGGTTGAACAGACTGTAACTGTCGGTGGCATGCTTGACCTCTGGGCCCACACCGAGGAGGTGACCGCACCTGAGCAGATCGCCGCCTGGCGTGATCTGAGCACGCGCATTGCCCACGACCCGCGCCTCTGGGTGGCTCCTATGAGCGAAATCGCCGCCTGGCAGACGGCAAGCGCCCTGGTTCAACTCGAGCCGGTGCCGTCCGCAGCCGCTGGAACCGCCCGCTATCGCCTCAGTAACCAGAGCGACCAGGATCTGCCCGGACTGAGTCTGCGCCTGCCCGCCGGTACCCGCCAGGTCTTTGTGCAGGACGAAGCGCTGCGTACAAGCACCGCCAGCCCGACAGAGCCCTTTAGCTGGTCGCCGGAAGGTGGCATAGCGACGCTCGACCTGGCTGCCGGGCAGAGCCTGGAACTACAACTTGTGACTGGTGAATAGAGAGCTATGGCTGGTACACTCGAAAAGACCACAACCCTGCAGCAGCGCTTCGTTACACGCCTGGGCTTGCTGAACCGCCCGCTCTTCGGCCTGCGCCTCTACCAGTGGCTCTGGATGCTGCTGGCCTTGCTCGGGGCGCTGATCGTCGCTGTGCCACGGGTCATCTCGCAGCCTATTGTCTACTTTGGCCTGGGCGAGACGCGCTTTGACCCGGCGCGCTACGGCGGGATCTACAGCGAAGTGACGCCGGGCGTTACTGGCCTGGAGGTGGCATTTGGCGACACCAACGAGGTGCTGCGCCAGCGCAGCCTGGCTCGTGGCGATGTGCGCTATGGCCAGCCCGACTACCGGGTCGATTTTATCCCCCAGGCACCCGGCAGTGTAATGGTGCGCGGGGTGGCCCCCACTGCCAGCGAGGCCCAGAGCCTGGCCAATGCCGCCGCTGAAGAGCTAGTACGCCAGGTACGGGCCGCCGGCGGGCGCGAGGTACTGCGCAACATGCTCGGCTGGGAGCTCTGGCTGGTGACTGAGGCCGCGCCAAACATTGAGCCGGGGCCGTTCGACCTGCTCCTGCGCACGATCATCCGCAGCCAGGCCTTCCCCATGTCACGCCCGCTGGAGCCCTTCGCCGAAGCACGCATGCTCGCCGACCTGCCTTATGAGGAACTGAACGATGTCGCACGGGCGCTTGAAGCACGGGCGGATCTCTGGCGCTTTGCGATCAATACCCGTAACGCCACCCTCGATGCCCTCTGCGCGAGTGCCAGCAGCGGCAGCACGACCGCCCGTGAAGAGATCCTGGCGGCTTGTGCCGCCGACAACCCTGCCGCTGCAGCCCAATTGGCCGAGCGCGAGCGCGAGATTGTGCGTCTGCGGGCAATCGAGGCCACCCTGGCCTACCTGATCAGCACCTACAATCTGGGCTTCGACCCACAGACGCCCTCGGCGGCCTATAGCCTGCCCGCAAGCCTGCCTGCAGCCGCCGAGCCGCGGGCCATCCCCCAGCTGATCGGTCTGGCAGCCCTCTTCGGGCTGGCCTTCGGGGCGATCGGCGTGGCGGTTGACCGCAGCGCAGGCGTGACCGGCAAACTGATCGAGCTGTGGAGCTATCGCGAGCTGATCCGCAACCTGGCCCTGCGCGACCTGCGCACACGCTACAAAGGCAGCGCCCTGGGCTATCTCTGGACACAGCTGGCCCCCCTGGGTATGATGCTGGTCTATGTGCTCGTCTTCAGCCTGCTGTTGCCAAGCGCAATCGCCATGTTCCCCGTCTTCATCGTCGTCGGCCTGCTGCCCTGGAACTACACCGCCGAGTCGGTGATGGGCGGCACCCGTAGCGTGATCGATAGTGCTGCACTGATCAAAAAAGTCTACTTCCCCCGCGAAGTCCTGCCGCTCACCTCCGTCTTCTCCAGCCTGGTCAACTTCGTGCTCTCGCTGCCGATGATGTTTCTGGTGATGGCAGTAGTGCAACTGCTGACGATTGGCCGGCTCAACTTTAGCTGGAGCTTCGCCTACCTGCCGGTCTTGCTGATCATCCAGACGATCATGCTGAGCGGCCTGGCCCTGCTGCTGGCGGCGGTAGCGGTCTTCTTTCGCGATGTGGTTCACCTGATCGGTATTCTGATCAATATCTGGTTCTTTCTCACCCCGGTAATCTACCCGCTGGGGGTCTTTGGTGAAGGGCCAGCGGTGCGCATCGTGCGCTGGCTCAACCCGATGGCCTCGTTGATCGAGTTCTACCGTGAGATCCTCTACGGTAATGCGGTGGCGGTAGGGCAAATCCCCACGCCGGGGCTGCCAGCCCTGACCAGTGTGCTGCGGGTGGCGATCACGGCGCTGATCATGCTGGCGGCGGGCTACTGGGTCTTCCAGCGCGTGAGTCGCAACTTTGGCGAAGAGATCTGATGAGTCCCGTTATCGAGTTCAACAACGTAGCGAAACGTTTTGTGCTGCATAAAGAAGAGCGCAAAACGATCCAGGAGCGTGTGATCGGACTGCTGCGGCGACGACCGCCCGGCGAGGTCTTCTGGGCCTTACGCGAGATAAACTTCCAGGTCGAGCCAGGGCAGAGCCTGGGGCTGGTGGGCCATAATGGTGCCGGCAAGAGCACCGCGCTCAAGCTGATCACGCGCATTCTTGAGCCGACCAGGGGGAACGTGCGGACACAGGGGCGTATCGCAGCCCTGCTCGAGCTGGGTAGCGGCTTTCACCCTGAACTGAGCGGGCGCGAGAATGTCTTTCTCTACGGCTCGCTGATGGGCCTGGGCCGGCGCGAAATGGCGCAAAAGCTCGAAGAGATCATCGATTTTGCCGATATTGGTACCTTCATTGATACGGAGATCAAACACTACTCCTCGGGCATGTATACACGCCTGGCCTTTGCAGCGGCAACAGCAGTTGACCCCGATATTCTGATCACCGACGAGGTGCTGGCAGTCGGCGATGAAGCCTTCCAGCGCAAGTGTATGGAGCGCATCTACGGCTTCCGGCGCGCCGGCAAGACGATCATCTTTGTCTCGCATGCCCTGGAGGTGGTACGCTCACTCTGCGATGTGGCCGTCTGGCTAGACCATGGCGAGCAGCGTGCCCTTGGCCCCGCCGGAGAAGTGATCGACGCCTACCTGGCCGATGTGAATCGCAAAGAGCAACGGCGCATCGAGGCCGATCGGCAGCGCGAAGGGCTGGCGGCGATCGATGAGCAGGCCGATGAGCAGGCGCGGTTCCGGCGCGGCACACGCGAAATTGAGATTACCCATGTGCAACTGCTGAATGAGGCCGGTGAAGAGCAGAGCGTCTTCCATACCCAGGAACCACTCATTATTCGTATGCACTACCACGCCCGTGAGCCAATCAGTGGCCCGGTCTTCGGCGTGGGCATTCACCACGAGAGTGGAGCCTGGCTGATCGGCCCCAACACCGGCTTTGACGGCTACCGTATTCCATGCGTAGAGGGATCGGGTATGGTCGATTATCATATCCCTAGCCTGCCCTTAAATACAGGCCGCTACCAGGTCAGTGTGGCTGTGGTGGACAGCAATCAGGTGCATTTTTACGACATGCATGATCGCGCTTACCCGCTGGTCGTACATAGCCTGGTTGGTCAGCACTATGGGATGGTGACGGTGCCAGCGCAATGGCAGTGGCACAACATGCGTGACGAGGGGAGCAGGGCGTGATGGCAAGCGGGAGTGGAGCGCTCTTTGACGCGACCTACTATGCGACAGGATGCGGCAGGCCCTACCAGCGTGACGAGGTCTGGTTGAGCTTTTTCGGTGGAATTGCCGAGCGGATCGTCGCCGAGATCGCCCCGGCCAGCGTGCTTGATGCCGGCTGCGCCTACGGCCTGCTGGTGGAAGCCCTGCGCGAGCGTGGTGTTGCCGCTGAGGGCATCGATCTCTCGGACTATGCGATCAGCCAGGCCCACCCGGCGATCCGTGACGCGCTGCGGGTCGGTTCGGTGGCCGAGCCCTTTGGCCGGCGCTATGACCTGATCATCTCAATCGAAGTGCTTGAGCATATGCCGCGGGCCGAGGCCGAAGCGGCGGTGGCCCAGTTCTGCCTGCATAGTGATGATGTGCTCTTCTCCTCCTCGCCGCACGACTACAAAGAGGCGACCCACTTCAACGTCAACCCGCCCGCCTACTGGGCAGCGCTCTTTGCGCGTCATGGGCTGTTCCACGACCTTGATTTCGACGCCTCCTTCATCACGCCCTGGGCGATGCGCTTTCGGCGTCGCAATGACCCTGTGCAGCAGGTTGTACGGACTTATGAGCGCCAGCTGTGGGAATTGCGCCGCGAAAACCACGACCTGCGCGAACTGGCCCTTGAGCAGCGCCACTACCAGGGCGAGGCGCAGGCGGCCCAGGCCGCCCTGGCCGCACAACAGGCCCAGGCAGAACAACTGGCCACGGCGCTGGCCGAGGCACGGAGCTACGGAGCACGCCTGGAGCATGTCCTGGCCCTCAAGCAGGGCTATATCGCCGAGCTTGAGGGCCTGCTGCGGCGGATCGAACATGGCCGCCTGATGCGTATTCTACGCACCTTCAACCAAAGCAAAAAGAGCTAGCAGCGTATGCACCTGCTGATCATCAGCCACGACCGCATCGGCAGCCTGATGGCCGGGCCGGGCATCCGCGCCTGGGAACTGGCTCGCGCCCTGGCCAATGAGCTGCAGGTCACGCTCATCGCACCGCAGCCGATTGACCTGGACTGGCCGGGGCTGCACCTCGGCAGCTATGTGTGGGGCGATCCAGCCTCGCTGGCCATCTATACGGCCAGGGCCGAGGTGATTCTGGCTAATGGCTATGTGCTACAGGCACACCCTGAGCTGGCGACAAATGAGGCGGCGCTGATTCTTGACCTCTACGACCCGACCCTGCTTGAAAATCTTGAGCTCCTGCGTACGGCACCAGCGGCCCGGCGCAGTGCGCAGACGCAGCAGGACGTGGCCCTGCTTCAGCGCCAGCTGGCGGCGGGCGACTTCTTTCTCTGCGCTACCGAGCGCCAGCGTGACCTCTACCTGGGCGCTTTGATGGCGGCGGGACGCATCAGCCCCGAGCGCACCGACGATGATCCGCTCTTGCGCCGACTGATCGAGGTGCTGCCGTTTGGGCTCCCATCCGAGCCAGCGCTGCGCAACGGGCCAGGCTTACGTGCAGCCTTCCCGACGTTTGGCCCTGATGATCCGATCGTCCTCTGGAGTGGCGGGCTGTGGGACTGGATGGATCCCTTGAGCCTGGTGCAGGCCATGGCCCAGGTGGCCACACAGCTGCCCACCGCACGGCTCGTCTTTCTGGCAGGCCGCCATCCCGGCGTGGTCGCTGAGCCGCGGGCAGCGGAGCAGGCACGCAGGCTCGCCGCCGAGCTCGGCCTGCTAGATCGGCAGATCTTTTTTTATACTGCCTGGGTGCCCTACACCCAGCGGGCGAACTTCCTGCTTGACGCAACGGTTGTGGTATCATTGCACCGTCAACACCTCGAAACCGCGTATGCTGCGGTACGTTCACGCTTTCTCGATCATCTATGGGCCGGTTTACCCGCCGTGGTCAGTGCCGGCGACACAGCAGCCCGGCTCACCGAGAAGCATGAACTGGGGCTGGTGGTTGCGCCGCAAGACCCTGCCGCCATCGCCGCAGCGCTGCTTGAACTGCTGAACGACCCCGGGCAGCGAGCTGCATGTGCTGCACAAGCCCGCGCCCTGGCCCCTCACTTCGCCTGGCCCACGCTGGTTGGCCCGATCCGCGCCTGGATTGCTGCGCCACGACCGCCACGGGCCGTTAGCAGAGCAAACCATGTGATGAGAACGCCACCTGAAGCACCCGCACCGCTGGTTGATGCCAGCCGGGTTGAGCGCGGTGCGCTGTTACATGCAACCCGTAATGCGGCACTTAAGGCACTTGAGCAAGGCTGGCAGCTTGAACGACTGCCCTCCGTCAGCCCAGGACGGCTGGGGCGGCTGCGCTCGCTGCTGCTGGATCGCCTGGTCTGGCCGCTGTTATACCCACTGCTGGCCCGTCAACAGGAGCAAAACGCTGCCGTCATCCGTGCGCTCTATGCCCAGGCCGAGCAGCTCGATTATGTGGGTGGGATCAGTAACCAGGTTCTGCAGGGGCTGATCGACACCCAGCGTCGCCTAAACCAGCTCAGCGAGGAGGTCGAGCAATTGCAGACAGCCCTCGACCGACTTGAGCAGCGCACCCAGCAGACCGAAGCACAGCTGGCACAACTCGCAGCCGCACGTCAGCAGATCGATGAGCGTCTGGACAACCTGGAGCAGCAGGCGCTCAGCACACGGCACATGCTAAGCCAGCAGATCCGCGACTTTGCCGAGCAACTGGCCGGGCTCGAAGCTGGCGAGCAGCAGATCCGTGCGCTGTTACGCGGGGAGAGCGCACCGCCGCCCACCAGTGTGAACAAACCTGAGGGCAAGCAGCCATGAAGAGCGCGGTGATTGTGCTGACCTGGAACAGCGGCAGGACTGCGATGGCCTGCCTGCGCAGCCTGCAGGCCCTTGCGCCTGCGCCGAGCAGCGTGCTCGTGGTTGACAACGCCTCGCAGGATGGGACAGCCGAAGCGGTAGCTGCCCATTTTCCCGGCTTCAACTGCATACGCAACGAGCGCAACCTCGGCTTTGCCGGTGGGATGAATCGTGGAATACGCGCCCTCCTGGCCCAGCCCGATCCACCTGCGCTGATCGTCCTGTTGAACCAGGACACGCAGGTCGATCCCGGCTGGCTGGAGGCCCTTGAGGCACCCTTTGCAGATGAGGAGGTGGGGGCGGTTGGCTGCAAGATCCGCTATCCTGACGGCACGCTTCAGCATGCCGGAGTAAGCCTGGCTTGGCCACGCGCTGTGGCGCACCACGTCGGCTGGCACGAGGCCGACGAGGGCCAGCACAATACGCCGCGTGAGCTTGAGCAGCTCAGCTTTGCCGCCGTGGCCCTGCGCAGCACAGCCTTGCAGCGGGTGGGTCTGCTTGATGAGGGCTATGGCCCGGCCTACTACGAGGATATGGATCTCTGCCTGCGCCTGCGCCGGACAGGCTACAAACTAGTCTACGCGCCAGCCGCAAGCCTTGTCCACCAGGAGTCGCAGTCAGTCAGCGATGAACTGGTGCGCAGCGCATACTACAACTACGGGCGTATGCGCTACGTATTGAAGCACTATAGCCTGGCTGACCTGACTGGCCCCTTTGCCGCAGCCGAGCGTGCGTTTGCGCACGTCCACGCCCGTTATGCCGAAGGGCGAGCGCTGCGTTTTGCCTATCACGAAAACCTGGCGGGCCTGACAAGCCTGCTGAATGCCCGCCGCGAACTGGAGCCGGATCTGCCCGTCGAGGCGGGTGAATTACTGGCCGGGCTGCTGAGCGAGTTGCGCCATGAACTGGCCGCAAGCCTCTATCAGCAGGCCCAGACTTGCGCCGATGGGCTGCAGGCCCTCTGATACCAGTGACGAGTGACGAGTGACGAGCTATGCATCACCAGGCGATCCTTGCCGCCGAGTATACCCTGCGCGCCCATACCCCGACTGATCTCCTGCAGGGCGAGGCGCTCATTCTCTCCATCGAGCTGCGCAATAACGGGCTCGCCCCCTGGCTGACAAGTGGGCCCTACCCAGTGCGCCTGGGCTACCGTTGGCACAGCAGCGAGGGGCTAGCGGTGGCTGATGGCGGCCGGCTAGAGTTACCCGGCCCCGTTCCGCCCGGCATGGGCCTGACCCGCGAGCTACGGATCGAGGCCCCGGCAGGGCCTGGAAACTACCGACTAGAGGTCGAACTGCTGGAGGAGGGGCGGGCCTGGTTCAGCCAACTGGGGGTGGCACCGTTACGCCTGAGCGTGAACTATGCCCCGGTTGATCGACCGCGGGTGGCTATTCTCAATGGCAACGTAGTCGCCAACGATGCGGTCGGCAGCCATATTGTAAGCCAGTTGAACAGCCTGCGGGCGGGCGGCTATTATGCCCTGGTGCTGACCGGCTATGTTGATGAGCGTCTGCCAGCCGAGGTACGCCGCTCGCTGCATATGCTCGCCCCCGCCATAATCGCCGATCCGCAGGCAAACCACCCGGCAGCGGTGCATTTCCGCAAGGCCGACCTGGTGATTGTGAACTATTCGAGCTACTACGACCATGTTGAGCTGATCCGCCAGGTGCGCCGGGGGGTGGTGCTCTTCGATTATCACGGGGTAACCCCGCCGGAGCTGTGGGGGCCAGCCTGGCCGGGTTATGATGACCTGGTGCGCGGGCGTGACAACCTGGCCCTGGTGGCCTATGCCGACTATGCGGTAGCCCACAGTCGTTTCACCTGCGACGAGCTGGTGGCGACAGGCAAGATCGCGCCGGGGCGGGTTGGGCTGATGCCCTATGCGGTAGTCGATACGAGCGGCTATGCCGGTGCGCCCGATCCTGAGATGGTTGCGCGTTTGGCACTGGCCGGGCACCATGTGCTGCTCTATGTCGGGCGGATCGCCCGCAACAAGCGTGTCCACGACCTGGTTGCAGCTCTGCCGGCCATCCTTGCCCGGCAGCCCAACACCTTGCTGCTGCTGGTGGGTGACATTCAGGCCCCGGCCTACCGGGCCTATGCGGACGAAATTGTCACCCAGGCGTCCAGACTTGGCGTGGCCCACGCCGTGCGCCTGACTGGCCAGGTAGACGATGCGACGCTGGAGAATCTTTACCGAGCCTGTGCGATCTTCCTCACCGCCAGCGAGCACGAGGGCTTCTGTATGCCGGTGGTTGAGGCCATGGCCCGTGGGCGTCCGGTGGTAGCTGCCGATGCCACTGGCACACCCCACACCCTTGGCGAAGCTGGCCTGCTCTTCCCGGTGGGCGACAGTGCGGCCCTGGCAGAGCAGGTGCTGCGCCTGCTGGCAGAGCTGCCCGCCCCCGGCGACCATAACGACCCGCTGGCGATCCATCACATAGCTGAGGCGACGGAAGAAGATCTAGCCGCCCTGGGTCGGCGCAAGATCGCCATTGTCACACCGCGTTATGGTTCGCAGATCCTTGGGGGAGCCGAGAGCGGGCTGCGCAGTTGGGCCGAGCAACTGGCGGCGCGGGGCTATACGGTCGAAGCATTGAGCACCGGCACGGTTGATATGGCTGACTGGCGGGATCATCTTGCCCCTGGCGTCGAGCACCTGAATGGCGTGACGGTACGGCGCTTCAGTGCAGCGCGGGTGCAGGTCGCCAGCTTCCATAACCTGCTTCAGCGGCTCAACCGGGGTGAGCAGCCCCGCTACGATGAGGAGCTAAGCTTCATCAGCAACAGCCTGCGGAGTAACGACCTTGAGCGCTACGTCGCCGAGCATGCCGAGGAGTACGCCTGCCTGATCTATGCGCCCTATCTGTTTGGGACGACCTACTTTCCCGCTCTGGCTGTGCCCGACAAAGCCATCGTGGTGCCATGTCTACATGATGAACCATCGGCACGTCTGGGCATCTTCCGCGAGTTGTTGGAACGGGTGGCGGGGCTTGCCTATAATGCGGCCCCTGAAGGCGATCTGGCAGCAACGGCGATGCATGTCGCCAACCCGTACCACTGCGTGCTTGGCTTCGGCTTCGCCGACGACTACGCAGTGGGTGATGCAGCAGCATTTCGGGCACGCACAGGGCTAGAGGGGCCAGTGTTGCTCTATACTGGGCGGTTAGAACATGCCAAAAACGTACCGCTGTTGGTTGAATATTTCATACGCTACAAAGAGGATCGCCCAGGCCCACTGAGCCTGGCCCTGTCGGGCAACGGCGATGTGCCGCTACCTGAACGGCCCGATGTGGTGCGGCTGGGTATGATCGAACGTGACGAGCTGGCTGATGCCTATGCGGCAGCCCTGGCGCTCTGTCAACTCTCGCAGAACGAGAGTTTCTCTATCGTGATTATGGAAGCCTGGTTACAGGGGCGACCGGTGATTGTGCATCGTGACTGCGCCGTGACCAGTGACCATGTTACCCGCGCCGAGGGGGGCTATGCCGTTGCCGATTATGCTGCCTTTCGTGCGGCAGTCGATGAACTGTTGGAGGATCCGGAGCGCGGCGAAGCGCTTGGGGCCCGCGGGCGAGCTTATGTGCGCACCACCTACGCCTGGAGTAGCCTGCTACCACGGATCGAGGCGGCGTTGGCGCGCTTCAGTCGAGCACGTCCACTCTACGCCCGCCTGGCCCAGCGCGGGGTAGCCCGGGCGCTCGCCTTCACCCGCCAGCGTTTTGCTGATGAGCAACTGCACCTGGCTGAACAGATGCTTGGAGCCGCTAGCTCCAGCCTGCCCGGCCCCGACGAGACGCTACTTGCCCAGGCTGCCTTGATTGCCCGGTCAGACTACCAGGTGCAGTCGCGGTTGCCGGTTGTCGGCGGACTGGTGGCATGGGTACGTCGCCAGATCACCGCACATCTGAAAGAGCCCTACCTTGACCCGGTGATTGCCGACCAGCAACATTTTAACCAGCACCTGGTCAGCAGCCTGCTCCCAGCCCTTGAGACGAGCCGGCGTGAACAACGCCGCCTGCGCGCTGAGCTGGATCTGCTGCGCAGTGAACTGGAACACCTGCGTGAGAGCAAATCCCTGTAAAGCAGAAATTTTTTCTCTAATATGATGCGTGTCCCGATCTTATTACGCATGCTTCTGGTGATGGTGATTGTCGGGCTGGTGAGCTGGGCCTACCTTGGCCTGGTGCCCCTGGAAGTAAGCCAGACTACCCTGGCGGGCAATCTGACCAGCCTGGAGCAGCAAGGGCTTTACCCGCCCGAGGCCACGCCGGATGGCGAGAGCTTTCGCTGGAGCAGTACGGCCAGTAGAGTTGAGCTACAGGCGCTGGGATCCGGCGCGCATATTCTCAACCTGCGCCTCAGTGCGCCTCACCCCGGCCAGGTTGATGTTCCGGTGACCCTCCAGCTCAACGCCGGCACACCACTCACGATCACCCTGGACGAGCAGGTACGCGATCTGAGCCTGCTCACATCGGCAGAGGATGTCGTGATTGGCGATAACGAGTTGCTGATCACCAGTGCAACCTTCTCGCCAACCGAGTACAACAGTCAGAGCCGCCAGCTGGGGGTGGTTCTCTTTGAGCTTGGATGGGAGCGCGCAGCAGCGGTGCCCTGGCTGCTACCACTACAGATCCTGAGCATCGCAGGCAGTGCCGGACTCCTCTGGCTCTTGCTTGTCCGCGCGGGCATCCCCAGCCTTCCAAGCCTGGCAAGCGTGGCGCTCTACGTCGTGATTCTGATTGCCACGCGCCATAGTGATACACGCTTCGTATACCGCTGGCATGCGATCATCGTCAGCCTTGGGCTAGGGGTATGCTTTGGCCTCGGCGCCCTGCTGATCCGACCGGGGAGCCCCGAACGGCTGGCCCCGGTGCGCGACTGGCTGCGCCTGCACTGGGCGGCCTTCGTGGGCTACCTCGGCGTCACGCTGCTTATGCTGGCCCCAATGCTGCCGAACTTTACGACGGATATTGCAAGTGTGCCAGGTGACTCGTACCAATTTATCTGGAACATGCAATGGTGGAACGATGCCTTGCTCAAAGAGCACGTAACACCTACATTTGTGCCCCAGCTGATGTATCCTGGTGGCTTTGAGCTGGCCTTTTCGGAGATGACGCCGGCCCATACCCTGCTCGGCATCCCGACGACATGGCTGTTCGGGGCCGTGACAAGCTATAACCTGCTGGTGTTCGGCTCGTACGTGCTTTCAGGTTTCTTCACCTACCTGCTAGCCCAACGGCTGGGGGCAAGGCGCAGCGCGGCATTTGTGGCCGGGCTGATCTTTGCCTTTACGGTGCGCCGTTTCTACCAGCATAACGCAGGGCACCTGAACCTGATGAGCACGCAGTGGATCCCGCTCACACTCTACGGCTGGGAGGGTTTGCTCACGCGAAAACGACGCTGGGACGGCTTCGTGGCGGGCATGGGCCTGGCGTTGACGACCTGGGCGACCTGGTATTACGGCACGACGATGCCGCCTCTGCTGATGCTCTACGCACTCTTCCGCCAGCCGCTGCGCCAGCTACCCGAACTGATCGGAGCCTGGCAGCCGGTGGTGATTATGAGCGCAGTGACGCTAGCCCTGGTGGTACCAGTGGCCCAACCCTACCTTGAGGTACGCATGAGCGGGGTTGAGCTTAGCCATGGTTTGATTCACCTTGAAGTACACTCCTCACGGCCCGAGGAATATTTCTACCCTAACCCCTACAGCCCATTCTGGGGGACATGGGCGCGCCAGATCCACCGCAATGAAGGGGGTGAACACTTTGTGGCAGTGAGCTACACGGCGCTGCTGCTGGCCCTGGCGGGCATCGGGCTCTGGTGGCGGCGTGAGCGCAGCCTGGTGGTAACCCTGGTAGTGGTGGCACTCAGCACGGTGGTGCTGACCCTGGGGCCATTTCTCTACCCGCCGTGGGGTGGGCGAATCGCCCTGCCGGCACTCTTTATTTACGAACACGTGCCGGTACTCAACGGCATTCGAGTCTGGAACCGCCTGGTGATCTACGTCGTGCTCTGCATGGCGATGCTCGGAGCCCTGGCGCTCACTGCGCTGCCGCGGCGCATAGGCCGCCCGGCAGCGGCGGTAAGCGGGCTGCTGGTACTGATCGAGTGCTTCTCGATCCTGTCGCACAGCACCCCACGCCCACGGCCCCTTGATGCCTGGCTGGCCCAACAGCCGGATCAGGGGGCGCTTATTCACATCCCGGTAGGCCCAAGCGGGATACCTGCCTTCTACTCGTTGTACAACGGCAAGCCGATCAATATCTGGAACGGCACCTTCGAGCCGCCGATCTACAGCGAGAATGTTGGGGCCTTGCGCAGCTTTCCTAGCCCTGCAGCCCTCGCCGTGTTGGAACGTTGGGGCACGAGCTACGTGGTGGTTGATGAGCGGGCCTTAAACCAGCTGGTGCCTGACTGGCAGGCCCGCATTGCCGAACTACCCGAACTGAGCCTGGCCTACCGCGAAGGTGGGGCAAGCATCTATCTGCTTGAGCATCCGGGTGAGTGATGGATCGCCCTGGCAAAGCTGTAGGGACAGCCTGACGGGCTGATGAATTTTAAGCATGAGCTTCAGGTAGACGCGCTCGCCGTGGCGCTGATGATTTTTCAGAATTAAAACGGGTATCCGTTGCATCGGTAGACCTCGCAGGTCTGGCAGACCTGCGAGGTCTGGTTTACCGGCTGTAATTTTTAATAACCACTCCGTAGTCCGTCAACGAAGTCTTCTGGCATGCCCGACGAGGCCCGTTCGCTTCGACAGGCTCAGCGAACGGGCGCTGTCGAAGCGAACGGGCGCTGGCTGAGCCTGTCGAAGCCAGCACCCATACCCGAAAACTTCGTTGCCGGAGCACTCAGCGCTGGAGGGTGGGCAGGTAGATGCGGCTGATCGACGCATCGACGATCAGGGTCACTGGGATGGTTACATCGGGTAGGCCAGCACTCTGCACCAGCACGCTAGCCTGATACGTGCCTGGCTGGGCGGCGCTGAGCGTGATCGTCAGTCTGTCGGCGGTATTACCGCTATCGCGACTCAGGGCAATGATATCCTCCGGGTCATCCTCAATGACGGCCCAATTCAGACTACCAGTGGCGGAATTGGTAAAGGTGAGGCCGACATCGACCTGTTCGCCAGGGGCAAGCAGGCGGGTAATGCTGCTTAGCGAGGGCTCGATCTGCGGGACGACAAAACGGCCAGTGTTGGCAGCGTTGCCGCGAAGTTGGGGCCAGGCTGTGCTGTAGGATGGCAAGTTACCATCCGGGCTGGTGATGTGGTTGGACAGGCCAGTCCAGCCATAGAGCATACCGCGGTTGTTAAGATTGCCGGGGAAGACGCGTCCGGCGATTACCACTTCGAGTGGGCCATCGCCTGTCAGGTCAGCGACGGCGGGAGTGCTGAAGAGAGTACCCCAGGCGAACATCGAGCTGAGGGCATCGCCGGAGTTTGTGCTGGTCAACTGAGCGCCGGTAGCACCATTGTAGACGCCGACGCTCCAGAAATCGGCGAAGAGCACCTCCAGTGAACCATTGCCATCGAGATCGGCAATCACAGGCGAGTTGAGATTGACATCACCGGCATTGTTCGGGCTGGCCCCAGGGGTCGAGTTGGCATCGGCAGGGATAGCCACCCATTTGGGATTGGCCTGCTCAGCATCCCAGGCCACCAGTCGACTGCGTCCGTCGGAGCCGCTATCGCCACGCCAGCCAGAGCCAACCACCACTTCCAGCCTACCATCGTCATCAAGATCGCCAAGGGCGGGAGAGGACTGGACACAGGCCCCGCCAGAGGGGATATTCAGCGTTTGCAACACCGCACCGTCGCTCAGGCGCAGGATCTTGACCCATTTCCCGCGCTTGTCGGCATTGCCAGCCGGGAAGTTGCAACCTGAGCCGACGACCACTTCCTGGCCGGGGTTGGAGTCGAGTACATCACCAATGGCGGGCGACGAGTAGATCACCTGGTCGAAGAAGGTACGCCAGAGATAGGCATTGGGTGCCTGGAAATCGACAAAGACCGGATTGCGAGCCCGCGTGTCGAAGGCATAGACATAGCCGCCATCCTGGGTGGGCGGGTTTAACTCGCCATTGGCGCTGATATCGGCACCCGTGATCAACTCGAGGCGCCGGTCGCCGTTGATGTCAGCGAAGGCTGGCGAGGACCAGACCGAGTCGGCGGGGTGATAGAACCAGCGCACACTGTAGCCCTGATTGTTGCGCGTCGCGCTCAGCAGGTAGATATAACGATCCAGCCCACCGAAGCCGATCTCCATCAGACCATCACCATCGGTATCGGCCAGGGCTGGCGAAGAGAGTACGCTGTAATTCGACTCAGACGGGCGGCCCTGGCTGGCCAACCAATCCCTGGTGTTGAAGTACCAGCGTTGGTTGCCGTTGCGTCCATCAAGGGCTACGACCCCGCCAACACAGGTGGGGTTGGTATCAACAACCGAGCCAAGCCCAATCACAACATAGTTGATCCCGTCGCCATAGAGCTGGCCGACCGCAGGCTTGGAGAGGATGTGCTGGGTCGTATCGTTGCCACAGCCATTGGGAAAGAGCTCGGCGGTTTGCTTCTCCCAACGTAAGCGGCCGTTGGCCCCATAGGCGTAGACCCGGCCATCATCGGTGCTGACGATGGTCTCAAGGCCGTTTGTACTATCGCCATCGATGTCGGCGATGGCTGGCGAGGCGTAGGAGTTGACATTGCCACTGAGGATGATCCCATGGCCCTCGGGCGTATCCTGAACAAAACGCGGTGAGTGGGTCCAGCCAGGGATGGGCGGCGGTTGATTGACAATCCCGGCCCATACGGAGGTTACTCCAGCGATCATCAGCAGCGTAACGAGTCCGACGATGGTACGGAGGCCCTGCTTCATGGTTGATCCTCTAATCTTGACATAGCTACAGGTTAGACAGTTGAGAGTATACCATCCGCTCTCGCTGTCATAGATTTAAACATTAAAACCCGGTAAACCAGACCTGGCAGGTCTGGCGATGCGATGCATACCCGTTTTCATAGCTACTCCGGTTCAAGCAGGTGTTCGGCAACAATCATACGCCGGGTGCGTGTCTCGCTGCGCAGGATGAGGGAGTTGGTGGTAGCGCGTGCGCCGTTAAACTGTACTCCGTGCAATAAGAGGCCGCCGGTGATGCCGGTGGCGACAAAGAAGACCTGCTCGGAGCGCACCAGGTCGTCGCAGCTAAGCACATGGTGCGGATCGAGACCGGCGGCTTCAACAGCGGCCTGCTCGGCGGGACTCTGGGGGGCCACGCGGGCAAGCATGCCACCGCCGAGCGCTTTGACCGCACAGGCGGCGGTGACGCCTTCGGCGGCCCCACCGATACCCATCAGGGCGTCGATCGGGCTGTGGGGATCAGCGGCAAGCACGGCCCCAAAGATGTCGCCATCATCAGCCAGCATGACCCGCGCCCCGGCGGCGCGAATCTCGGCGATCAGGTCGGCATGGCGCGGGCGATCCAATACGAAGATAACCATGTCCCGCACCGGCTTGCCGCAGGCACGCGCAATCAGGCCCAGCGTCCAGGCGGCCGGGGCCGCGAGACACTCAGGCACCAGCGAGGGGGCCACCTCGCGGTTGACGACCAATTTCTCCATATAGATCGCTGGCTGGGGTGCCCAGAAGGAGCCGCTGGTGCTCACGGCAACCACGGCAATGGCGTTGGGACGGCCCTGGGCCAGCAAGCGGCGCCCGTCGATGGCATCGGCAACCACGTCGACGGGGAGCCCACGCCCATTGCCCACCTGGAGGCCGCTGGGCAGCGCGGTCACAACCCCGGGGCGACCCTCTTCGCCAATCACAATGCGCCCATTGAAGTTGAGCAGGTTGAGCGCCCGCAGCATCGCGGCACCAGCCAGGCGCTCGGGTTGGTCACGCTGACCCATACCCATCCAACGGGCCGCGACGAGGGCAGATGCTTCAGTAGCGCGCACCAGATCAAGGCCCATGTTGCGGTTGATGCGGGATTCGCTCATGGTTATCGTCCTACAGCCAGAAGCAGGTTCTGGCGCTCCCAGGCCAGCAGACCACCTTCGAGCACCCGCAGGTCGCCGTAGCCCTGGGGACTCAAGAGGGTGACAGCACGGGCGCTCCGTCGCCCGCTGCGACAGACAAGCACCAGGGGGCCCTCCTTTGGCAGATCGCTCGGCTCGCTCAGCAAGTGACCGAGAGGCACCGAGATTGCGCCGGGAATGTGGCCCTGGCGAAATTCACGCGGTTCACGTACATCGACCACGAGAGGCGGACGCGACCCATGCAACTCGTCCCAGAGCTGGCGGGGGGCAAGGGTGGGCGCGGGGGTCGCCCCGAGGGGCAGCAGTGGAATGGGTGTCGTCCCGCCCGGCAGGGTGCGCTTAGGCAGGCTTTGACATTCGCGGAAGGCGCGCCGCTCACACTCGTAGATGCAGACGGCCGGGTCGAGCTGTTTGTGGAAGAGATAGCCGATGGCGGTATCCTCGTCAAGGAAGTGCTCCGGCCCGATCTGGCGTGCAAAGCCGGTGGCGCGCATGCGGGCCAGCACCGGCTCGCGCACGCGCGTCAGGTAGAGCCCACCGCCACGCTCACGCAGCACCTGGTGGACACTTTCAAGCATGCGGATGCCGCTGATGTCGCAGTGTTGCACACTATGCATGCGCAACAGCATCAGGCGCTGGCCAGGGGTTGCGGCCAGAATGGCGTAGAGGGCCTCTTCAATATGGTTGACCGCGCCGAAATAGAGGTCGCCCAGCACATCAACCACGGCCAGCTGGGGGCAGGCGGGACGATCGGGAGCGGCAGCCCAGTGACGGAAATTTTCATCGGGCAACACGGCCACGACCCGCGGCGTACTGGTGCGCAACAGGTAGTAGCCGAGTGACATGAGCACACCGATCAGGATGGCGAACTGCAGAGGCAGGAGCAGCGTAGCCAGGCAGGTTACACTCATAATCAGGGCGTCACCGGGGGCACCATGCCAGATACGGCGCATGGTCGCCACGTCGATCATACTCCAGGCAGTGATCGCCAGGGCTCCGGCGAGGACAGGCCGGGGAATCTGGCCGATCAGCGGGGCCAGACTGAAGCTGGCAACGAGCACGAAGAGGCCCGAGAAGAGGTTGCCGAGGGCGGTCTGCGCACCGGCCTGGTAGCTGAGCGACGAGCGGTTGAAGGAGCCGGAGGTGGGGTAGCCGCTGAAGATGCCTGCCGCCAGATTGGCCATACCCTGACCGACGAACTCCTGGTTGCTGTCGAGGCGCTGGCGCGAGTGGTCGGCCACGGCACGGGCGATGGCCACCGCCTCGACCAGGCCGATGATCGCGATGGCCAGCGCCCCGTTGGCGAGCTGGCCAACCAGTTCAAGGTCAAAGAGCGGCAGATTGGCGATGGGCGGCAGGCCCGTCGGCAAGATTCCCAGCACCTGCACGCCATAGGCAGTGAGGTTGAGCAGCCAGGCCAGCAGGCTGAGGCTCACTACAGCTACCAGCACACCGGGCACCCGGCGGGTCACCCGCGGCCAGAGGGCGATCAGCAGTGCGCAGGCCAGGCCAAGGGCGAGCGAGGGCAGGTGGATCTGATCGATCTGCTGACTCGCGATACTGAGCGAACCGAGCAGGCCGGCCGTCGGCGGGATAGCCAGGCGCAGCAGCGGCCCGACCTGGTTGTCGATGATCAGGATGCCAGCCCCGGCGGTAAAGCCAACCGCCACCGAGTCGGAGACGAAGTTAACCAACATGCCCAGACGGGCCAGGCCCATCAGCAGACGGATCAGGCCACTCATCACTGCGAGCATACCAGCAGCGGCGATAAACTCGGGCGAGCCGACCGGAAAGAGCGGAGCCAGTACTGAGAGGGTCAGCAGGGCAGCAGTATTGGTCGGACCGCTGTTCAGATGGCTGGAGGAGCCCCAGAGCGCCCCGGCAGTTGCGGCGACGAAGGCCGCCGCCAGGCCCATCACCGGGGGCAGGCCGGCGAGCAGGGAGAAGGCCAGGGCCTGGGGCAGCAGGACGAGCCCCACGGTGAGACCGGCCAGCAGATCGCTGCGCAAGGCCCCCTGCGGGTAGTGCCGCAGCAGGCGGATCGGCTGGGTCAGCAGGGCTGGCATTGTGCGCAGATATTCGAGCATAAACTCCCCACTGTGCGCTAGTTTACCACCAGAGGTGGGGGAGTTCCAACGCTGCTAAATAGAGTTCTATTTACAGCAGCCCCCGCACATAGGTGCGGTCGCGGATGAGCAAGATGGCGCGGGCCAGGTAGACCAGGCGACAGCCGGGCGAGCCAACACAGAGGGGGTCGTAGTCGACGAGGATCACCTGGCCATCAGCCGTACGGAGCAGGTTATGGGCATCGATCAAGGGGCGCCCGGCCAGCATGCGCCAGCCGACACGTAGCACCCAGCGCAGATCCCAACGCCGGGCCTGGGCACCGTCGTGCGAGCTGAGGCCGTAGAGGTCGGGCAGCATGCCGCTATCGTGAAAGCAGGCCAGGCTGCGGGCGATGATCTGGGCGAGTTGCCCGGCAAAGGTGAGGCGCTCGAGCGGGCTGAGGCTGGCCGGATCCAGCGTATCAAGGGGCACGGCGTTATGCAGGAAGGGCTGGATCGCGAGCACGCGGCTCTGCCCATCCAGCCCTGCAACAAGCATGTAGCTGTTGAACGAAGCGCTTCGCGCAGCCTGAGTCTCCTCCCTCTACGCCGCCCCTTG
>CAZQCG010000019.1:0-87588 GCA_964592425.1 uncultured Chloroflexaceae bacterium
CACGCCCTCACGCCCTCACGCCCTCACGCCCTCACGCCCTCACGCCCTCACGCCCCTCCGGCTACCCTACGAGCGATCGCTGTGCGACCGGAGCGAACGCACCAGCATCCAGACCACGACGGCGCTGTAGACCAGCACAGCCAGGAACGCCAGCACCACCAGCCCGTAGACGTACTCCCAAACGACGCCCTCGAATAGGCGGAAGAAGCCCAGCCCCAGGGCCGAGCCGATCAGCATGCCCGCCAGGATCATGCCGACCGAGAGGCGCTGCAGGCCGGCGTCGGTGCTCGTCGAGAGCCGATCCAGCTTCGCGCCCAGATCGCCGGTATCGATCTCCATCTTCAGCTTGCCGGCCTGATACTGGTCCAGCCACTTGACGGTCGCGTCGGGCAGGCTGGGGATGCGCCGCAGCACCTCCTTGCCCGCACGGATCGCCTGTGACTGGAGCGTGTCGACAATCGCCTCCGGCGTGAACTGCTCGCCCACCAGGCTCTGCACCTCGCCCACGACGACCCCAAATAGATCGACGCCGGGCGCCATCACCACCGTCGCCTCCTCGGTCTGGGCGATCGCCTTGACGGCGAGAGTGAGCTGGCGGTTCATGCGCAGGCCATTGCGGGCCAACTCGCCAAGCACCTTGTTCATCAGTGCGCCGAAGGTGTCGCCCGCGCCGTACTTCCAGTTCTGCATCAGGGCGCGCTCGACGACGGCCTGGTACTCGACCTCGTCGATCGGGCGGGTCTGGACGCTCAGCCTGCGCAGCGCGTGGGCCACGCCGTAGGTGTCGAACCCCTGGAGCGAGGTCAGCAGGTCAAAGAGATCGAGCCGCTGATCCTGGCGCAGCTCGCCTACCAGCCCGAAGTCGAGGAAGGTGATCAGACCGCTCTCGGGCGCGATGAAGAGGTTGCCGGGATGAGGGTCGGCGTGGAAGAAACCGTCTACGATGATCTGCTTCATCATCGCCCGCATGAAGGTCCGGGCCAGCTCCACCCGGTCGATCGCGGGGTCGACAGCGTCGATCTTCGAGATCTTCACCCCCTCGATGAACTCCATCGTCAGCACGCGGGCGGTGCTCAGCTTGCGGTAGACCTGCGGCACATGCACGCCGGTTACAGAGGCCAGGCTGTCGGCCACCCGGATCATGTGGTAAGCCTCGTTGGTATAGTCCAACTCCTTGTTCACGCCCTCGGCGAAGACCGTCACCATCCCTGACAGGTCGAGGTTGCGGGCCCACCCCTGGCGCCGCTCCAGCATGCGGGCGGCCTCGAGCATGATCCGCAGGTCGGTGCGCACCTGGGCGACGATGTTGGGGCGCTGAACCTTGACGATCACTCGCGTGCCGTCATGGAGGGTCGCCCGGTGTACCTGGGCCGTGGATGCCGCGGCGAGGGGTTCGCGCTCGAAGCTGGCAAACAGCTGGTCGGGCGGACCGCCGAGCTCGGCCTCAATGATCGCGTGCGCCTCCTGGTACGAAAAGGGCGTGACGGTACTCTGGAGCTTGTCGAGCTCGATCCGCCACTCCTCGGGCAGGAGCGAGGCCTGACTGGAGACGATCTGGCCAAGCTTGACGTACATCGGCCCGAGCTGCTCCAGCATCAGGCGCACCTTCTGCGGGGTGGTCAGCTTATCGAGCTCGCTCTCACGGCCGGTGATCAGCCGGGCCGCACGGGCGCGGAAGCTCTGGAGCGGACTGTTGCCGAGGGCGAGCTCGACGCCGTACTGCAGGGCCGTGTCGTAGAGCTGCTGGAGGCGCAGGTTGTCGATAATGCGCGAGCGCTGCCCGCTGGGCAGGCGCTCGATCAGCCGCCAGAGGGCTTTCCGGCGGTTGTTCGGGTCGAGGTTCGGCCGCTCGAAGCCGAACACGGCGTCGGTCAGGCTGATGACCAGGCCGACGATCAGGGCGTCGAGCACGAGCCAGAGCAGGCCGCCCACAACCCAGTCGGTACGCACGAGCCAGCCGGTGACGACGAAGACCACGACGTTGATCATCAGCACCCAGAGGGCGACGTTCCAGATCACGAGCTGGCCGGTCAGCACGAGTAGGATGGGCTTGAGAACCCAGCTGACGAGGCTCAGGATCAAACCGATGCCCAGGTACGTCCAGACGGTGGCTCCAGGGATGCTGATACCAGGCAGCAGCGGGAAGATCAGGGCGATGACCAGCGTGTGGATCAGTAGCTCAAGTGAGAGACGACGCATCGCTTCGCTCCGTGGATTAGCGGGCGCGGGTGTAGCCCAGGGCGCGGGCGATCGCCTCAAGCATCACGCGCTCCTCGTGGCTTATGGTGTCGCCGCCGAGGCCGAAGAGGCCGCCCTCGCCGTGGGCCGACGCGACCCCCTCCGCCACGGCAATCACGAAGGCCCGGTACTCGTCGATCTCCTGCGGCGTTGCGGTGCGCTCCAGCAGGACCACGGCCTGCCCGCAGAGGCCTACCGCTTCCTCGCCGATGTTCGCGTAGGCGTACCCGGCGCCGCCCCCGCGCTGACGCTCCGGGTCGAGCCGGGCGACAATCTCGGTCATTAGCTCGCTCTGCGCGTAGCGCCTGCCGGCCTCACGCCAGCCCGCGATCATTGCGTGGGCCTCGTGCCGTCCGCCTCCGGGCGAGGCCATGGCGACCGCAGCGGCGGCTGCCATGGGTGCGTCGCCGAGCAGCGCCCACTGGGCGTCACTGAAGCCTGTGTGCCTTGTCATTGCTCAGTCCTCATCATCGAGCTCGGTGCGCGCGAGCTGCGGGCGGCCAGGGGCTTGCCTGTGCGGCGGGCACGCCCCGCATGCGATAGGGCGTCGGCCCAGATCTCGTCAGCCGACACACTCGAGGCCGGGTGGAAACCAGACATGGTCACTGACCAGAACTTGTAATGCTCGACAATCGCGTAGCGGAAGAGCGTCGCCTGCTCGGCGAGCCCTGTGAATGCGTCCAGATCGGCCATTGCTCCTCCACGCTGATCGCAAGGGTGGGTCTGAACCAGACAGTAGCACCGCCGCAGCCCGGAGGCATCGGCAAAGCTGGCAGATGTCGCAACCAATAGTAGAAGGGCGTATGTGCGACATGCTTCGTCGTGGGGATGTCGGTGCTGCTCAGAGTGGAAACGCAAATCAGCAGTTCTTGCGTCGCCCTGCTCAGCGCGGCGATGAACCTGGCCGTGGTCGAGGGCCTCATCCGCAAGAACCCCTGCGACGGGGTAAAGATCGTGCGCCCCGAGCACGAGGAGGAGTACCGCGGCCACGCGCTCAACCCGGAGGAGTGCGAGCGGCTGCTTGCGGTGGCCCGCAACCGCTGGCTCTTTGCGCTTATCTACACCGCTTTGGCCACTGGCATGCGCGAGGCCGAGCTGATCGGCCTGCGCTGGAACAACGTCATCCTGACGGGCACGAGGCCGCGCATCCAGATGGTCGAGCAGTACAAGGTGGTGCGGGGCGAGGGGCGCTGGCAGAAGACCAAGAACCGCAAGTGCCGCGACATCGAACTCGACGGCGAGCTCCTGGCGGTGCTGATGGCGGGCGCCCGCTACGCGGAGGTGTCCGAGATGCTCGGTCACTCGTCGGTGAAGGTGACCCAGAATATCTACACGCACGCCTTACCCCGAGACGCGCCGCGAGGCGGTGACCGGCCTGGGCCGGCTGCTGAAGCGCGCGGGAAGTGCCTGATGCAGCATAGAGTCGCAGATAGAGTCGCGGCAAAGCCCGAGGGCCCAGGCGACCACGTGGATCACTTGAACCCTCTGCGTTGTGGTGCCTCAACCTGTGGAGCCAATGCGGGGGCTCGAACCCCGGACCTGCTGTTTACGAAACAGCTGCTCTACCAACTGAGCTACATTGGCATTGCTGCCTGGCGATTGTAGCCCAAATACACCTACATGTCAAGCTGATCGCCCCCGTCTTCACCACTGAATGCACAGCTTTCAGTTGCCTTAAACGTCGCTTCGTCCTCCCCCCCCATGCTATAATGATCGCACCCCGCCCCCACTGTTGCGGGCCTGGAAGCCCCCAATGGAGGCAGCTTTGCACGAGGAGCGCGCCGTTCGATTTAATTTTCAGCCCGCTGGTGCCGGCGATGCGCCCCATGACGCAGCCCCGCTCGAGCGCGATCTGCTTGTGTTGCCCCTCTCCGATACGGTGCTCTTCCCCCACATGCTCGCCCCGCTCTTCCTGATCGAAGGGGCCGCCATTAGTGCGGTCGAGCAAGCCTGGGCCGGTGATCGTCTGGTGCTGGCCCTCGCCCGCCGTGATCGCAAGGCTGACACCGCCGAGGGCGAGAGCTTCTTCGGCGTTGGGGTCGAGGCCGAGATTGAGCGTGTGCGCAAGATGCCCGATGGTTCCACCAGTGTGGTGGTGCTCGGACGCCGCCGCATGCGGGTGCTTAGCCAGCTCAGCGAGACGCCCACCATCCGCGTGCGCGTCACCCCTCTCGTCACCACCGAGGAACGCTCGCTCGCCGTTGAGGCGCTCACCCGTGCGGTGCTGGCCCTCTTCGAGAAGGTCGTGCGCCTCTCGCGCACCCTCCCTGATGATGCCTATACCTCTGCGCTCAATATTGATGACCCCGGCAGCCTCGCCGATTTCGTCGCCTCGGTCATCCCTATGAGCCTCGCCAGTCGCCAGGAGATCCTTGAGACGCTCGACGCCGAAGAACGGCTGCACCGCGTCTCGGCTCTCCTCACCCACGAGCTTGACCTGCTCGAACTCGAACATCGCATCCAGTCCCAGGTGCAGAAAGAGGTTGACCACGGTCAGCGCGAGCTCTTCCTGCGCGAGCAGCTCAAGGTGATCCAGCGTGAACTCGGCCAGGACGATCCGGCTCAGCGTGAGCTTGCCACCCTGCGCACCCGTGCCGCTGCTCTCACTCTCCCTGAACAGGCCCGCGTGCGCGTCGATGAAGAGTTGGCCCGCCTTGAGGCCATCGCACCGATCTCGCCTGAATATACCGTCACCCGTACCTACCTCGATTGGCTACTCAACCTGCCCTGGGGCAAGTATAGTGCGACCCCGATCGATCTGCGCCAGGCCGCCCAGGTGCTCGATATGCATCACTATGGCCTGACCCGCATCAAAGATCGCATCCTTGAGTTTATCGCGGTACGCCAGCTCACCGGCACCGCCCGCCGTGCTCCCATCCTCTGCCTGGTCGGGCCGCCCGGCGTCGGCAAAACCAGCCTCGGTCAGAGTATCGCTGAAGCGATTGGACGCCCCTTTGTGCGCCTCAGCCTCGGCGGCGTTCACGATGAGGCCGAGATCCGCGGCCATCGCCGTACCTATATTGGTGCACTGCCTGGGCGAATTATTCAGCGCATGAAACAGGCTGGCACCCTTGACCCTGTCTTTATGCTTGATGAGGTCGATAAGATCGGGGCCGATTTCCGCGGCGATCCCGCCGATGCCCTGCTTGAAGTGCTTGACCCTGAGCAGAATTGTAGTTTTAGCGATCACTACCTGGATCTGCCTTTCGATCTTTCACAGATCTTCTTCATCACCACCGCCAACTTCGGTGATGCTGTGCCTGAGCCGCTGCTCGACCGCATGGAGGTGATTACGCTCCCCGGTTATACCGAGGAGGAGAAACTGGCGATTGCCCGCCGCTTCCTCGTGCCGCGCCAGCAAGATGCCGCCGGGCTGCCCGGACGCCCGCTGCGCTTCGGCACCGCTGTGCTGACGGCGATCATCCGCAACTACACCTATGAGGCGGGGGTACGCGGCCTTGAACGGGCCATCGGGGCAATTTGCCGTAAGACGGCCCGCCGGATCGCTGAAGGCCGTAGCTATAGCCACGTAATTACCCCGCGCAGCCTCGCCCGCCTGCTTGGCCCGCCCCGCCATTCCTTCGGCCTGCTCGACTCCCACGACCAGGTCGGCGTGGCCCTCGGCATGGTCTACACCGGTGTCGGCGGTGACACCATGCCCGTCGAGGTCTCAGTGATGGAGGGCAAAGGTGGCCTGACGCTCACCGGCCAGCTTGGTGAAGTGATGCAGGAGTCGGCCCAGGCCGCCCTCTCTTACATCCGCGCCAATGCCGCCACCCTCGGCATTGACCCGCGCCGCTTCGAGAAGATCGACCTGCACATCCACGTCCCCGAAGGGGCCACGCCCAAAGAAGGCCCCTCAGCTGGCGTGACCATCGCCATCGCTCTCATCTCGGCCCTCACCGGGCGCCCCGTGCGCCGCGACCTGGCGATGACTGGCGAGATCACCTTGCGTGGCTACCTGCTACCCATCGGCGGAGTCAAAGAAAAGCTGCTGGGAGCCATCCGCACCGGGGTCACCGAGGTGGTGCTGCCGCAACGCAACAGCCCCGACCTCGCCGAAGTGCCAGCGGCTCAGCGCGCCCGCCTGAAGATCCACCTGGTGGAGAGCATTGCCCAGGTGATTGATCTGGCACTTGGTCCGCCACCGCCTTCCCAGCCCACCGAATCACGCAGCGCGCGTCGCGTGATCACCCGCCCTCCTCGCCGCGAGGGCTGATTGAAGTATGGGCTAGTACCAATACCTTTCAGATAAGCTCACGCAAAGCCGCAAAGCCGCAAAGCTTCTGCATCTGATCGGACTTGATCGATCTGCGCTTGCCCCTATTTGAAACGTATTGGGGCTAGTACTCAGTCTCAGAAATTCGCTGCGGGTTCCTGGGAGCGCGGGCGTCCCGCCCGCATCTGGCCTGAGCGGGCGAGACGCCCGCGCTCTCGGGCCACAACTGCCTGCGGAGTTTCGGCAGGCTGTACTAGGTAAAGGTGTGGCGTCTTCCCACCTCACTTCATGGCACTGGCGTGAGAAAATCAGCCGCGACGTAGCCTTCCAGCCCATCAGGGGCGCGTACCTGACGCCAGAGCCGGTCGGCATTAGAGACATCTGCGCCGATCTGCTCGACTGTGGTACCGTCAGGTAAGGTTGCCAGGGGACTTCCCTCAATGGAGGGCTGTGGGCGCAGGAAGAGTCCTTCAGCACCTGTGCCGGTGACGACAAAACGCTGCGGCTGGGCCGGGGTAGGGGCCGGCGTAACGGTGGGCAGCACATCTACCGGCAGATCGCCATTGGCTGGCAAGGTGCCTTCAGCTGCCGCCGTTGGCCCAGGCTGCTCAAAGCCCAGGCCGGCCTCTCGCTGATCAGTGCGGGCAAAGGCCAGCAGGGCAATCAGCAGCACCACAAGCAAAACGCCGATCATAGCGATATAGCGCCAGCCACCTGTCTGCAACCAGAGCTGAAATTCCTGGGGTGAGGCAGGGATGGGACCACGGCGCTGGCTGCGCTGGCTGCTCGTACGCTCACTGCGCCAACCAGGATTAATCGGCTCACGCTCCTCCCATTGGCCATCCTCAGCCGAAAGGCGCGCTGTACGCTGCGGTTCGGTTGGTAGCGTCTCATCGTCCGCATCCGGCAAACGTCGAGTCTTTGCATGTCGCTCCTGATCGCCTGGATCACCCATCGCGTCCTCCCACGCGCTGCTGCGGCCTGCCAATCACCTGTGTGCCACCATCATACCATCCCTTTTCAACTCCGCTACGGCCTTACGCCCTCTATCTCCAATGGTGTAAGATATACTCGTTGACCCTCGCTGCTCTCTACTGAACAACCTAAACCATGTTCCACCTCCGCCCACGCTGGCAGAAAGTGCTGCGCGACCTGGGGCAAAACCGCACGCGCACGATGCTTGTCGTTCTCTCAATTGCCGTAGGCGTCTTTGTCTTCGGTACGATCCTGGCGACACGGGTGATTATCGCCCGAGAATTGCATACCACCTATCTGGCGATCAACCCGGCCAGTGCGATCATCACCACAGAGCCTTTCGATGAGCTTCTGATCGAAGCCGTTCGCCGTATGCCTGAGGTGGCCCAGGCCGACGGGCAGCGCAGGGTGATGGCGCGCATCCAGACCGGCCCTGAGCGCTGGCAGGAGACTGCGCTCTATGTGCTGCCCGATGACGGGGTGAGAGAAGTAAATATGATCCGCCCGCAGACAGGGGCCTGGCCAGTACCAAACCAGGCGCTGTTGATCGAGCGCGCTTCGCTGATCAAGACGAACGCCCATATGGGCGATCTGATCACTGTGGCCCTATCCAGTGAGCATACACGCACGCTGCCAATTGCTGGCCTGACCCACGATCTGAGTGTGCCGCCAGCGGCTGTGGCTGGCCAGGCCTTCGGCTACCTCACCTTTGAGACCCTGGAATGGCTGGGTGGACCCCGCGGCTACAACCAGCTCATCTTTGTGGTCAATGGCGACCGCACTGACGAAGCACATATCCGGGCAGTGGCCAGCAAGGTTGAGCAACTGATCCTCCGTAGTGGACGTGAGATCATCACCACTGAAGTGCCAACACCGTTGCAGCACCCCCTTGAGATGATCCTGCCAACCATTCTCACCCTGATGACAATGATCGGCTCGCTGGCACTGATCATCAGCACCTTTCTGATCATCAATACGATCGGCTCGATCCTGACCCAACAGACGCGCCAGATTGGCGTGATGAAGGCGATTGGGGCCCGCTCAACACAGATCGCCGGGCTCTACTTTGTTATGGCAAGTGGCTTCGGCCTGCTGGCCCTGCTGCTGGCGGTGCCGCTCAGTGCGTTCGGCACCCGCCTGATGGTAATCTTCTTGTCGAGCCAATTCAATGTGGATGTCTCCGATTTCCGCCTGCCGCCAGCAGTTCTACTGACCCAGGCCGTCGCCGCGTTGCTGGTGCCAATCGTTGCGGCAGCCGCCCCGATCACCAGTGTGGCGCGTAAACCGACCCAGCAGGCCCTGGCCGGCGATACCAGCGCCCCTGTGCGCCCAACCCTGATCGATCTGCTGATCAATTGGGTGCGCGGGCTAAGCCGGCCCACACGTCTGGCCCTACGTAATACCTTCCGCCGACGCGGGCGGCTGATGCGTACGATAATAGCCCTCTCGCTTGGCGGGGCCGTCTTCGTCTCGGCGATGACCCTGCGCACCTCGCTCTTCACGACCCTCGATGCCAGCATCGCCTCGCAACGCTACGATATTGAGGTGCAGCTGAGCCGGCTCTACCGGGCAGCCGAGGTGATGCCAACAGTGCTGGAGGTGCCTGAGGTGATCAGTGTCGAGGCGTTGCTGCGCGATACAGCCTTTCCTGTCGATCAGGACGGCGTGATGGGCGAGTCGATCCAACTGCGAGCCATGCCAGCCAGCACGGTGATGTTTGCTCCGCGTATGGCGGAGGGGCGCTGGCTGCTGCCTGGCGATGCCCAGGCGATCGTGCTGAGTACCAACTTCAAGCTCAAAGAGCCCAGCCTGGCTGTGGGCGATGAACTGCTGCTCCAGATCGACAGCACCGAACAAGCCTGGCGCATCGTCGGCTTTATCGATGAACTGATGCCGCCGGTCAACCCGGCCCAGGGCTATATCACCATCGAAGGCTACAACACGCTTAGCGGCGGGTCCGGGCGTAGCGACACCCTGCGCATCGCCACGACCGGCCACGACCCGGCCAGCCACCGGGTAGCGAGTGCGACCCTTGAGCAGAAACTCGCAGAGGATGGCTTCGATGTGCGGATCATTCGCAGCCGCTCGGAGGATCGTGCCATTCTCGCCGAACGCTTCGACGTGATGAGCGCCGTGCTCTCAATCCTATCGGTGCTGATCGGCCTGGTCGGCGGCCTGGGCCTGGCTGGCACGATGAGCATCAACGTGCTTGAACGCACGCGTGAGATCGGCATTATGCGAGCAATTGGCGCTTCGGATGGGGCCATCCGCCAGATCATTATGAGTGAGGGTCTGGTGATCGCCACCCTGGCCTGGCTGACCGGGACGTTGCTCTCGCTACCAATGAGCTATGCCATGTGTTATGTGATCGGCATCGGGCTGCTTAACGCGCCCTTGATCTGGACCTATGCCCTGCCCGCAGTCGGGCTCTGGCTGGTACTGGTTCTGCTGATTGCCCTGCTGGCCAGCCTCTTGCCCGCCCGATCAGCCGTGCGCCTGACGGTACGCGAGGTGCTGGCCTACGAATAGGGACCCTATGTTGCGCGAAGTGACCACCTTCTACCTTGAGCAGACCGCAGCCAGTGAACTACGCCCCGCATCACCCGCAGTTCCACCGCTGCGGGTGATCCGCGCTGAGGAGCCCAGCCCCCCGTTCAACCGTTTTCTTTATACGGCGGTAGGTGGCGACTGGTACTGGATCGACCGGCTGAGTTGGAGCTATGCGCACTGGCATGCTTACCTGGATCGGCCTGAACTGACGACCTGGGTTGGTTATGTCCGCGGCACGCCGGCAGGTTATTTTGAACTGGAGCAGCAAGACGAAGCGGTTGAGATCGCCTACTTCGGCCTCCTGCCGCAGTTTATCGGGCGTGGCCTGGGGGGGGCCTTGCTCAGTGCAGCACTCAGACACAGCTGGGAACTGCACCCCCGACGGGTCTGGGTACATACCTGTACGCTCGATGGCCCGGCGGCCCTGGCGAACTACCAGGCACGCGGAATGCGGCTCTATCACCAGGAGACGGCCCTGGTCGAAGTGGCAGAGCAACCGCCCGGTCTATGGCCAGGGGCCAGGCCACAAGAAGCCTGAAACCTGATCCAAGCATCCCCAGATGCATTGATGATGAGACGACACCACTGGTGCGGCCGCAGGGCTGATGCAAAGTCCGAACGAGAACGCGGATCGCGCTGATCTGACGGATTGACGCGGAGCTTTTTGCGGCAGCGCAGCGCGAATCTGTTCCATCTGCGGTATCCGCGTGCGATTGCCTGAGGCGACTTTGCATCAGCCCTGGGTGCGGCAGGAGCGCAGTTGCTCAGAGCGGTGGCTTCTGGTATACTCTGGCGCGGCACAAATGTTTGCCTATGGACGGAGTAGCGTATGCAATTGCTCTATCTCGACCCGCGCCAGCTTGAGGCGGACCCGGAAGGGCTTCGGGAAGACCCGGGCGATGTGGCGGGCCTGGCGGCGACAATTGCCGAGCGCGGCCTGCTGCAACCCCTCGGCGTGATCGCCCTTGGTAGCGGGCGTTACCGTGTAGTCTACGGCGGGCGCCGCCGCGCCGCCGCCGAACAGCTTGGGCTTGAGCGCGTACCGTGTATTGTGCTTGACAGTGATGACCCCGATCTGTTGCTGCGCCAGCTGATCGAAAATGTGCAGCGCCAGGATCTGAATGATCTTGAGCAGGCCCGCGCCTACGCCCGCCTACGGGCACAGGTGATCGCAGAGCACGGCAAGCAGCCAGAGCATGAGCTTGACGAAGCAGTGGGTCAGGCGGTCGGAATGAGTGGGCGCACTGTACGGCGTTACCTGGGCCTGCTTGAACTAGCTGAAGAGGTGCAGCAACTCCTGCGCCGAGGCGAGCTTAATGTGACCCAGGCCCAGCACCTGCGGCGAGTTGCCAACCCACGCACCCAGGCCGAGCTGGCCCACTTCGCCGCCGACGAGGGTATGTCGGCCGCTGAACTGAGCCGCCTGGTGGCCTACTTTGCGGCCAATCCCAACCTGAGCCTCGAGACGGCCCTGCAAGCGCTGGAGGCCGGCGAACAACTGCGCACCACACCTGGCAGCCCTGACCGGCTTGAGGCAGGTGGGCCGCTTGGACGTACCGCCGTCGGCACTGGCGCAGACGGACAGGGGGACGCCAACCTGTGGGACGACGATGAGCAGCAGCCACCTGCCGACGACAGCCAGTATCTCCGGGTCGAAGACGAGACCCTGGAGAACCAGCCCAAAAACAAGGCGCGCGTCTTCCGTCTGCGCTCACTTGACCAGATGGTCGATGAGACCGACCGGCTTGCACGGGCCTACGCCGAGGGCGATCTGGTCAAGTGGGTCGAGCACGACGAAGGGGCACCATTCAAGCTACGCCTGCTGCTCAAGCAACTCGAGAGCCTGGCGCGGGGCCTGCGTGAAGTGGCTCGTCAGAACGGCTGGGAGGCCGACGACGATAAATAGAATAAAGATCAGGAAATAGATCTACTTACAACCCTGGAAGAGATCGATCAACTCGGCAATGGTGCGCTCGCGGGATTGATCATCCGTATCGAGACAACCCGCTGCATAACACTGAAGCGCCACACTACTCACACTGGTGAGGGCCGACTTGATCGCGGCGACCTGCATGATGATCTCGCGACAATCACGGCCATCCTCAACCATGCGCTGCACGCCGCGCACCTGACCCTCGATCCGCCGGAGCCGCAGGAGCACATCTTCGCGGCGCTGAGGGCCAATCGGATGTACGTGATCAGCCATAACGATCTTTCTGCCTGCTGCGTGGACAGCTTCTCCCAGGACCACGCAGCAGATCATGGCAAGCGACTCATCGTGAGGGCTGGCGCAATTAGATCACCTGGTCGAAGGCATCGCGGTACTGCGCCTCGGGGCGCGAACCGACCATCCGCGAGACCTCTTTGCCATTCTTGAAGATCACCAGGGTCGGGATGCCCTGAATACCAAGCCGGCTGGCATGCACGACATTCTCGTCGGTGTTGACTTTGGCAATCGTCAGGCGGCCATCATACTCACCAGCCAGCTTTTCGAGGATCGGGGCGATCGCACGGCAGGGGCCGCACCAGGGTGCCCAGAAATCGACAACTACGGGATGACTAGCCTTCAATACCTGCTGGTCAAAATCAGCATCAGTGACAGCGATTGGTGAACCCATCATCTACCTCCTCATCATATATCTTGGATCGCGCTGTAGCACACAGGCCTAACAGCCGTTGGATCAGCCGAGGGAGTACCCCCCAGGGGTATATTATCACCCTGCGGGGGCTTTTGTCAAGCAGAGGTAGCGGCGCGTTGCAGAGAGTGGGGAATGGCGGTACAATCACACTTACCGAGACTCATGCCATGCCCTCCCCCCCTGATACTCCGTCCGAGCTCCTTGAGCAGGTCTGGGCGAGACGCGGAGCTGGTGTCGCCCACTGCGAGCCTCGCATCCGACCCGTCCGACCCAGGTCAGACGGAGAACTAGAGCCCTTGCCCAACCCGGAGAGGTAGAAAAATGCGCGTCGTTGCGATGATCCTGGCCGGTGGCGAAGGCAGCCGGCTAAGCGTGCTCTCCGAGAAGCGTGCCAAACCGTCGGTACCCTTCGCAGGGAAGTATCGCATTATCGATTTCCCGCTCTCTAACTGTGTCAATTCAGGCATTTTTGATGTGGCCGTCCTCACCCAGTACCGGCCCCATTCGTTGAACGATCACGTCGGCATCGGGAAACCGTGGGATCTTGACCGCTCACGGGGCGGAATTCGCCTGTTGCAGCCCTACCAGGGCCGTAACGACCAGAGTTGGTACAAGGGCACCTCGGACGCGATCTACCAGAACCTCTCCTTCATTACCGAACGCCGCGCCGACCATGTGCTCATCCTCTCCGGCGACCATATCTATAAGATGGACTACAACGCGCTGATCGAGGTTCATCGCCGGAACCATGCCGACCTGACCGTGGGGGTGATGGAGGTACCGCTGGAGGAGACCGACCGCTTCGGGATCATGTCGGTCGATGAGCAGGATCGCGTGGTGGAGTTCACCGAGAAGCCCAAAGCCCGCGATAAGGGCAACCTGGCCTCGATGGGCATCTATGTCTTTAAGACCGAGGCCCTGCTGAGCCGCCTGGCCGAGGGCAACTCCGACCGCCCGCGCATCGACTTCGGCAAGAATGTCATCCCGGCGATGGTGGCCGAAGATCGTGTCTTTGCTTTTCGTTTTATGGGCTATTGGGTTGATGTGGGGACGATCCAGTCCTACTGGGAAACGAGTATGCAACTGCTCGACCCCAACCTCGACTTCGATCTCTACGACCGTGAGTGGCTCATCCGCACTCGCAGCGAAGAGCGCCCGGCAGCCAAGATCGGCCCGCAGGCCAATGTTACGCGGGCGATCATGTGTAACGGCTGCATTATCCGCGGCACTGTCGAGCACTCAGTGCTCGCACCGGGCGTCTATGTCTCACCCGGCGCCATTGTGCGCGACAGTGTGATCATGAATGACACCTGGATCGGCCCGGGGGCCGTGCTCGACCGGGTGATCGTCGATAAGCAGGTCGTGGTTGGCCCAGGTGCCCGCCTCGGCTTCGGTGATGATCTGAGCGTCCCTAACCGGGCTGAGCCTGATAAGATCAATACCGGTATTACGGTGATCGGCAAAGGTGCCCATATTCCCGCCGGGATCAGTATCGGGCGGAATGTGGTGATCAATGCCGACCGTGACGAGGGTGATTTCCCCGGTGGCGATGTCGCCTCGGGTGAGACAATCTGAGACAAGGTTCGTGTGAAAGCCTATGCAGCGCACACTGGCTCTTATTCTCGCCGGCGGCGACTCACCTGCCCTGAGCGTGCTCACGGCCGAGCGCACCGAAGCCGCGGTGGCCTTTGCCGGGAAGTATCGCATCATTGATTTTACGCTCTCGAACTGTGTCAACTCGGGCATCTACAACGTCGGGGTACTGACCCAGTACCGCCCGCGCTCGCTGCATGCCCATCTCGGCGTCGGGCGCTCCTGGGATCTCGACCGTGCTCAGGGCGGTCTGCGCGTGCTGCATCCTTCGCCTTCGCCCGATGGCGCAGGCTGGCAGCGCGGCACTGCCGATGCGGTACGCTATAACCTCGACCTGATCGAGGATCAGCCGATCGATGCCGTGCTTATGCTTGCTGGTGATCATGTCTACAAGATGGACTACGGGCCACTCTTGCAGCTGCATGCCGAGCGCGCTGCTGACATCACGATGGCCGTGCGCAGTGTTAGCCCTCACGATGCCCGCCGCTATGGCATCGTCAGTGTCGGCGGCGATGGACGGGTTGATCGCTTTGAGGAGAAACCCCGCCGGGCCACCTCCAACCTGGCCTCAATGGGCATCTATGTCTTTCGTAAGCAATTCCTGATAGATCTGCTCCACGGCAGCAATGAGCCCGATTTCGGGCGCCACATCCTGCCGCGCACCATCCCCCAGTCCAACGCCTACGCCTACAATTTTCAGGGCTACTGGGCCGACGTGGGCACGGTGCAGGCCTACTATGAGGCCAATATGGCCCTGCTGGCCGAATCACCGGCCCTCGATCTCTATGATCCCGAATGGGTCATCCATACGACCAGCGCCGACCGGCCTGGGGTGGATGTTGGGGCCACGGCGCGCATCGAGAACAGCATGCTCAGTGATGGCTGCCGCGTCTTTGGCACCGTCGCCCGCTCGATCCTCTCGCCCGGGGTCTATGTCGCGCCGGGCGCAGTCGTGCGCGACGCGGTGATCCTTGGCGATGCCTGGATCGGCCCCGAGGCAGTGGTTGACCGCTGTATCGTGGATGAGGAGGCAGTGATTGGTGCCGGGGCGGTGGTCGGCGAGGGCGAGTCGACGACACCAAACCAGGCCGCCCCTGAGCGACTCAATACCGGCCTGACCCTGGTAGGCAGCCATGCCCGTATTCCTGAGGGTATTGTAATCGGGCGTAATGTGGCCATCCGTCCGCGTACCGTCGAGCGCGCCTTTGCGAAAAGCCGTGCGGTACCCTGCGGGGCAACGATCTGAGCCCCAGGCCACCGCAGCTTCCTGAGTTGACCCTTGACCCGGCGCTCCGCAGTCGGCTGAGCGCCGGGCATCCCTGGGTCTACCGCAACCATGTGCGCGAAGGGCTGAGCCTACCACCAGGGACGTGGGTGCGCCTGCGTTGCGGTAATTTCAGCGCCTACGGTCTCTGGGACGAGCAAAGCCCGATCGCGGTGCGTATCTTCAGCACCCAGGCCCTGCCCGACCAGGACTGGATCGCTGAGCGGGTCTGGGAAGCCTGGGAGGGTCGCGCCGGGCTGCGTGAAGGCAGCGCGACTAGCGCCTACCGCTGGATCTACGGCGAGGGTGACGGCTTGCCCGGCCTGGTCGCCGACCGCTATGGTGATTATGCGCTGATCCAGACCTACGCGGCCAGTCTGCAAACCCTGGTGATGCCGGTGGCCAACGCGATGCGCGCCTGCGACCCGTCCCTGCGTGGGGTGGTCTTGCGTGAACGCCCCGCCGAGGAGCAGGAAGAGCCTGCCTCACGCCTGCGCATACTCTGGGGTGAGCCGCCACCAGCTGAACTGGTTGTGCAGGAGCATGGGCTCTACCTCTATGCCGATCTCTACCGTGGCCAGAAGACCGGCCTCTTCCTCGACCAGCGTGAGAACCGGCAGCTGATCGAGGGGCTGGCTGGCGGACGCAGCGTGCTGAACTGCTTTGCCTATACCGGCGGGTTCTCGCTCTATGCCCTACGCGGTGGTGCCGCCCAGGTGATCAGCGCCGACAGTGGGCACGGCCTGGCCGAGACGGCTGAGGCCAACCTGCGCCTGAATGGCCTTGAGGTTGGGCGACACAGCTTTGTGACCGAAGATTGTTTTGCCTTGCTTGACAGCTACCGGCGAACCGGACGCCGCTTTCAGCTGATCATCGTTGATCCGCCTAGTTTTGCCCGCCAGAAGCGCAGCGCCCATGCCGCCGCTCGGGCCTATGTTCGCCTCAACGCCCTGGCCCTGGCCTGCCTCGAAACGGGTGGTCTGCTGGCCTCGGCCAGTTGCACCAGCCAGATTGGCCCGGAGCAGTTTCGTGACCTGCTGGCGGAGGCGGCCAGCCAGGCACGGTTGCGCCTCCAGATCATCCACGAGGCCGGCCAGCCGGTTGATCATCCCGTCCCGGCTAGCTTCCCCGAAGGGCGTTATCTCAAGTTCGTTGTGGGACGGGCCTTGCCCATCCTGTGAATACGGCTATAACATGCCTCTAATATCGCTTCGACATCAGTCTAACACTCCTGCGCTACAGTAGCTACAGCGCCGCAGGGCCTGGCAAGCAAACTAGACGACAACCCCTGCGGTACGAACCACACAATCAATAAATACAGGAGGTAGATGATGGCTACGATCACCCGTTGGGATCCCATTCAGGAGGCTATGACCCTGCGCGAGGCGGTCAATCGCTTGTTTGAGGAGAGTGTTGTACCAAGCGCCACGCCGCGGACTGCCCTTGCGGTAGCACTTGACCTGAGTGAGACAGCTGATGCCTATTTGATCGAGGCGGCGGTAGCCGGACTCAAGCCGGAGGATCTGAGCATCACTTTTGAGAATGGGGTGCTGAACATCAGCGGCGAGATCCGCCAGAGCGAGGAGATCAAGGAGCGCAACTACCACCGCATCGAGCGGCGCTACGGTCACTTCAGCCGCAGCATCGGCCTGCCGACCACCGTGCGCGGCGATGCGATTACGGCCCACCTCGAGCACGGCATCCTGCAGCTAAACGTACCCAAGGCCGAAGAGGTCAAGCCGCGCAAGATTACGGTGAACGTCAGTAATAACTAGCACTTGGCGTGAGGCCTGCTTGCCATAAGGTGAAGCGGTTTTTCTTGAGCGGGGCTACGCCCCGCCCCTAGTGGAGGGATCGCAAGGAACCAGGTTCCCTGCGATCCCTCTCTAACTATATTAGCCAAAGATCACATATTCGCGCAGGAAGCTCTCGATGCTGCTGTAGTAGGCTTTGATCGTCTCGGCGTTGCGCCAGCCGTGGCCTTCACCAGCGAAGAGTTGGTAGCGGTGCGGGACGCCCCGCCGACGCAGGACGGCGACAATCGCTTCGGCCTGGGCCGGTGGCACGACACGATCCTCGGCCCCCTGGAAGATCGCCAGGGGCACATTGAGCCGCTCGGCGTGGAAGAGCGGCGAGCGCTCACGATAGCGGGCAGCGGTCTCCGGCAGCGGGCCGACGATCCCGTCGAGGTAGTGGGCCTCGAATTTGTGCGTATCGGCCACCAGGCTGAAGAGGTCGGTCACAGCGTAGCGACAAATACCGGCCCGGAAGAGTTCGGGGGCCTGGCAGAGGGTCTCCAGAACGGTGTAGCCGCCAGCGCTACCGCCCATCAGCACGATACGGGCCGGGTCGGCAATCCCGGCAGTGGCCAGGTAACGCGCCCCACCGATCGTGTCGGCCACATCAAGCACGCCCCACTCGCCGCGCAGAGCCTGGGCATAGGCCCGTCCGTAGCCGGTGCTACCACGATAGTTGACCTCGAGCACGACGTAGCCCCGCGTGGTGAGAAACTGCACCTCGCCACTGTAGCTGCTGACCGCCTGGTCGGTGGGGCCGCCGTGGATGCGGATCACCGCAGGCGGGCGCGGCCCGGTGCCACCGGGGACATAACCGGGTGGCAGGTAGAGCAGGCCATAGACCGTGCTAGCCCCGACAGTCCAGGTGACCGGCAGGGCTTCAGCGAGCTGGGTCGGGGCTAACAGTTCGCCGGTACTGCGACGTAGCACCCGTGCGCGCATCCCGTCGGCCAGCATGACCCGTGGCGGAATACCCGGGGCAGAGGCGATGCTAGCCAGACTATCGCTGGCGAGTGAGGCTGCCGGTTGGCTGAACCAGCTGTAGCCCTCAGCGTCGCTTAAGGTCTGGGCTGGCCCGCCCTCAACCGGCTGCACACAGACCCGGCGTACCCCACCCTCGTTGCGCAAATAGTAGAGGCGCTGGCCGTCGCGGCCCCAGCTAAAGGTACGCTGACCATAACTCCAGGCGGGCTGGCCGTGCTCAGCGGCCCCTTCGGTGAGCGGGCGCTGGGTGCCGCTCGCCAGGTCGTGCAGGTAGAGCTGCCACCAGCCATCGAGGTCGGAGACATAGGCCAGATAACGCCCATCGGGGGAGAAGGCGGGCTGAAAGATGCTGGTTGCCGGCCCACCGGCGATGAGCCGGGTGGCCTGCAGGCTCGGCAAAGGCCCGCTGCGATCCAACTCGGCCAGGTAGAGGCTGGTGCCGTCCCAGGGCATGTTAGGGTGATCCCAGGCGACATAGGCAACCAGCTTGCCGCCGGGATGCCAGCATGGCCACATAAAGAAGTCGTGGCCATGCGCCAGGCGCTGCGGCCAGTGGCGGCCCAGGCTATCCACCACAGCAAGACAGTCCTCTTCTTCGTAGGCATGGACATAGAGCAGATGCTGGCCATCAGGGGCAAGGACGGGATTGGCCGCCGCACCAAAGGCAGGCGTGATCGGCGTAGGCATGCCTCCCGCCAGGCTCTGGCGCAACAGGCGGCCCGAGGCCGCCTCGGCGAAGAAGACAGTGCCATGGCCGACAGTAAACTCGCCCCCCCCGTAGCCAACCCGCCCACGCACCGAGCGATCACCAGGGGTCAGTTCACGCGGCGCATCGCCGGAGGCCGGGTCAAGGCACCAGAGTGCGCCACGCCCATCCAGCGTCTCGAGCCAGACCAGGCGGCGACCGTCGCTATCCCACTGCAGATCGTCAAAGCGGAGGGCCGCAGCCATCTGCTGCGGAGTCAGCGGGCTGGGCCAGAGGCCAAAGGGGGGCGTATTACTCATGCGAGCCACCATGCATAATGCATCCCGGGCTGGTTGGGATAGACCGCCTCGGGATGGCGCGGATTGATGCGTACCGCCACAACGACACCACGGTGCAGTTGTTCAAGGTTCTCAAGCTCGACCAGCCAGGTGGTACGAGCCTCGTAGGGGCGTCCATTAGGCGGCTGAATCCAGAGGATCAGCTCAAGTTCGGCGGCGCGTAACAACACCTGGCGGTTGAAGGAGGCGCGCCGAGCGATCCGCAGTATCTCGGCCCGCGCAGTGACGGCAAGCTCCAGATCAGTACGCATCGTCGTGCGGGACAGGCTGGCCCGGCGTTCAAAGGCGGCAACAGCCTGGTTGAGCGGAAAGAGCAGGGCCAGGGCCAGCAGGGGCACGGCATAGATCAAGACAAGTTCAGGGGCAACCGACCAACTGGTGGCCTCAAGTGGCTCGCGGCAGCGAAAGCGCAGACCAGCAAAGGATGACTCCGGCTCGAGGCGGCCGGTGCAGATGAAAGGGGCGGCGATCAAACCAAGGGCGGGGAAGAGGCTGAGGATAAAGATCGCCAGGAGCAGGCTCAGCGGCAAGCAGATCAGCAGACGCTTGAACATCGGGCAACCTCACCGGGGGCCGAGGGGGAGCATCTGTAAGTTTAACATGCTGCGTGCTCAACTGGGAGAGCCAGACCCCAGACGCGGGCGACGGTCGGGCCGACACTGGCCGGGTCACCACTGGTGGCGCAGCGGAAGCGGGCTGTACCAGCGGGGAGGCTATATGCGTAAACCAGGCGGGCGGTTTGGGCTGCCACGGCCAGCCCCGTATCAATGATCGCGGCCCCCGGTGCGGCGACGGCGATCAGATGCTGTAAAAAGGGGAAGTGGGTACAGCCGAGGATCAAGGTATCGACCCCCTCGGCAATCAGCGGGGTGACATAGTCGGCGACGACAGCGGCAGCATAGGGGCTACTGAGTTCGCCCGCCTCGACCAGCTCAACCAGAGTGGGGCAGGCCACACTGCGCACCTCAACCGAGCCAGCGAAACGCTCGACCAGGCGCGAGAAGCGTTGGCTTGTCAGGGTGCCACTGGTGGCCAGCACAGCGACTCGCCCACTACGGGTTGCCGCAACCGCCGGCTTAAGCCCGGGCTCCATGCCTACGACCGGCACAGTGAGCTCGCTCCGCAGCAGTTCAACCGCCGCCGAGGTGGCCGTATTACAGGCTACCACCACCAGCCGGGCACCCTCAGCGATCAGCCAGCGTGAACAGGCCAGGGCGCGTTCCTGTACGAGGGGCGTAGCAAGTGGCCCGTAGGGACAGTAGGCCGTATCAGCCAGGTAGAGCAGATCGTGGGTGGGCAGGGCCGCACGTACGGCACGGGCCACCGAGAGGCCGCCAAGCCCTGAGTCGAACAGGCCGATCATCAGGCCCTGTGGCTGCCATAGGCGCTACAGGTGCTGACAAAGCCCTCGAAGCAGCGCAGCCAGCGCGGGTCGGCGCGGCGCCAGAGGTGTTCGGGGTGGCATTGTACGCCAACAACAAAACCCGCCTCAGTCCCCTCAACCGCTTCGATCACCCCGTCGGGGGCATAGCCTACCACTCGTAGGCCAGGTGCGACCGCCTTGAGCGCCTGGTGGTGCATCGTGTTGACCAGCAACTCTGCGGCACCAAGCTGCCTGGCCAGCCAGCTATCGGCGCTGAGTTGCAGGGGATGGCCCGGCACATCGTAGACGCGCAGGTGCGTATTGTGGCGATGATCGAGGCTGTTGGGCAACTGGCTGGGCAGATCCTGCCAGAGCGAGCCGCCGAAAGCAACATTGATCGTCTGGATGCCCCGGCAGATACCGAGCAAGGGCCGCTGGTCAGCACGGCACCAGCGGGCCAGGGCCAACTCGACCGTATCGCGCTGGCCATCGACTGTGCCAAGATCGGGATGGGGCAGCTCGCCAAAGAGGGCCGGGTCGAGATCGTCGCCACCGGGCAGCAGAATACCATCACAGCATGCATAGAGGGCCTGAACCACCGCGAGATCATCCGTGAGGTGGATCAGCAAAGGAACGGCCCCGGCCGCCTCAAGCGCCTGAAGATAGGTCGGGCGCACGGCAATCAGCGGGCTGCCCTGGCCATCCAGACTGTTCATGCAGGCAACCCCAACCAGCGGACGAGCCATGGATTGCTCCTAAGACCAATACTTTACAACTAAGGATGGATGCATGACGGAGAAAACCTGTCAGGTGCGGCCACGGAATGCATCAGAATGAAAATGATCATGGCTGGCCGCACCTGACAGGTTTCTTATTTGCAAGGTATTGGTACTAGGAGCCATGTCTAAGCAGCCAGGGCTGGGCAGCGGCGAAAGGCGGCACTGCTGGCTACAAAGCCACTGAAGAGCCCGCGCCAGCGTAGGTCGGTGCTACCCTGCAGGGCCTCGGGGTGGCCCTGCACACCGACCACAAAGCTATGGCCGGTGCTTTCGAGCGCCTCGATCACCCCATCGGGGGCCCAGGCGACAGCCCGCAGGCCAGCTGCGATCTCACGCACAGCCTGGTGGTGCAGCGAATTGGTACGCAGCCGCTCGGTACCCAGCATGTGTGCCAGGCGTGAGCCGGGGGCGATACGGATCTCGTGGGCCAGGAGAGTCCAATCCTCACGTTCGTAGGAGAGATTATGGTGCAGATCGCTAGGGATCTCGGACGGTAGATCCTGGTAGAGCGAGCCACCCAGGGCCACGTTGAGCACCTGAATGCCACGGCAGATACCCAGAATGGGCTTGCCATCGGCAAGCGCCCAGCGCGCCATCGGCAATTCGGCCGTATCACGCTGCGGGTCAGTCACACCAAGTTGTGGGTGAGCCTCAGCACCATAGTGGATCGGCTCAATGTCGCCGCCACCGGCAAAGAGCACCCCATCAAGACGCTCGTAGAGGGCCCGGAGGGTGACTTCGTCCTGGACCGGCGGGATCAGCAGGGGCGCACCGCCCGCTTGAATGATCGCGTCCACATAAGTCTGGCGGTGGCCAAACGACGGCGGGCACCAGGCCCGGTCGTGGAAGGTTCCGCACGAGATGCCGATTAGAGGCTTCATCTTTTCCCCCGTCACCTTGCCATAATAATATATTTAAGCATTATAACATGCTTGTCTGGCCCTGGGCAGAGAGGGCAGCACGAGCGGATCAGAGGGCTGGCAGGATGAAGCTGAAGCTGGTATGCTCAGCGGGGGTACTGCGCACCCAGATGTACCCACCGAGCAGTTCAATCAGCGGGCGCACGAGGGCCAGGCCCAGGCCAGCACCGCCAGCTTCGATCTTGAGCGGATTATCGCCGCGGTAGAAGCGCTCGAAGATGCGCGGCAGGTCATGCTCAGCGATACCGACGCCGGTGTCGCGGATGTTGAGCTGGGTGTAGCGCCGACCGGGCACCAGGCTGTCATGCAACTCTTCGGGCAGACTCGCCTGGCTGGTCTCAAAGGCTTCGATCCAGATCTGACCACCAGCTGGTGTATATTTGATCGCATTGAGCAGCAGGTGGTAGAGCACCTGGTGCAGCCGACGCGCATCGGCCCGCACCAGTGGCAAGCCGGGCGGAAGCGTGATCGTCAGGTTGTGGCCATGTTCGCTAAGCTGATCTTTCAGCTCAATCATCACCCCACTGAGCGCTTCAGCCATATGCAATGGTCGCCACTCCAACTCCACACTGCCCGACTCAAGCTTGGTAATATCGAGCACATTGTTGATCAGCTCGATCATATGCTCGGTATTATGATCGATGCGCTGGACAAACTCGCGCTGGGTCTCATTCAGTAGCCCGAGGCCGCCCATACCGAGCAGTTGGGTAAACCCTTTGATTGCCGTCATTGGGGTGCGCAGTTCGTGCGACATCGTGCCGATGAACTCGGTCTTGAGGCGATCAACTTCGATCTCACGGCTGATATCGTGCAGCAACAGCAGCGCACCGAGGGTGGTACCGTCTTCTTTGAGCACCGGGCCAAGGGAGAGATTAAGCGTCCGGGGGCCAAGTTTGAGGATGCTACGGAACTGACGGAGGTGTCCATCACGGCCCTGGGGGCGCTGAAGCAGATCGGTGAGCGGCAGGTCATCCTTGCGCAGGCCCAGGTAACGGACGATCAGTTCATGCACATTGGCAAGCAGCAACTCTTCGACGCTACGATCAAGCATCATTGCGGCCGCGGGGTTGGTGACGAGCACATTGCCCAGGGGGTCACAAACCAGCACACCGTCGCTGAGGCTCTGCAGAATAGCCTGGATCTGGCTGGCCTCCTGTTGCTGACGCTCGATTAACTCAGAGCGGCGCACGGCTTCGGCGCTAACGATCTGGAAGAGGTTTGCATTGTTGATGCCGATAGCGATCGCCCCGGCACAGGCACTGAGCATACGCAGGTGGCCCTCGTGGAAATAGCCGGTCTGCGTATGTGAGATGCTGAGCACGCCAATCACTTCACCCTGGGCGATCAGCGGCACGGCGACCATAGCTCCCTGGCGCTTACGGGCCGAAAGGCCCGGTCCAGCCACCCAGCGTTCGTCGCTGGCGATATCGTCGATCAGGACAGCCGTACGGTGTTGGGCGACCCAACCGGCAATGCCGCTGCCAAGCGGGAAGCGCAGGTAGTTCTTCGGGTTGGTGATCGGCGGCACGCCAAGCACGGCCCGGGTAATCAGCAGGTTGCTCCCGTCGGGATCGACCAGCATGATCGAGGCGTGCTCAGGCTGGCTGATGGCGCAGATCAGCTGCAGCGAGGTGTTGAGCAGCAGATCCAGATCAAGGGTACTACTGACCTCGGTCGCAATCTGGTTAATCGTCGCGAGACGATCCTTCTCTTCCTGAAGTTCACGCGTACGAGCGATCACGCGGGCCTCAAGATCGGCGTTGAGCGCACGCACTTCGGCGTAGAGCCGGGCGTTGCGCATGGCAATCGCTGACTGGCTGACGACACCCCAAGCCAGATCCTGCTGCATCCGTAACTGGCTAGCCGGGTCGGGGTCCTGCAAGACGACAATAGCCAGAGTCTGCTCGTCGAAGTGCATCGGCAGAACCAGGGCCCCGCAATCGGGCTGCAACCAGGGGCCATGGCGAGCGGGATCCGGGTGCATCTCGAACTGGATACCGGCGCTGCGATAGGCCCGTGCCACCAGATCGGTGGGATGGGCCGGGTCAAGCTGCATGCCGATCATTGTTACGGTGGCGCTGCCCTGGGCATACCGTAGCACCAATTGCTCGGCTGCTGCTTCGCCGGGCCGGAGCGGCTGCCAGATCGCCAGGTGGGCTACCCCGGTGAGTTGTTGGAGGTTATTGATCAGGCGATCGAAGAGTTGATCGACTTCGAGGGTTGCCGAGAGTTGTTGAGAAATGACATTGAGCGACTGCAGTTGTAGCGTATGGCGGTCGGCAGCATCATAGGCACGCACCAACTGTTCGGTGATAAACTCGCGCTCGTAGATCAGTGCCTGGTTATGGGCCGACCATGCCTCGGCGACGCTGCTTGTCATCAGGTTCAAGCGATCGTCAAGCGCCTCAAGCAGAGCGAGGCTTGCCGTGCCGGTATGCACACTCGTGTAGAGTTGCATACGTACCGTGCGCCCAAGCTTGCAGACGAGATCCAGTATGGATGGCAAGTCGCTGTCCGATCCGTCCCCCAGGGTTTGCAGTTGCTGTTTGAGGGCTTCGTTGTCAGCTTCAGTGGCGCTCAGGGCAGCCGTGTAGAGCGCCACGGCTACATGATCGGCAGCCTGGCGTGCGGCCGCATCCGTAATGATGGAGCTTCCGGCAGATGTAGTTTCGGCGAGCAGGGCAGCCCAGCGTGGCAAGAGAGTTGGGCGTTGATCCTCAAGCCAGGTCGTGAGGCTGGTATGCATAGGTGCTACTCAGTGAGGCGGATCACCACAACTGTCGCATCATCGTTACTCTTGCCGTGGTGACGCATTATCAACTCGGCCAGACTCTGGGGTGGCAGGCTCGGATCAATCTGGGTGTCGGCATTAAAACGGCTGGAGATACCGTCACTAAAAATAACGAACGTGTCGCCATAGTTATAGTTGAAGACCAACTTGAGCAGGGGCGGCATACGATAGCCAACAATACCATTTTTTGAGATCGGTTTGATCGGCTGGGTACTGTAGACCTGGGTACCGATATTGCCAACGCCGACATAGCTCACACTGCGCCGTCGCAGGTCGAAGGTCATCAGGGCCATGACCGCGCCGCGGGTGCCCTGGAGGGCCTTATGGGCCAACTGCATGAGGCGGGTCGGGTCAAGATCAAGGGCATTGCGCACTACGCTAAGCGCCGCCTGAGCCGCCACAGCTGCCTCGTTGCCACCGCCAAGTCCGTCGATCACCGCCACCTGCAAACCAGCGGGATCGAACCGCTCGATCAGGTAGCAGTCGCCGCTGACACTCTGACCCTGTTTTGGCCGTGCTTCTGCGCCCCAACTAACGCCCATAGATTGCTCTCCGCTGCGACACAATGCGCCACTTGATCGCCCGGACACGGGTACCGACCCCGACGGTCGATTCGATCATAAACTCGTCCATCAGGCGGCGGATGCCCGGCAGCCCCATGCCAAGGCTGCGGGCGGTGCTATACCCATCTTTCAGCGCCAGGTTAATGTCGGCAATGCCTGGGCCAGCGTCGAGGGCTTCCAGGCTGATCCCGGCACCACGTTCAGGGGACGCGAGTTGTTCAATCGTCAAAGTTCCCCCACCAGCATGATTGATCAGATTACGAGTCAATTCAAGCAAAGCAATTTCGATTCGTGTACGATCAACAGTGCTAAAGCCAAGCTTCTGGCTCAACTCACGCACACGCCAGAGGGCCAGGTAGATATCGGCCTCTTGGGCGATCTGGCAAACAGTAGGTTGCATAACTAGAGCCAAGCTGGGGGCCGGTGGCAGGGCTTGCCCCGACAGCGATCTTCCTGGCGCAGTATAACACTCTGACCATACCAAACCAATCAGGCCCGGCGTGGCTGACGAAAGGTCGTGCTATCAAGCATGATCGTGACCGGGCCGTCGTTGACAAGGGCGACCTGCATCATGGCCCCAAAACGCCCACCGGCAACCGTTATGCCGAGCTCGCACAGGGCCGCAGCGTAGGCTTCAACCAGCGGTGCGGCCAGATCGGGGGGCGCAGCAGCACTGAAGCTGGGTCGGCGGCCTTTGCGTGTATCAGCAAAGAGGGTAAACTGCGAAACCACCAGGGCAGCCCCGCCGACCTCACGTAGCGAGCGGTTAAAACGGCCCTCTTCGTCGGCGAAGATGCGCAGGCCGGCCGTCTTGTCGGCCAGTAGACGGGCTTCGGCCACGTTATCATCCTGGGCCACACCGAGCAGCACGAGCAGGCCGGCCTCAATCGAACCAACCACCAGACCATCAACCTCTACTGAGGCCCGGGTCACCCGTTGGAGCAAGGCACGCATGACGGTATTCCTTTACGCTGTTGCATGTTATGATTGGCCATATGAGCCCCCTCCCTACCTCTTCAGCTAATGCCGTGCGGGTGGCGATGCTGGCACGGGTGGTCTTTCCGCTGCATGGCTACGGCGGAATTGAGCGCCACGTCTTTCATCTGGTTACCCACCTGACGCGCCTCGGCGCTCGGGTGACGCTCTTTGTGCAGACGGCAGACGCAGCGCGACTGAGCGCCCTTGATGTGGCGACCCGTGCGCTTACCGACGGGGCGATCAAGCTAGTTTTTTTGCGCTATGACTATACCGCACCCTGGCTGCCGCCGAACGGGGTTGTGGGGCGTCAGTTCAACTATCCCTGGTACAGTTGGCAACTCGGGTGCCTGGCGGCTCAGGGCGTCCGCCACGGCCGTTTTGATGTGGTGCATAGTCAGGGGCTCTGCGCACTGGGCTACGGCTTGATCCGCACCCGCGATGCACTGCTGCAGAGCGTGCCCTTCGTAGCTAATCCACATGGGATGGAGGAGTTTCGCACGCCCGATTGGCGCAAGTGGCTGGCTTACGCGCCCTTCCGCGCCCTCTATGCCTATGGCCACCGCGCCGCCGACCGGGCAATTGCTACCGATGCCTGTACCCGCGCCGATCTGCCGCGCTACCTGGGCGTCGCCGAGCAGCACGTGCGGGTCATCCCCTCGGCGATTGATGTCGAGGAGTGCCTGGGCTTTGTGCGTGCCGACCTGCGGGCGGCGCTACGCGAACGCCTGGGCCTCGCCGAGCTTGATCTCAGTCTGCTGAGCGTCGGGCGGCTTGAGCGTAACAAGGGCTTCCATATCCTGCTCGAGGCGCTGGCCCGCCTGCGTGATGACCTGCCGCCGCGCTGGCGCTGGCTGCTGGTCGGCGATGGGAAAGAGCGCACCGCGCTGGCAAACCAGGCAGCCCAGCTTGGCATCGGGGCCTATGTGCGCTTCGTCGGGCGGCTTGATGACCCTGAGCTGCATAGTCTCTATGAAGAGGTTGACCTGGTCATTCACCCGACCCTCTACGAGGGCTCGAGCCTGGTGACGCTCGAAGCGATGATCCACCGCCGGCCGATCATTGCCAGTGCCAGCGGCGGGATCCCCGATAAGGTTTTTGCGGAGCGCAACGGCTATCTGGTGCAGCCAGGCAGCGTTGACGACCTGGTACAGAAGATCCGCCTGGCCCTGCAGAACCGCGCCCATTGGCCCGCCTGGGGCGCCGAGAGTGAGCGCATCGTACGGACAACCTTTGACTGGCCACTGGTGGCACGCCAGACCCTCGCCCTCTACGCCGAGTTGCGAGGCTGAAAGAGCCTGGGAGCTTGCCATGTCGCTCGATCACGATTCCGATCCGCAGTCCGCTCGTCCGCGCCTGGTGGTGATCGGTGGGGGCGGCGGGGTGAGCCAGGTCTTGCTTGGCGCACGGGGCCTTTTCGGCACGCTGAGTGGGATCATTGCCGTGACTGATACGGGCCGCAGCACGGGGGTCGCCCGCAAGATCGGGGCGATGCCGGCTCCCGGCGATCTACGTAATACGCTGGCGGCTCTGGCGGCCGACCCGCAGGCGTTGCCGGTACGCCTGGCGCAACACCGCCTCAGTGCGCCCGACCTGCCCGCCCTTGATGGGATGGCCTTCGGCAATCTGCTGATCGCCGCCCTGACCCAGCTACTGGGCGATTTTGATGCGGCGGTGGCCGAGGTGGGCCGCATGCTCGGCTGTGTGGCCCGCGTGCTGCCAGCCTCGACGGTGGACGCCGAGCTGTGCGCCGAGCTGGATGATGGCCGCCTGGTCTACGGTGAAGTGGCGGTGCGTGCGTTGCCCAAACCACCCATCCGCCGGCTCTTGCTGCGCCCGGACGGCGCAGCGGCCAACCCCGCTGCGCTGCAGGCTATTGCCGAAGCCGACCTGGTGGCACTCGGCCCGGGCAGCTTCTTCACCTCGGTGATGGCAAGTTTGCAGTTTGCTGGCATGCGCGAGGCCCTGCATACAACAGCGGCCAGGATCGTCTTTGTCGCCAATACAACCACCCAGCCCGGCCAGACCGACGGGATGAGCCTGGTTGATCATGTGCGCTGGCTAGTCGAGTGGCTCGGCCCAGGCGGACTCGATGCCGTCCTGATCAGTAAGACGGAGGCCATTCCGCCTGCACTGGAGGCGGCCTACCAGGAAGATGGGCTGCAGCTGCTGCGTTGCGGCCCCACTGAGCTTGATCAACTGGCGGCCATGGGCGTCACCGCACTGGTGCGTGACCTGGCCGAGATCACCACGGCAAAACGCCAACTCTGGCAGAAGCAGGACAGCATCCGCCACGCCCCGGCCCTGGTTGCCCAGGCTCTGCGTGAGGTTGTGGGGTAAATCTACTGTTTCCTCAGTAAAAAAATATACTCGTGCTTAAAAATATAGAAGCCCCCGACGAGGGCGCGGTAACGCCAGAGCTCCTTGCGGCTGCGTTTGCCGAAGGTCTGCTCGAAGTTTTTAACAATAATGCTCTTGAGCGCAAAGCCGCGCCGCATAGCCTCGTTCATCGTCTGAAAGCCGAGCGGAATCCAGTCGCCGCGGGCGTATTTGTCACCAATCACGATCGCAAGATAGCGGCCTTGCGCCAGAACTGCGGCAACATTATCGATAATCGCACCAATCATGGTCAGGAAATCTTCAACTGAGGGCGCATTGGAGAGATCCTGCGGGTCGCTGCTAAATTTGATGATGTCATGGTAGGGCGGATGCAGGATCACCAGCTGTACGCTGGTCTGTCCATAGCGGGCAAGCATGGCCCGGTAGTCAAAGCTGGTGCTATCGCCTTGCAGCACCTCAACCACCGTGCCATAGGGGTTGGGCTCGGCGGCCAGCAGTTTGCGCGTCTGCTCCACCATCGCTGGCTGGAGTTCGATGCCAAGGGTATGCCGGCCCAGGCGTTGCCCCTCGATCAGGGTGGTGCCTGAGCCGGCAAATGGGTCAAGCACCCAGTCACCCTGGCGGGTGTACCTGCGCATCAGCTGGTTGGGGATCTGGGGAATGAAATTGCCCCAGTAGCTCGCCGAATGAACCCCGGAGCTGTCACGCTGATCGATGATCCAGAGGCTGTCAGTCAGCAGGTCGGGGTACTCTTTCCAGCGATTAAGGTTCAGGTCATTGAGCGGGCCACGTCGCACGGCGGTGATGCTCTTGATCAGCCGATCAACATAGTAATGGGCACGGTCGATAGTCAAGGCTGCCATGATCTGGTCGATCGCAGCGTGCAGATAGGCCGTGCCAAAAACAACCGGCTCCGGCTCCGGCCCGATGGCGTGGAGTGGATGTTGGGCATCACGCAGGGCGTGGCGCAAGCGTACGCCTGCATCACGCAGATCGTCGAGCCTGGCAGCCTGCTGCAACGGCTCAAGCAGTTGCAGCAGGGTCTGCCGTACGAGATAGAGCTGCTCGTCGGGCATGGTGCTCACCGTTCAGCAGGCCAGCTATAGTTCAGCCGGCCACGTCCTGCTCAGCGCGCTCGCTGACGCTGCCGATACTGAAGTACTTTGCCTCGGGGTGGTGGACAACCATGGCTGCCGTGCTCTGCTCAGGGACAAGCTGAAAAGCGGCGGTGAGGTTGAGGCCGATCTGCTCGGCGGGCAGCAGGCGGAAGAGCTTGGTGTGCTCTTCGAGGTCGGGGCAGGCCGGGTAGCCCCACGAGTAACGTTTGCCGCGACTCTCGCCCAGGCCCAGGCCCTGGCGGATGATGCGGTTGGTCAGCTCGGCCAGGGCTTCGGCCAGGCTGACGCCGAGGCCGTGGATGTAGTAAGCCCGGCTATAATCGCCCTGGCGCTGCAACTCAGCGGTCAGCTCATCAACATGCGGCCCAACCGTGACCAACTGGAAGGCAGCGACATCATAGACCGCACCGGCGACGCTGCGGAAGTAATCGGCCAGGCAGAGTCGCTCGCGCTCGGGCTGGCGCGGAAAGACGAAGCGAGTCAGCTCCTGACTGCGGTCGGCGGGGTCGTAGACAAGCAGGTCGTGCCCATCGCTACGAACGGGGAAGTAGCCGTAGAGCACTTGAGGCTGCAACCAGCCATCGCGCTCGGCCTCGCGCAGGAGCTCGCGCAGCTTCAGATCAAAGTCGGCCCGCAGGCGCTCCCACTCATCGCCGTGGGCATTCTTGGCCCCCCACTGGAGGCGGTAGAGGGCGTTGCGGTCGAGGCAGGCGGCGAGATCATCGAGGCGGATGCGTGAAGTGGCGCGGGTGCCCCAGAAGGGTGGCGTCGGGACGGGCACATCGTCACGCACGGCCGAGCGCTGCTGGGGCATGTTCAGACTGGCCCGGCCCAGGTCGCTCAGGGCCACGCGCCCGGTCTGCCGCTTCTGCAAGACCCCGACAGCCTCGGCCAGAGTCGCCGCAATGAACGGCTCCCGGCGGGCCGGGTCACTCAGCTGATCCATCGTCTCAAGGCCCTCAAAGGCATCTTTGCAGTAGAAGACCCCGGCGGGATAGGGCTGCTCATCGGCGACAAAACTGATGCGCTGGCCATACTGGCGGTTGATCGCCGCGCCGCCCACCAGCACCGGCAGCTGCAGACCGCGGCGGTGCAACTCCTGCACCACCAGGGGCATCTGCTTGCTTGTGCTGACGAGCAGGGCTGAGAGGCCAATCGCGTCGGCACCGACGGCCAGGGCCTGCTCGATGATGGTATTGACCGGCACCTGTTTGCCAAGGTCATAGACGGTGTAGCCATTGTTGGCCAGAATGGTATGCACCAGGTTCTTGCCAATGTCATGCACATCGCCATAGACGGTAGCCAGCACCACTTTGCCCTTGGTCGTGCCTTCGAGGCGGTCGAGATAGAGCTCGAGGCGGGCAACCGCGCGCTTCATCACTTCGGCACTCTGTAAGACAAAGGGCAGAATCAGCTGGCCGGTGCCGAAAAGGTCGCCAACCTCCTTCATCGCTGGCAAGAGCACCCCGTTGAGCACCTCAACGGCGGCCTGGCCGCGCAAGGGTGTCTTGAGCAAGTCGTCTGGAGCAAGCTCAGACGACTCCGGCCGGGCCGGCTCAGCCTGGGCGAGACGCTCAGCAATTGCGCTATCGATATCGGCCTCGACGCCCTCTTTCTTACGATTGAGGATCTTCCAATGCAGGCGCTGGTCAACATTCATGCTGGCCGTCGGGTCAGCCCGCTCACTCAACTCAGCGTTGCCGTGCTGCTCGAAATGATTGATGAAGCGGGCGAGGGCGTCTTCGCGCCGGTTGAAGATCAGATCCTCGCACAGTGTGCGCTCTTCGCTGGGGATCTGCGCATAGGCGGTCACATGGGCCGGATTGATGATCGCCGTATCGAGGCCAGCGGCGACGGCGTGGTAGAGGAAGACCGAGTTGAGCGCGGCGCGTGCGTGAGGGGCCACCCCAAAGCTCAGGTTGCTGACCCCCAGGGTAGTGAAACAGCCAGGGATATGCTGTTTGACCAGGCGAATACCCTCAATCGTTTCTTGGCCGGCGTTGCGCAATTCCTCCTGGCCGGTCGTGATCGGGAAGGTAAGCACATCGAAGATCAGCGCCTCAGCGGGCAGGCCGTACTCATCGTGGGCGATCTGGGCGATGCGCTGAGCAATCGCCAGCTTACGCTCACGCGTGTGGGCCATACCCTCCTCGTCGATAGTCATGGCAACGCTGGCGGCACCATAGCGAGCGACGAGAGGCAAGAAGCGGTCGATCTTTTCGCCGCGCCCACCCTCAAGCGAGATCGAGTTGACCACGGCACGCCCGGGGTAGATCGCCAGGGCTGCCTCAAGCACATCAACCTCAGTCGTATCGATCACCAGCGGCAGCTCGACATTCATGGTCAGTTTTTTGACCAGCGTGACCATCTGCTCACGCTCGTCGGGGCGCTCGGTCATCGCCACACAGACATCAAGCAGGTGGGCACCGCTATCAACCTGCTCGCGGGCGACTTCGAGCACGCCGTCATAGTCGTCCTTGAGCAGCAGGCGCTTCACCTTGCGCGAGCCGAGCGTATTGACGCGCTCGCCGATCATGGTCAGGGTGAGATCCTGGCGCAGGTTGGCAGCGCGAATACCGGAGGCAACAGCGGGGCGATAATCGATCTGGCGCGGGGCTGGCTGCGGCGTAGGGCCAAGTACCTCCCGCAGACGGCGGATATGGGCCGGTGTCGTACCGCAACAGCCGCCAACAACACCCACACCAAGGCGCTGGACAAACTCGGCCAGGATGGCAGCAAAGGGCTCCGGCTCCATCGGGTAAACCGTGCGCCCATCGACCTCGAGGGGCAGGCCAGCATTGGGGATGCAGGCGATGGGCCGACGCGCATGGGCCGTCAGGTACTCCATCGCCGCACGCATATACTCAGGGCCAGTGCCGCAGTTCAGGCCGATCACATCAACCGGCAGGGCCTCAAGCGTGGCGAGCAAGGCAGGCACATCAGTACCGAGCAGCATCCGGCCCGAGACATCAAGGAAGACCTGGGCCTGGACGGGCAGATCGGGGCGGCCAAGCTCACTGCGCGCACGGCGGATACCGTCGATAGCGGCCTTGACCTCAAGCAGATCGACGCTCGTCTCGACCAGCAGCAGATCAACACCACCCTCGATCAGGCCGGTCGCCTGCTCGTAGAACTGATTGGCAAGCGCATCGAAGGAGATATCGGCGAGGGAGGGATCATTGGAAGAGGGCAACTTGCCGGTCGGCCCCATCGAGCCAGCGACATAACGTGGACGCCCGTCCTGGGCCATAAAACGGTCGGCGACCTGGCGTGCGAGGCTGGCGGCGGCCCGATTGAGGGCCACCGTCTGCTCGCCAAGGCCCCACTCCTCAAGGCGCAAGCGCGTTGACTGGAAGGTACAGGTCTCGATCACATCGGCACCGGCCTCAAAGAAGGAGGCATGAATAGCGGCGATCAGGTCAGGGCGGGTGATAACCAGATAGTCGCGGTTGCCATTGGTGCGCTCGCCACCAAAATCCTCGGCGGTCAACGTATAGGTATCAATACTGGTGCCCATCGCACCATCGAAGAGCAGGACACGCTGTTGCAGGGCCTCAAGGTAAGCGGGTCGGGAGTGACTCATAGGGCAGGCTCCTCTGTCGAGTGGGCTGGGCACACAAAAAAACCCGCAGCGGCGGGCGTCAAGCACAAGCAGCTTCGCGCTAGGGGGAGCAGGGTGGCACGCCGATCATCGTTACCACTATACCATAAGCCAGAGGGAAGGACATTGTGCGGAGCGGGGGCAACCAGGGCTGATGCAAAGTCGCCTCAGGCAATCGCACGCGGATACCGCAGATGGAACAGATTCGCGCTGCGCTGCCGCAAAAAGCTCCGCGTCAATCCGTCAGATCAGCGCGATCCGCGTTCTCGTTCGGACTTTGCATCAGCCCTGCGGGGGCAACTTGTAGTATAGTGTGCGCGCAACGCTTACCGGAGCAAGAGCGGGCATGATAGTCACCACGCCTATGCCACCTTTATTACAATTGTTCGTGGTAATCTTCACCATCACCGGCTGGTTCATCCCGCTGCTGATGGTCTTCTTTGTGCCAGCAAACCGCAAGCCCTCAGCAGCGACGGCCTGGCTCATGCTAATCTTCGCTATGCCCTGGCTGGGCCTGCTGATCTATCTGCTGCTTGGCTCACCGAAGCTCTCGCTACAACGGCGCACGCTGCAACGGCAGATCAACCAGTACATCAGCAGCTTTATTGAAGAGGCCCGGGCCGACCCGGCCCTGCAAGCCCTGGTGGCTCCGCCACTGCCGGTACGCTACGAGCCCTTTGTACGCCTGGGCACCAATCTCGGCGCCTTGCCAGCCATGGCCGAGAATACGGTGAGCATCCTGACCGACTATGATGGAATCATCGCTGAGCTGGCCACCAGGATCGCCAGCGCAAAAAGATTTGTCCATATTCAGTTCTACATCCTGATCGCCGACACAGCGACCGAGGCCTGCTTTGCTGCAATGGAGCAGGCCGTTGCCCGCGGGGTGTCGGTGCGCGTGCTCTACGACCCGGTTGGCAGTCGCAAGTACCCGACCTACCGGGCAACCCTGGCGCGCATGCGGGCGAGTGGCATCAAGGCCCTGCCGATGTTGCCGCCCTACCGTCGCGGTGACTTCAACCGCATCGACCTGCGCAACCACCGCAAGATCGTGGTAATCGACGGTGAGGTAGGCTACACCGGCTCTTTCAACCTGATCGACCGCACCTATCACCGGCGCGACAATATCAGCTACGATGAGTTGATCGCCTGTGTAGGTGGCCCCGCCGTCGATGCCCTCGATGCTGTCTTTCGCACCGACTGGTATGCCGAGAGCGGTGAGCGGCTCACGGAAAAGGAACACCCGGCCTACCCGATCGAGTTGACCCCTGCCGGAACGGCGCTCTGCCAGGTATTGCCGAGCGGATCGGGCTTTGAAGCCGAGAATAACCTGCGCGTTTTTGTCGATCTGATCCACGCCAGCCGGCGACGACTGGTGATCTGCAATCCCTACTTTGTACCCGACGATGCCCTGATGATGGCAGTGGTCAACGCGGCTATGCGCGGTGTCGCCGTGACGATGTACAACTCCGAGGCCCATGACCAGTTCCTGGTAGCCTACGCCCAGCGTTCGTATTACGAGGAGTTGTTGCGTGTCGGGGTCGAAATCCGTCTCTATAAGGCGCCGACCCTGCTGCATAGCAAGACGATCAGTATTGATGATGATCTGGCGGTGATTGGTTCGAGCAACATGGACATGCGCTCGTTCCAGCTCAACCTCGAAGTCTCGCTGATCGCATATGATCATGGGGTGGTGCGTGATCTGCGCCTGGCTGAGGCTGAATACCATACACGTTCGCGGGCGATCAGCCTGAGTGAGTGGGAGCAGCGCCCGCTGCGTGGACGGCTCTTCGAAAATGTGACGCGTCTGATGTCGGCAGTTCTATAGCAAACTTTTATGTCAACTCCAACGACAATCAGCGCTTCCGCGCGTGAGCGTGGCCCAGGCTATGCCCTGCTCGGCGGTGCGGCGATCACCCTGGTGGCGATGGTGGTGGGCGGGGCACTCTTTGGCTGGATCTTCCTGGCCAGCCGTGGGCCGTCGGCAGCCGAGCTGCTGCCCGCCGATGTGCAACTCTACGCCGCAGTGGCGCCCAACGTGGGCGGCGTGGTTGAGGTGCAGCAACTCCAGCAGGTCATGCGCGAGGGCCTGGGGATAGCTGAGCCTGAGCGGCTGTTACCGGCGGTGGAAGATCTGCTGGGGGTACCCCTGGGCGAGGGCAACGTCGGCACCTGGCTCGGCAGTGAGATAATCGTCGCTGTGCGGGGAGTCGAACCCGGCCTGTTGCAGAGCGGCGATGCTAGCGCGGCCCTCTTGAACGAGGCCGAGGTGATCATTCTGTTAGGATCGAAGAACGATCCGCAGGCACAGGCCTTTCTCGAGCGGCACCGCACTGCACGCGAGGCCCGCAGCGAGACAATTACGGCCAGTGAGCAGAGTGGCGCACTGATCTACACGCAGACCGGGGGCAGCCCCAGCCTGGTCAGTGCCTTCGGGCTAATCGAGCACTACGTAGTCTTCAGCAACAGCCGGGCGGCCCTGGAACAACTGGCAACGGCAAGCGAAGTCACGAGCGCCAGGCTCAAGCAGGCCCCTGGCTTTACCCAGTTCAGCAGCGAGCTAGCCACGGCCCGCAGCGGGGCCATCTTCACCGACGGCAGCCCCGAATCCGAGGCGGCCCGCGCCGCCTTACGTGAAGTGTTGTCGAAAATCTGATCATAAGGAGTATCTCCCATGCGTGGAGCGCGTGCTCGTGAACAAAAAGCTGAGGAAGAGGCTAAGAAGCGCAGTGAGGCCGAGGCCCGTCAGCAGCGACGCCTCTTCCGTCAGACCGTCGAAGAGCTGGTGAGCAAACTTGGTGAGAACGAGCCGCGCTCACAGGCGATGATCGAGCGCTCGGTGGCCGCCCTGGGAATTGAAGATGCCCAGGCGCTCTATGCCGAAGTTGAGGTGATTGAGAACAATGGCGGTATGCTCACGGTTGACGGCAACCGGCGGCGGACACCGGGGGGTATCTATATGCTCCTGCTCAAACAGCGCCTCAATGCCGAAGGCAAGAAGGATTTGCTGAAGCAGATCTTGAAAAATGGCTAGCGCGTGAGTCTCGAAGCACAGATTGCCGAACAGGAGCGGCTGATCGCCTGGTTGCAGAAGCAACTGGAGCGTCAGCGTGCCCAGAATGGCGAGTTGCGGCGGGCGGTCGCCGAGCTAGCCCGCACCTTCCAGGAGTCACTCGCCGCGGCCTACGAGGCTGGTGAGCAGGGTGATCTCGAGGCGGTGCGACGGATCACCCGGGCCAACCAGCAGCACTGGCAAGCCTACCTTCAGCAGATCATCGCGGCAGCCAGTGCGCCCCCACCGGAGCAGCCCTAGTGGCAGCATCTGCACTGGCCTATAGCGCACCCCTCTGGGCAACCTATGCGCCCCCACAGGTGCCGCCAGCCCCGCCGCTCGCCGACCCGACTCTGCCGCTGGTGAGCATTGTCACCCCTTCGCTCAACCAGGGTCGCTACCTGGAGGCAACTCTGCGCAGCATCCTTGAACAGGATTATCCCAACCTTGAGCTATGGGTAATCGATGCCGGTAGCAACGATGAGAGTCTGGCCATCCTTGAGCGCTATGCCCATGACCCGCGTCTGCGCTGGCTGAGTGAGCCTGACCGCGGCCAGGCGGACGCGATCAATAAAGGCTGGGCGCGCTGCCATGGTCAGATCATGGCCTGGCTCAACGCCGACGACACCTACCTGCCGGGGGCTATTCGCAGCCAGGTGGCTGTGTTTAACGCCGCACCGGAGGTGGGCGCGGTCTATGGCGATGTGATCTTCACCGACGCCGACGGACGTCAGCGCAACCGCGTCTATGGGCGACCGTTCCGCCCCGACATAATCCTACGCCTGCAGATGTCGCCCCAACCGGCGATCTTTGTACGCCGCTCGCTCATTGAACAGGTCGGCCCACTGGCGATCAACCGGCGCTACGCCATGGACGTTGATCTCTGGGCACGGGTGGCCGCCCTGGCACCCTGGCAGCATAACCCTACCCCTGTCGCCACCTACCGTCTGCATGCCGACTCGAAAACGGTGGCCCAGTTTACGGGTTTCTATGAGGAGTGGCTGGCGATTGCCCGGCACTACTTTGCACAGCCGGGGCTTAGCCCGAACGAACAGGCCGCCCAGCCCAGTGTGCTGGCCGACATCTATGCAGCAATGGCCAATCTTGAGGTGCAGAACGGCACATTGGCTGCGGCCATACGCTACAGCGCCTATGCCCTGTCTCTGGCGGGTCCACGCCCGCGCATGCTCAAACTGCCGCTGGCCCTGCTCGACCGGGTACTGCCCTACAACCTGGCCGGGCGAGCGATGGAGCTGGCCGGGCGTTGGCGGAGTGGGCCAGGCCGATGATCAAGCTTGATGCGCTGCAGTTGCGCCGCGCCGACCGGCTCGCCCTGATCTGGGCAGTCGTCGCGGCCAGCCTGGTCAGCTTCTTCGGGGCCTACCATGCCTTTGACGACCCCTTCATTACCTATCGCTATGCGGCCAACCTGGCTGCCGGCGAAGGGCTGGTCTACAACCCCGGCGAGCGGGTGCTCAGCACAACGGCCCCACTCTACGCGATCATCCTCGCCCCCGCCGCCCTGCTTGGGCTGCCGTTACCACTCTTCAGCAACCTCCTGGGCGCACTCAGTCTGGGAGCCGGGGCCGTGGCCCTCTGGCAATTGGGGCGCGCGGCGGCGCAGCCAGTCGCCGGGGCCGTAGCCGCGCTGCTCTTCCCCTTTACACCACTCCTGCTGACAACCCTTGGTGGCGAGACGGTGATCTGGATTGTGCTGGTACTCTGGGCCTTCCGTGCGGCGCAGGCCGAGCAGGTTGTTGCGGCAGGCATCCTGCTGGGGCTGGCAAGCCTGGTACGGGCCGATGCCGCCCTGGCGGCCGCCATGCTCGGGCCGCTGATCCTGATGCGGCGCGGCCTGCTGCCAGCCCTGCGTTTTGCGATCGCCTTTGGTTTGAGCCTGGCCCCCTTTGTGCTGGCTGGCTGGATCTACTATGGCTCACCCCTACCGGCGACGCTGGGGGCCAAGCGTAGCCAGGCCCATATTCCCGGTAGCCGAAGCTATTTCAACGGGCTGCGCGCCTATCTTGGCGGGTTGCTAGCGCAGCCATGGGCCTGGCCAGTCGGCATGCTGGCCCCGCTTGGCCTGTTGCAAGCGCTGCGGCAGCGTGATTATCTGGCCCTGATCGTACTCTGGGGCAGCGCCCATATGCTAGCCTACAGCCTGCTCGGCGTAACGGCCTACTTCTGGTACTTCGGACCGGCGCTCACCGGGCTGAGTGTGGCAACTGCGCTAGGGGCGCAACTGCTGGCCGATGGGTTGGGCCAGCGACCCGGGCGTAGCCTCAGGTTGGGTATCGTTGCAGCCCTGGTGCTGATGATCATGGTCGGCCAACTGAGCTTTCTTGGCACCCTGCGCCAGGGGATCGACCGGCGCGAGCCGGTCTACCGGGCGGCTGGCCTATGGCTGCGGGAGCATACACCGCCCGAGGCCCGTGTGGGCGCACTTGAGGTCGGCATCATCGGCTATTACGCCGAACGCCCGATGGTTGACTTTGCTGGCTTGATCCAGCCTGAGCTGGCGGCGGTCTTTAATGCGGGCGGCGATTACCGCGAGGCAGCTCGTCAGGCCATCGCGCACTACCGCCCCGCCTACCTGGTCAACCAGGAACAGATCTTCCCCCTGGTCAGCAGCGACCCGGCCCTGGCGGCTGTCTGTAGCGAAGTTGTCGGCCTGCCCGATGTGCGCTTTGCGCAGCCGCTCCAGATCTTCCACTGTATATGGGAACCGTAGGAGCTTCTTTTGTGCGGGGCATGCGCGGGTCGGGCGAGCTGCGAAGGCCTCCTACCTGCCTGCCAGCACCTCGTTGCCGAGCAGGCCAAGCAGCACATCATAGGGCGGCTGATTCTCCGGGTGCAGCTCAAAGCGTGCGCGCTCGAACCACTGCACCTGCAACTGGCGTCCCTCGATCGTCTCCACCTGCAGGTCGCTGAGGGGCAGACCAAAGAGGGCGAGATTTTCGCGCTCACTCTTGCCGCTCTGCCCATCAAGCTCGAGCCCGCTAGCACGCCAGGCGTTCAGGATGGCCCCACACACATTATGGCCCGTCTCGGGGAAGTAGCGACAGTCGGGCTGGGGCTGACTCTGGGGGAAGCTCTGCCATGCCCGCCCCTGCTGCTGCAGCCGGTCGGCCCCAAGCCGTCCGAGCAGTACATCGTAGGGCGGCTGGTTTTCGGGATGTAGCTCGAGCCGGTTGCGCTCGAACCACTGCACCTGCAACGAGCGCCCTTCGGTGGTCTCATTACGCAGGGGCGTTACCGGAAAACCAAAGACGGCCAGCCCGCCATACTGCTCCCAAAATGCACGGATGCGCCCTGCGATGCACTGGCCTGTTTCTGGAAAGCAACGCTGCGGGTCTGGGGCAGGAGGCGGGATTGGCGGCGAGCCAGGGCCTTGCACAATGGGGGCTGGCAGATGCTGGATATAAACCGGCTCAGGCCCGATGGCGACGGTATAGGCCCCACCGTTCGTCGGCTCGTTGCTAGTCTCGCCCCAGGCACGGACTTTGCGCACCTGCGCCGAACGGGTAGGCAGGGTAATCTGGGTCACTGTGGGCGCCCAGAGCACATCAACCACCTCTGCGCCCTTACTAAAGCGCACGCCATAACTCTCAGGGCCAGTCACTGCGGTCAGATCATCAAAATAGATCGTCCCTGTGCCGGTGGCGGCGTCGGGATCATCATCAACCACCAGGGCCGTCATGCTGATGGGAAAGTCGAGTTGACGGTTCTGCCGATTGCTGATCACATTGCCCGGCTCGACCTGACCGCTGAGCGGGGTGGCAACAAAGTGCCAGCCCGGGCTGCCGAGCGGGCCAAGGCGGAATTGCAGCACCTCGTTCTGGCTGTCGCGCAGCCAGACATTCACGGCATGGGCACTCCCATCGCCGTAGATCCAGAGGCCAAGTTTGCTGGTGCCAGCGGGAACGCTGATCGGCCCCGGTGTCAGAAAGACCACATAGTCGTTGCCGCCAGTAGCAAAGTTGTAGCTCAACTTCGCTGCCGCCGCGCCACGATGCACCTGCTCAGTACTCTGGGTGAGCGTACCGTTGGCCTGGTCACCACGCCGCCAGGCACCAAACTGCTCAAAGTCAATCAGCGTGGTCTCGGAACCCAGATCAAGCAGGCTGGCCGGGCCGGTATCGGCCAACTCACGGGCCAGCACCTCAAAGAAGGTAAAGGCTGGCTTGCGCAGGGCCGGGTCGAAGTTTGCCATGCTCGCATCGAAATTCACCAGACCGTAGAGATTGTTATTTGGCAGCGTATCTTTAAGGTTATACCAGAAGATACGATCAACACCAGCCGCACGAAGTAAGACTGAGGCACGCACAAGGTAGTTAGCCTGCTCGGCGGGCTGGGCCGGTGCGCCCTGGCCGGCAATCCGGTCGGCAGGGCCAGTTGACCAGCCGAACTCGGTGGCCCAGATCGGCTTGGCACCCAGGGTATCGGCCAACCCGCGTACCGTCCCGATTCCCGCAACACCAATCTGCCCCTCTTCAGGGCTGCGTGGGTCGGTGTAGGGGTGTAGGCCGATAATGTCGAAGGCCCCCCAGGCTCCATTATTGGCCAACTCGCGCAGGAAATTGGCGGCCGGTTGGGGTGAGACCAGGCTGCCGGAGATGACCTGGGCATTGGGGTCAGCACGCTTGATCGCCGTGGAAGCCGCCCGCAAAAGGGCGGCATAGGCCGCCGGATCAGGCCCCGGATGCCAGTAGATAGCATTATCCGGCTCACTCCAGACCTCCCAATACTGGATCCGGCCGCGGTAACGCTCCACGACAGCAGCGGCAAAACGTGCAAAGGTCTGCGGGTCAGGCGGAATAAAACGAGCACCGCCTGCTTGCCCATGCATCCATGCGGGAGTTGGCCCGTTGAGCAGACCGATGATCTGGATACCGCGTGCCTGAAAGAGATCGACCATGCGGTCGTGCCAGCCCCAATCAAAACGATCCGGCGCAGGCATGATCCGGCTGATCTGGAAATCCTCACGCACCCAGCCAGCACCGAGCTGGCGCACCGTGTCGGCGGGAACATCAAGTGTCTCGTAGATCGGGTAGCGACTGGCGATATGACTGTTGACGCCAAAGGCATCGTTCAGGCTAGCCTGGGGCGGCGCTGAATGCACCGGGACGGCAGTGGCCGCAAGCAGAATGATGAGCAGGGTGCTGAGCAACACAAACTGACGCTGGTGCATGAGTGGCTCCCTTCGCTCTGTGCCGTCACCTCCACAGCGCGAGCGTGTGGAGGTGTGGAGGCAGCGCCTACCGACTTATCTAACGAGTGAATTCGCAGATTGTCGCTGGCTGGCCCAGGACGATCACGCGGTGGCGCGGCCCGGGGCGCAGGCTGCGAGCGGCGGCACCACGGGCTGTTTCGAGGGTGTGTACATCGCCACTCAGCACGACCAGGCGGCCACCTGGGCGCAGGACGCGCACCAACTCAGCCAGGGTCTCGCGGTAGAGGGCGGGCAACTGGGCGGCGTCGCTCACCTGCTTGCCGAAGGGCAGGTTGACGGCCGCCTTATCGACTGCTGCGTCGTCGAGCGGCAAACGCCGGGCGTCCCAACGGCTCAGGTGAACCTGCCCACGTACGCTGCGCAGGTTGGCCTGCATCGCGCTGAGGGCCGCGCCGCTGATGTCACCGCCGTGGATTTCGGCGAAGGGCCCGGCGGCGGCGCGCTCCAGCAGCAGTGTCCCGGCCCCGGCCATCGGATCGAGAAAGACATCCGTAGGGGCCGGGGTGGTCAGGCTGACCATCGCCGCAGCCAGGGCAGGGCGCAGGCTGGCTGGCAGGTGCTCGATCTTACCGCCCTGGCGCATCCTGACATCCGAGAGGCGCAGGGTGCAGATCAACTCGTTCTCGATCAGGGTTGCCCAGATCTCCAGGTCGGCATCATCTTCGACCGGGTACCAGCGTCCGGGCCAGCCATCTTTGACCGCATCGGCGACAGCTCGTCCGACGTCGCGGCGCAGGAATTTCTGCTGCCCGACACTGCGGGCGATCACGCGAAAGCTGCCCCCCTGGCGGCGGGTAGCAACGACGCGCCGCCAGAGATCGAGGGCTGGCCCGATGGCCTCACCGTTGCGTACGGCAGCGTAGATCTGGCGCAGGCCACGCTCGTCGGGGGCCACACGAAAGGCGCGGGCGGCGACAACAAAGACATCTTCACTGGTGCGCAGAGCAAGCAGGCCGCGGGTACTCCCGCGATGCTCAAGCAACACCAGGTCGTTCCGCCCCGGCACCATTCGCACGCCAACCAGGCGCGGGCTGGCATTTGCCGACAGGCGGTGTTCGGCCTCGTTCCAGGCGAGCTGGCCAAGGCCGGGGATGGTCTGAAGGACGTATAGCATAGGTTACGGTTCGTAGGCGATCCACCGTCTGGGCTTCAGCTCTCCAACTCCAGGCGATCAGATAGTGGAGCTGTGGATGTAGTCACTGAGCACGGTGTAGAGATCGACCAGACTGTCGATGCTGACCCATTCCTCATCGGAGTGCAGGCCAGCCCCGACCGGGCCGACACAGACAGCGGGGATGCCAGCATTGGTGTAGTAGCGGGCATCGGTAGAGTAGTGCTCACGAAAGAAGGTTGGGGCGCGCCCGATGCGGCGTTCGATCAGGCTGGCTGTGCGAGCAACAGCAGGCGTAGCCGGGTCAGTGTAGAGCGGCGCACCAGAAGAGAGCAGCGTCAATTCGGCGTCAGGGAAGAGAGCTTCGAGCAACGCATAGATCTGTGCAGGCGTCTCCTCAGCGGTGTGACGAATATCGAGGGTGAGGCTCACGCTGGCTGGCACCTGGTTGCGCGAGCCAGCCCCGACATGGATCTGGGTCGGCGTAATCGTCGTGCGCCAGGCACCGGGGGCGGGCAGCGGGTAGCGCGCCTCAAGCTCGGCCAGGCCGCGTACCAATGTACTGATCGGGTTGTGCCCTTCCCATGGGCGCGAGCCGTGAGCCGGACGGCCATGCAGGCGCACCTCGATCCACAGAGCACCCTTGTGGGCAAAGAGCACATTCATATCAGTCGGCTCGAGGCAGAGCATAAAATCACAGCGCCAGCCCGCTTCGAGCAGCCGCCCGGTACCAAGGGCCCCACCGATCTCCTCATCGCTAACCAGCTGAAAGCCCACGTCGGGGCGCACCGGCAGGGCGGCCAGATCGCGGATCAGGCGCAGCATCACCGCACAACTGCCCTTCATATCCTGGCTGCCACGCCCGTAGATACGCCCGTCGCGAATCACCGGCACGAACTGCTCTGGACGGGCCAGCACCACATCAAGGTGGCCATTGAGCATCAGGGCTGGCTTGCGCGTCTCGCGCAGGGTCACCACCAGGGCAGGCTTGGCCCCGGCCTGGCTGCGTTCGATGAAGAGGCCGGGGATATCGGCCAGGTAGGCTGCCGCATAGTCAACCACCGCAGCCAGTTGATCAGGTCGCTCAGCGGTTGATTCGAAGCGCATAAGAGCACAGGTCAGATCAGCCAGATCGTCATGAAGGGCAGCAGACATAGAGACATCCTTGGCACGCGTAGGTTGCTTGTTATGCCAGAGGGCTGATGTACACCAGGCACAGCATAGGGCAGGAAACGTAGCGTAGTATACCATTGATACGTGGGGCTGACGGATTTTCAGAATTAAATGAGGGTATACTATGCTTATGCCAAACAGACTAACCTTTCCAGCGGGCTTTCTCTGGGGGGCGGCCACAGCGGCCTACCAGATCGAGGGAGCCTGGGAGACTGACGGTAAGGGCGAGAGTATCTGGGATCGTTTCAGCCATACGCCGGGCACGATTGTCGGCGGCGATACGGGCGACCATGCTGCCGATCACTATCGCCGTTGGGAAGAGGATGTCGGTCATATGGCCGCGCTTGGCCTGCGCAGCTACCGCTTCAGCGTCGCATGGCCACGGATCTTCCCCGAAGGCGGCGGAAGCCCGAACCAGCGCGGCATCGACTTCTACCGCCGCCTGGTTGAGGCCCTGAACCAGCGTGGCATCCTGCCCTCGCTAACCCTCTACCACTGGGATCTCCCCCAGGCACTCCAGGAGCGGGGCGGCTGGCGCAACCGCGATACGGCCCTACGCTTCGCCGAGTATGCCTACTACCTCTTCCGCCAACTCGGCAACGAGGTGCCCTTCTGGGTAACACACAACGAGCCCTTCATCCAGGCTTTTTATGGCCATGGCACCGGCGAGAATGCGCCCGGCCATCGCAACCCCTGGGAGATCTTGCCTGTCGCCCATCACCTGCTGCTTGCCCACGGGCTGGCCGTCGAGGCCTTTCGGGCGGCGGCGCTGCATGCGCCTGCGCCCGGTGCCCCGGTGCCACAGATCGGCATCGTGCTCTTTATCTGGCCGCACCATCCCGCCTCGTCACGCCACGCCGATCAGCAGGCCAATCGCATCGCTGACGGCGGCATGAACCGCTGGTTCCTTGAACCACTCTTTCGCGGCCACTACCCCGAGGATATGCTGCGCCACTTTGCGCTGCGGGGCATGCGCCCTACGGTGCGGCCCGGTGACATGGCCCTGATCAGCCACCCGATCGACTTCCTTGGCCTCAATACCTACACCCGTCTGATCAACCAGGCCAACCCCTTCGACCTGATCAGCGGGGTGCGCCAGGTGCCGCCAGATGGCCCAACGACAGCGATGGGCTGGGAGATCTATCCCGACTGCATTCTCGAGGCCCTGCGCAAGGCCCATACCTACACCAGTCTGCCGCTCTACATCACCGAAAACGGGGTGGCCCTCGACGACGCCCTCGGCCCTGATGGGCTGGTGCATGATCGGGGCCGGATCGCCTACCTGCATGCCCACATCGCCGCTGCCCAGCGCGCACTGGCCGAAGGCATCGACCTGCGTGGCTACTATGTCTGGACGCTGATGGACAATTTCGAATGGTCAAAAGGCTTCAGCAAACGCTTCGGCCTGATCCACATCGATTTTGCGACCCAGCGTCGTAGCTGGAAAAGCTCGGCCTACTGGTACCGCGACCTGATCGCCCGTAACGGTCTGCTGACGGATTAGGTGCTTATCCGCAAGCCCGGCTGGCGGTGGTACAATGCAGCCACTTCCTCACTGCGACAGGAGCTTGCCCTTATGAGCGACGATCCCCGCCAGGCGCTGCTTGCACGCGCCGAAGAGCAACGCGTCGCCTTTGTCAATCTGCAGTTCACCGATGTGCTTGGGATGGTCAAGACGGTGACCATCCCCTTTGGTGAGCTTGAGGATGCGCTTGGCCACGGCGTCTGGTTCGACGGCTCCTCAATTGAAGGCTTTGCGCGTATCGTCGAGAGCGATATGTACCTGGTGCCCGACCCGGCTACCTATGCGCTCATCCCCTGGGATCAGCACGAGGGCCTGTCAACGGCCCGGCTGATCTGCAATATCCACACCCCCGACGGCAAGCCCTTCGCCGGTGATCCGCGCTATGTGCTGGCTCGCGCCGCTGCTCAGGCTGCCGAGCTCGGCTTTGCCTTTCACGTCGCCCCTGAGCTGGAGTTTTTCCTCTTCCGGCTTGACCCCGACCACCCGACGATGCCGCTGCCCCACGATAACGCTGGCTACTTCGATGTCTCCACCGACCAGGCGACGCTCATTCGCCGCCAGATGGTGCGGGCGCTGCAAGGGCTCGGCATCGGGGTGGAAGCGGCCCATCATGAGGTTGCCGCCGGTCAGCACGAGATCGACCTGCGTTACGCCGAGGCCATTCGCGCCGCCGATCATACCGTCACGGCCCGGGTTGCACTCAAGGCGATTGCCCAGATCAACGGGCTCTATGCCACCTTTATGCCCAAACCGATCGCCGGGGTCAACGGAAGCGGGATGCATGTCCACCAGAGCCTCTCCGACCTGGTGACCGGCCAGAATGCCTTTGCCGACCCCGCCGATCCCTACGGCCTCTCGGCGACGGCCCGCCACTTTCTGGCCGGGCTCCTGGCCCACGCCCGCGGTATGTGTGTCATCCTTGCGCCCCTGGTCAACTCCTACAAGCGCCTGGTGCCCGGCTTCGAGGCCCCAGTCTATATCTCGTGGGGACGTACCAACCGCTCGGCCCTGGTGCGCGTGCCACGCATCACTTCCGGGCGCTACCAGAGTACCCGGCTCGAACTGCGCTGCCCCGATCCCTCCTGCAATCCCTACCTGGCCTACGCCGTGATGCTCGCCGCCGGCCTTGACGGCATTCGCCGCAAGCTGTCCCTGCGTGAGGCGACGGAAGAGGATCTCTTCCAGATTGACCCGCGTGCGCAAGGCATGGCCACCCTGCCGCTCTCGCTCGGCACCGCCCTTGAGGCCCTGCGTGAAGATGAACTGCTCCAGCAAGCTCTCGGCCCCAACATCTTTGAGCGCTTCGTCGATGCCAAACAGCAGGAGTGGGAGAGCTATCGCGCCTATGTCTCCCAGTGGGAGGTTGAGCGCTACCTGCCGATCTTTTGAGCAACATGTTGCGTGATGCCCATCAAGAGGGTTCGGGAAGGCCAGGCCCTCCCGAAAAAGTATGCAACTGATCCTCAATAGCGACGCCCTGGACGATCAAACGCCTCTGCCGCCGCTCTGGCGGCTACGCCAGTGTTGGCCGGAGACAGCGCCGCTTGATCTGGTATCAAGGGTCTACGCCGAGCTTGATCGTCTTGGTCTGGCGATCAGGCCGGGGCTACGGGTGGCTGTCACGGCGGGCAGTCGTGGCATCCGCGACATCGTCCCGATCACCCGCGCCGCCGTCGCCTGGCTACACGCCGCCGGGGCCGCCCCCTTCCTGGTACCGGCGATGGGCAGCCACGGTGGGGCCACCGCAGCCGGTCAGGTGCAACTACTCGCCTCGCTTGGCCTGAACGAAAGCAGTGTTGGCTGCCCCATCCGCGCCACCATGGAGGTTGTGCAGCTTGGCAGCCTCGCTGATGGAACGCCTGTCTGGATCGACCGCTATGCCGCCGAGGCCGAGGCCATCCTGGTAATCAACCGGGTCAAGGCTCATACCTCGTTCGAGGCCCCGATTGAGAGTGGCCTGGCCAAGATGTGCGCGGTCGGGCTAGGTAAACGCCAGGGTGCCGCGTGCATTCACCGCACGGCCCTCAGCGGCCTGAAAGAGCAGATCGTGCCAATGGCGCGCATGGTGGTCGAGCGCGGGCATGTGCTTGCTGGGCTGGCGATCATCGAGAATGCCCGCGAAGAGACCGCTGAACTGGTGGCCCTGCCGCCCGAAGCGATCGGTGGTGCGGGTGAGGCCAGGCTACTTGCCCGTAGCAAAACAATGCTGGCGCGCCTGCCCTTCAGTCAGATAGATGTGCTGGTGGTTGATGAACTGGGCAAGCATATCAGCGGCACCGGCATGGATACGAATGTGATCGGGCGCCGCCCGCTACCCGGTGAGCCGCCACCGCGTGAGCCGCTCATCCAGGTGATTGTGGTGCTGGATCTGGGCGCAGCCTCGCATGGCAATGCCAACGGCATCGGCCTGGCCGATCTTACCACGGCCCGCCTGGTGGGCAAGATCGACTTTCACGCCACCTATATGAACGCCCTCACTGCCGGCCTGGTCGGCCTAGCCAAAGCCAGCCTACCGATCACCCTGCCCACTGGCCACACCGCCGTGGCCAGTGCCATCCGCGTCTGTGGCCGTGCCGACCCGGCTGAGGTGCGCCTGGTGCGCATCGCCAACACCCTTCAGCTTGAAGAGCTACTGGTCAGCCCGGCTATGCTGGCCGAGATCGCTGCCAATCCCGCCCTCGAAGTACTCGGCCCTGCCGAGTGGGAAGGTCTTGACTAATGTTGACGCCCATCGCTATGCATCAACTGGTCGCCTGGGATAGTGCCGCCCTGGCGACGTGGGAGCGGGCCGCTCCGACCACTGCCGACCCGAGCGAGGCCCGCATCGCCCTGTTGAGTCCGCTGATCGCGGATTTCCCTGCCGCTGAGCTGATCCCGACCTGGGCCGCCACTACGCCCCCCGGCAGTTGGATCGAGGTGCAGCTACGCAGCGGCTACGACGAGAACTGGGGGCCGTTCTTTCACCTGGCGGCCTGGGACAACACCCGCACGGCCTTGCACCGCACCAGCTTCGCGGCCCAGGCCACCGGCAACGGCTATGTCAGTACTGATGTATTGATTTTACATGAGCCGCCTGATGCGTTGCAGGCACGCGTACTGCTCTGCGCCGAGCCTGGTGCTGACATGCCAGAGTTGGAAGCCCTGCAGATCTGTATGAGCACCAACGGGCTGGCCATGTTGCCCCCGCCTGAGGCCCCCGCGCCGGTTGCGCCCATCGAGCTACCCCTGCTGCTCTCGCAGTACAGCTACGCCGAAGGCGAAGGCTGGTGTAGCCCGACGGCCTTAACGATGGTGCTGGCCTACTGGCACGCCCGCACCGGCGATCCCCGCCTGGCCCCCTTCCGCGAGCCCCAGGCCGTACCTGAGTTGACCGCCCCGCTTGTGCATGATCCTGCCTGGGAGGGCACTGGCAACTGGGCCTTCAATACCGCCTTTGCGGCCAGTCTGGGCCTCAGAGCCTATGTGACACGTATGCAGAGCCTTGAACAGCTGGTGCGCTGGACAGCGGCTGGCGTGCCGGTGATCATCAGCGCAGCCTGGCAGGCAGGCGAGATCAGTGGGGCACCGGGACAGACCAGCGGGCACCTCACGCTTGTGCGGGGCTTCGGCAGCGGCGAGGTGCTGATGGCCGAACCGGCCGCCGCCGATCCCGCCGGAGTGTTGCGTGCCTACCCTGCGGCCCAACTCTACGCCGCCTGGCAACGTATCTCGACGGGTACCGTCTACCTGATCTACCCGCCTACCTGGCAGCGGCCTGAGCCTGGGCCGGGCGACGCCTGGGCCTGAGCCAACGTTCCTGGATGTCTACCTATGCGGATCTTACTGCTTGCGCCCTATCCAGCCTATCCGCCGCGGGGTGGCGGGGCCTTGCGGATCTACCACCTGGCACGCGGGCTAGCAGCGCGCCACGAGCTTAGCATCCTCAGCTTCGCACCCGATACCGCCGCGGTGGCCGCGATGGCACCCTTGCGCGCCTATGGCCGGCTGATCAGCGTCATCGGGCCGCCGCCCCGCACGATGGCTCGCCGTATACGTGACACGGCCCTTGCCAGGCTGCCCGATATGGCCCTGCGCAACCGCAGCCACGCCTACACCGAAGCTCTGACCCGCCTGCTTGCGAGCGAGTCCTTCGACCTGATCCAGGCCGAGAGTATTGAAATGGCTGACTATGCTCTGCTGGCCCGTGGCCTCGGCGCGCAGCTTGTGCTCGACCAGTTCAACGCCGAATATCTGCTCCAGCAGCGGGCCGCCCTGAGCGACCTGCGGCGCGGAGCTTTTGCCGGGGCGCTCTACTCGCTCATTCAGTGGCGTAAACTGGCCCGCTACGAGCGCCGCCTGTTGCAAAGCTTTGACCTGCTCAGCGTCGTCTCAGCCGATGACCGCGCTGCCCTGGCACGGCTGCTGCCCGCCGCACCAGCGCGCCTGGCCGTTGTACCCAACGGCGTTGACACCACGCAGGTGCGTCCGGCTGCCGTGCGGGGCGATCTAGGGCCGGCCACGCTCTGCTTCGTTGCAACCCTCGACTATCGGCCCAACATCGACGCAGCGCGCTGGTTCGTCCAGCAGGTCTTACCCCTGATTGCGGCCCGCCGCCCCGATGTGCATCTACTTCTGGTAGGCCGGGCCGCCGGGCCGGCGATCCACGCCCTGGCTGGCCCACAGGTGGAGGTAGTGGGCGAAGTGGCTGATGTACGCCCTTACATCAACGGAGCGGCTGTCTGCGTTGTCCCAATGCGTATCGGCGGTGGCTCGCGGCTCAAACTGCTGGAAGCCCTGGCGCTTGAAGCACCCGTCGTCTGCACACCGCTGGGGGCCGAAGGCATCGAAGGGCTGCGTCACGGCGAACACCTGCTGCTGGCAGAAAGCCCCGCCGCCTTCGCCGAAGCTACCCTCGGGCTGCTTGCCGAGCCACGCCTGGGCCAGTTGCTTGGCGCGGCAGGGCGGGCCCATGTGTGCGCCCACTACGACTGGCAGGCGATCATTCCCCGCCTTGAGGCAGCCTATGCGCAGACCTGAAGGTAGAGCTTCTGTGAAAGGCCGCCACAATTTTTGGGCAGGCGGGTGAACAAAAGAGCGAAGCCTCCCTTCCCGCTTTCGGCTGGTATACTGTAGGCACCTTCGCTCGTCTGTGGTGCGCTATCGGGCACTCTGTTGCAAGAAACGAGAAACCTGTGAACATGCAACGTCGCATGGTCGCCCGGCTGGTCGTGCTGTTAGTAGTACTGCTGCTGGTGGCCGCTTGCGCACAGGGTACGCCGGCAGGATCAACGGCGCCCGCTGCACCTACCCGTGTGCGCCTGGCCTACTTCCCCAACCTGACCCACGCCGTCGCTCTGATCGGCACTTCGCGGGGAACGTTCCAGGCCGCTTTCGGGCCAGAGATCACGCTCGAGCTGAAGACCTTTAACGCCGGCCCATCGATGATCGAGGCCCTCTTTGCTGGCGAGGTTGACCTGGGCTACATCGGGCCGAACCCGGCGATCAACGGCTATGTGAAGAGCAACGGTCAGGCTCTGCGCATCATCGCCGGGGCCGCCAGCGGCGGGGTGCGTTTTATCGTCCGCCCGCAGGCCGCGATCAATAGCCCCGCCGACCTCGACGGCAAGCGCCTGGCCAGCCCACAGTTGGGCGGCACGCAGGATGTCGCCCTGCGCTATTTCGTGCGCACAGCTGGCCTGCAAACCAGCGAGAACGGCGGCAGGGTTCAGGTGCTGCCGACCCAGAACCCCGACATACTCACGCTCTTTCAGAAGGGCGAGATCGACGGAGCCTGGGTGCCCGAACCATGGGCCACCCGCCTGATTGAGGAGGCCGGCGGCACGATCTTTCTCGATGAGCGCGAACTCTGGCCCGAGGGCAGATTTGTGACTACCCATGTGATCGTCAGCACGAACTTCCTCAACCAGCACCCCGAACTGGTCGAAGCCTTCCTGCGCGCCCATCTCGATACCATCCAGTACATGGACGAAAACCCCACACAGATTGCCAACATGGTCAACCAGGAGCTTGAGCGGATCACCACGGTACCCCTCGATGCGAAAGTGCTTGACAAGGCCCTCAACACCCTCGACTTCACCTACGACCCTCTGGCCAGCACGCTCTTTGTCGCTGCCGATCATGCCTTTGAGCTTGGGTTCCTTGGGCGCAGCAAGCCCGATCTGAGCGGGATCTATGCCCTTGAGCCGCTGAACAAGATCCTTACCGAGCGCGGCCTCCCGCCGATCAGCGATGTTGCAGAGTAGGCGATTGTTATGTCGCAGCGCAGCACGATCCAGATGATCAACACCCCTCCCGGCAAGGCAAACCCGTCTGCACCGGGTGGCATTTCGCTGCACATTGTCGGGGTACATAAGACCTTCATCGCGCGTGGGCGTACCGTCGAGGCGCTCCAGCCGGTCGATCTTGAGGTAAAGGCTGGCGAATTCATCTGCCTGCTCGGGCCAAGCGGCTGCGGTAAATCAACCCTGCTCAGCATCATCGCCGGGCTCGAAACCGCCAGCGGCGGCAGCGTCTGGGCCGACACGCGTCAGGTGCGTGGGCCCGGCACCGACCGGGTATTGCTCTTCCAGGAGGCGGCGCTCTTCCCATGGCTCGATGTCCAGCGCAATGTCGAATTCGGCCTGCGCCAGGCCGGGGTTGGGGCCAAGGAGCGGGGTGCCATTGCCCGCCGTTTGATCGACCTGGTACACCTGAGCGGATTCGAGCACAGCTTCGTCCACCAACTCTCAGGCGGTATGCGCCAACGCACGGCCCTGGCCCGTGCCCTGGCCCTCGACCCGGTCGTGCTGCTTATGGACGAGCCCTTCGGGGCGCTTGACGCGCTCACCCGCGACCGGCTCCAGACTGAGCTTGAGACAATCTGGGCGACGACCGGCAAGACCATTCTCTTCGTGACCCATAACGTGCGCGAGGCAGTCGCGCTGGGTGATCGGGTGCTGGTCTTCTCGCCGCGGCCTGGGCGAATTGTGCACGAGTTTCGCATCAACCTGCCACGCCCGCGCCGGCTCGAAGATCATGCCCTGGTCGATCTTTCGGCAGCCATCCTCGAAGTGTTACATAGCGCCGTCAATAGCTCCAGCGGAGACGGCTATGGCCAGTGAGCCCATGCGCAGTGCGGTGCGCCCACGCGGCATGAGCCGTGAAGCCCTGCAGCCCTGGCTACGCCGGCTGGTCTTTTACAGTGCGCTGATCGGCCTGTGGGCCGCCGTTGCGCACGCAGAGATCTGGCCACCATGGCTCTTTCCCGGCCCCTTCACCGTCTTCGAAGCCCTGATCGACGGACTGCGCAGCGGCACCTTCATCACCGGCACCCTGGTCAGCCTGCGCCGCCTGCTGATCGGCTACAGCATCTCGCTAGCGCTCGGCCTGACTCTCGGGCTGCTGATCGGGCGCAACAAAGCCCTCGACCAGACCATCGGCTCACTCGTCCTCGGCTTGCAAGCCCTACCGAGTGTCTGCTGGCTACCGCTGGCCATCCTCTGGTTCGGCCTGAGCGAGCGAGCGATCATCTTCGTGGTTGTGCTGGGGGCACTCTTCTCGATCACCCTGGGCGTCGAGGCAGGGGTGAAAAACACCCCACCCCTCTACCTCAAGGCCGCCCGCACGCTTGGAGCGCGTGGACCAGCCCTCTACACCCAGGTCATACTACCTGCGGCCCTGCCCGCGATCCTGAGCGGGCTCAAACAGGGCTGGTCCTTTGCCTGGCGCTCGCTCATGGCCGGTGAACTGCTCTACTTCACCCTCAGCCTGGGCAACCTGCTCCAGACCGGGCGCGACCTGAACGACGCCGCGCAGGTTATGGCGGTCATGCTGCTGATCGTCATCGTCGGGGTGAGCATCGATCAGGCCATCTTTGCACCGATCGAGCGGCGCATCCGCGAGCGTTGGGGCCTCGCCGGAAGATAGAGGTGACCTTCGGGAATCCGCCGCAAGCCGCCACCGACGCCACGCCACGCCACGCCACCGCCACGGCCACGGTCACGCCGCTACCGCCACGCCACGGCCCACCGCCACGCCACGGCCCACCGCCACGCCACGGCCCACCGCCACCACGCCACACCACGGCCACGCCGCCACGCCACGCCACCGCCACGGCCCACCGCCACCGCGCCACGCCCGCGACCCACCGCCACCACGCCACGCCCACGGCCACCGCCACGGTCACGCCGTAGGGTCGTAGCAGCGTACGCTGCTACGACCCTACTGGCACATTTACCCAGAACGTGCTAGGATAACGCCCACGCATGGGCGGGATGCCCCGCCTCTTCCCACGGAAAGGTGTGCATGATGGCACAGCAGCAGCGTCGTTTCAGCCCCCGCGACGAGATCTACCTCAGCAGCACCGGCTTCGAGGTCTATATGGGGGCGGGGATGGTCTTCCTGCTGATCTTCAGCGCAATCTTCATCTACAGCATCAAGATCAGCTTTGAGTGGCTGGTATGGCCCGGACTCTTCCTGGGTGTGCTGGGTGGCTATCTGACGCTGAAGCTGCTTGAGCGACGCGAGTATGCCAAGAAGTTAGCTGAGCTGGAGGCCGAACAGGCTGAGTACGTCAGCCCCTCGTAATCTACCAGTAGGGGTTCTGTCATCCTGAGCGATCAAGGTTCGGGTGGGTCTCTTCGTTGGATTCAACAACGAACCCCGCCGTGATCGCTCAGGAGTTGTTATGCAGAACCTGCGTACCCTTCGCCGTTCCCAGGCCCTTGGCCTGCTCGAACTTGCCGCCCGTAGCGGCATCCCCGCCCGTCAGATCGTCGAAGTCGAGTCCGGCATGCGCCGGCTCAGCCGCCCTGAGTGCATGGCCCTGGCCCATGTGCTCGGTGTGCCTGCCGACGATGTGATCGAGGCGTATACGCGCCCATGTGCGCGTAGCCAGGCCCTGCAGCGGCAGCACCGGCGGCAGCCGCTTGAGGCCCTGCTCGCCCTGAGCCTGGTGGCTGGCGTGGCCAGCGCCGCGCTGAGTGACGTCGTGCCCTTGCCGCTACACGAAGCGCCCCGTGTCAGCCTGGCCGCGCCCGCTGCCGTACCCCCACCTGCGGCGGGGACAGCCGCTGCAGCACCAGCCCTGGTGCAGGCACGGGCCAGCACGGCCCAACTCAGGCAACAGCTTGCCACCCCAGCGCATACCGCCACCGAAGCCGACCAGGCCCTCGCCCCGACCCTGCTGGTCGCCTCGGCCGTTGAGGACAGCACGGCATGGCTGGCCGATAGTGCCACCGAAGCCGACCAGGCCCTCGCCCCGGCCTTACTGGTCGCCACGACCTTTGCGGAGAGCACTGCCCTGCCGCCGCCTGCCGCCACCCCACGCTTCTTCATGAGCACCGATGGCCCGGTCGGCTGCCCGCTCGTGCCCACCGCCGGGCAGGTGGTGATCACCCAGGCCTACGGCGAAGGTACCCACAGCCCGGCGGAGATCTGGGGAGCGCTTGACCTGGCCGTCGATGGCAACGGCGACGGCCTTGCCGAGCCGGGGGCAAGCTGGTACCAGCCAGTCGTCGCCACCCACGCCGGAGTGGTCCACGTCAAGCTCGACAGCGACCCCGGCGGCAACTATGTCGCCATCAGCGCCCCCGACGGCCTCTGGTGGACATCCTACGCACACCTGGCGATCGTCACCGTCAGCGACGGGGCCTATGTGCAGGCCGGCGAGCTGATCGGCCTGCTTGGGGCCAGCGGCAAGGCCAGCGGCCCCCACCTCGATTATCAGATCTGGCGCGGTGGGCAAAATATCGACCCGACCAGCCTGGTTACAGCGTGGTAATAGAGAAAGTTGAAACTCAGCGTGGGATAGCAAAACAAATTTACGGATGCTCGCCTTGAGGCGCTTCATCTCGCCCCTAAACGGTGCAGGATGAAGCGCCTCGCTTCCCCTTCGACGCACACCCTGAGCCAGCCGCAAGCACACAAACTCATCCAACTCGACGCATCAGGAGGCTGGTGCCGCTGATCTACCTGTCGCAGCGTCTCTCTGTCCGAGGCACAGCCATGGCGTACTGCCTGGGCGCTAATCAAATTCCAATCGGTCGGAGGACTATCTGTGATCACCACACGCTACAACCAGATTCAGGATCACCGCACCCCTTCCGGCTTGCTCGGTGCCGGATGGCTAGGGTTGGCTGGCATTCTCATGCTGCTCGTGGGGATAGGTGCTTTTGCGCTGGTCGCCCGCGCCGCCGACCTGTGTGTCAACCCCCCAGGTACAGGCTCCTGTGCCTACACTGAGATTCAGGCTGCGGTGGATGCGGCGAGTTCCGGCGACCGGATCTTCATCGCAGCCGGAACCTACACCGAACACGTGACGGTGGGAACCAAGAATCTCACCTTCATCGGCGCAGGGGCAGACAACACGATCGTCGATGGCAGCGGTAGCGGGACTGTCCTCCGCGCAAATGCCAGCATCACCGTGACTGACCTCACGATCCGTAACGGCAACACCCCGGACAATGGCGGCGGGCTGTATATTACCGGCACGGCGACCCTGACCAACGTCAACGTTCTCAGCAATACGGCGACGGGGAATGGGGGCGGGGCTTATGTCAATGGTGCAGCAACGGTGATCGGTGGGCTGTACCAGCAAAACGCCTGCACCGGCACCAATTGTTCGGGTGGCGGGCTCTATACGAGTGCTGGCGTGACCCTCAGCGGCACGCAGTTCATCAGCAATGTGGCGGTCGGCAACGTGATCAACACGGCCATTTCCAGCGGTGGTGGCGGGCTATCTACCAGTGGTGCGGTGACGGTGACCGACGGGCTGTTCCGCCAGAACACCTGCACCGGCGCCTATTGCTCGGGCGGTGGGCTCTATACGAGTAGCAGTTTGGCGCTGACCAACACGCAGTTCCTCACCAATACGGCGGTCGGTGCCAATGTGGACGATTCCCGTAACGGCGGCGGCGGGGCACTTGTCTTCGGGAACACAACCTTGACTGGCGGGCTGTTCCAGGGCAACGTCTGCACCGGCAGCAGTTGCAAGGGCGGCGGACTGTACACACCGGGCCTGACCTTGACCAATACGCAGATCATCAGCAACACGGCCGTTGGGAACGGGGGCGGGATTTTAATCAACGGGGATGCTGTCTTGAATGGTGGTTTGTTCCAGGGCAATGGCTGCACCGGCAGCGGCTGCATCGGCGGTGGATTGTACACAACGGGCCTGACATTGACCGATACCCAGTTTCTCAGCAATACGGCGCTCGGGAGCGGCGGCGGGGCATATGCTCATGGTTTGACGACGGTGAGCGGCGGCCTGTTCCAAAGCAATGCGTGCACCGCGTCCAGTTGCGCGGGCGGTGGCCTGGTCGCAAGCGCCCGCCTTACGCTAACCGGCACGCAGTTTCTCGGCAACACGGCTACAGCTGGCGGTAGCGCCACGGGCGGCGGGCTCTATCTCAAGGGCAGTCGAGATGTCATGGTGGTCAATGCGTTATTCGCAGGCAACGCGGCGACCGCCTCCGGCGCCGCGATCTACAGTTACTCCTATGGCGCCGTGACTGTCCTCCATACCACCATCGCCAGCCCGACCGTGGGCACCGGTACGGCCATCTACGTGTATCGAGGGTCTCTCGCCATCACCAACACGATCGTCGCCAGCTATACGAAGGGAATTGAGGCCGCCAGCGGCATCACGGTCACGTCAGACTACAACCAGTTCTTCAACGCCCCCACCAGTATCGTCACTGGCAGCCACAGTCTCAGCGACAACCAGTACCTGCTCTTCGCCGATGCCGCAGCGGGTAACTATTATCCGGCGCTGGGCAGCCCCGCGCCGGCCCACGGCCTGAACCTGGGTGTGGCCACCGACCTGGATGGCAACGCACGCAGCGACCCGCCGACCATCGGCGCGTACGAGGGCACAGCGTACCCCAATCTCTTGTTCTCCAAGTCGGTCTCGCCAGCTACCCGGGTGCCCTACCCCAGCGGGGTGCTCACCTACAGCCTCGACCTGACGAACGATGGCAGCCTCACCGACATAGTACTCGTCACGGACACCCTGCCGGTGAGCGTCACCTTTGGCGGGTGGATCAGCGGGCCGGGCAGCGCCAGCCACGACGGCGGCGTGATTACCTGGACGACCGCGATGACGGATCTCATGCACAGCACACTGATTTTTACCGTCACGCACAGCGGCGATTACGGCACCATCATCACCAACACGGCCTCGTTCAGCGGCACCGGACAGAGCGGCTCTGCCACGGCCGCGTTTCAGGTGGAGGGCTTCCCCGCCTGCTTTGCGACGCCGGATGAAGGAGTGACAGTCTATCGCAGCGACGACGGGTACGCCGTCCAGCAGGCGGTGGATGCTGCGAGCGCGGGCGATACGGTCAAAGTGGCAGGGATCTGCGCGGGCACGCAAAGCCGCAGCGGCAACAACCAGATTGCCTACATTACCAAAACGTTGACCTTGGCAGGCGGCTACACCACGACCAACTGGATCACAGCCGACCCGACTACCCAACCTACACTACTGGACGCCCTGGGCGGCGGGCGCGGCCTCTATGCCACAGCTGCCCTCACCCTCACCGACCTGACTGTCCAGCACGGCAGCGGCGGCCAGGGTGGCGGGATATACGGCAATAACACTGCACCGTTGACGCTTAGCAACGTCAACGTCCTGAGCAACACCGCCAGTAGTGCTGGCGGCGGCGTGTACGCCTACACTGCGGCAACGATTTCCGGCGGGCTGTTCCAGAACAATCAGAGCACCGACTCCAGCAACGGCGGCGGGCTGTATGCCCGGAGCGCCCTGACAGTGACTGGCACGCAGTTTATCGGCAACACGGCGGCACGCGACGGCGGCGGCATCTACCACTATGCGGGCACCGCCCGCGTAGTCAATGTGCTGCTGGCGCGCAACAGCGCCGGGGCCACCTATAATGGTGCCGCCCTGTATCGTTATGCCTCAGCCAGCGGCGGCGTGGACATCGTAAACACGACCGTCGCCAGCCCCACCGTCGGCGCAGCTTCGGCGATTTACGTCGGCAACGGCGCCGTGAACATCACCAACACCGTCGTCGCCTCCTACACCACCGGCATCCAGCGTGCGAACGGAACCGTCACACAGGACTACAACCTCTTCTACGGCGTCACCAACCCAATCACCGGCACGGTGAGCGGCGGCAGTCACAGCCTGACCGACGGCAATCCGCACTTTGTGGACGCGCCTGGCGACAGCTACTACCTGGTCGATGGCAGCGCGGCGATCAACGCGGGTACAAACGACGATTGCCCGACGACCGATCTAGACGGCATCGCCCGTCCCCAGGGTAGCATCTGCGACATCGGCGCATATGAGCGGGAGCAGCATGCCGCCGTGGGCTTGACCAAGCAGGTCACACCGGCCAGCGATGTCCCCTACCAGGGCGTGCTCACCTACACGCTGATCCTAAGCAACAGCGGTGGGATCACCGATACGGCTATGCTCACCGACAGGCTGCCAGCAGATGTCACCTTTGCCCGCTGGGTCGAACAGCCAGCCGGGGCGGCATTCACCGGCAATGACCTGACGTGGAACGATGCAATTGCCGCCGGTGAGCGGATCACCTTTACCTTCGAGCTTACCAATACGGCGAGTGGGGGCAGCACGATCACCAACACGGCGACCTACAGTGGTTCGCTGCAAACGGGTAGCGCCACCGCAACCTATACGACCTCCAGCATACTACGCCCATCCGAATCGGGTAACTGGAGCGAGGTCTTCCCGCTATGCACCGGTGTGTGCGACTATGTCATCCCGGCGGGTATCAGCATCACGCTGGATCAGGAGATCAGCATGGCTGGCAACCTGACCGTCGAGACCGGCGGCAGCCTGGTTGTCAACGAGCACACCGTCACCCTCACCGGCGATCAGCCGCAGACGCTTACCGGCAGCCCGCTCACCTTCTACAATCTGGTCATCGACAAGGCCAACAAATCCGACACCGTCACCATTGTGGGTAAACTCAAGGTGACGCAGAAACTGACCGTGCGCAGGGGCAGTCTGCGTAGTGCCAGCGAGTACGAAGACCTGGAGCTTATGGCCAGTGGTGGGTTGACCCTGACAAGTCCGATCACGATCACCGGCAGCTTCACCAACTCCGGCGAATTGAACACCGAAGGCTATGGCATCACCTTTGCTGGCGGCAAGGAGCAGAACCTGGTACTCGACGTCATAACCTGGTTCGATGATCTGACCGTCTTCACCGGCACAACGCTCATCGAAGCAGTGACTGACGACCATGCACATATGCAAGGCACCCTGACCAACTATGGCGTGATCCGCAAAACACAACCGGTTGACGCCGTGGATACGTACACCTTTGGTCTCGCTGGTGCATACACTGCCGATCTAATGATCGCAGTCGCCGACCTGGATGGCGGCGACCCGCTCATCGCCATCCAGGTCGACCGCATCGATCAGCCGCAGCCCAACGGCCCAGCCAGCGACGGTGAGCCGATCTACTGGACGATCACGGGCACGGGCAGCGCTTTCACTGCTGACGTAAGCCTGCCCCACGCTAATCTTGCCACACCGATGGCCTGTCGCTACAGCGGCGGCAGGTGGACGTGCGCGAATAATGGATCTGATTCAGAGCATGTCACCTTCGGTGGCGCAACCGCCTTCTCAGACTGGGCAGCCTTCAGCTGTGCTCCCTCGATCGCAGTCACCAACACGGACGACAGCGGCACCGGCAGCCTGCGCCAGGCCATCGCCGATCTCTGTAGCGGTGGGATGATCGATTTCGCCCCGGCGCTGACCGCCAGCGGCGCAGCCACGATCACCCTCACTAGCGGCCAGGCACTGACCCTGAGCAGAGACGTGAGCATCAACGGGCCGGGCGCGCGCCTGCTGTTCGTGAGCGGCAACGCTGCCACACGCGTCTTTGCAGTCAACGCTGGTGTACACGCCACCATCGACGGGCTGACCATTCGCGATGGCACGGTGATCAGCGCCAACCATGGCGGCGGCATCCTGAACAGCGGCGTGCTGACAGTGACCAACAGCACGCTGACCGCCAACAGTGCGCAAAACAATGGCGGCGGCATCGATAATCCCGGGACGCTGATCATCACCGGCAGCACCTTCAGCGGCAATACAAGCGGCAACTTCAACGGTGGCGGTGTCAACAATACAGGCACGCTGGTCGTGGCGAACAGCACCTTCTTCTTCAACACGGCCTGGTTCGGCGGCGGCATCAACAATTCAGGTACGCTTACTGTGACCAATGTCACCTTTGCCGCCAACGCCAGCAACCTCGGCGGCGGCGGCGGTGGCGTCGCCAGCCAGGGTGGGAGCGCCAGGCTCTATCTGCAAAACAGTCTGATCGCCGATAGCACTGGCGGCGCGGATTGCTACAACAGCGGCATCATCGCCGCCAACACCAACAACCTGGTGGAGGACGGTTCGTGCAGCGCGGCGCTCAGCGGCGACGCCGTGCTCGGCAGCCTGGGCAACTACGGCGGTAACACTCCGACCATCGCGCTGCTGCCCGGCTCGCCAGCCATCGACGCCGGCGACGCCGGCACCTGCCTTCCCACCGACCAGCGCGACATCGCCCGCCCGCAGGGTAGCGGCTGTGACATTGGTGCCTACGAAGCGCCACCCATGCCCTTCTTGCGCCTGGCGAAAACGGTTACACCAACAACGGACGTCCCCTACCAGGGCATCGTCACCTACACGCTCACCTTGAGCAACAGCGGCAACCTTACCGACACCGCCAGGCTCACCGATACGCTGCCGATCAGTCTTACCTTCGGCGACTGGGTGGTGCGGAATGGGGCCAGCGAGGTCGCCGGGGTGATCACCTGGAGTGGCGAGCTTGCCCCCGCAGCGGTGCGCAGCTTCAGCTTTACCGCCAACCATCGTAGCAGCGCCAATGAGGTGATCACCAACACCGCAACTGTGAGCGGGCTACTCCAGACTGCGCAGTCATCGGCGCGCTTCAATACGATCAGGACCAGCACGACGACCACCCTGACTGGTGCCCCCAACCCATCCGTCTTCGGCCAGAGTGTCACCTTCACGGCGACCGTGCATGCAGCTGCCGACACACCCACTGGCGTCGTCAGCTTCACCAGCGAGACCAGCACCTACACCGCCACCCTCAGCAGCGGTGTGGCCACCTACAGCACCAGCAGCCTGCCGGTCGGCAGCACGCGCATCACCGCCACATACGGCGGAGCTGACACCTTCCTGACCAGCAGCGACAGCCTCACCCAGACCGTAACCTATCACATTGATGTCAATACCAACTCAGCTGCAGGTGGCGGCAGTGTGAATGGCGGCGGCGACTTTGACTCTGAAGCAACTGTGGTTGTGACGGCGACCGCTGCGAGTGGCTACATCTTTGTGAACTGGACCGAGGGTATCACGACCGTCTCGACGAGTGCGGTCTACAGCTTCACGGCAAGCGGCAACCGAAGTCTGACGGCCAACTTCATTCTGACCCCGACCGACACGCCCACCGCAACGCATACTCCAACGAGTACACCAACCCCGACCGAGACACCCACGGCCACCGACACGCCCACCCCGACCGACACGCCCACCGCCACCAACACGCCCACCGCCACCAACACGCCGACTGCGAGGGTGACGCCAAACACCACGCCAACACCAACCGAGCAGAACGGCCCCAGGGCGGTCAACGATGCGGCCGGTGTGCTTGAAGGTGAGGTGATCGAGATTGACGTGCTGGCCAATGACATCGATGGCTCCGGTGGTGGCCTGACCCTGCTGACGATTAGTGATCCAATCTCAGGTACGGCAAGGATCATCAACAATGGAACACAAGTGCGCTACCAGGCCGACCTGGGGGCGAGCAGCCCCGACCACTTCAGCTATACGGTGCACGATTCGACGAACCAGACCAGCAGCGCACGGGTGGCCATTGTGATCAGCGCCCGTGGGCACAGCAACGGCCAGCCACAGGTGGTTCCGCTCGATCCAGAAACCCCAGGCACGCTCACCTTCAACAGCCCACAGGGCCTGGTGACACTGGAACTGCCACCGGAGGCCTTCGGGGTCAACCCCGGTGCCGAAGAGATCTTCTTCCTCAGCTATACACCAATCGTGACACCGACCGGCAATACAGAGATCTCGCCAGGGGGCTTGCACTTCGGCCAACTCCAGTTCGAGTTGACCGCCTTCCTGAATGATCAGCCGCTGCATGGTCTCCCGCCTACCCAACCGATCACCCTCACCCTCCGCTACAACCCGGCCCAGGTCGCTGGATTAGAGCCCTCATCGATGCAACTCTTCTTCTGGGATGGTACCGGCTGGCGCAGCGATGGGATCGCGCTTCTCAGCCACGACGAAGCCCGGGCAACCTTGACCATGAGCCTGAGCCATCTGACTGAGTTCGCCCTCTTTGGCGCACCACGCACCCGCTACTATTTCTGGCTCACAACCATACGCTACCATGCCACCCTTGGCGGCGAGCCAGCCAGGTGAACTGATCGGCGAAGCTCACCTTCCAGCCCGTTCGCTGGCTCAAGGCGGCAAGATCGCCGGGATCGGCAACCACCTTCAAGTCAGGCAAGCCAAGCGCGTCAAGGGCCGCACGGATCGTCGGATCGGGCGTAGGCATGGGCATTACTCCTACAACAGGCTGAACCAATGCTTGCCAGCCGAGCCTGTCGAAGCCGACAAGCAGGCCAGTAAACTTGAGCCCCAGACGACTGATTGCTGAGCCAGAGACAGCTACCTGTGGCAAATGATAAAGATGGTATGATGTGCCAATTGTATGCCATAAATTTGATCAGAGACAGAGATGATTGAAGAAGTGGAGGCCGCGCTCAATGCCAACCCGGTGGGTGGCCTGAGCGTGCTGGCAGTCGCCTTCCTGATCGGCTTGCTGATCGACATCGCCTTGCCTACGTTGCAGCGTTGGGCTGGTCATCGCGGCTGGCGCATCTTCGGGATCATCATTCACGCTTTGCGTGGCTTACCTACAATCTTCGGGATCACCATTGGTGTGCTTGCGGTGATCTGGATGGCTGGCCTACCCCGCGAGTTGGTCACGTCGTTCAGCACCACGACACTGCTGATCAGCTTTATTGCTGTGGCGATTGCCGCCGTGCGCGTGCTGACCAGCCTGGTACGTTTAGCCGTCAACCAGCACCAACCCAGCGTCTCGCTGATCAACCTGCTGATCCGCTTTGTCGGTGGGTTGGTGATCCTGGCCATGGTTATGTCAATTTTGGGCATGCCGATTGCCCCGTTGTTGACCCTGCTGGCTGGCAGTAGCCTCGGGTTGAGCCTGGCCCTGCGCGAGCCACTCAGTAACCTCTTCGCTGGCCTGCAGGTTGTCGTTGCTAATCGCGTGCGTCCGGGGGTCTATGTGCGCCTGGCTTCGGGGCAAGAGGGCTATGTCCACGATGTGCGCTGGTCCGACACGACCATTCGCCAGCTTGACAATGCCACGATCATCGTGCCCAATACAACCCTGACCAACGCCTTGCTGATCGATTATGCTCCAGCGGAGCATGAGCTTGGCATGTCTATTCCGATCGGATTTCACTATCACAGCAATCTCCAGAAGGTCGAGCAGGTCACCCTCGAAGTGGCGAGTGCCGTGATGCACGAGGTGCAAGGTACGGTGAAGGGCTTCAAGCCCTTCTTGCGCTTCAGTGAGTTCGGCGATTATGCGATCAAGGCCTCGGTGGTTATGCGCGTGCAGACGTATGTTGATCAGTATCCAGTGCGGCACGCCTTTATCCAGCGTCTGCACGAGCGCTTTGCCCAGGAGGGTATTGTGATCCCCTTCCCTGCCGTTGTGGTCTCCTACGAGGATGCGGCACAAGCGCCCGCTGACCCAGAAGTCGATCAGGCCCGCGCTGAGCCGGAGCCGCGCCTATGAGCGCCGGTATCCGTCGCCTGGGCCTGCTGCTTGGCCTGCTGGTTGTGCTAACGGGCTGTAGCACGGGGCTGGAGGGTCTGATAACGCCCTTTTTCCCTGCTGCGAGCCCCACGGCAACCCCCATTCCGCCGGTGCAAGCTACTGTTCTGCCATCGGTCACCCCAACCGCCCCGCTCAGCCGCTTGCTCTTTGTCTCGGCGCGTGACGGCGACGACGAGATCTACAGTATGCATAGTGATGGTTCGGGGTTGCTGCGCCTGACCAACAATCCCGGCCCGGATCGTGCGCCAGCCTGGGCCCCGGACAGTAGCTTGATCGCTTTTGTCGCCCCGGTTGAGGGCGTCGAGCAGATCTTCCTGATGCAGCCCGACGGCTCGCTACGAAGCCAGTTGACCGATCTGCCTGGTGGCGCACGCTGGCCGAGCTGGTCGCCCGATGGGCGGCGGCTCGTCTTTGTCACCGGCAGTAGCGAGCAGGGTGTGATCACTGGGATGGAGCTGGCCGACAGGAGCATGCGCCCTCTCGCCAGCGGCCTGCTTGATGCAGGCCGGCTTGCCTGGTCCCCCGACGGGCGCAGCATCGCCTATACGGCTCGTACTGCCGCGACGGGGCAGAGCGACATCTACCTCTTCACCCTGGATCGCCCCGATCAGCAGATCAACCTGACCAACAGCCCCTACGATGACAGCGAGCCCGCCTGGTCGCCCGACGGCAAGCGCATCGCCTTCACCCGGGTGATCGATGGCGACGGGGAGGTCTTTGTGATGCTGGCCAGCGGTACAGCCCAGACTCGCCTGACGACAAGCCCCGGCTTTGATGGCGAGGCAGCCTGGTCGCCTGACGGCACGCAGATCGTCTTGCGCTCGGATCGTGGTGGGAAGCCGGGCATCTATGTGATGGACGACAGCGGGCGTGAGGCACAGGCGCTGAGCCCGGCGGCAGTTGCCGAGCGGCAGCCAGCCTGGCAGCCAGCGCCAACGGCGGCTATCGATGATCAACTGCTCCATTCCGTCGGTCTAACAGGGATACTGCGCCATATCGCCGTGCTCAATATGGGCGAAATGGTTCAACGCATGCTGATCAACGACCTCAATAGTGATGTAACCATGCCAAAGTGGTCGCCTGACGGCAGTGAGATTGCCTTCGCGAGCAACCGTGACGGCAACTACGACATCTTCATCAGTGCCAGCGACGGTACTGGCAGAGCCAACCTGACCGATCACCCCGCGAAAGATATGTACCCGGCCTGGTCGCCCGACGGCAAGCAGCTTGCCTTCGAGAGCTTGCGCGACGGGAACTGGGAGATCTTTGTGGTCAACCGCGACGGGACAGGCTTGCTGAATCTCAGCAACAACCCCGCCCGCGACGGCAACCCGGCCTGGTCGCCCGACGGCACACGCATCGCCTTTGTCTCGGATCGCAGCGGCAGCTTCGACCTCTACGTCGTCAATCTTGATCGTCTGAATGAGCCCAATCAACTCACGGCGGATCAATTCCTTGATGCCTACCCGGCCTGGTCACCCGATGGCACACGCATCGCCTTCCGCACTGACCGGCGCGGCAACCACGACATCTACATTCTCGATCTGGCGAGCGGCGAGACGCGCCTCTTTACACCGAACAATGCCGACGACGACCAACCGGCCTGGTCACCCGACGGCACCGACATTACCTTCGTCTCGAACCGCAGTATGGGGGCAGGCTCAGACAGCAGCTACGATCTCTATACCAAAGATCTACACGGCGGCAGTGTTATCCAGTTGACCGCAACGATCACCGACGAGCAGTTTCCCCATTGGCGCCCACGGTAGACGATAGCAATGGTTGGGGGCGAGGGTCAGCTCGCCCCCAACCATCACGACGCAACTCCCGTGATCGGACACGTCCTATCGCACGAAGTTGGCGGCGATAAAGGGCAGGTAAAGCCCTGAGGTCGCCGATACTACCGGCAGATTGCCCGGATTGTGCCGCTGAGGCCCATTCGGGTCAAGCGTCATCGTGGTGCTGGTGCGCAACCCGCTGGTTGTGCCGGTAGCATCGATCAAGTAGTTGCCTGGTGGCGTCCCCGAGTTGAAGCGGAGGGCGACCTGGATGTTGCCGGTAGCATCGGCTTTGGTCGAGCCGATCACCACCCCGTTCCGCGTGAGCAGGACGTCCTCACCGGGCTGGAAGCCCGAGCCGGTAAAGGGGAAGAAGCCACCCGGTGCACCCACCTCGTTGGTGTTCTGCAAAACTGGTGCGTTATTCAGACGTGGGAGAGCTGGCGCATCAGGTGCCACCGTGACCGTGGCCAGCGGACCGGTCGGGCCAGCCTGAATGATGTGTTGCCCCGGCTGGGTGTGCGGGTCGAGGTAGATGGTCGCCTGCGCCACACCGGTTGGGCCAGCAGTGACGGAGCCAACGAGCTTACCGTCCACCGTGATCGGCACCGTCTGCCCTGGCTGGAAACCTCCGAAGATGACCGGGAAGAAGCTACCCGGCCCGCCTGGGGTCACACCAATGATCGGCGGGCCGCCTGGGTAGCCAGCAGTTGGGTCAACCACGGTCGGCCCGTTCGGATCAACCGTAACCTGGGCCGTCTCCTGGTGGCCCGACGTCTGCCCGGTCAGGCTGATCTGGCGCGTACCGCTCACACCCGAAACCAGGTCGAGAGCCGGGCGGATCTGGCCAGTCGGGCCAGCCGTGAGCGTGCCGACCTGGCGACCATTCACCGTCAGTACCACCTGCTCGCCGGGCTGGAAACCACCCGCCAGGAGCGGCACGACACTTCCAGGGGCGACCGGGCGGGCCGCAACTGGTGGCAGGCCCTGGGTCTGCGTAAGTGGCGGTGTGCTCGAAGTGATCGTCACGGGCTGGGTCGTGGTGGTACCCGCTGGCGCGCCGGTGGCAGTGATAGTGTAGATGCCGCTCGGCGTCAACGGATCGAAGATCACCGCAGCGCCAATGGTGCCGTCCGGCCCAGCGGTGTAGGTACCGACCGTCTTGCCATTAACGGTGAGCGTGACGGGCTGGCCCGGGGTGAAGCCGCCAGCTGTGTAGGGGAAGACACTACCCGGCCCGCCCGTGCTCACCCCACCCGTCGCACTGGTGGGCTGCACGGTCAGTGTCCCATTGACATAGGTGATCGGCGCATAGTTCGGGTCGGCTGCGCCCGCAACAAGCACCGGGTAGCTACCGGCGACATTCTTGTTAGCCGCCGTTGTCAACGCGGGCGGGGTCGCCAGGCCCGCCCCGCTGTCATTGTTCACCAGGCCGGTGAAGGACGGCGTCAACGCGGGCAGGGCTGTGCCGGCAGCAATAGTCAGACTCGGGGCAGTGATAGTTAACGGCACCGGGCTGACATCCAGATCGGCACGCTTGGTGATTGTGGCGCAGGTGGCGATCCTCGGCACAATCGTCACCTCCAGGCGCTGGGCCTGGCCAGCATCCAGCACGCTGCCCAGGGACGGATTGTAGAGGAACTGGGCGTTGACGTTAGTGAGTGGCGTGCCGTTGCAGGTCGCGGTGGCGTTAAGCTGGGCCGCGCTGAGCGACGTACCATAGCTGATAGCCGCCGGATTGTTCCAGGTGGCGACTGGCACATCCTGATCGGTGACCGTGAGCAGGCCATCAACCAGCGTGAATGCATAGTTGGCCGAGGTGCCACCAGTGAGGGTGATCGGGTAGGCACCTACGGGGCTCCCGGCGGTGGCGCTGGTGCTCGCCAGCGGCGCACTAGTGAGATCGCTCACATCATCACCCAGCACAAAGCCAGCGTAGTGCATAGTGAACGACGGATTGGCCGCACCCTGCTTCTTGCTCAGGTTATCGGCAGTCACGGTCAACGGCGCTTTGGCGATCGTGATCGTATAGCTGCTCGTAGCAGAGGGTGCGATCCCATTATCAGCCGTGAGGGTCAGGCCAGCGTAGGTGCCCGCCTGGTTGGGCGTACCACTCAGGCGTCCGCTGGCCGCATTGAAGCTGAGGCCCGGCGGGAGTGTGCCGGTCAGCGTATAGGTCATTGTAGGCGGCGTCCCAACCGCCAGAACTGCATGGCTGTAGGGCTGCCCGTAGATGCCAGCGGGGGGGGCAGGAGTGACGATCTGCGGTGAGACCAGCGTGGACAGGATGGCCAGGGTGCCGGGTTGGTAGGAGAAGAAGTAGTTTGGATCAGCCGCCCCAGAGACAAGGATGAGCCGATTGCCAACGGTGTTGGTGTCCGGCGGGGTGCTCAGACTCGCCAGCACGTCAAGATCGCTCAGATCGTCACCATTGACAAAGCCGCTGTAGGAGGCCGTAAGGGTCGGCAGCGGGTTGCCAACGTAAATCGTCTTGTCATCGGCGCGCACGGTTAACAAGGCCGGGATAACGTCGATCGTTTTGACCGTCGTGAGGGACACGAAGTTGGTCGTATCAGTAGGGGTGAACACCAGCGTGAGTCGCTGCTGGAGGCCGGTGTTGAGGACGGTGCCGAGCGTCGGTATATAGGTGAGCGTACCAGGCAAAGGCTGGCCGGTATTCGGGTCGGTCACTACGGCGTTGAGCTGAGCGGCGCTCAGGGGTGTGCCATAAGTGATCGCGGCCTGCGCCGGGTTCCAGGTCACCGTCGGCAGATCGCGCGCCTGCACCGTGAGCGTGCCGGTCACGAAGGTGATGGCGTACTTTGGTGAGGTTGCCCCGGCCACGCTGATCGGGAAATTCCCCAGCGTCGTGCCGTCGCCCGAGCTGCTGATCTGCACCGGGGTGGTGAGGTCGCCCTCGTCATCAGCGCCCTTGAAGCCAGAGACGGTGTAGCTGAGCGTGACCGGGTTGGTCTGCTTGACGATCAGGTCATTGGCCCGAACGGTTAGCGGGGCCTGCGTCACATTCATTGTCACCACCTGGGTGGCTGGTGTGATAACCCCGGTGACGGCTGCCTGCACGGTGAAGGTGTAGCTACCCGGTGTTGTTAGCGTGCCGCTCAGCATACCCGTGGTGGGGTTGAGCGTCAGACCAGGCGGCAAAGCGCCAGCACTGATGCTGAAGGTCGGGGCTGGCTCGCCCGAGGCGTTGAAGGCGAACTGGTAGGGATTACCATAGACGCCAGTGCGCGGTGCTGGAGGATTATGAAAAGTTGGCGCAAGCGCATTTTTGGTGATCGTGATCGGGAAGGCACGGGCGAAAGTGCCCCCCTGCGGGTCAGTCACCTGAACACGCACCGAATAGCTGTTGCGCAGCTCGAAGTCGAAGGTGCGGGCGGTCTGGAGCTGGTTGCCAATGATGGTGAAGAAGCTCTTATCGATCCCTCCATCGCCGTCCACCAGAGCGTAGGTAAAACCACTGGTATGATCAGGGTCAGTGGCACTGAGGGTGCCGACCAGGGTGCCGGGGGGCAGATTCTCACCAACACTGGTAGGGCTCAGACTGATGGCGGTCGGGGCGTCATTGACGGGCGTGACCGTCACCTGGGCAGTACCGGCCAGGGTCACGGTCGGATCATTGGGCAGGCCGCCGTACTCGACCACGTAGCCGTCATTCACACTATCTGGTGCAACATCATCCCATTTACCCGGCACACAGGTGGGGAATGAGCATCCCTGGCCAATGAAATAGCCGACACTGCCACTGCCAGCGTGGTTCGGCTCGTTAGCATTCCAGTTGACATACTGGCCATTCACTGGCGTGGAGACACGTGAAAAGATCCGCCCGCGACCGGCATCTTCGCGCCCTTCGGGGCCGGTTACCCAGCGCCACTCGTCAGCAGTCGGCAGGTCACGGGCACCGATCCAGGCTGCCTGGCCACCCAGTTTGTTAAGCACAAAATCAGCTTCGGCCTGAGAGAGGATCGTTGGCAGATAGCCCTGCAGACCGAAGTAGCGCCGGGCAGACGCCGCATCACTGGCCTGTTGCCAGGTTAGCCGCGTGGCCACAAACTCGTAGAAGTGGCCGTTACCAGCGAACTGAAGGCCATCACCGAGCGAGAAGCGCACCTCACGCCGGGCGCTGGTCGGCGTCTGACTATTGTTACGGAAGGTGACCTGGCGCAGGACGCTCTGGTAAGTGGCATCGCTGCCGTCACCGGTGATCGTCAAGGTCGCATTGGCAGCATCCCAGGCCCAGGCCAGGCCACTGAGCGTACCGCTCACGGCGGTGGAACTACCGACGGCAAGGGCATCAGCACCTTGCTGATAGTTGGTATTGATCGTCACGCGGGCCCGGCGGAGCGTTGTGCCACTATTGATCACCAGGTTCGGCGCAACGACCTGAGCCGGGCCGTCTTCGACGAAGGCTGCACCGGACGGTGAGCCGATCAAGAAGACGCTGGGTGCGGTGAGGTTGACGCTGGCCTGGTTGCTGGTTGGATCAATGTCGGTGAAACTTGATGGCAGATTGATCTGCGCCGTCAGGCTGTTGCTTCCTTCCGAGGCCCCTGCTGCCAACGTCGCATTGATCGTGAAGGTGGCACTGCCGCCACGGGCCAGGTCGACATTCGCGCTCAGTGCGCCATTGCCGCTGGCCGGGCAGGTAGAGCCCGCACTGGCGGTGCATGTCCAACTCCCGTAGCTCAGCGCGGGCGACTGGCTGAGGAAGGTAGCGCCGGACACAGCATTATCGTTACTGTTACGCACTGTGGCAGTGAGTACCACAGCTTCGCCACGTGCGGCATTCGCCTTGCTCGCGCTCAGCGTCGTCGAGAGATCTGCTGGGAGGGTGACCGTCACATCACGGATCTCGTGGTAATTGGTATTACCACCGGTGGCAGCGCTGAAGCCCATCTTCAAAGTCGCCGGCAGAGCAGCCTGGCCGGATGCACTGGCCAGGTTGAACTCGTTGATCTCGGTGACAAACCCGGAGCCGTAGTTGACCTTGACCGTGATGCGGCCATTGTTGATCAAGACCTCGACCTGGCGAGCCCCGTTGCGGCTGCCAGTGGCAATGCCCTGGCTGACTGCCTTCTTGGTCAGCAAACTATAGCCAGTGAGGCCATTGCCCGAACCGCGCATCGTGATATGGTTCGGGCTCGCTAGAGAATTCCCGATGATGCCAAGTTGTGCATCGCTGGCAAAATTACCGAATTCGTCAAAGCCGATACCCACATAGGCATTTGTCAATCCTGGTACGGTGTTACCATTTTTTGCATAGCCCAGTGCGCCGCCACTACCGCCAGGAGATGGATTGACGGTACTTCCATCAAGCAGGAAGAAGCTCATCCCATCAGCGCCGTTGCCGCCGTAGGTGGCATAGGTGAAACGTACCAGAACCCCGGCGCTGCTGGAAAAGGGCGTATTCAAGATCGCGGTGCCCTTTTGATCATTAGCCACGCTGGTCAGACGCAACCAGCCGTTGCCAGCACCGTCGCTACTCGCCGTCAAGCTGGCGTTGTTCAGCAACTGCCAGCCGGGAGCGGCGCTCGTGCGAAAGGTCTGAGTCACCGGAAAGGATACAGTGCTTTGAGCCTGTACCGGACGGACGGGGTTTGGGGCCAGCATAGCCAGCACCAGCACGATACTCAGCCAGATGCCAGGTGGTGGTTGACGCATAAGGTGGGAATCCTCGTGTTATTACGGCTAGACTAGTTTATAGTAATGGGCGGCAAGGCGGCCTGCTATCATATTTGATATGATATGATGGCTGAGGAAGATATGATTTTCTCCGGGTTTGGCTCACGTGGTCTGATGTGACACATGAAAGAGCCTCTACACGATTTTCAGTACCCTGCAGGCGTGGAGCGACCGGCATACACAGACGCCATCATTGAACGGCCGCAGCTCTACGCGCGGCTGGATAGCTGGCCAGGTGTGCGTGCAGTGGTCATCCATGCGCCGGCGGGCTACGGTAAGTCTTCGCTGGTCAGCCGCTGGCTCGATCAGCGCCGCCCGCAGGCCCGCAGCGCATGGCTAGCCCTCGGCGCAGATGACAACGACCCGCGCTTCTTCGTCACCCACCTGGCAACCGTGCTCGACCAGGTCATTCCCGCTATAGCGACCCTGCTGCAACCGATCTTGCATGATGGCTACGACCCGGCGACTCGCGCCATGCAGCGCCTCTGCCTGGCCCTGGAAGAGCATAGCAATAGCGAAGCACAGCCTGTCCTGCTAATTTTCGACGACCTGCATATCATCGAGGCGTCGACAGTGCATAAGCTGATCGCTACCTTGCTGGAGCAGGCCCCGGCCACCTTCCATTACATCCTGCTGGCCCGGCGGCGCACGGGTCTACCCCTGGCGCGCCTCTATGCCCACGGCAAAGTTACAGCCCTGGATACCGAAGATCTGCGCTTTACCCCGAAAGAGGTGGCAGCCTATCTGCAGCGGCGGGGCTTCCCCCCGCCCACCGAGGCCGAAGTCGTCGAGTTGACCCTGCACAGCGAGGGCTGGGTCACCGCCTTGCAACTGGCGGTACTGGCCCTGCGCGAACACACCAGTGTCCACGATCTGCTCGCCATGTTGCACGGTGCCAACACATGGCTGGCCGACTTCCTGGCTGACGAGGTGCTCGACCATCAGCCGCCCGAGTTGCGTACCTTCCTGTTGCAGACAGCCCTGCTCGATAGCTTCAATGCCGAGCTGTGCGCGGCCGTTACCGGTATGGATGATGCCTATGGCAAACTGGCCGCCATTGCCCGAGCCGATCTCTTTCTGTTGCCGCTTGACGGCAAGGGCTGGTATCGTTATCACCAGCTTTTTCAGGAGTTGCTCCAGCACCGCCTGCGCGCCCAGAGTCCCGCCCGGCTGATTGCCGAGTTGCACCGCCGTGCGGCCGCCTGGCTGGCGGGGGTGGGTAGCCTCAACGCAGCCGTTCGTCACCTCCTGGCAGCTGGCGATCTCATACAGGCGGCCGATCTGGTGGAGGCCGATCTGCGCACTACCCTGCTGCGCGACCCCTACCGGGCGCGTAGCCTCCTGACGCTCCTACCGGACGAGTTGCTGCGACAACGCCCGCAGTTGATGCTCGACCGCTGCCGGCTTGCCCTGCTATCCGATGACCGGCAGATACACACCTATCTCCAGGAGGCCACGCACACCATGCAGCTGCAAGCCAACAGCGATACCTATGCCTCCAGGCACCATGCCGAATGGCTCGTATTGCAAGCTGGCGGGGCCTTTATGCTTGGCGATCCGGCCAAGGTCGCCGACGCCATACGCAGCGCCGAGCTACAGTTAACCTTTCTGGACGATTTTCACATCGGTATAATACACTTTCTACAGATGCATCTTCACCGCGCTGCCGAACACCGCACGACGATGCTGGTGGCGGCCGAGGCTGCCCTGGCTGCCTTTGAGCGTGCCGCCTGGGGCACCGGGATTGTGGCCCTGCAACGTGAATTGGCCCGCTGGAGTATGATCAGCGGTGACAGCAAAGAGGCCAGCCGCAGATTCCACCTGATCGCTGCCGATAACAAACGCGACCGGGCTATGGTGGCAACTGAACTGATCATTGCTTACTATCTGGCGGCTGAGCAGAGCTACTGGCTGGATCACCTGGCGCAGGCACGGCAGTACCAGCAACTGTGCATGGAGCGGGCACTTCAGCTTCAAGACCAGGAACTGATCACAATGGCCCAATGCCTGGGTGAACTGCTTGAGCCGGACAGGGCTAGCCTGGACGTCGCAGCCTTTGCCAACTACCTCGGCCAGGTCAGATCACGGGCAATTTTTGACTACACCCTGGACGCTAAAACACGCAGCCTGATTGCCGCCAGGCAGTATGAGACAGTATGGCAACTGCTCGAAGTGATCAAGCACACGTTGCTGCAGGCGGACACCCGCTCGCTTCGTCGCCAGAGGATCATTACCTACCTGCGGGCAGCGATCGCCTGTGGCAATGATCCGGCGGCGATCACACCAATGCTGAATGAGACCCTGGCCACTGCTGCCGCAGGCGGTGAGCGCCTCTACCAGCTGCAGCTACTGGCCCTCCAGGCCTGGCAACAGTGGCAACTGCACGATATGACGGCTGCCAGCGCAACCCTGCGGGATGCGGCACAACTAGCCCAGGCAACCGGCTATGTGCGCGTGCTTCTGGATATCCCCGACCTCGCCGGGCCGCTGGCAGCGCTGTCGATCAGCCTGGTAGCAGTGCAGGGCGAACCAGTGCTGCGCCGGTCTGCCGCCCTGACTGCCCAGGAGCAGCGCGTGCTGAAACTGCTGGCAGCCAACTACAGCTATGCCCAGATTGGCGCCGCCCTGGTGCTAAGCATCGGCACGGTTCGCACCCATGTCCGCCATCTCTACGACAAGCTCGGCGTCCATCGACGCGAGGAGGCGATCAGCGTGGCCCGACAACGAGGTTGGTTGGGGTGACAGCTCATCGGCGCACCAGCGGCAGCCATAGCAGCTGCGCACTCCCGGTTGGGGCGCCATAGGCGGGCACCCGCGCCTGTAAGCGTGTCGTTGGCCCCCCCAGCAGCGCACGGCCCCGTCGCTGGTCACCGCGCAGCTATGCTCCCCACCAAGGCTGAGCTGGCTGGCGGGGCTGAGATCAAGCGGTAGCTCCAGCTGGCCCTGATCGTTCTCACCGCATTTTACTCACCTGATCCAAACAGCAGCGCCGCCGCGCCACGCTCCGGGTTTAGCTCAATCACCAGGCGCTCGCTGTCAATCTGGTAACGAACGGCTGCACTGAGCAAGGTCAAGAACACTTCACTCTGCGAGGCGCTGTCGCAGGCCGCCGCCGTCACCGGGCCGAGAGTGATCGTTAGCGCACCATTGTCGCCGAGCGTATAGGTGCCGCTGGCCTGATTACAGTCGGCCTGCACCGACAAGCTGCCGTCAGCGACAAAGCTGAGGGTGTAGTTCGCCGGGTTGCCGACCGGCGTCTGGCTACCGTCAGTGCCATAGCGAACCTGCCATTGCCAGGGAGCCGTCGTCAACTGAGCCGTCACCTGTTGCGCACGCAGCTGAGCCAGAGTCGCCAGCGCCGCCTCAATCAGCGGATCGCGCCCCTCCAGTCTGGCCTGCTCACTCTCGACCGTGATTGGCACACGCACATCAAGCGTGACGCCTTTGCCCTCGAGGTTATACTCGTCGGTGCCAGCAAAGACGGTACGGCCTTTGGTGAACTGAAAGATAATCCCGCCAGGCATGGCGACCCGCTCGATCACCCCACCGGCTCCGTCGGTACCATGCTCACCGATCACCTGGGCGCGGTTCTGGCGCTGTAGGAACTGCGGTAGATACTCGGCAGCACTGGCCGAGCCTTCGTTGACCAATACCACCACCGGGCCACGGTAAGCCAGTTCCGGTTTTGGCGCACTGAGCATGTAATCAGCGGCGAACTCGCGCACCAGACCGTTGACTGCTTCGTCATAGACATCGTTGTCAAGCCAGTGCTCCGGCACAGGTGTTTCAGCAGGGAAGAGATAGGAGGCCAGCGTATACATCAAGCCAAGATTGCCGCCACCATTGTCGCGCAGGTCGATCACCAGCCCCGGCGCATCCTTGAACTTGCTGAGAAACTTCTCCCAGACCGCCAGCTTGTAGAGCGGGTCATCGAAAGCGGTCCATTGGATGTAGCCATAGTCGCCATCAAGCTTACGGAAGCTGATCTCCTCACGGGCTGGCCCGGACGACGGGCTGGAAATGGCCTCCTCACTGGCGGTCATAGTCACGCTACGCACCACCTGTTCACCCGGCAGGAGATACTCGACTGTCACCGCTTCACCGGGGGGCAAAGCGAGGGCAAAGGCCAGCTGGGCCAGACGCACACCCTCATCAGTCGACTCAGCGCTGAGCAGCGGCAAGCCAGCGATATGCTCGTTGATCGGCACACCATTGACGCTCACGATCACCGTGCCGAAGACCCAGCCGGCCTGGGCCGCCGGGCCATTCGGGTCGAGATAGGTGGCGATCACGCGCCCGTCACTCAGCTCAGCCACGGCGGCACCTAGACCGCCCGTACGCTCGCCGACCAGCCGTTCGAGATTGGCGAGGCGGATCTGCGGATCAGTAGCCGTGACCTGCACATGGGCATCGCGGATGGACTGAGCCAGGTCGAAGAGGGCGGCATAGTAGGCAGCCATATCACCGGCTGCCTCGGCGGCCTGCACCTGCGGCAGGTAGGTCTGCCGGATCTGCTCCCACTCAAGCTTGCGCAATTCACTGTAGGCATAGCGCACCTTCAAGAGGTCGAGCAATGCATTATAGCTCTCCAGGATGCCCCGGTCGCTGAAGTCGGGCGAGGCAACTGCCACTGGCTCGCGCACATACATATGGGCGATTTGTGCCCGCTCGAAGCTGACCTTGCCGTCGCTCCCAAAGGTTGCCAGTGTATAACCAGCGGGCAGACCCACCACCGGGTCGTCACTGGTGAAGAAGCGGCCATCAGCCCCGGCGGCGGCAGGGAAGCCCTGGGCCTCATCAGGTGCCCAGACGAGCAGGTCACCCTCGCGGATAGCGCCGGTCTGCGGGTCAGCCAGCACCGAGCTGTAGCCACCCTGTTCAAGCTGCTCCAGATAGGAGTCGCCGGTCAGATTGGTACTCAGCGCCAACGCATAGACGAGCACACCAGGATCGGACTCCCCATCATTGTCTACGTCAACATTTGCAGCACCAGGCAGGATGGGCAGGTCAATCTGGTAACCCACCGGTGGCGACGTGATGGGAGCAAGGAGTCTGCCGAGAATCTGGCCGCTGCGCGGCGCCCACTCGCGATAGTTGGCCAGGATGGCGCTCGAGACATCCATCAGGGCTACCACCGGCTCCAGGAAGTGGCTCGCCACGGCATAATTGGTATAGTTCCACTCACCGAGCACGACGGTTGGGCCACCCTCGTCGTTAGCAATGGTGGCCGGTGGGAACTGGCCAACAGGCGCAGCGCTAGCAGTCGGTTCGCTTGTCGCCGCTGGCGTAGCCGAAGGTGGCGGGGGCGGGGTAGGCGTTGAACAGGCGGCGAGCAGGGCAAGCAGAACGAGCAGACTGACAATGAGGCGGCGCGGCATACGTATGCTCCATAGCGGTACCATTAAACTCGTTAGTACAGCTTTCTGGGACGCTGTACCAGTCTATGGTAATGGGACATAAAGCAGGCCGCTATCATATTTGATATGAGATGATGGTCGAAGGGGATATGATTTTTTCTACACATGGATCCAGGGCCTGGTGCGCCGCAACGGCCCAATGAAGTAAGATGGCAGCTGTTTAACCCAGCGCCTCTTCGCTCACAACGATCCCATCAATATCGGCGTAGAGGAAGGAACCAGGGCTGAGGCTCAGGCCAGCGAAGTGCAGCGGCACATCACGCTCACCCTGGCCGCCTTTGACACTGCGCCGTGGGTGTGGGGCCAGGGCCAGCACCCCCAGGCTGATCGTCGCCAGGTCGGCGCTGTCGCGCACACAGCCATTGATCACCACACCAGCCCAGCCATTGCCAGCCGCCAGGGCCGCCAGCTGGTCGCCCAGCAATGCGCAGCGCAACGAGCCGCCCCCATCGACAACCAGCACCCGCCCCGCGCCCGGCTCCTCCAGCGCAGCGCGTACCAGGGCATTATCCTCAAACACCCTGAGGGTCGTGATTGGCCCGCCAAACAGCTGCACGCCACCAAAATGGCGCAGCAACGGCTCGCCCACCTGCACCTGCGGATGGGCGTCGCTCAAGTCAGTCGTCTTCATCGCCATGCCTAAACTCCTCTGCTGCAACGGCTGATCTCAGCAGCCATCGAGAGTTGGGATGCGCTTCATGTTACCATAGGGTGGTTGGCAATGGCCCTTGCGACATAGGAAAGGCTGTATGCATACCATCCTGCCTGGCTCGCCCTATCCCCTCGGTGCAACCTGGGACGGCACCGGGGTGAATTTTGCGCTCTTCTCGGAGCACGCGGTCGCGGTCGAGCTTTGCCTCTTCGAGAGCCCGGAAGCCCCGCGTGAGGTAGTGCGGGTGCCTCTGGCCGCACAGAGCGAGCAAGTCTGGCATGGCTACATACATGGCCTGCGCCCGGGCCAGCTCTATGGCTACCGCGTCTATGGGCCCTACGCCCCCGACGATGGCCAGCGCTTCAATCCACATAAGCTGCTGATCGATCCCTACGCCCGCGCCCTCAGCGGCCCGGTGCGCTGGCACGATGCCACCCACGGCTATACAATCCTCCACCCTGACGAGGATCGCTCCTACGATGAGCGTGATAGTGCGCCCTATGTACCACGGGGTGTCGTGATCGACCCGGCTTTTGCCTGGGGTGATGATCGCCACCCGGAGATCCCGCTCCACGATAGCATCATCTACGAGGCCCACGTCAAGGGCATGACTATGCGGCATCCCGATCTGCCTGAGGAGCTGCGCGGCACCTATCTCGGCCTGGCTCACCCGGCGATCATCGCCTACCTTAAGGATCTTGGCGTCACGGCGGTCGAACTACTACCCATTCACCAGTTTACCAACGACCGCTACCTGGTTGATAAGGGCCTGAGCAACTACTGGGGCTACAATACGCTCAATTTTTTTGCCCCCGCGATAGAATATTGCCGCTATGAGCGCCCCGGCGACCAGGTGCGCGCCTTTAAGCAGATGGTCAAGGCCCTCCACGCTGCCGGGATCGAGGTCATCCTCGATGTGGTCTATAACCATACGGCCGAGGGTAACCACCTTGGGCCGACCCTCAGCCTGCGCGGGATCGATAATGCGGCCTACTACCGCCTGGTGCCCGGCAACGAACGTTACTATATGGACTATACCGGCACCGGCAATACGCTCAATATGGTGCATCCGCGTACCCTGCAGCTGGTGATGGACAGCCTGCGCTACTGGGTCACCGAGATGCGTGTGGACGGCTTCCGCTTTGACCTGGCTGCCGCGCTGATGCGCGGGCTCTACGAGGGCGGGCAACTCTCTTCCTTCCTCGACACCATCCACCAGGATCCCATTCTCTCCCAGACCAAGCTGATCGCTGAGCCATGGGATGTCGGGCCGGGCGGCTACCAGGTCGGTAATTTCCCGGTGCTCTGGGCCGAGTGGAACGGCAAATACCGCGATAGTGTGCGGCGCTTCTGGAAGGGCGACGAGGCCCAGGTTGCCGAGTTGGCCTACCGCCTCAGCGGCTCCTCCGACCTCTACCAGCCGAGCGGGCGCAATCCCCACGCCTCGATCAATTTCATCACCGCCCACGATGGCTTCACGCTACGCGACCTGGTGAGCTATAACGAGAAGCATAATGCGGCCAACGGCGAGCAGAACCGCGACGGCGAGAGCCATAATAACTCCTGGAACCACGGCGTCGAGGGTGAGACCAACGAGCCTACTATTCGCACCCTGCGGGCGCGCCAGCAGCGCAACCTGCTGGCAACCTTGCTGCTCTCACAGGGCGTGCCAATGCTGCTGCACGGCGACGAGCGTGGACGCACCCAGAGCGGCAATAACAATGTCTATTGCCAGGACAATCCAACGGCCTGGCTGGATTGGACGCTGGATGAGGAGCGCACGGCGCTGCTGCTCTGGACGCGCCGGCTGATCGCCCTGCGCAAAGCCCACCCGGTGCTGCACCGGGCGACCTTCTTCCAGGGCCGCGAGATCCACGGCACCGGCGTGCGTGATATCGAGTGGTATGGCCCTGATGGGACATTGATGACCGACGATGAGTGGAGCGATGGGCTGGTGCGCAGCCTGGGCCTGCTGCTCAACGGCCAGCTGATCAGCGAGATGGACGCTGCCGGCCAGGTCATCCGCGACGATGTGCTGCTGCTGCTGCTCAATGCTCACCACGAGCCGATGAACTTTATCCTGCCTGGTGTGGCCGATGGGCCGCGCTGGCAGCGCCTGCTCGACACCGCCGACCCCCAGGATGAAATACCACCGCTGCCCCTGCCCCCGGGGGCAAGCTACCGTGTCGAGGCCCGCGGGCTGGCCCTGCTGGCCCAGCCCGGCGACGAATGGGCCGCCCGCTACGGGCGCTACGAAAGCGGGCGCGTCAATCCCCCCCTCGCCCCGCTGATCGGCGGCCCGCCCACCAGCCAGCGCACCCTCAGTGGCACGGTGATCAGTATCGCCAACTTCTACAGCCCGCAGCTCGATAACCAGCGTGACCTGCTTGTCTACCTGCCGCCTGGCTACGACGAAGGCATTGAGCGCTACCCGGTTGTCTATATGCACGACGGGCAGAATCTCTTCGATGCCACCACCAGCTTCGCCGGGGTCGAATGGGGCGTCGATGAGCAGATGGAGGCCCTGGCCCGCCGCGGGCTGCAAGCCATCGTCGTTGGCATCAACCACATGGGGGCGCGGCGCATCGCCGAGTACAACCCTTTTGAGGATCAAGATCACGGGGTCGGCGTTGGCGAAGCCTACCTGGCCTTCTTGGCCGAAACGCTCAAACCCTACATCGACCGCAGCTTCCGCACCCGGCCCGAGCCGAGCCAGACTCTGCTCTTTGGCTCATCGATGGGCGGGCTGATCAGCCTCTACGGCCTGCTGCGCCGCCCCGAGGTCTTCGCCAGGGTCGGCGTCATGAGCCCGGCCCTCTGGCCCGGCCAGCGAGCAATCTTCGACCTGGTGCGCAGCAGCGCCAACGGCACCGGCTGCATCTACCTCGATATTGGCACCGGCGAACAGCAACTGGCCCGCCGGCAGGCCCGCGAGATGGGTGAACTACTGATCAAACAGGGTTACTTGCCCGAACAGAATCTGCGCTACCATGAGGAGCCCGGTGCAGGCCATTATGAAGCGGCCTGGGGTGCCCGCTTCACCAATGCGCTGACCTGGTTGCTCAACGCGCCCTATGCGCCTCGGCCCCAGGCTGCGGCACGTCGGCGCAAACGCTCGTAACCAAGGAGGCTCCTATGTTCCGCCGGATCATCATGCTGTTGTTATTGCTCATCTGTGGCACCATCCTGTTCATACCGGGGCCAGCACGGGCCGCTGATCAGTACATTAAAGTCGGCGACCGGCTCAGCGGGCGGCTGGATACGCCGGTCGAGGTCGATAACTTTCGCTTTCAGGGCCAGGCTGGCATTCAGATCCGCATCCGCTTCACCGGAGAACCCGGTCTCGAGCCAGCTGCCCGGCTCGAAGTGGACAACCGCGAAGTCTGGTTCGGCGGCTCGCCCGGCAGCAATGTGGTTGATAGCGGCAACCTGACCCTCGACAGCAGCAATGAGTACCTGCTGCAGGTGCGTAGCGCCAATGGACGCGCAGGCAACTACGTGCTGGAGACGGCGCGCAGCGATTCGGGGATGGCGATCGGCAACGGTGGCCAGATCCAGTCGGGGACGCCGATGTGGGGACGCCTGGCCGGGCCAGGCAGCGGGGTGCGCTTTAGCTTCAATGCCCAGGCCGGACAAACTGCGCTGATCAATGTCCGTACCGGCGAAAACCTCACCGTACGGATCACCTTTATGGCCCCCGACGGCCTGGTACTCTGGTCCGAGCGGGCCGCCACGCCCAACCAGAGCCTGGTACTGCCCGCGTTGACCCTGCCAGTAAGTGGTGCTTACCAGATCTACCTGACTGCTGGTGGGGCCAGCGGCGGCACCTACCTGCTGAGCCTGGATCTGGTGTCAGCCTTACCGGGAGGACAATAAACTATGGTGATGCGCACAACCACAACCCTGCTCGGTCTGCTGGCCCTCGCACTGCTGCTGAGCCTGGCCACACCAGTCGCGAGCCTGGCCCACGCAGATGCGGTGCTCCCCCCCATCCGCCTGGCCCCGACCAGCCGCTTCGAGCACGCCTTCAGCGAAGATGGACGGGTCGTCCTGGTGGGCCAGGGCTTCAAAGAGAGCCGTGAGCGTATCTATATCGTGCTGAAAAATCTGGCTGGCCCCTTCGCCGGGCGCGTGCGCGAGCTAGTGCTCTACGACGGGGCGGCCTACCTGCGCATCGGCGACGACCCGCAGTGGCAGCCGCTTGACCCGGCGCGGGTCGAGGCGCTCATCCCTTCCCCTGATCTGCTGCTGCTCTTTGACGGACCCCTGAGCGAGCTTGGCCCGGTCGCCATTGGCAGCACCCCGACGACCCACTACCAGATCTGGGGCGACCATCAGATGATCGACCCGAGTCGGCCCGGCTTTGTCAAAGTAGACTTCTTCGTCGGCACCGCAGACCAGTACCTCTACCAGCTCCAGCTGACCGCAACGACCGTAGGGGCCGCTGGCAGCCGCCACGAGCTGGGGACAACCATTCGCTTCTTCGACCAGAACGACCCGACCCTCAAGGTTATCCCACCCATCCAGCCATGACCCGCCGGCAAACAAAAAGGACGAGCGTATGCTCGTCCATAACAGATCCATCAACTTGGCGACCCTGAGTGGGCTCGAACCACCAACCTTCAGCTCCGGAGGCTGACGCTCTATCCGATTGAGCTACAGGGTCGAACGTCGAGAGTATACCGCAGCTCCCCCAGGGCTGTCAATGAACTTAACCGCGTAGGAATCCAATGGCACGCCACCACAGCCATGAATTTGCCGTAATCGGCCTGGGGCGCTTCGGCAGCGCCGTCGCGCTGAACCTGCTCGCCCGCGGTTTTACCGTGCTCGGTATTGAGCGCAACCAGGCGATTGTTCAAGATCTCTCCGACCGCATCCCACAGATTGTTGCCCTCGACTCGACCAACGAAGACGCCCTGCGCGCCGTCGATATCACCTCGTTCGAGACTGTAGTCGTCGCGATTGGCACCCATTTTGAGAATAACCTGATGACGACCGTAACCCTTAAGGGCATGGGTGTGCAGCGGGTGGTCTGCAAGGCGGTCAGCGAGCGCCAACAGCAGATCCTGCTACGGGTCGGCGCCGATCAGGTCGTGCTGCCCGAGCACGAGGCGGGGGCACGCCTGGCCTGGCGCCTGGCCGAACCCCATGTGCTCGACCATCTCGAGCTTGGGTTGGGCTTCAGTGTGGCCGAAGTGCGTGTGCCCGAGTGGCTGGTCGGCCAGTCGCTGATGCTGAGCGGGCTGCGCAAACGCTTTAACATCAACGTCCTGGCGATCAAACGTAGCGGGCGTATGCTGGTAACCCCCACGCCCGACACGCTCTTTGCACGTGAAGATATGGTCGTAGTGATCGGCTCGGACAGCTCGATCACTAACTTCTGCAACCAGACCTGAGATGTCTATGTCATCGCTGCTCAGTCGTCTACGGCTGCCCCGGCACGATCACCTGCCCTCAACGCGGCGGCGACAGATCCCCCCCGCCCTGCGTATCGTGCTGGGCCTGTTGCTGCTTGTGACAGGCGGAACACTCACGTTGATGCTGCCCATCGCCGGGCGCAGCCGCCCGCTAAGCTGGAACGAAGCCCTGTTCACCGCCACCTCGGCGCTCAGCGTCACCGGCCTGGCAACCATCACCATCACAGAAGACCTCTCACTCTTCGGCCAGGTAGTCCTGCTAACACTGATCCAGATCGGCGGGGTTGGCTTCATGGTCATCGCCGTCATCATGTTGCGTCTGCTCGGGCGCAAGATCACCCTGGTTGATCGCCTCGCCCTGAGCGACTCGCTGGGGCTGGTTTCACCGGCAGCCATCGTCAAGCTGACCTGGCGTGTTCTGACAACAGTGCTGATTATCGAAGCCCTCGGGGCACTGCTACTCTACCTGCACTGGCGCAACGACCAGCGTTTGAGTGAGGGCCAGGCGCTCTTCTTCGCCATCTTTCACGCCATCTCGGCCTTCTGCAACGCTGGCTTCGACCTCTTCACCGGCACACCCGGCTTTCCTGTCGGCATCCCGCGTGACAGCCTCAGCCTGCTCCTGCTGGGCGGGCTGATCTTCAGCGGCGGGCTGGGCATCCCCGTCATCGGCGACCTGATCAGCTACCCGCGTGAGCGCCGCCTCTCGCTACACTCACGGATCACCCTCAACGTCGTCTTTTTTCTCTTGATCATGGGCGCAATCGGCTTCTTTATGGCCGAGCGCAACATCCCTGGGACACTCGCGCATGAGCCGCTCTGGCGGCAAATCCTGATCTGCCTCTTCCAGTCGATCTCGGTACGCACCGCTGGCTTCGCCGGTTTCAGCGATTTCGCCAGCCTCAGCCCGGCCACCCAGCTCCTGATGATCTCCCTGATGTTCATCGGCTGTGCCCCCGCCTCGATGGGCGGCGGCATCACCACGGGCACCTTCGCCGCCCTGAGCATCTCACTCTGGAGCTTCGCCCGCGGCCACCAGCAGGCCCGCTTCGGCGGGCGCACCCTGGCCCCCGGCACCATGCGCAAAGCCGCCGCTGTGCTCACCGTCTCGCTCTTTGTGGTGCTGACCGGCAGCTGGCTCATCCTGATCACCCACCCCGTCAGCCTGGATACCGCAACCTTCGAGGTCGTCTCGGCCTTTGCCACCTGCGGCTTGAGCCTGGGCTTCACCCAGAATCTCAATCTCTTCGGCCAACTGCTGATCTGCCTGGTCATGTTCTGGGGCCGTCTGGGCGCGCTCACGATCATCCTGGCCATCGCCCGCCAGCAAGGCCGCCCCGAACCCGTGAGTTATCCCGAAGAACAGATCTTGATCGGGTAAGAGATGTAAAAATCTCTTTCAGGCTTCTCCCAGCAGCATCGTGGCCGTAGCATAACCGCAGTATCATAGGATAAGCGGGGATCTGCTACGCAAACCTCTTCCAGAGCCCTGCACTGCTCGAGGAGGGAAGTCAGATGGATTTCGACATTCGGACGGCAATCCTGGGGTTAGCCTCTGGCAACCTCGTGTCGGGTCTGATCTTGCTGTTGTTCCAACTCGATGAGACGCCTTCCAGGCGCATCCCGTTCCTGGCTACCGGCAAACTCTTACAGGCTAGCGGGTGGCTGTTACTCTATTCGCGGGGTGCCCTTCCCGACTGGCTAAGCTTCACGGTGGGCAACATTGTGCTGATCATCGGGACTTCCTATGATAGCTGGGCAATGTACTGGATCTCACAGCGCCCGGTGAGCCGCTCCCTGCAAGCAATCAGTGCCGTCACTGTCATCGGGATCTGTACCCTCGCCATGCCTCTGACGGCGGCAGCCCGAGTTGCCCTGACCTCGATCACCGTCATGGTCTTTTTTGCCCTGGGCGCACGCACGATGCTGCGTGGGGCCAGCAGAAGCATGGGATTGCGCCATTACATTGGCTGGAGTATGGCGCTCATGGCTGTAATAACCAGCGTGCGTGGTCTCTGGGCTATGCTTGCCCCAGAGCACTTCACCTTGTTCTCGGCAAACAGCATCCAGCTCATTATGTTTGCGACCCTCTACTACCTGATGTTGACAAATGGCTTCGGCATGTTGCTGCTAGCAAAGCAGCTAGACAACCGTGAACTGCGCGAAAGCGAGGCCCGCTTTCGGCTGGCGTTTGAGAACTCGAATATTGGTATGTGCCTGGTGGACACCCAGGGCAACCTGTTGAAGGTTAACCACCAGATGAGCAAGATCTTTGGCTATAGCCAGGCAGAGCTTGAAGGCATGCATGTCAATGATCTTGCCACAGCTGAGTATATGGCGGTCAGCCCCAAGGTTATCCAGCAAGCCGTGGAGAACCGAGCAGACCATGCCGAATTTGAAAAAGAGTATACCCATAAACAGGGCCGATCTGTCTGGGGACAGGTCTCTAGCTCGCTGGTGCGAAGTATTGAGGGCGATCCGCTCTATTTTATCTCGCATGTGCTTGACATTACCGACCGCAAGTATGCCGAGGAGGCGTTGCGGGCCAGTGAGGCGCGCTTTCGTAGCTACTTTGAGCTGCCGCTGATCGGGATTGCTATTACCTCCCTGGAGAAGGGCTGGTTGGATGTCAACGATAAACTGTGCGCGATGCTGGGCTACACCAACGCCGAGCTAAGGCAGCGCACCTGGGCAGAGCTCACTCACCCCAATGATATAGAAGCTGACCTCGCACAGTTCAATCGCCTTCTGGCTGGCGAGATCGACGGCTATGATCTGGAGAAACGCTTTGTCCACAAAGATGGGCGTACCATCTTTACCCATCTTGCCGTGCATTGCGTGCGCCGCCCCGACCACTCGGCAGACTACGTTGTGGCCTTGCTAGAGGACATCACCGAGCGTAAGCAGACAGAAGCGGCACTGCAAAAAAGCGAAGCCCGCTATCAGGACTTGTATGAACATGCGCCCGATATGTATTTGTCTGTTGATCCACAAACTAAACTGGTTCTGCGCTGCAACCAGACCGTTGTCCAGATCACCGGTTTTGCCAAGGACGAGATCATCGACCACCCAATCTTTGAGCTGTACCACCCGGATTGCTGGGAGCAGGCCCGGCAAGCTATGCACACACTCACAAGCATCGGGTTCGTGCATGATGTGGAACTGCAGGTGCGTTGTAAAGATGGCCGTCGGCTTGACGTCAGTCTGAATATGTCAGCTGTGCGCGATGCGAGCGGCCAGATCGTGCAGAGTCGATCGAGTTGGCGCGACATCAGCGCACGCAAACGCCTCGAAGAGCAGATGCAACAGCAAGCGCGGACGGACGTCCTCACCGGGATCTGCAACCGCCGTTACTTCATCGACCTTGCCACGAGCGAGGTGAGCCGTGCGCTGCGGCTTAGCCGCCCACTCACGATCGTGCTGATCGATCTCGATCATTTCAAACAGATCAATGATACCTATGGGCATGCGGCAGGCGATCAGGTGCTGATCTGGTTTGTGGGAGTTTGCCAGAAGCATAGTCGTAGCATTGATATCTTTGCGCGCCTGGGCGGCGACGAGTTTGTCCTGCTCTTACCAGAGACAAGTGACGATCAGGCCTATGATGTGGTTGAGCGTATTCGGCTGCGTCTAAACGCCCAACCGATTGACCTGGACGGCAACCTGATCTCAGTGACGATCAGCTCAGGTATCGCGAGTGCGTCCAACGAATGCGATTCGCTGGACGCGCTGTTGATTTGCGCCGACCAGGCGCTCTATCGGGCCAAAGAGGCCGGGCGCAATTGCGTGGAGCTACAGCGTTGAGATGCTCGCCAGCTTCCATCTGAACTCAGATACAACCGTAACTGTTCACACTGCTCCTACGGAAGCCCGCCTTTCTGTCACGCTGAGCGCAGCGAA
>CAZQCG010000020.1:0-84351 GCA_964592425.1 uncultured Chloroflexaceae bacterium
AACTTCCTTAACCTTTCACCATTAACACGTGGGTCCGCCCCTACCCGGTGCGGATTCGGGGCAAACCAATGCGTGACACCCATGCGCGCGGGTGTGGCGTCGGTTCTTGCACCGCACGCCCGCCGCAGCATCAATGGCGCATAGCATCAATGGCGCATAGCGGGCGGACACGTGGGTCCGCCCCTACCCGGTGCGGATGCGGGGCAAACCAATGCGTGACACCCCCCGCTTTCGGGGTATGCCAAGGGTCAAACCTGCTTGACAATCTGGGCGACAACCCGACAGCCTCACAGCCCCCACACGGTGCGGTGTCGCGCTGTCGGGCTGTCGGGGCTGTGGGCGAACGGTCAAGCGGTATAGATTGCCCCTGCCGAGTGCCTATGGTAGAATGCAAAGCATAGCATAAGAATCTGTGCGTGAGATAAGGAAAGGGCTTATGGCCCGCTCCAAGCGGTAGCAACCAAGCACTACACCAGCAGCACAAATTAGTAGAGGTGAAGTCCATGGAGAAGTCTACCTGGACGACCAGGGTAGGCCTGGCCCAGATGCTCAAGGGCGGGGTGATTATGGATGTAGTCACGCCTGAGCAGGCGCGGATCGCCGAAGAGGCTGGCGCAGTGGCGGTGATGGCCCTCGAGCGCGTCCCCGCCGATATTCGCGCTCAGGGTGGCGTGGCGCGCATGAGCGACCCCGAGTTGATCGTGGCGATCAAAGAGGCGGTGACCATCCCGGTGATGGCCAAGGCCCGCATTGGTCACTTTGTTGAGGCGCAGGTGCTTGAGGCACTTGGGATTGACTATATCGACGAGAGCGAGGTGCTCACCCCGGCAGATGAGGAGCACCATATCAATAAACACAAGTTTAAGATCCCCTTCGTCTGTGGCTGCAAGAATATCGGCGAGGGCCTGCGCCGGGTGGCTGAGGGTGCCGCAATGCTGCGCACCAAAGGCGAGGCTGGCACTGGCAATGTGGTTGAGGCAGTGCGTCACGCCCGGGCCGTCTATGGGGCGATCCGCCAACTGCAGAGTATGGGTGAAGATGAACTCTTCGTCTACGCCAAGAATATCCAGGCTCCCTACGAACTGGTGCGTCAGGTAGCCGAGACAGGGCGTATGCCGGTGGTCAACTTTGCCGCCGGTGGCATCGCGACCCCTGCCGATGCGGCGCTGATGATGCAGCTGGGGGTTGACGGTGTCTTTGTCGGCTCGGGCATCTTCAAGAGTGGCGACCCGGCCCGGCGCGCCCGGGCTATCGTCGAGGCGACAACCCACTACAACGATCCCGAGATCATTGCCCAGGTTAGCAAGGGGCTCGGCGAGGCGATGGTCGGTATCGAGATCAGCAAGATTCCCAGCGAACAACTCATGGCCCAGCGCGGCTGGTGAAAGCATGACCATTGGCGTTCTCGCCCTGCAGGGCGATTTTCGCGAGCATGTCGAACTGCTGCGGCGGATCGGGGCCGATCCGTTGGAAGTGCGCCTGCCGCGTCAGCTTGCCGCCGTCAGCCGGCTGATCATCCCCGGCGGCGAAAGCACCACCATCGGGCGTATGCTCGCCCGCTATGAACTGCTTGAGCCCCTACGCACCCGCGCCGGGGCTGATCTGGCTATCTGGGGAACTTGCGCCGGGGCCATTTTGCTGGCCCGCGAGGTGCTTGATCAGAAACGTGGTGGCCAGCCTACCCTGGCCGTTATGGATGTGACGGTGCGCCGCAACGCCTTCGGCAGTCAGCTTGACAGCTTTGAGGCCGAGCTTGAGGCCCCGCTGCTCGGCAGCGAGCCCCTTCGGGGTGTCTTTATCCGCGCCCCACAGATCGAGTCGGTCGGGCGGGGGGTTGAGGTCGTTGCCCGCCTCCCCAACGGCAGCATTGTGGCAGCCCGCCAGGGGCGTCTGCTCGCCACGACCTTCCACCCCGAACTGACGGCGGATCAGCGAATGCACCGCTATTTTCTGGAACTCTAGCAGGTTCATGATCCGTTCTGTCGTGCCTACTGATCTCTGGTCACTCAGAGGCAAACCACGTAACCAGGTGGTGCTCTACACCGAGGAACTACTCGTGCAGCACCACCGCCCGGCATGGTTTGCCCTGCGTGGCATGTTGCAGGGCAACGGCCCTGAGATGAGTACCGTCGTCTATGCCGAGCACGGTGGGGATGCCGTGGCCCAGGCACGTGGACGCAGCGGACGCCCTGAACAGGATGTGATCTACCTGGCGGCTGGTGGGGCCTCGACGATCGCCGCCCTACGCGACTACGAACGCTGGTACCGGCTGCTCGAACGAATCTGTTTCAACGCCGGTCAACGCTATGTGCAGCGCCTCTATGCCGCTCCCCCCGCCCGCCATAACGAGTTACGCGAGATCTTTCGGCAGACTGGCTTCCAGGCTTACGCCCAACATAGCATCCTGCACCTCTCTGGGCCTGACTGGGATCAGGGCACGACCCTGGCTCCGATGCGCGTCCAGGCACGGCGCGATCACTGGGCCATTCATAAACTCTACGGGGCGACCACCCCACACCTGGTGCAACAGGCCGAGGTGCGCAATGCACGCCACTGGGCTCTGCCAATTACCCGCCCGCTCAGCAGCCTGCGCCGCTCGGCCTGGGTGCTCGGCCCCGATGATAACCTCAGCGCCTACCTGCGCCTGACCAGTGGGCCTGCCGGTCATATCTTCTCACTGCTCATCCGCCCCGATGTCCGCGAGCAGGCCGTTGATGTGCTGCGCTTTGGCCTGGCCCAACTCAGTGATACCCGCCCCGCCTACTTGCTGCTGCGCGAGTACCAGAGCGAACAACTCGTCCCAGCCCAGGATCTCGGCTTCCAGCCCATCGGCGAACAGGTCTTGCTGGTCAAGCACACGGTCGTCCCTGTCCGCCGACCGCTGCGCATACCCTCGCTGGAGCCGGGCCTGGAATCACAGGTGCCCGCGCCCCGTATCTCCGCGCCGAGAGAGGACGTACCCCCATATGCCAGAACAGGCTGAACATTTTAACGATATTGAACTGCTCTTAGCCGCCCTGCCAAGCCATATTACGGCCGCGATCAGGGCAGCTGATGATGATCATACCGACCTGCTGGAGATTGTGCTTGACCTTGGGCGACTGCCAGAGGCGCGTTATCGCACCAGGGAGCGTTTTCTCAGCGACCGTGAGGTAACCCTGGAGGAGATCGAGGGGGTAATCGCCCGCATTGGCGAGTTCGGGGAGGATAATCGGGCTGGCATTCCGCGCACTCTGCACCGCATCTCAGCCATCCGCAACCGCAAAGGCACCGTGATCGGGCTCACCTGTCGGGTGGGACGCGCCGTCTTCGGTACTGTGACGATCATTCGTGACCTGGTCGAGTCGGGCAAGAGCATCCTGCTGCTGGGCAAGCCCGGTACCGGCAAGACGACCCTGTTACGCGAGACGGCCCGCGTGCTGGCCGAGGAACTGCGTAAGCGGGTGGTAATCGTCGACACCTCAAATGAGATCGCTGGTGATGGCGATATTCCCCACCCTGGTATCGGACGGGCCCGGCGCATGCAGGTGCCACGCCCCGCCGAGCAGCATGGCGTGATGATCGAGGCGGTCGAGAACCATATGCCCGAGGTGATTGTGATCGATGAGATCGGCACCGAGTTGGAGGCCCTGGCCGCCCGCACGATCGCCGAGCGCGGCGTGCAACTGGTCGGCACAGCCCATGGCAATACGCTCGACAACCTGATGGTCAATCCAACCCTCTCGGATCTGGTGGGCGGCATTCAGGCTGTGACCCTTGGCGACGAGGAGGCACGCCGACGGGGAACCCAGAAGACGGTGCTGGAACGCAAGGCCCCACCGAGCTTCAATGTCCTGGTTGAAATCCAGAGTTGGGATCAGGTCACGGTCTATGACGATGTGGCGGCAGCCGTAGACGCCATTCTGCGCGGCGATGATCCGCCGGCTGAGGAGCGGGCGCGTGGTAGTGACGGCCAGGTGATCAACCACCCGATCCGGCGTGAGGTGATCGATGCTCCCGCCCTGGGCCGACGTAGTATGCTACGTGAGCGTGGCGCAGAGCGTATGGGTGGGCGGAGCGGGCGCGGCGGCCCCGGCGAATTGATGGGCAACTCAGGGCCGCGTATGCGCGAGCGCTCGGCCGTCCATAATGGCGGCACCGTCCATAGTAGTTCAGCGAATGGGCCAACCCAGCGCATCTTCCCCTTCGGCGTCAGCCGCAACCGGCTTGAGTCGGCCATTGAACGCCTGCGCGTACCGGCGGTGATTGTGCGCGACATGCAGGACGCCACCCTGGTGATGACCCTGAAGAACTACTATCGCCAGAGTGCCCAACGCCTGCGCGAGGCCGAAGAGCAGGGCGTGCCGGTCTATGTGCTGCGTAACAATACGATCACCCAGATGGAGCGTCAACTGGCCCAGGTCTTTCATTTGCGTGAAGTTGAACTGGACGAAGGTCTACCCTCCCAGCAGCGCGACGACGATAGCCTCGAAGAAGCTATGCTCGAAGTTGAGAGCGCGATCAGCGCAGTGATCAACGGCGAACGCAACGCGGTCGAACTCGCTCCACGCAGCAGCTATATCCGCAAATTGCAGCACCAGATGGCCGACCGCTACAATCTGCGTTCGGAGAGCCGCGGCGAAGATGTCAATCGGCGCGTGAAGATCTTTCGCTGAGCATGCTAACAAAGCCCGTATGACGCTTTCAGGTATAATAGAGTTCAGGATGCGTTCAATAGCATCACAATAGTCTGTCGGAGCGGGCTGCAGGGGCTGCTAGCCACCGCAAGGTATCCGTGGCCCTTGATCAGGTGGTTCGACAACGAAAGCTATGGGCCTGTTTATCACATTTGAAGGGCCGGAGGGTTCGGGCAAGAGCACCCAGGCGCGCCTGCTCTACGAGCGGCTGCAAACCTCGGGCTACCCGGTGATCCTGACCCGTGAGCCGGGCGGGACACGCATCGGCGAGATGATCCGCCGCATTCTAGTCGATCTGCGCCATACCGAAATGGCCCCAACCACTGAAACGCTCCTCTTCTCGGCGGCACGCGCCCAACTGGTGAGCGAACTGGTGCGGCCCTACCTCAAAACCGGCGGGATCGTCCTCTGTGACCGCTACGCCGACTCGACCTTCGCCTACCAGGGTTATGGTCTCGGGCGCGACCTGGCTGAGCTTGAACAGATTACGGGCGTAGCCACTGGCGGGCTACAGCCTGACCTGACCTTCTACCTGGCTCTTGATGTTGAGGCGGGGCTGCAACGCAAACGGGCCGCACGTGAGCGGGTCGGTGAAGCGAGCGGCAGTGGGGCAAGCTTCAGCACGCCACCTGAGTGGAACCGGCTTGATGCACGCGACCTGGCCTACCATCAGCGGGTTGCCGCAGGCTTCGACGAACTGATCCGCCGTGATCGCGATCGCTGGCGACGCCTCCCGGCCGATCAGTCGCTTGAGACCCTGGCAGCGCAGATCTTCGCCGAGGTTGAGCCTATGTTACAGCGCGTACTGCCCCTGGAGCCTCATTCATGAAACTCGTGCTTGCGATTGTCCAGCACCAGGACGCCGGTAATCTGGTGGACGCACTGAACGAACAGGGCTACCGTGTAACACGCCTGAGCAGCCAGGGCGGCTTTCTGCGTGAAGGCAACGTGACCCTGATGCTCAGCGTTGATGATCAGCAGGTGAACGCGGTGATCAAGACGGTGCGCGAACACTGTTCGACCCGCACACGCTATGTTTCACCCATGCCGCCTATCGCCGAGTCGGGCGAGTTCTATCCGCCGGCACCGCTCGAGGTGCAGGTGGGTGGGGCAACGGTCTTTGTGCTGAAAGCCGACGCGGCAAGGTTGTAAACGACGCATGATTGAAGCCATCCAGGATCTGATCGCCAATCTTGTACCGCTGCTCCAGCTGGGCGGGATCTTCCTCGGCGGCTATCTGGTCTTGCTCTGGGCCGCCTCGGTGCTCTGGGCTTACCGCGACATCCGCCGCCGTAGCGAGGATGTCTCGGTGCAGGTGCTGGCCGTGAGCCTGGTGCTGCTGGTGCCCTTCGCTGGCATTCCGTTGCATATGATCCTGCGCCCACCCCAGACGCTCAACGAACGCTACGCCCACGAGCTCGAGCAGGCGTACTTGCGCCGCGATGTCGAAGAGAAGTTCGTCTGCCCGGACTGTCAGCGCCCGGTTGAGCCTGATTTTATCCTCTGCCCCCACTGCCATACCGACCTGCGCCGCCACTGCGGCAACTGTGGGCGCGTCGTTGACTTGACCTGGAGTGTCTGTCCCTTCTGCGGCGATGACGGCACAGGGGTGAGCGGCGGCCAGGCACCGACGGTTGCTGGCACGGCCTACCCGGCCATGACCCCGCCCCGCAAGACAACGCGCTAAAGATGCTCCCGACCATCACCAGTGTTCCCGGCCTGAGCCTGGGCCATGCGCACGATCTGGAGGCCCTGACCGGCGTGACGGTGGTACTGACCCCACAGGGCGCGGTGGGCGCAGTCGATGTGCGCGGCGGTGGACCGGCCACCCACGAGACTGACCTGCTGGCTCCTGAGGCGCTGGTGCAAGAGGTTCACGCGGTTGCGCTATGTGGCGGCAGCGCCATGGGCCTGGCGGCCGTCGTCGGAGTGGTGCGCTGGCTGCGTGAGCAGGGCTACGGCTTTGATGTGGGCCTGACTCGCGTGCCAATCGTGCCAGCAGCGGCGATCTTCGACCTGGCTGTCGGGCGCGCCGACCGCTTTCCCGATGCTGAGATGGGCTATGCAGCCTGTTGCGCCGCCGGCTGGAGTGTCGCCGAAGGCTGCGTCGGGGTCGGGGCCGGGGCCAGTGTGGGCAAGCTGTTGGGCATCGACTATGCTATGAAGAGCGGCGTCGGTACCTGGGCCGAGCTGCTACCCGACGGGACGATCCTGGGGGCAGTGGTTGTACTGAACGCCCTTGGCGATGTGCGCCCGGCAGGTGGCGGGCCGATCGTTGCTGGTGCGCGTGACCCAGCCAGCGGGCAACTGGCCGACAGTATGGCCCTGCTGCGCGACCCCAGGCTGGCACCGAGCTTCGGACGCCGCGAGCAATCGATCGAGAACACGACCCTCGCCGTAGTCGCCACCGACGCCAGCCTGAGCAAAGCAGAGGCGCGCAAGCTGGCCCAGATGGCCCAGGATGGCCTGGCCCGCACGATCAATCCGATCCACACTCCCTTTGATGGCGATACAGTCTTTGCGCTGGCCACCGGACGTCGCCCGGCACCGTCGATGCTGGTGCTGGGCAGCCTGGCCGCCGAGGTGCTGGCCCGGGCCGTCGAACGGGCCGCCCGCCTGGCGACAAGCGCCGGTGGGCTACCGGCAGCCAGCGGGTTATAAGGAAAGCGGATCTTTTTGATTGTCCCATCGTTGGCACCCTGTCACCCTGAGCGCCAGCGAAGGGTCTCGACCGAGATGCTTCGCTGCGCTCAGCATGACATGACGCTGGGATGCGCAGAAGTTTCCGCTTCCCTAACCAGTACAGCCTGCCGAAAGTTCGCAGGCAGTTGTGGCTCGGCTGCGCGGGCGTCTCGCCCGCATCCGGCCTGAGCGGGCGAGACGCCCGCGCTCCCAGGAGCGCCAGCGAACTTCTGGGACGGTGTACTAGGTAAACAACACCTCCACATCAGTGCGGGAGAGCGATTTGAAGACGCCACCTTCAGCGCTGATCAGCTGCGAGACAAGGGCGCGCTTCTGCTCTTGGAGCTTGAGGATCTTCTCTTCAACGGTGTCTTTGGTGATCAGCTTGTAGACAAAGACCGGCTTGGTCTGACCGATGCGGTGGGTACGGTCGGTGGCCTGCATCTCGACCGCCGGGTTCCACCATGGATCAACATGAATCACATAGTCAGCGGCGGTGAGGTTGAGCCCGACGCCCCCGGCTTTCAGGCTGATCAGGAAGAAGGGTAGCTCGGCAGAGTTCTGGAAACGATCAACCTCGGCCTGGCGGTTGCGGGTAGAGCCGTCGAGGTAGGCATAGGGTACTTTTTGCCCGTCGAGGGCCTCGCGGATGATCGTCAGCATCTGCACAAACTGCGAGAAGATCAGGGCTTTGTGGCCCTCAGCGCGCAGGGTGGTCAGGGTTTCGAGCAGCAGTTCGAACTTCGCCGAGTTGCCGCGGAATTTCGCATCGACCAGGCGCGGGTGGTTGCAGATCTGGCGCAGGCGCAGCAGGCCCTCCAGGATCTTCATGCGCGCATTGTCCATGCCCTCGTCGTCGATCATGCCTAACAGCATCGCCCGGTACTGGTCGCGTGTTTTGATATAGAGCTTGCGCTGGGCTGGCTCCATCTCCGTCACCAGCAACTCCTCGCTGCGCGGCGGCAGATCAAGCGCGACCTGGTCTTTGGTGCGGCGCAGGATGAAGGGGTAGACCATCTTGCGCAGGAAGGTGGCCGTCTCCCCGTCTTGTTTACGCTCGATAGGCCCGGCAAACTCCTCACGGAAATAGTCGAGGTTGCCGAGTAGGCCGGGGTTGAGAAAGGCGAACTGCGACCAGAGCTCGAGCGTGCTGTTCTCCACCGGCGTGCCGGTGAGCACCAGGCGGTGTTCGGCGTTGAGCGTCCGCGCCGCACGCGAGGTCTCGGCGAGGGGATTCTTGATCGCCTGGGACTCATCGAGAATGGCATAGTGGAAGCGGTAGTTGCGTAAGAGTTCGATGTCGCGCAGCATCACGCCGTAGGTGGTGAGCACAAGGTCGTACTGACCGAACTGTTCGGCCTCATCGGTGCGCCCCTGGTCAGCGTGGACATAGAGGCGCAGGCCGGGAGCAAAATGGGCCGCCTCGCGCTCCCAGTTGAAGAGGAGCGAGCGAGGCATCACCAGCAAGCTGGCGGCGGGCCGAGGCTGCTCTTCGTAGAGGGCCTGGAGGAAGGCAAGGGCCTGGATGGTTTTGCCGGTGCCCATATCGTCGGCCAGGCAGCCGCCAAAGCCGTAGGTACGCAGGAAGTGCAGCCAGTCGTAGCCAGCCTTCTGGTAGGGGCGCAGTTCGCCGGTGAAGCCAACTGGCAGAGCCTGCGGCTCGATCTTGTCGAAGCTGCGCAGACGCTCGCGGCGCTCCTGAAAAGCCTCGTCGGTCTGGGCGCGGTCAGCATCGGCCAGCAACTGGTCGATCAGGCCGAGGTGATGGTCAGAGAGGCGCAGCCCATCGTCGCGCTCTTCAGCCAGAGCGAAGAGGTGACGATAACGCTGGGCCCAATCCTCGGGGATGGCACCGATCGAACCATCGGCGAGTTTGATGTAGCGCTCGCGGCGACGGAGCGCCCGCTTAAGATCCTTGAGCGGCATTAGCTGGTCGCCGAAATGCACGACCGCTTCGAGGTCGAACCAGTCGATGCCCGAACTTACGTTAAAGCTGATCGTCGGGCGGTGGCGATTGATGCGGGCAAGGGTCAGGGCCTCTTCGCCGAAGATGGTAAAACCGGCGGCGGCGAGTTTAGGCACTTCACGTAACAGAAAGTCAGTAGGCGTCACACCCTTGCGCAGCAGAAACTCGTGGGCCGCCGTACCCTTCTTCAGGCCGTGGCCGCCGCCAAGTTGCTGCTGGGCCGCATGCTCGGCCTCCCCGTCACGCTTGATGCGCGCAAAGACCGTTGCGCCTTCACGGCGGCGCACCGTCTCAGCGGGAAGCTGTTTTTCGTAGGGCAGCTCAAAATCGCCATAACCAAAACGCAACTCGGTTAGCAACGAACCATCGCGCTCGCTAAGGTAGAGCCGTGGCTCAGGCGGGGCCTCGATCTCTTCCCACTCGATCATTTCGCCGCGGATCGGCACATTACGACTGAGCGGGATGAGATACTGGTCGAGGAATTCGGCCTCTTCGTCGGCGGGAATACGCAGACGGTTATAGGTGACCAGCAGATCGGGGCTGGGGCTATGCTCGGTCAGGCGGAAAATATGACTGCCAGCCTGAATCCAGTAGGGGTCGCGGGTAATGATGCGGGGCTGCTGGTTGTCGGTGGCAAGCTCAGTTTTGCCATCGGCAGTGCTGAGCCGAAAGCGCACCTCCATCGCCCCTTCGGCACGGTTCAACTCGAGCTCAACCTGCATCGCTTCTTCATGCACCATGAGGCGCTTCGTGCATGGCGCAAGCTCACTACCCTCAAAGACCAGGCTGTTGGGGAGCATTGGCAGGATCGAACTGAGTGATTTGGCGCTGGCATACCAGTAGCCATAGTTGTTACCAGCAGCAACCGCCATATTCGCAGCGGCGATCGCACCGAGGGGTGTGGTGGGGTAGGTGTCGGCACCGACCTGGCTACGGATCATACGCAACTGGCTCTGCACTTCAGGGCGTATCAGAGCTTCGGCAAGCTGATCGAGGTCGTTGCCCGTAGTGGTAGGCACATGCCGTCGATTCAGACCGTAGGGCACCATGGTCAACGTCTGGCCACGCTCCTGCAGACTGAAGATCAACAGGTTGCCACTGGTGAGCACCGTACTCCGTGGGCGCGGAGTAGCCTGGATGGCCCGGTCGAGCACGGCCCGCCAGAGGGAAGGCGGATGCTCGCGCAGATAGTCGCGCAGGGCCAGCAGCGCAGCCACGCGGTGCTTGCAGAGACCCCAGCCGTAGCTGCTGCGGCAGAGACAGTAGAGTGAAATCTGGTTGCCGACCAGGTTCACACTAACCTGCTGGATCGCACCACCAGGCTCTTCGACTATAATGGTTGCCGAAGTGCCGGTAGCCTTGGCCACCTGGGCCACACCCTGAGTATAGAGATCACGGCCCTGTTTAACAATTGAACCGTGGGTGCCCTGGAGCAATTGATCAACCGGGAGCGTCTCTGCAGTCAGCAAGAAAAGCATAGACCCGACCCACCTTACAGCTATACCGTATGAACGATTCTGAGCCTGGCCTACCGTTCAGCATCACAGAAGCTTGTGAACAGGCCCTTTAGTGTAGCCTTCCTGACGATTCACGTCAAACCTGAATCCATGCAGGGACGTTACCGGCAAACTATGACTACCTATCTGCGTCTTTTCGGTAGTGTGATCATCCTCAGCCTGGCGCTGAGCGCATGTGAGATCCAGGGCGGAACGCTACGGCCCACGCCTGAGCCAACGATAACCACGCCGGCGACAGCCGAGGCCACCATCACGGTTGCCGCCGAGGGGCCTGGCACGCCGGAGGTAAGCAGCGAGAATGAGACGGCTGTGCCAATCACGCCGCCGGTGGTTGCGCCGAACGCGGTGCATATCGGTATGCTGAACAACCCGGCCGATCTGCTGCCCTACCACAGTGACAGCGCCGACGAGCGGGTGAGTGCACCGATCACCCAGCTACTCTTCCCAGCCCCGCTACTGGCGCTCAATTATACCTATACGACCACCGGCGTGCTGGAACAGGTGCCGAGCAGCGAGAACGGCGATCTGGTGATCGCTATGGTTGATGTCTTTCTCGACCCGACCGGCGCGATTACCACCACTGCGACTGAGGTGGTCTCACAGGTGCAGCAGATCAGCGTGACCTTTCGCTGGAACCGTGCCCTACGCTGGGCGGACGGCACGCCGCTGACGGCAGCCGATTCGGTCTTTGCCTACGAGCTGGCGCAGCGTAGCGATCTGGGTCAGGAGGCACGGAGCAAGCTTGATCTGCTTGAGCGTTACGAGCAAGTGGACGACTACACCACCCGCGCCGTGCTCAAACCCGACTATATCGACCCGGCCTATCTGACAACCTACTTCACACCGTTGCCGCGCCACCTGCTGGCCGATCAAGAAGCGAACGAACTGCGCAGCAGTAACTTCGCCCAGGAGCCGATCGGCTATGGCCCGTACCAGGTGGTAAGGCGTGAGCCAGGTAGCCTGCTGCTCGAACCAAACCCGCACTACCCCACTCCGTTGGGGGCAATCACGGAGGTGAGCTTCACCTTCCACGAGAACCTCGACCCTGATCATCTGCGCACAGCAGTGGTTGGCGGCAGCCTGGACATGGTCGCCTTTGACCAACCCGACGCCGAGACGCTGGTGGCGATCAAGAAGGATGTTGCAGCGGGCGTGGCCCAGGTAAGCACAACGGCCAGCCCGATCTGGGAGCACCTGACCTTTAACCTTGACGTGGCGGTGCTCCAAAATCTGAAGGTACGGCAGGCGATCAGCATAGCCTTGAACCGCGAAGGGCTGATCGCTGAACTGACCGGCGGGTACGGCCAGGTGTTGCACAGCTGGATTGTACCGGGGCAGTGGGCCGCCGCCCCCCCCGAGCAACTCACCCGCTACCCCTACAACCCCGACGAGGCCCGCCGCCTGCTCGACGAGAGCGGCATCGTGGACAGTGACGGCGACGGGCTGCGAGAGGCAGGCGGGACACCACTGACCTTGAACCTGGTAACGACCCAGAGCTCACCGCTGCGCCTGGCGATTGCCCGCCGGATGCGCGAGGATCTGGCAGCAGTCGGGATCGGGCTCTCGCTGCAGGAAATGCCCACCGTAGCCCTCTACAGCCCGGAGGGGCCGCTCTTCCGGCGCACCTTCCAACTGGCGCTCTTCGCCTGGATCGCCGGGCCTGACCCACGCGGATGGGAACGCTGGAGCTGCGCGGGGGTGCCTAACGAGGGCAACAACTGGACCGGCAACAACTTCTCAGGCTGGTGTTTCTTCGAGGCTGACCGGGCCATCCGCACCGCAACAACCTCCCTGGTACAGGAGGAGCGGGCGGCGGCCTACCTGCGCCAGCAACAACTCTTTACGCAAGAGTTGCCGGTACTGCCACTCTTCCAGCGCATCGAATTGGTATTCTTTAGCCCGAGCTTGAGGGGTATGCAGCCCGACCCAACGGCCCCCTTCACATGGAATATTGCTCTGTGGACGCGAGGATAGGGGCGCAACAGCAGTTACGCCAACAGGTGCCAGCCACCTGGTAAGCGGTTCTACTTTTCGGGCAGCTTGAGTGTAGCGGGCAGCAATCGGCTACCTGTTCGGTCGGCATCGGCGGGATGGCCCGGCACTACCCGCATAGGTAGTTGACGCGCTGTGTCAGAAACGCTAGACTCGTATGTACTTCTGTTCACAAGATGTGCGTTTTCTTGGCGAAAGGATAACTAGGTATGGAGCGTATGGTCGGCGAGGTCATGCATCACGGCGTGCTCACATGCCGCCGCGAGACACCCATCCAGGATGTCGCCCGGCATATGGCGGAAAATGACGTTAGCGCCCTGGTGGTCACCAATGACGACGGGAACATGATCGGGCTGATCTCACGCACCGACCTGGTGAATGCCCGGCTGTACGAGCAGTATTGGAAGCACTGGCGCGGGCTGACCGCTGGTCACATCATGATCACTGATGTCGTCACGGTCAATCATGCTGATACGCTTCAGCATGCCAGTAAGCTCATGATGGAGCGCCATATCCATCGTGTGGTCGTTGTCGATACTGAGGGCGATGGACACAAGGCAGTCGGGGTGCTCTCAATCACCGACCTGGTGCGTGACATTGCCCGTGAGGAAGAAGAGGCCGCAACCGAAGAGGCCTGATTGCCTACGTTCAAACGAGCGATCCAGGCGAGGGTGCAGCCGAAGCTGCACCCTCTTGTTGTTCCAACAACAACGAGTTCCCGATAAGTTGGACAACCATGTTACAATTGAGTGCGCTTCGTAATTGTGGCAATCACCAGCGTTTCAGGACTGGGCATGCGATCTTCGGCTGACCCCACCCATCACTTGCCGCCCGGTGCAAAGCCTGTCGTAAGCGGTTATGTCAATTGACATCACACCTCCCTACGAGCGCTATGCGCCACTCTATGATGGTAGCGGTCAGGTACGCTTCGCACTCCTGGCCTATAGTTACCTGCACGAACTGCTGGCCCTACACCCCGTGCATGGACAGCAGGCCCTCGACCTGGCCTGCGGGACGGGAACCCTGGTTGGGCTACTCGCCGATGCGGGCTGGTTGGTCACCGGGGTTGATCGCTCGACAGCGATGCTGGCCCAGGCGTCCGCCAAACTTGCTGCCAGCCCCGGCAGCGAGCGCGTTTACCTCATCCAGGCCGATCTACGTCGGCTGATCCCAGCCCTCCCACCAGCCGCATTCAACCTGGCCCTCTGTACCTACGATAGCCTCAACTACCTGCTCACCGCCGAGGATCTGGCCGCCTGCTTCCACGGCGTAGCTGCCACCCTGGCACCCGGTGGGCTCTTCATCGCTGATATGAATACCCGTCACTTTCTCGCCCACGACTGGGGCGAGTGCGCAATTCATGAGCAAGCGGGCTATGTGCAGATCGAACGCAGCCAATTTGACCCGGCAAACGACAGCAATACTATGCTCCTGACTGGTTTTGTTGGTGATGATCAGCGGGGCTACCAACGTTTCGATGAGCTCCATACCGAACGGGCCTACCCGCCCGAACTGGTGAACACCCTACTCATAGCTGCCGGGCTGAGCGTTGAGGGCACCTACGATAGCTTTACCCTGAGCCGGCCGGGGCCGCGTACGCAGCGCATCTTCTGGGCCGCACGCAAGGCCGACGCGACAATTTGAGGTTGTATGAGCGTGCTTCCTCCCATCGAAAACAAGGCCGCCTACGTCGAGCGGATGTTTGCCCGCATCGCCCCTGGCTACGACCGTGTGAACCGGGTGATGACCTTCGGGCTGGACCAGGGCTGGCGGCAACGGGTGGTCGAACAACTGGCCCCTCCAGTAGACGGGCGCTGCCTTGATGTGGGTACCGGCACCGGCGACTTCCTGCCGATCCTGGCGGCATGGAGCCGCAACGGCATGGCTGTTGGCATCGACTTCACCTTGCCGATGATGAGCGCCGGTCAAGCCAAGCTCGATCCACTCGGCCCAGAGCGGGCCGCTTTTGTTGGTGGTGACGCTCTAAACCTGCCCTTTCCCGATCATACCTTCGATGCGATCAGTACCGGCTTTGTTATGCGCAATGTCACCGATATTGGCCAGGCCTTCCGCGAAATGTACCGGGTGACCCGCCCCGGTGGCGTGGTGGCCTGCCTGGAGGTGGCCCGCCCACGTAACCCGCTCGTCCGAATCGGTCATCAGATCTATTTTGAAGGCATTGTGCCCTGGATCGGTCAACTGCTCGGTGGCGACCGCAATGCCTATCGTTACCTGCCCGAGTCGGCACGGGCCTTTCCCCCACCGGAGCGCCTGGCAGTGATCATGCGCGAGGCAGGCTGGCACTATGTAAGCTATCGCCTCTATGGTCTTGGTGCCGTCGCTATTCACATCGGTGCCAGGGTCTGAATCACGATGAGCGATGAAGAGCGGCCCCGCCGGGGCAATCTGATGGAGCAACGCCTCCGCCGGGCACGCGGTGAAGAGCTCGATGATGATCTCGAGCCCCTAGACAACTATGCTGACGATGATACCCAACCTATCGGCCTTGACTATCGACCCGGGCGCAGAGCAGTGGTGCCGGACGCCCAGCGCGGCTGTGGCCAACTCGCGACAGTCGCGCTGTTGAGTGCACTGATCGCCCTGCTCGGCGGGGCCTTACTGCTGAATAATGCGGTTGGTGGCCTCGGACGCCTGCTGGCCAACGTCCCCAGTGTGCCCGATATTCGCGAGGTGCTGATCACGCCGACGCCCGAGGTGATCAGTGGGGCCGCAATCCTCCAGCGCGTCCAGCAACTTGCCCGCCTTGAGACTGCCTCATATACCGTGCAAACCGTAATCGAAGTCAGACAAAGCCAGGGCAACCCGATCTTCGACTTCTTTGGTGGTGATGCACTGTTATTGATCGCTCAGGGGAGCGTCGAGGCCGGAATTGACCTGGCCACCCTCACCCCTGATCAGGTCACGGTTGCCCCTGACGGCAGCCGGGTAACCCTGCGCCTACCGCCGGCGCAGATCTTCAATGTGCAACTCGACAATGACGGTACCCGCGTCTACAGCCGTGAGCGCGGGATCTTCGCCCCACCCAACAATAACCTCGAAACCCTCGCCCGCCAGGAGGCCGAACAGGAGATCCTGCGTGCCGCCTGTGAAGACGGCGTGCTTAGCAGAGCGACCGAGCAGGCCGAGCGTTCCCTGCGCCAGTTCCTGAGCCTGATCGATACGCTCGAGGTGGTCGTGCAGACTGCGCCCCCGGCAGAATGTAGCACTCCGACGCCCTGAAGGTTCGGCAATCTAGCCTCGACATCATTCACGCATTCATTACAGGCACCCGATGAAGGCTTCTTCCGCCAATCTACTCCTCGCAAACCTGCATGATCAGGTCGATCTGCACCTCGTCACCTCCCTCACTGACGTCGGCTATCAGCTTGCCCTTGCGATCAACAGCACGGAGCTACGCGAGCAACTCGATCATCCACATGACCTGCTGATCCTCGATTTACTCAACATGGCTGACCTGCCCCAGCTGCATATGGTACGCAGTAACTACAGCGGGGCGCTGATCGTGCTTGGGCCTGCCCGTGATGCGCAGCTGCTGGTGACCGTCCTGGACGAGGGTGCCGACGATTATGTCACCCGGCCGCTGCGCATTGATGAACTGCTAGCGCGCATCAGGGCCCAGTTGCGCCGCCGTGAGCAGAGTATGAGCCCGACGCCGCCCCGCCAGCTTGGACCACTGTGGATCGACCCCGAACAGCGCCAGGTCGTCTACACCGGGCAGCCCCTCGATTTGAGCGCCGAGGAATACACCCTGCTGAGTATGCTTGCCGCACAGCCGGGCTTTGCCTGCCCCGCACTCCTGCTACTCGAACGGGTCTGGGGCCACGCCCGCCGCCATGATATCGCCCTGCTCAATACGACCGTAGCCCGCCTGCGTGAGTTGATCGAACTAAGCCCCAACCAGCCCACCATCCTGCGCGGCAACGCTATGCTCGGCTTCTGGCTGAATGGTGGTTAAGTAGTCTGGCAACGAAATCTTCTGGTATTCAGGCTGGCGTCGACAAGCTCAGCCAGCGTCTGTTCGCTGCGCTTGTCGACGCGAACCGGGTATGCCACAAGACGTACTGTACGGACTATTCAGGCTGTTCTGGATCATGCCCGGGTGACAGCTGCATACACAAGGCGCCGGAAGTGCAGAGCAAGGGGTGGATTGGCCGGCGAAGGTAGGATCTGGGTCATAAACATGCCAATCAGCTGCTGGTGTGGATCAACCCAGAACATGGTATTGGCCGCACCAGGCCATTCAAAAACACCTGCGGTGCCCGGCAGTCCCGCCAGGGCCGGGTCGAGCAGCACAGCCAGACCTAGACCGTAACCATAGCCCGGCCATGACCAGGCAGGCCCGATGCTGAAGGGCAAGGCATTGGCTGGCAGATGGTTGCCCGTCATTAGCGCTACCGTTGCCGACGTCACCAGCCGTACCCCCTCCAGCGTTCCCTGGTTGAGCAGCATCTGGGCAAAACGCAGGTAATCGCCGGCAGTTGACACCAGCCCGCCACCACCCGCCGGTTGAACCCCCGGCTGCAGGTAGGGGCTGGTAGCGGGGTCATCAAGCAGCCGTAGCCCGCCCATCTCGTCGCGCACATAGAGCGCAGCCAGCCGTGCGGCGTGGGACGGGGCGACCGCAAAATTGGTGTCATGCATACCCAACGGCTGGAAGATGCGCTCGCTAAGGAAGGTGGCGAAGGGAAGATCGGCCACTGTGGCGATGAGATGGGCAATCACATCGTGGGCAAAACTGTAGCGCCAGCGTGTACCCGGCTGATCGGCCAGGGGCAGTTGTGACAGGTGCTCGACCAGATCGGCGAGGCTCACCCGCAGGGTCAGCACACGTGTCAGCAGGCGTGCCGCCCGGTAGTGCGCCTCGACCGGGGCATCATCAAAGAGGCCGTAGCCAAGCCCGGCAGTGTGGGTCAACAGGTCGCATATACTGATCGGGCGCTGTAGCGGCGCTACCACAGGCCCGGTGGCCGACACCTTGAGCCGGGCAAAGGCAGGCAGGTAACGAGCCACCGGGTCGTCCAGTTGCAACCGACCGGCTTCGACGAGCATAAGCAGGGCCAGGCAGGTGATCGGCTTGGTCATCGAGTAGATGCGGAAGAGCGTGTCGGGCTGCACAGGCCGGTTACGCTCGCGATCCATTGACCCGGCACAGGCCAGATAGGCCAGTCTGCCGTGACGGGCAACCAGAGTTAGGATACCGGGTGCCGGGTGGGTGGCGAGGTACCTGGCAATCAAAGCATCAATATGGGCAAGGCGGGCAGCCCCAAGCCCGACCGCTTCAGGTGCAAGCTGTGGCATCATGATTGTAGAATGTTATTTGGCAATACCGCAGAAGTAACGCTGTGAGATATGTCAGGTCTGGCGCAGATAACAGCGTTACTTTTGCTCTACTGCGTTATTTGACACGACCAGACCAGGGCTGCGCCCCTCTGGCTGCCTGTGTTGGCACCGCACAGTATCGGTGAACCGCCTTGTCGCAGTGGTAATTTGATAGGATGGCAACCCACCAATGATCCTCGAGATTATGCGCGTTGAAGGTATGCAGAGCGAGCGAGACCGGCGGGTTGTGCTGGGGGCAATCGAGCGCCTGCCGGGCCTGGGCCGGATTATTAGCAACCTGGCCGACGGTACCCTCCGCCTGGAACGGGCCGAGTCGCTGCAACTGGCCACGCTGGTTGCCGCCATTGAACGGGCCGGTTACCGTGTCTCTGTCCTGGCCTGACCATGTGCCTGCTCAGCCGCCTCAATCTGGGCCTTCAACCACTCCTTCGTAGCAGGCAAGCTGTAGCAGCGCACGCCGGTTGCATTAGCGATCGCATTGATGATGGCCGGGGCAGTGGGAATCGCATTCAGCTCACCGACGCCCTTGGCCCCGTAAGGTCCCTCACGCGTCTCGTCCTCGACCAGAAACACGGCGATCTCCGGCGTCTGGTCGATCGTCGGCAAGCGGCACTTGTGCAGGCTATCAGTCTTGACCTGGCCCTGCTCCATGATGAAGTTCTCCTGCAAGGCCATCCCCAGACCCATCGAGATGCTGCCCTCGACCTGGCCGCGTAACCCAAGCGGGTTTAGCGCCCGGCCTACGTCGCAGGCGGCAATCACCCGCAGCACGCGGACGGCTCCGCTGCTGCAATCGACTTCGACCAGGGCCGCCTGGGCCGCAAAGCCAAAGGCAACATGCTGATACTGGGCGACCTGAGGTGCTACATATTGGTAGGCCAGCTTCGGCACCTGGCCTTCCTGGCGCGCCACACGCACCACTTCGGCCAGGGGCAGGCTGCGCCCGCCCCCGCTGACCTCGCCCGCAATGAAGCGCAGGCTCTCCGGCGGGGCATCGAGCAACTCGACGGCGGTGCGGGCCAGCAGCGCCCTGAGGCCCTGCGCAGCATGGCGCACGGCGTTGCCCGTGACATAGGTCTGGCGTGAGGCCGTGGTGGCCTGGCCATCAAGGGTCAGGTCGGTATCGGCCAGCAGCACCTCGACGTGAGCATAGGGTACACCGAGCTCCTCGGCCACGATCTGCGCCAGAACCGTCGGCAGGCCCTGACCAATTTCGGCGGCCCCGGCACGCACAGCGGCGCGCCCATCGGCAAAGAGCTCGATCTCGGCCCCGGCAGCATCGTAGGCCCCACTGCCGTAGCCCGTGTTCTTGTAAGCACAGGCGAGGCCCCAGGCCCGGCGCAGCTTGCCTTCAGCGGCAACGACAGGGTGGGCCGCCACCTCACGCGCGACGATCGCCAGGCACTCAGCCATCCCGCAACTTTCGCTGAAGACCTGGCCAGCCAGGGTTGCCTTCCCGTAGCTCAGCACATTCTTGCGGCGCAACTCCAGCGGCGTAATGCCCAGGGCCTCGGCAAGCAGATCAAGCTGGCACTCCATCGCAAAGCCGCTCTGCGTCACACCAAAGCCACGGAAGGCCCCCGAGGGCACATTGTTGGTGTACATCGCATAGGTATGCACCCGCGCATTGGGCACCGCATAGGGGCCAGCGGCGTGGGTGGTCGCCCGCAGCATCACATGGGCGCTCAGGCTGGCGTAGGCCCCGCCGTCGCCGTAGATCTCGACAGCGTGGGCCACCAGTGTGCCATCGCGCAACGCGCCGGTCTTCATCTTGATGATCGTGGCGTGGCGCTTGGGATGCACCAGCAGCGACTCGCTGCGACTGAAGACCAGGCGCACCGGGCGGCCAGTGGCCTGGGCCCCCAGAGCGGTGAGGATCTGCACCGTGACATCCTCTTTACCGCCGAAAGCCCCGCCAACCAGGCAGTTGACCACACGGATGCGCTGCTCGGGCACGGCCAGGCTGGCGGCGATCTGCTGGCGGTCGCCAAAGGGGATCTGGCCACCACAGTAGACGGTGATCCGCCCGGTGGCATCGGGCACCGCCAGGCCCGCTTCAGGCTCAATAAAGCCATGCTCGACGGTCTGCGTGCGGTACTCGTGCTCGACTACAACCTCGGCCTGGGCAAAACCAGCCTCCAGGTCGCCGCACTCAAGCTGGTAATGGGCAAGGAAATTCCCCTCAGTGCGGCCCTCGTGGACAAGGGGCGCCTCAGGAGCGGCGGCCTCCTTCGGGCCAGTCACCACCGGCAGAGGCTGGTAGACGACCTCGATCAGCGGCAGGGCCGCCGCGGCCTGGGCCTCGCTCTCAGCCAGCACCAGGGCCAGGGCGTCGCCGACATAACGCACCTTGTCGTAGCAGAGCACCGGCCAGTCAATCGTATGGACGCCGCAATCCTTGCGTCCTGGAATATCGGCGGCAGTCAGCACGGCCACCACCCCGGGCAAGGCCTGCGCCCGGCTGATGTCAAGCGAAAGAATCCGGGCGTGGGGGTAGGCGCTGCGCAAGACGCGGGCGTGGAGCATGCCAGGCACAACCAGGTCGGCAGCATAAAGGCCTGCGCCGGTAACTTTGGCCAGCGCATCGGGGCGTGGTACTGCCGTGCCGATCACCCGCAGGGGGCGCGCCACCGTCGGAGTTGGCTCGATCGGCTGACCGGCGGCGGCGCGAATGGCGCGGATGATCGCATTATGGCCGGTACAGCGGCAGATATTCCAGCGATGCGCACGGTAAATCTCATCAAGTGAGGGATTGGGATTGCTGGCGAGCAGGGCCACACTGGCCATAATAAAGCCGGGCGTGCAGAAGCCGCACTGCACGGCCCCATGCTCGATATAGGCTTGCTGAACCGGATGCAGACCGCCGTCGGGGCCATGCAGACCCTCGATGGTCGTAATCTGGGCACCCTCGGCACGGCGCAGCGGCACCAGGCAGGCGCGCACCGGCGCACCATCTTTATGCACCATACAACTACCGCAGTGGCCTGTCGCGCAGCCATCCTTGGTGCCAGTCAGGCGCAACTGCTCTCGCAAGACCTGCAGCAGGGTCGTTGTGGGGTCGGCAAGCACGGTATGTGGCGTGCCATTCACTGTAAGCGTAAACTGACGCTGCTCATTCATGGGCGCCTCTTTCCAGTCACATCGGTGAAGTGGCGAAAGCCAGCCTGGTCAAAGGCACCATAGCCCTGAATGGTCAGAGGCGCAACCCCATCGGCGATAAAAGCTGAGCGACCCAGGCTCACCGTAAGCAAGCGCCCATCAGCCAGGGCCAGGCGGGCAGCAAGCGGCGCGGATGCCACAGCCTCGCGCAGCGCCTCGACAGGTTCAGCCAGCTCGAAGATCCCGCCCCAGCCGTCCGGGTCGGCCCAGAGCAGTGCAATGCCAGTGGCCAGGGGCGTATCGTCCTCAGCGGGCAACAGGCGGGCCGGCATACGGATGGAGAGGGTCATAGGGCACTCCTCAATGGATGCACCAGCCCGTTCACCGTCAGCTGGGGCATGAGCAAGGCGTCGGTGGGGCAACGGGTGACGCAGAGGCCGCAGCCGAAGCAGCGCTCGGCGTTGAAGGCGGCCAGTTTGCCCTCCATGACGATCGCATCATAGTGGCAACTGCGCTCGCAGAGCTTGCAGCCAACACAGGCGGCTTCGTCATAGAGCACCGGCACACTCTCGCGGTGCGCCACAAGGCTGCGCCAGCGCCGGATGCCCAGGCCGACCACGTCGCCCACCCCTGCATAGCCATGCCCGTCGAGCCAGGTGTTCAGCCCGACGGCCAGCTCACCATAGAGCTTCGGGCCACGTTGCAGGGCTGCTGTACAGACCTGCACCGCAGTCGCCCCGGCCATCAGCAACTCGACGACATCTTCGACCCGGCTGACGCCGCCCACACCAATCACAGGGAGGCTCACTGCCCGGGCGATATCGAAGATGCAGCGCAGGGCCAGGGGCTTGAGCGCCGGCCCCGAAAGCCAGCCGTAGCCGTCGCCGCCAAGCAGCGGTTCAGCGTGCTCAAGGTCGATCGCCATACACGGGCCAAAGGCGTTCACTGCCACGAGCGCATCAGCGCCAGCCGCCTCACAGGCCTGTGCAACGGCAGCCATCTCGCCGCCCAGGGGTGGTAGCTTGACAAAAACTGGGACGCGCAGGGCTGCCTTTGCCGCCTGGATCGTCGCCGTCAACAGCGCCAGACTCTGTCCCAGGTAGTCGCCGGGCTGCAATACTGCTGCGTGGGCCGCCGTCACCGGGTCGGCCATACGGTCGCCCGTGGCGCGCAGATAGTGCAGCGAGAGTTCGACCGCATCGGCAAACGGGGCGACACGGGGGGCCAGGGCGGCGACTTCGGCAGGCGTATAGCCCAGGCTGATGATCAGCGGCACACCAGCAGCATCAGCGGCGGCGCGGGCCTCAGCATAATCGCGTTCGATCCAGCGCTCAACCGGGTGGGCCGACCAGAGCTGATTGTTGAGCATCCCACCGCGCACCTCGCGGTAAGGCGTCAACTCCGGTGCGGGCAGCGTCGAGACGGTATGGGTCAACAAAGCGCCCGCACCGCCCTGGGCCGCCGCCCGAATCAGTGTCCCATCAGCCACGTTCGGCCCCGCCCCCGGCATGATCGGGTGCGGCAGACGCAACCCGCAGATCGTCGTCGCAAGATCGGCCATTATCTCTTCTCCAATGTAGCGGATAGCGCCAACACCCAGAGGCGACGGTCACTCAACCAGGCGTTCTGCGTATGCAGCCAGCACCGCAGTCGGTTTCCAGCCTCACCTGGCCCGCTGCAAAGCCAGGCCGCGCAGGGCAGCAGCCGAGGCATAACCATGCCCATCAAGCCAGTCGCCGAGCTGTGCGGCGATCTTGCCGTAGACCTGCGGGCCGCGCAAAATCGCGGCTGTGCAGACCTGCACCAGGCTAGCCCCGGCCATGAGAAACTCGGCGGCGTCCTCGCCACGACTGACCCCGCCCACGCCGATCACCGGCAGGTCGACTGTCTGGGCGATGTCGTAGACGCAGCGCAGTGAGAGGGGCTTGATCGCCGGCCCGGAGAGCCAGCCGTAGCCGTCGCTGCCGCCGAGCAACGGGTAGCCACTTTCAATATCAAGGCCAAAGGCCGGGCCTAGCGAGTTGGTCGCCACAAGCGCGTCAGCTCCCGCATCACGCGCCGCCCGCGCCGCAACACGCATCTCGCGCCCCAGGGGGCTCAGCTTGACAAAAACCGGCACATCAAGCGCAGCCTTAGCCGCCGCCACGGCGCGGATCATCGGCGTGGCATCCTCGCCCAGGTAATGCGTCGAAAGCTCGACCGCATCGGCAAAGGGCCGTACCAGCGGGGCGATCTGGGCAATCTCATCGGCGCTATAGCCCAGGCTGAGGATCAGCGGCACTCCGGCGGCATCAGCCGCCGCCCGCGCCACATGGTACTCGTGGGCCAGCCAGCGCTCAGGCGGCAGCTCCGACCAGAGCTCGGTGTTGAGCATGCCGCCGCGGATCTCGGCCATGTGCGGCATCGGCACCGGGGCTGCATCCACCGAGATCGTCTTGGCTACCAGCCCGCCGGCCCCGCCACGGGCTGCCTCGGCCAACATCCGCCCATCACGCACATTCGGCCCGGCTGCTGGCAAAATCGGATTGCGAAAGCTCAGCCCACAGACAGTTACCGCAAGTTCAGCCATTGTAGCTCCGCCTGTTCAGCGCATCGTCAGCGCCATTACCGCCTTCTGCACATGCAGACGGTTCTCAGCCTCGTCGTAGACCACCGATTGCGGACCATCGATCACGGCGTCGGCAACCTCAATCGCGCGGTCGGCGGGCAGGCAGTGCATATAGATCGCATCGGGCTGCGCCAGAGCCATACGCCGCTCATCGGCAATCCAATCACTATACTTGCTACCGATCTGCGCACTGGTCGCCGTATCCTCAGTCGTCAACCAGCAGCCCCAACTCTTCGGGTAGACAATATCGGCAGCGCGGAAACCGGCATCCATATCGTCCATCAGCTCGAGGCTGCCGCCGGAAGCACGCGCATTGGCGCGGGCCTGATCAACAAGCTCAGGCATCAACTGGTACTCAGGCGGATGCACCAGGCGCACATGCATGCCGTAGCGGGTCATCAGCAGGATTAGATCCTGCGGCACGCTGAGCGGCTTCTGGTAGCTGCTGGCATAGGCCCAGCTGACGGCAATCGTCTTGCCCCGCGGATTGCCCTTGTGCTCCATGATCGTCAGCAGATCAGCAAGGATCTGAAAGGGATGATAAATATCACACTGCATATTGAGCACCGGCACCCGGCTGGCCTCAGCGACCTCGCGGATGTAACGATTGCCAACGCCCCAGTCGCACTGGCGAATAGCGATCGCATCAAAGTAGCGCCCATAGATCGCACCAATCTCGCGGGCCGTATCGCCATGGCTGATCTGCGTCGTCGTGCTGTCGATAAAGGCCCCGTGACCACCAAGCTGGGCGATGCCCGCCTCGAAGCTGGCCCGGGTACGCGTGCTGCTGAAGAAGAAGAGCATCCCCAGGACTTTATCGCGCAGGTAGGCATGATCGCGGCCCACCGCCCGCGCCCGCTTGAGCTCGGCTGCCAACTCGAGCACCGTATCGACCTCGGCCTTCGTCCACTCCTGCGTGGTGATCATATCCCGTCCGCGCAGATCGGTCTGCATATATAGCTCCTGTAAAACCAATCGACCCTCATACGGCTTCGCCGCACACTGCCGTGATAAAAAGGGTTGTCTTGGGAGGGCCATGCCCTCCCAAACCCTCCCATTCTCACATCAGACCCGTGATAAAAAGGGTTGTCTTGGGAGGGCCATGCCCTCCCAAACCCTCCCATTCTCACATCAGACCCGTGATAAAAAGGGTTGTCTTGGGAGGGCCATGCCCTCCCAAACCCTCCCATGTTCATAGCAGCGGCTACGGTTGCTGCGCCCTTACTACGCGCCAAAAAACAGCGGCAGCAGGGCATAAAACTCGGTGGCCAGCACCACGTCATCAAGCGAGACACTATCCTCAGTCGTATGGGCCGTCACTTCGTCGCCGGGACCAAAGCCAATCGCGGGGATGCCAGCCTTGCCAGCCCAGTAAATTCCGTTGGTGCTGAAGTTCCACTTGCCAGCGGGAACGGGCGGCAAGCCGATCGCTTCGCGGGTAGCCTGGCCAGCGACGACCAGCGGGTGCTGCGCATCCAGGGCCCAGGCCGGGAAGTATTTATCAACCGGCAAGACAAAGCCGGTATAGCTTGGCTCAGCATAGAAGAGCTCTTCGACCGTGATACTCGCACGCTGCTCAGCGGGGATGAGCGCTTCAAGCTCGGCGCGCACCTGGGCCTTCGTCTCACCGAAGGTCATGCGGCGGTCGATAAAGATCGTCGCCTCGTCGGGCACCGCGTTGAGCGAGGGCGTCTGCACACGCATATCGCTGACGGTGATCTTGCCGTGGCCAAGGAAGGGGTGATCGCCGAGTTGCGGTTCGAGCTGGCTGATCGCCTCAATGATCGGCAGCAGCTTATAGATCGCATTATCGCCCAGGTGATTTGAGGCGGCGTGGGCGCTACGCCCCTTGGCCGTAATCTTCAGCTCGAGCCGGCCTTTGTGACCGCGGTAGACCTGCATGCGGGTTGGCTCACCAATCACGACCAGATCGGGACGTACCTTTGGATCGACCTCCACAAAACTGTTTGGCGCAATCCCGTCGCACCACTCCTCCATATTGCCGAAATAGTACATGGTAAACTTGTCAGGCGAAATGAGCCCCAGGTCGCGCCCGAGGGCGATGCCATAGATCATACCGGGGGTCGAGCCCTTCTCATCACAGGCACCGCGGGCATAGAGCACGCCATCCTCAACTTTACCGCCAAAGGGATCCCAATTCCAGGCCGCCGGGTCGCCCACGCCAACCGTATCGAGATGGCTATCGTAGACGATCACGGTAGGCCCGTGGCCCATGCGCCCAATGAGATTGCCCATCACATCGAAGCGCACCTCATCGAAGCCGAGAGTGCGCAACTCGGCGGCTACCCGTTCACACACCGGGCCAATCTGGCTATCCATACTGGGGATGGCACAGAGCTCACGCAAAAAACCGATCAGCGTCTCGCGCCGCGCCTCAACCGCCTCGTGCAGGGCCTGGTACCGGGAGAGATCAGTCTTCATAGATATTTGCTCCACAATGTTGGCGATTCTAGCCAGCGTCCCGCTGCCTGTCAACCAGAGCCCCACCTCAGCGCGCTGCGGCAGCAGCGATCAACTCGGCAAAGAAAGAGGCACCTTCGGGGCGCAGGTGAACGCCATCATCCCAAAAGAGATCGTAGCGTCCGGCGCTGGCCGCACGCCAATCGACAAAGACCACATTGGCATGGTTCGCCGCCGCCGCAGCGAGTGCCCCGTTGGTTGGGGCCTCCCAGATTCGCGGGACGGAGGTATTGACCAGAACAACCCGTGGCACACTCTCCAGCAGGCGCAATAGCTGTTCGGCCTGCTCGGGGCTGACATAGCCGTTATTGCCGAGATGCACCACCACAACCGGCGGCAAGAGGCCAGCTTCACGACGCCAACTCAGGATGGCGATCAACTCGCCGACCTGGCGACTCACCACGGCATCAACTTCGAGCGAGGGGATGGCATTGGCCAGCGCAGCAGAGGCACCAAGCATAATCGAGTCGCCGATGGCCAGGGTTGGCGGCAATGGTGGAGGGAGTGCGACCGTCGGCAGCGGTGTCGGCGTCGGCAACGGCCCACGCGGGTCGCGAGTGGTCGCAGGTCCGCCGTGGCTCACCGGCGGGGCGATCAACTCATAGGGCGGGCCAGCGAAGATGGCTGTCGGTACAACAGCGATCAGCGGCGTCACCGCCAGGGGTGGTGGCGGGGTGAGGGCTGGCAGGGTGGGCAGCACAAGCACCGCCGGGCCGGGCGACATCACCGGCGTTGCCAGGGCCTCAAGGTAAGCCGGCGGGCGCGGGGGCGGGGCAAGGGCCGCCTGCACCCCGATCCAGAGCACCAGGCTCAGCCCGGCGGCCACCAGGGCCAGCCAGCTTGTCGTCAGGGCCAGGCGACGTGAGCCGATCGCCGCCTGCTGGGCTGTCCAGGCCCGCCCAAGGGCCCCCTGACGCACGGGCACCTCCACCAGGCGATAAGAGAGCTCAGCCAGCCCCAGACTGAGCCCGAGGCGCAGAGTCAGCAGCGGCAAGCCCTCGAGCGGCAGATCAAGCCCGGGACGGGTCAGCATAAAGACCGGCCAGTGCCAGAGGTAGAGGCTGTAGGAGCGTGTGCCGATCCAGCGCAGCGGAGCAAAACCAAGCAGGGCGTTGAGCAGGCGGGCCTGTGGGTGTACCACAGCAGCAATCGCCAGCGCCGCACAGCAGCCGACCAGCAGGAAGCCTCCGCGATAGAGCAGGGGCGTAAAGGGGTGCAGACTGCTGAAGAGCAGGCCCAGGCCGAGCAGCGCCAGCAGACCCAGGCCATCAAGCCAGCTCAGCAGCCCCCCCCGCCGCGCATCACGCTCATCCTGGCGCGGCTTCCAGACAAGGGCCAGGGCTGCCCCCAACAGCAGCCCGCTGGAGCGAGTATCCGTACCATAGTAGACCCGTGCCGGATCAGCCTCAGGCACAAAGAGCAGGGCCATCAGCAGGGCTGCAAGGGCCGCGCCAGCCAGGGCCAGGCCAAGCATTGTCCGCCGCCCATAGCGCACCAGGCCAGCAGCCAGCGCCAGCGGCCAGATCAGGTAAAATTGGCCCTCGATAGCCAGTGACCAGAGGTGCAAAAGCAACGACGGGCGTCCGAAGCTGGCAAAGTAGGGCCGTTCATCAAGCACCAGGCGCCAGTTCATCACATAGAGCAAGGAGGCCAGGGCATCAGCGCGTAACTGAGCAAGCTCATCGCGCAGCCAGAGCACCCCCACCAGCAATACCACCACCACCAGAACCAGCAAGGCCGCGAACAAACGGCGAGCCCGGCTCAGCCAGAAGGCCCCCAACCTGATCCGCCCCGTCGTCTGCCACTCAGCGCTGAGCAAGCTCGTGATCAGGTAGCCGCTCAGCACAAAGAAGAGCTCGACGCCCAGGAAGCCAGCCGGCAGCAGATGCGGATCGTGATGGTAGAGCAACACCGCCGCAACCGCCAGAGCCCGCAACCCGTCGAGGCCAGGCAGATAGGCAAGGCGCGGGCGAGCGCCGCTTGTGAGCATAACCATTCCCAGACCTACGCACCGCTTTGTCGTTCAAAAAACCCCGCCAGATGGCCTGATTATAGAACATGAGCCGCATCGTAGCGATCTTTTTCCCACGGATCGCAGTCTTGGCGTTATACTGCCAGTGAACACCAGACAGACTATCACTGCAACCCAAGGAGCAGAACATGGATCGCAGTACATCCCTTGTCGAAACATGGATGAGCCGCGAGCTGGTAACGGTCGGCCCGGACAGCTCGGCAGTCGAAGCGTATGAGCGCATGCGCGCCAGGAATGTCCATCGCATGCCCGTCGTCGACAAAGCTGGCCAACTGGTCGGCATCGTCACCCGCAGCGATATCGAGGGCGCGGTCAGCTTCCAGCGCACCGAAGCTGGTTGGCACGAGGCCCGTTTTGCCCTCGCTGGCACCACCGTGGCCGAAGTGATGAGCACCAACCCGATCACCGTCAGCCCCGCCACCTCGATGCGGGAGGCCGCCGGGCTGCTGGTTGATCACCATCTGAGCGGGCTGCCGGTTGTTGAGGGGGGTGCCCTGGTCGGGATCATCACCGAGACGGATCTCTTCCGGCTGGTGATCCGCCTCTGTGAGGAGTAGGCGCACAGTGTGGCTTTTGGGGAGGGGCTTTGCGGCCCCTCCCCACCTCCCTACTGAGGCGCAAGGCACGTCCTACGCCCGCTCCTCCGGTCTCGCCCCGCTGAGGCAGCAAACCTCTAGCGCAATACCAGCGGCAGGTTCACCAGGTAGCCACGCGCCCCAAAGCCCAGGCTGGTCAACGGGTCGCCCAGCAGCACAAAGGTGAAGAGCGTATCGTGGGCAACATCGCTGGCCTGGATGGCGCGGTAGCCAGCCATTGTCAACTCGCCCAGTGTGGCGCGCCCCTCCGGTGCCGCCCAGAGGGCCGCGAAGAAGCCCTGCTGCAGAATGACGTGGCCATGGGCGACGCCGAAGCCACTGGGGCCCCATACCGCGACTGCGCCGCCGGGTGCCAGCACTAGCCGCTCATCAATCGTCGTCCCGCTGATCGCCGGAGTCTGGAAGGCACTGCTCAGGCATGTCATCGTGAGTACCACCGGCAGACGCTCATGGTTGCCTAGCGTATCAGGCTCATAGAGGCTCAACAGCGAGCTGCGCGCCTCACCCAGGGCGGTCAGTGCCCACTGCCACTGGTGGCTGTGGCCATGGTAGACCAGCACCGTCGCGCCGTCCTCGAAGGCCGCCCGCGTCTGTCTGGCCGCCTCCTCGGCACTGGCCGGGCCGCGCAGCCCACTCGGATCGTAGAAGACCCGTTGCACCACCACCTGGGGTGGCTGGAGCGCCGCTGCGGCATCGGCAGCAGCGAAGAAATCACCAGCTGTATCGGGCTCCTCGGCAATCAGGGCCAGCCGGTCACGCCACGCACCTGCATCGTTTGAGCGATCATAGGCGATCAGCTTGCTGACCAGCGCCGCCAGTTCCTCAGCACTCTTGACCGGCAAACGCCCTACGGCAAGGTCGGGGAGATCTTGCTGCAGCGGATCGTCGCCAGCCAGCCGCCCGTAACAGGTGTCGCAGGCCGTCTCGACCAGCCAGGGATCAACCGAGGCCATATAGGGTGGAATGAGGTTGCGGTTGCCTGCCCCGCGCCCGGTCCAGTCATGGGGATCAACACTGCCGTCACCGACCAGCACCAGCGTCGTCGGAGGCTGCGGCCAGGTACTGGCCGCATAGCGCAGAAAAGCACGGATGGCGGCCGGATCGACCGCAGCATAACTCCAGCCAGCGTACACATCTTCGACGCTGACCACGGCAACTGCGTAGCCCTGCCCCGTGCGATGGGCCACCAGTGGGGCAAGGGCCTCGCGCAGGGCGGCAGGCACAAGGTAGAGCACCTCTGCACTGCGTGGGCTAGCAATGTCACTGCCAGCCCAGGCCGTAACCGTCGGTACGAAGAGGGTGCCCGGCCCGCTCACCAGGTAATCGTGCGGGGTCGGCCCATCTTCAAAGACCAGGCTCGTGCCGCCCGGATCAAGTCGTAGCGGCGCGGCGGGATCGCTCACATCGTACAGCTCCCAATCTAGCGGCAGCCCACTCAGGCTGTAGCGCCAGTTGCCCGGCAAGCCCCTGAAGCGCACCCCCTGGCCACCCAGTTCAAGCCGGGCCGGGCGCTCCCAGGTCACCCGGTCGAGCAACAGGGCCGCCTGGCCACTCGCCACATGCGCCGTCAGCAGCACTGCCGTAGCACCGTCAACCAGGGCCACCGGGCTTGTCCAGAGGCCCATCCGCACCCACGCCACCTCGGCCTGGGCCGGCCCAAGGGCCAGGCTCAGGCTAACTGGCCCGCCTACATAGAGCTGGCCACTGACCGTCAGCAGGGTCGTGGCAGCAGGCAGGGGCGGTAGGCTGGTCTCCAGGTCGAGGCTATGCGTGACCGGGCTTGTCTGCGTGGGACGCAGGTCAGCGGCAAACCAGTGATCGCCATCAGGGCCGGGGCGGCGCGAGTCGTAACGCAGCGGCTGATAGTGCTCACCCAACTCTAGCGCATCACTGCGCAACGGGGCCTGCGCTGGCGGCACCGCTCGCACAATAATACGCGGCCCCGGATCTGGCTCAACCGTCAGCCAGTAGGTCGCGGTAGGATTCCAGCGGTCAGCGGGGTTCGGGGCATAGAAGCGCAACTCATCGGTTGGATCAAGCCGACCATCAGAGCCGCTGCGCAGATCGAGCGGCACAGCACGCCCGGCATAGCGTAGCCAGAGCCGGGTTGGGTCAAGTGTAGCCAGATCGAGCCCCACAGCGGCGAGATCCGCCCCGCTCAGGCGCTGCAGACCACCCTCGGCCACATGGATCAGCAGCGCCGTGCGGGCGGCAGCAGGAGCAGGCCCCGGCACCTGGGCCAACGGCCCTGCCAATGCCGGCACATACAAGAGCAGCGCTGGCAGGATGAAGAGCAGGAGCAGTCGAACGACTGCCCGCGCCCATAGCACAGTAGCCATACAGGCATACAAGGTCCATCCAGGCGAACGAACCTTGCCTCAGAGGCGCGCCCGCAGGCGGGCCAGCAACGCCAGGCTCAGGCCCAGCAGGCCCAAAGCCCCGGCAAAAAAGAGTCCCTCCATATTCATACCAGTACTGGGTAACGGCGGTGGCACCCGTGTTGGCATAGGCGATGGAACTGGCGGCATGGGTGAAGGATCTGGCGGCAATGGCGAGGTTGCCGTCACCGTCGGCAGGGCTGGCACCGTCGGGCCGACCGTCACGCTTGGTGGCAGGCCCGGTGTGGCCGAAGCCAGCACCACCGGCGTCGGGATTGGTGTTGCCGTCGCCGGTGGGCGCGTCGGGCGCGCGTCGTCCGTCACCGGAGTTGCCGTCGGCACCTCCGTCGGCACCTCTGTCGGCACAATGGTCGGTAGGTCTGTTGGCACTGCGGTCGGTGCAACCGTGGTCGAAGGTACCACTGCTGTTGGCGGGATCTCCGTCGGTGGTGGTGGGGGCGGGGGCGGCTGAGTCGGCACTGCCGTAGTCGGCAGGGGCGGCTGGGTCGGCACTGCCGTAGTCGGCGGGGGCGGCTGAGTCGGCACTGCCGTAGTCGGCAGGGGCGGCTGAGTCGGCACTGCCGTAGTCGGCGGAGGCGGCTCAGCCGTCTCGGTAAGTGCAGCCGGCGTAGCAGGCTGGCTGCGCTGCCAGGCAGCGACGGGCTGGGCTGCCCCAGACAGCCCAATGACCAGCACGCTGGCGATCACGGCAAGAATGAGCAGTGTTTTCATAGGTGTTCGCCTTGTTGAGGTTTAGACTAACCCGACCTGCTTTATATACCGATAGATTCTATCGTCTTAGCAACATTTCGCCACGAATCGGCACGCTACAGCAGGGCGCAGCTCGCTGTAGAAAAACCCGAGTACAGCCTGCCGGACGTTCGCAGGCAGTTATGGCTCAGGAGCGCGGGCGTCTCGCCCGCTCAGGCCGGATGCGGGTGGGAGGCCCGCGCTCCCAGGAATCCCCAGCGAACTTCTGGGATGGTGTGGAGGTGGAAGCTCGCGGTCAGCTCCACAGCTCCACACCTCCACACAGAACTGGCGACGGACTTCTGGAGTTGTGTACTAGCCACCCCGTCAGTGTCAGCGCATCCGTATGGCAGGGGTCATGCCAGGTGACCCACTCAGCTAATCTCTGCCAGCATCTCGTGCAAGATCACGGTCTGGCCGGGGCGCACGTTGAGGCTGGTGAGCGTACCGGCGCGTGGAGCGACGATCTCATTCTCCATTTTCATCGCCTCAAGCACCAGCACCGGCTGGCCCGCCTCAACCACCTGGCCCTGCTCAACCAGGATGCGCGCAATCAGACCGGGAATCGGGGCCTTGAGCCGCCCATCACCACTGTGTGGACGAAGCACACCCGCCTCAAGATCACGCACCCCAAGCGTATGGCGTCCACGTGGCGACTGGAGCCAGCGCAAGTCGTGGTCGATCAGCAACTCATAGGGGCGCGTATCGACCAGGGCCCAGCCGATCTGCTCAGGCGCAACCCCGGAGGGCAAGGCCACCCGCAGCGCATCACCATTGACGGTCACATTCACGAAGCCATCGGCATCAGGTGCCTCCTGCACCACCACCTCAAACTCCTGGCCATCGATCATCACCTGTAGTTTAGCCATCGTAAGCCCTCCTACTGCGGCAGACGCCGACTATCACGATGCCAGCCGTTATGAAAGGCCGCCGGGGTGGTGGGCTGCGCGGCCTGGGCGCGGGCCAGGTAGGCCAGAGCGGCCACCGCCGCCAGGTCACGCAGATTATCGCCGGGCGGGGCCGCATCCATCAAGCGCAAGCGGCTGAACTCGGTGCTGTAGGTGCCAGCGATAAACTCCTCGTGGGTAACGATGCGCCGCATCAGGCCCAGATTGGTCTGGATTCCAGTGATCTGGAACTCTTGCAGCGCCCGGTGGACGCGGTTCAGGCACTCTTCGCGTGTCGCGCCCCAGACCACCAGCTTGGCCAGCAGTGAGTCGTAGCGCACCGGCACCTCGGCCCCAGCATAGGCATAGGTATCCACCCGTACATTCGGCCCGCCGGGCAGACGAAAGCCGGTGATATGGCCCGGGCTGGGCAGATAGCCATGCCAGGGATCCTCAGCGTTGATCCGGCAAAAGATGGCATGCCCATTCAGGCGCACCTGCTCTTGCGTGTGACCCAGGGGCTGGCCGGCGGCAATCTGCAACTGCTCACGCACCACATCGATACGTGTGATCATTTCCGTCACCAGGTGTTCGACCTGAATGCGCGGCTTGATCTCGGTAAAGTAATGATGGCCCTGGTCGTCAACCACAAACTCAATCGTGCAGGCCCCGCGGCAGCCAAAGAGCCGGGCTACCTGGACGGCCGTCTGCCAGATCGCCTCGCGCTGCGCCTGGCTCAATCCCGGCGAAGGAGCCTCCTCAACCACTTTACGTGTATTGCGCTGGATCGAGCCATCGCGGTCGCCCATATGAATGATATTGCCATGCTGATCACCCAGAATAGGCACCTCGATATAACGCGAGGGCAGCACGGCTGCCTCAAGATAGACATGCGGATCGCCATAGACCGATTGGGCCGCCGCCGAAGAGGAGCGTACCACTTCAAGCAGGTCGGACGGCCCACGGGCCAGGTTGGTGCCCCGCCCACGCCCGCCAGCACAGGCTTTGACCACCAGCGGATAGCCGATCTGGAGCGCCTCTTCCAGGATGGCCGCGTGCTCATCAGGCAAGTAGACCCGCGTCGACGGACGCGTAGTCGAAATGCCCGCCGCCCGCGCCTGCTCAACTGTCCCGACCTTGTTGCGCACCTGCGCGATCACCGCACTGGGTGGGCCAACCACCACAATCCCGGCCGCCTCGCATGCGCGGGCAAAGTCAACATGCTCGGAGATCATCCCATAGCCGGGATGCACCGCATCGACCCCCACCCGTCTGGCGATGGCCAGCATCTCGTCTGGATCACGGTAGCCGTCTGGCGTCATAAGCGGATAGGCTTCATTGGCCAGGCGCACATGCAGCGCACCGATATCATCGGGCTCGTAGACCGCCACAGCGGTCAGGCCCAGATCACGACAGGTACGGACAATCCGTACCGCAATCTCGCCTCGGTTGGCGACGAGTACTCGTTTGAACATAATATTTCCTCGTACCTGTGGGCCACTGCCTACATCGGCGAAATCCCGTGCTTCTTCGGCACATGCCGCTCACGCTTCGAGAGGGTGACATGCAGCGCCCGGACGAGCACCCGCCGGCTGTCACGCGGCTCGATCACATCGTCGATCAACCCACGGGCGGCGGCCACATAGGGGTTGTTGAACTTCTCCTGGTACTCGGTGACCAGTTCTTTGCTGCGCGCCTTGGGATCGGCGGCTGCCTTGACCTCGTTACGGAAGAGGATGTTGACTGCACCGGACGCCCCCATCACGGCCAGTTCAGCGTTGGGCCAGGCGTAGAGCAGATCGCCGCGTAGACCCTTGCTACTCATTACACAGTAGGCCCCACCGTAGCTCTTGCGCAGAATGAGCATCAGCTTGGGCACCGTCGCCTCAGAGTAGGCATAGATCAGGCGCGCACCGTTGCGAATGATCCCGCCGTACTCCTGGCTGGTGCCCGGCAAGAAGCCCGGCACGTCCTGCAGCGTAATGATTGGAATGTTATAAGCATCGCAAATGCGAATAAAGTGGGTCGCCTTGAGGCTGGCCTTGATATCGATCGTCCCGGCCAGGTTCATCGGCTGGTTGGCGACCAGACCGACCACATAGCCGTCCAGGCGGGCAAAACCGACGACCATATTCTGCGCCCACAGCTCATGTACCTCGAAGAAGCGCCCGTCATCAACAATGCTGGCGATCACCTGGCGCACATCGTAGGGCTTGCCCGGATCAACCGGCACAATCTCGTCCAGCTCAGGGCAGCGCCGCTCAGGATCATCACGGGGCGGCACATAGGGCGGGTCACTCATGTTGTTTGAAGGCAGGTAGCCAAGCAGGTCACGCACCTTCAGCAGGCACTCGCGGTCATCACGCGAAAGAAAGTGCGCCACGCCACTTTCGGTCGCATGGATACGCCCGCCGCCCAGTTCCTCCTGGCTCACCTGCTCCTGCATCACCGAGCGCACGACCTCAGGGCCAGTGATGAACATATAGGAGTTCTCGGTCATGAAGATGAAATCAGTCAGGCCAGGCGAGTAGACCGCACCGCCAGCACACGGGCCAAGAATAACCGAAAGTTGCGGGATGACCCCCGAGGCCTCGCAGTTGGCGTCGAAGATGCGTGCATAGCCACCCAGACTATCCACACCCTCCTGGATGCGCGCCCCGCCCGAGTCGTTGAGGGCCACAAAGGGGCAGCCGTAGGCCATCGCCATCTTCATCGCCTTGACGATCTTATTGGCGTGCATCTCACCAAGCGAGCCACCCATCACCCCGGCGTCCTGGGCTGCGGCAAAGACCTGCCGCCCATTCACCAGGCCAAAGCCGCTCACCACGCCGTCGCCATAGCGCGAGCCCTTGCCGCCCATATAGCTCTCATAGCGTGGCATCACCAGCGTATCGATCTCGTTAAAGCTATCCGGATCGAAGAGCAACTCGATGCGCTCACGCGCCGTCAAGCGCCCCTTCTGATGCTGGCCAGCCTGGTCTTTCTCCGTGCCAGCGGCAATCGCCTTGCGCTCGCGTAATTTACGGACGTAGTCTTCCATTTCCATAGTATGGGGTGACTCCTTAAGCTTCAGAAGGATGGCACAAACTTCGCGCTCTGGTGGGCAGACCTCTGACGTTCTACCCAAGCAGCGCGAGGGTTAAGACAAAGGTCTCATCGGTGCGCCACCAGCAGCGCGGCACACCCGCCGCACCCAGCGAAGGATCACAAGCGGCCTGTACAGGCTGCCATGTCTGTGGTAGGCCATGCGCGGACAACAACGGCAGACACTCAACCATGCGTGTATCGACCGTCAGGCCAACCCGCAGCGCCTTCAGCAGGGCCTCTTTGGCGCTCCAGATCGCGGTGATCAGGCTGGCATGCAGAGCGGACGGCGTGGCACGGATGAGATCTTGCTCGACCAGGGTCAGGTACTGTTCACAAAAAGAGGCTGGATGCGGGGTTACCAGCTCGATATCGGCACCGAGGGCCACACCGGGCGGCCCGAGCGCACAGAAGGCCCGGCCCGCACTATGACTGATCGTCAGTGTGCGCTGCGGGTCAGGGCTCACAGGTAGGCCATGGAGACGCAATTCGGGCGCACCATCGGGCGCTGGCACGATCTCAATCAGGGCCAGATCGGGCACGTCTGCGCCACGCTCACGGGCAAAACAGATCTGCACCAGGCGCTTGGCCGTCCAGCGACCCAGTAGCCAGTCATGGCGGCGTTTTGCCACCCGCAAGCCAGCGAGGCGCACCTGCTCCGTCGGGCTCAGCCAGGCTTCAGCAGGGAGTGCCGGCAGATCAGCTTCGGTCTGCACAAGCCAGTCAATCATCGGTCGTAATCCGTGCGGGAGCGACGCCCCAATGGGCGTCGCTCCCTCTACCCCACTACTGATCAGGGCCTACGGCCTAGAGCTTCGCGGTTCCCGGCAGCTTTGAGGTGCGGTAGCCGCTCAGACTCAGGTAGACATTGCCGTTGTCATCAACCACCTGTGCGTCGAAGGCCGCACCCGCTTCAACCGGCGTGATGATGGCGTAGATCTGCGCCCCCTCGGCCTGCGACAGATGGCGGTAGACCTCCAGACCATCAAGCGAGGATGGCAGCGCCATCTGCTCGCTATGGGCGATCTCCCAGACCCCCGCCGTCTGGAAGCAGAGCTCCAGCATGCGCGGGTCAACCACCTGCTCGGCATCGGGCGGCGAGCTGTCGGGGGGCAGGTCGGTGGACATGAGGCCGATAGCCATATCGTCGGTGAGCAAGACCTTGTCCAGCACCTGATAGGCCGGGCCGTGGAAGTAGACCTTGTAGATCTCGTGCCGCTCGACCACGCGGGCCATGTCGTTGTCCCGCGGCAACTCCACCTGCGACTGGGGCGCCTCACCACGGGCCAGGCGTACCTCAGCGCGGAAATGCACCGTCTCCTGGGCCGGGGGTGGCGTATGGCCAGGGGCCACCGCTGGCTGGAAGACCGAGCTTAGCTCGGTGCGGGCGATCAACTCACCCCCACCCACCGGGCGCACCACCGCCTTCAGCTTGAGCGTCCGCGGCTGGCTACGGTGGAACTTGACCGGACTATCGAGCCGCTCGTGCTCGATACGGGCCACCCGGAAGCCGGGGGCCAGCAAGCCAGCCAACTCGGCGAAGCCCTCAGTGCCCATCACCCCCGGCAACACCGGCGTCCCCTCGATCTTGTGGTCGTAGAGGAAGGGCTGGGTCGCCGGATCAAGCGCCGTCTCGGCCACCACACCGCTGTAGAGACCAGCCGAGCGCACCGCGCCGATCATCATCAGCGGGTGCTCACGGGCCGCGAGCACCGCAGCGACCTTCTCAGGATCCAGGCCGCCGTGCTCATCGAACTCCTGGGTCAGGATGCCCAGCCGCAGACCCACAACGATCTCGTCGCGCACCCCGCCAGCCGTCAACTCACGCCGGATGGTCGGGATGCCGACCTCAGGCGGAAGCATATCGATGCCAGCCATCTCCATGATCCGCGGAATGGAGCCACGAGTGGCCATCCCGATGCCGCCCCAGGCGGTCCAGTCGATCACGATCGCTCGCGTCTCAGGGCGCCAGCGGCGCATACTACTGCTGAGCTTACAGAGCAGGTCGTTGGCCGAGCTGTAGTCGGTCTGACCACTGTTCCCAAAGCGACCGGCAACAGAGCTGAAGGAGACCGTTGCGCCAATCGGCAGGCCCCTGGCCGCCCGCAGCAGGCTGAAGAAGCCATCAGCCTTGATATCAAAGACGCGGTCGAACTCCTCAGGCGCCTTCTCGGTCATCGCCCGGCTGATCTCAATCCCGCCCGCGTGGAGCAGCACATCGATCCGCCCGTGGGTCTGGCGCACCTCGTCAACCACTGCGGTCACCGCCGCGCCGTCGCGCAAGTCAAGGCTGCGATAGTACGCGGTACCACCAGCACGCTGCACCATCTCAATCGCCCGCAGGGCGGCCTCACTCCGCTCAACCCCCATGATCGTCCGGTCGATCTGCACCGGAGTCACCTTCTCGCCACTGGCCTTCGCCTCGGCGATCAGGGCCGCCTTGAGCGTCTCACGCCCCTGGCGGAAGAGCGCAATATGGGCATCATCAGCCGCCGGTGCCGGCGTCAGGTCGAGCAGGTAGAAACTGCCGCCCGCCCCAGCCGAGGCCAGGTCGCCAATGATTGCGCTGGTGATCCCACCGGCTGCGCCGGTGACCAGGTAGACCGTCTCGGGGCCGAGGTGCATCCCCGGCTGCCCATCACGGGCCGGGCGCTCTTCAAGGCTCACGCTCAGGCGCAGACCATCACTGTAGCCCACCTCAACCACACCGGGGTCGCTCAAGGTCTCGGCAATCAGCGCCTCAGCGGGCTCAACCGCCTTGCGCCCGGGCTCGAAATCGACCGCCTTGACCAGAACATCGGGGCGCTCGCGCTTGTAGGCTTTGGCAAAGCCAGTCACCGCACCGCCCAGCGGCGAAGCCGCGCCCTGCTCATCATAGCCATGCTGACCACCCAGGCGCGTTGCCACAACCAGGAAGGGGGCCGCCTCAGGCTGCGCATTCAGCAAGGTGCGCGCCGCCCGGAAGAGGTTCTTCACCCGCACCCGGTTCAACTCACGCCACTGCGCCAGATCCAGCTCCTCGAGCTCAGGCTCGGCATCCAGAGCTGGCAGCCAGTAGAGCCCACTCACCGGGCCGTCAGCCAGGATCCCCTGAATGAGACCCTCCACCTCACCCTCGGCAGGCGGGCTCTCGATCGAGAGCACCGTCGCGCCACGCTTCTCCAGGCGCGAGGCCAGAGCCTTGGCAACCCCACCCTTATCCATCATCAGCACCACACGGGCACCCTCAAGGCTCACCCCGGTAGACTTGCAGAGGTCGAGCGCCGGACGCAGCACCGGCACGGCTACTCGCCGCGGAGCACGGTTGGCCGCGCTGAGGTCGCCGCTAATCGGCAGGCCCTTCGCCACTGGCTCAGCCGCTGCCGGAGCGGCGGCTGGGGCCGCCGGGGCAGCAACGGGCGCGGCAGCCCCGGCCAGGTCGGGCCGGTGGGTATGCACAAAGCCGATCACCGCCCGCAGAGTCGGGTAGTCACGCAGCTTCAGATCATCGATGCGCCCGATCCCGAAGGTCTCGCGCACCGCCGCGAAGGTCTCGGCCTGCTTAACCGTATCGACACCCAGGTCGGCCTCGAGGTCGAGATCCAACTCCAGCATCTCGGACGGATAGCCGGTCTTATCGGCCACAATCGCCATCACCTGCGCCGTCACCGGGTCAAGCGCCGGGGCGGCCGGAGCGGCCGGGGCGGCGACCGCCGCCGAAGCCGTCGGGGCGGCGACGGGAGCCGCCGCCGCAGCCAGGTCAGGCCGGTGGGTATGCACAAAGCCGATCACCGCCCGCAGGGTCGGGTAATCACGTAGCTTCAGATCATCGATGCGCCCGATCCCAAAGGTCTCACGCACCGCTGCGAAGGTCTCAGCCTGCTTAACCGTATCGACACCCAAGTCGGCCTCGAGATCCAGATCCAGTTCCAGCATCTCGGACGGATAGCCAGTCTTATCGGCCACAATCGCCATCACCTGCGCCGTCACCGGGTCAAGCGCCGGAGCGGCCGGGGGCGCCACTGGCGGAGCCGCCGGGGTGGGGGCGACTACTGCCGGGGCGCTGAAAGCCAGCGCCGGGGCCGCCGCCGGTGGCGGTGGTGCCACCGGGGCGGGCGGGGCGGCCACCACCGCCAGGTCGGGCCGGTGAGTATGCACAAAGCCAATCACCGCCCGCATGGTCGGATAGTCGCGCAACTTCAGGTCATCAATGCGCCCGATCCCGAAGGTCTCGCGCACCGCCGCGAAGGTCTCAGCCTGCTTGACCGTATCGACGCCCAGGTCGGCTTCGAGATCTAGATCCAGGTCAAGCATCTCCTGCGGATAGCCGGTCTTCTCGGCAACGATGGCCATCACCTGCGCCGCCACCGGATCAATCGCCGGGGCCGCTGGGGCTGCCGGAACTGCCGCTGGAACTGCCACCGGAGCCGGGGCGGCCACCACCGCCAGGTCGGGCCGGTGGGTATGCACAAAGCCAATCACCGCCCGCATGGTCGGATAGTCGCGCAACTTCAGGTCATCAATGCGCCCGATCCCGAAGGTCTCGCGCACCGCCGCGAAGGTCTCAGCCTGCTTGACCGTATCGACGCCCAGGTCGGCTTCGAGATCCAGATCCAGGTCAAGCATCTCCGACGGATAGCCGGTCTTCTCGGCAACGATCGCCATCACCTGCGCCGCCACCGGGTCAAGCGCCGGGACGGCCGGAGCCGCCGGGGTGGCCGCAGGCACCGCCACTGGCGCGGGAGCCGGGGCGACCACCTCGGCCAGGTCGGGTCGGTGGGTACGCACAAAGCCGATCACCGCCCGCATGGTCGGATAGTCGCGCAGGCGCAGGTCATCGATGCGCCCGATCCCGAAGGTCTCGCGCACCGCCGCGAAGGTCTCGGCCTGCTTGACTGTATCCACGCCCAGGTCGGCTTCGAGATCCAGATCCAGGTCGAGCATCTCCGACGGATAGCCGGTCTTCTCGGCAACGATGGCCATCACCTGCGCCGCCACCGGGTCAATCGCCGGAGCGGCCGGAGCCGCCGGGGCGGCCACAGGCACCGCCACCGGCGCAGGAGCCGGGGCAACCACCTCGGCCAGGTCGGGCCGGTGGGTACGCACAAAGCCGATCACCGCCCGCATGGTCGGGTAGTCACGCAGGCGCAGGTTGTCGATGCGCCCAATCCCGAAGGTCTCGCGCACCGCGGCGAAGGTCTCGGCCTGCTTGACCGTATCGACGCCCAGGTCGGCTTCGAGATCCAGATCCAGGTCGAGCATCTCCGACGGATAGCCGGTCTTCTCGGCAACGATGGCCATCACCTGGGTCGCCACCGGGTCAAGCGCCGGGGCTGGTGGCGCAACGGGAGCGGGAGCCGGAGTAGCTACAACGGGGGCCGGAGCGACCGGGGCGGGCGGCGGAGCCACGGCTGCCGGAGCCACGGGCGCAGGGGCCGCAGGGCGCGGGGCGACCGGAGCCGGGGCTGGCCTGGCCTCAACCGGCGGAGCGCTGGCCTTACCATTGACGGCAGGCGCAGGCGCAGGGCTTGGCAGGGCCGGACGCGGCTGGATAGCCAGATGACTCACCACGAGATCAGGGGCATAATCGGCGCGCAGCGTGGGGCCGGTGCCGGGCTGCCAGGGGCTCGGCGCGGGGGTGCGGGTTGGCGCACCCTGGGCCTTCACCCGCAGCACGCGCTGCGCCACCTCAGTTGTGGCACGGTCGTAGCCACTAATCTGGGCGCACCAGTAGTCATAGCGCTGCCGGCTATCGACACGCTCGCTGGGGCCGGGGATACGCCGCAGCAAGGTCAGAGCGATCTGCGAGCCAAAGCCAGCCGCCAGGTGAATGGCATAGCGCACAGGGTAGCGCCCGCCGCGACTCAGGTTCAGCGTCCCAAGCTCGGGATCAGGCTCACGGTAGTTCGGCACCGGGGGCACAATCCCATGCTCAAGGATCTTCACCGCGATCACATCCTCGATCCCCACGCCCATCGGGTGGCCGGTAAAGCCCTTGGTATTCGAGATCACCACCTCATCAGCCGCTGGCCCGAAGGTCTGGCGCAGGGCGGCAATCTCAGCAGAGGCGCTGCCGCCACGGGCAGGCGTATAGGTCTCGTGACTGACGAAGACGGTCTGGGCCGCCATCGCCCGCCGATCGACCCCGAAGCGGCGCTCAGCCGAGCGCACCAGGCTCTCCATGACCTGGCTGATGTGACTCACGTCAAGGCGTGTGCCGTGGAAGGCGCTGTTGTTGTTCTCACTGGCCAGCAGTTCAACCACCCCACGCATGCCACGTTCACGCACGGCATCTTCACTCTCGACTACCAGGGCGCATGCGCCCATCCCGAGGATGGTGCCGTGGCGACGCCGGTCGAAGGGCAGGGCCGCCTCTTCAAGCTTGGCATCAGTGGCAGCCGCGCCAGTGGCCAGGAAGCCGGAGCCGATCCAGGCCATCAGCTGGTCGCTCGTCACATTGTCCGCACCGATCACCAGCACGCGCCGGCAACGCCCGGTGCGGATCCAGTCCTCGGCGATAGCAATGCCCTGGGCCGTTGAAGCGCAGGCAGCGTTGACATGGGCATTGGGGCCGCGTGCGCCGATATACTCGGCCATCTGGCTGTGGCCCATAGTCAGGATACGGAAGAGGAAGTTGCGGTCGAGCGTATAGGGGTTCGCCGCGATCTCCTCGCGCAGAGCGGCGATCCGACGCAGCAGGGCCAGCTGCGTCACCTCATCGTTGGTCTGGTTGCGCAGCGCCTCCAACTCTTCGAGCAGTTGAACCCGGTTTTCGTGAGCGTAGTAGCGCTCGAACTCGCTGGTCAGATTGTCATAGCCGGGAAAGGCCGAGGCAAAGATGATCCCGGTCTCGTCGCGTAGTGCCTCAGGCAACATCCAGCGTTCAGGCAGGAAAGTGCCGCGCGAGGTCTTCTTATAGGTCTGCACCAGTGGAATGCCAGCCTCACGCAGGGCATCAAGGCCAGCAGCCATCGCCAACTGCGAGGTGATGTCGAGGGCCGCCACCAGCTTGGCAGGCACGCCATACTCTTCCGCCAGGTCAAAATGACCCGGACGCCCGGCCAGTTTGATCACCTCATCGCTATCTTCGATCGTCTGGAAGCTGCCAGCCCCGTCCTCGCCCTTGACCACCCGCGTGACCCGCTTCTGCACAATCTTGCGCCGGAAGCGCTCGGGAATCAGGTCGATCAGCTGGTCGCCGCGCAGAATACGGGTTGCGTTATCCTCGGCCATGATCGCCTTCTCGGCCCCGGGCAAGCCCAGGCCAGTACCGGAGATCACCACCGAGCCGGTGGGGGGCAGATTGCGATCATAGGCCCCACCCGTGGGGTGGGCTGCCGCACCACGCTCAGCCGTCCCGGCAGCGCGCAGGGCTTCAGCCAACAACGTGCCAAGGTCGTTCAGGCCAGCCGCACCATTGTTATGGGCAGGCGCTGACGGCGTATGTCGCTCTGTCTGTGTCACGCGGGTATCCTCCACAGGCGAAGCCTGGGCCAGCTCCGCATCAACCGCCGAGACGCGCCCCACAGCCTGCGGAGCGGCGACACTCACCGTCGCCCGGGCTGGCGCAGCGGCCGGCACGGCAGCAGGCATATCCTGGGCGGCCAGCCCGGCGGCATAGAGCCCACAGAGGGCCTGGTTGAAGCTGGCGACTTCACCGGTCTTGGGGTGGTTGGTAAAGAGCGAGGCCACGTCGGGTCGGGAGCCGATCACATCATCGACAAAGCCCTTGAGCGCCTTCTTGGGACCACACTCGAGAAAGATGCGGCAACCCTCACGGTAGAGTGTCTCAAGGCCTTTGACCCACTGCACCGGCGAGGCGATCTGCTGCTCAAGCATGTCCTTGATCGCCTCGACCGTGGTCGGATAAAGCTCGCCGGTGACATTGGCCACCAGGGGTAACTCCGGCTCACGGATATGCAGGCGATCGAGCACCTTGCGCAAGGGGCCGGAGGCCGGGGCGACGATGCGCGTATGGAAGGCGTGGCTCACGGGGATGCGCTGAGCCTGGAAGCCCTTCTGCACAAACTGGTTGATCGCCGTCTCAACCGCCTTACTCGTCCCACCGATCACGGCCTGACTGTAGCTGTTGATATTGGCCGCAACAACATAACCATCAATCTCGCGCAGGGTCGTCTCAACCACCTCAAGCGGTGCCATCACCGCCGCCATCCAACCGTTATCATCCATGCTCACCTTGGTCATCTCGGCACCGCGGGCTGCGGCAGCTTCGAGGGCCTCGGCGAAGGGCATAACCCCGGCGGCCACCAGCGCACCATACTCACCGAGCGAGTGGCCCATGACCATATCCGGGCGCACGCCATACTCGGACAGCAAGGTCAGCAGGGCTACATCCAGGGTGAGCATCGCTGGCTGAGTGATCGCCGTCTGCATGAGGGCACGCTCGGCCTGCTTGATCACCGCCGGGTCGGTGCTGTCGACAAAGAGGAAGTCGGTCAGCGGGCGCCCGAGGATGGGCGTCATCACCGCGTCGGCCTCTTTGAAGACATTGGCCACGGCTGGCGAAAGGGCGACCAGTTCGCGGCCCATATTGAGGTACTGGCTACCCTGGCCGGGAAAGAGGAAGGCTACCTTCCCCGCCGCCTTGCCGCTGCCACGGAAGATACCCTGCGAAGCCAGGGGCTTCCAGGCTGCTGGCACATTCAGGGTGGCCGCCTTGGCTGCCTTGGCCAGCTTATCAGCCAGCTCGTGTGCATCGGCGAAGTCGATCACCAGCCGCTCAGCTTTGCGCAAGACCACCAGATCGGGCGCAGCCACCGGCGGCATCCAACCGCCACGGGCACGGTTCAGCGCATCGCTTGCCTGGGCCGCCAATTCGGCCGGTGTATCGCCACCAAGCGCCAGGATGCCACGCACCGGCGGCTTCTGCGCGATCTGGGCCGGGGCCGCATAGTGGCGATTGGGATCGACGTTCGTATCGCTGCTCGCCGGTACATCGGCACCCTGATAACGCTGCGGCTCGGTGCGGATCATGCCCGGCACATACTCCTCAAGCACCATGTGGAAATTGGTACCGCCAAAGCCGTAGGCACTCACCGCTGCCCGCCGCGGAAAGGCCGCCGGGCGTTCCCACTCGCGGGCCTCGTTCAGCAGGTAGAAGGGTGTCGCCGAGAAGTCCATGTTGGGGTTGGGCGGGTCGGCGTTGAGGGTCGGCGGCAGGATCTTCTCGTGAATGGCAAAGACGGCCTTGAGCAGACCGGCTGCACCAGCCCCGGCCTTGAGGTGGCCGATATTGCTTTTGGCCGAGCCAAGCCCGATCCGGCCCCGCTCGGCGCGCCCAAAGACCTTGCTCAGACTCTCGGCCTCAACCACGTCACCAACACGGGTGCTGGTACCATGGGCCTCGATCAGCGTACAGGTTGCCGGATCAAGCCCTGCATTCTTCCAGGCCCGCTCGACTGCATAGACCTGGCCAATCGGGTTGGGCGCAGTGATGCCTTTGCCTTTGCCGTCAGAAGAGGCACCCACCCCACGGATCACCGCGTAGATCGTATCGCCGTCACGCTCGGCATCCTCCAGCCGCTTGAGCAAGAAGGCCGCTGAGCCTTCGCCCATCACAAAGCCGTCGGCACCGTCACCGAAGGGGCGTGTGCCGATCGCCGAAAGAGCCCCGATCTTACAGAACTTGACGAAGGTCGAAATGCCCATATTGCGGTCAACGCCGCCGGTGATCACCGCATCAACATGACCTTCGCTCAGCATCTCGACCGCCGCCGCGACGGCGGCAAAGGTGGAGGCACAGGCTGCGTCAGTGATAAAGTTCGGCCCGCGCAGGTTGAGCACATTGGCCACGCGCCCGGCGACGATATTGGGCAACTCACCCGGCATCGTATCCTCGCTGACACCGGGCAACTTACGATCCATCACCGCGTGAAACTGGGCCAGCAGCGCCGCCTGGGCCTCACGGCCAAGTGCCTGGAAGGCCGGGGTTGCGCGCAGGTAGTTCGCATATTCAGGGAAGAAAATGCGCTGGGTCGTCAGGTAGTGCAGCTCACCGCCCATAGCCGTACCAAGAATAACCCCGGTATTCTCGGTATTGAGCGGGCGGTCGGGGTAGCCATAGTCACCCAGGGCCTCAGCGGCGATCGTGACCGCCCACTGCTGGCCCTGGTCCATCGCATTGGCGACACGGGGTGGAATACGGAAGCGCTGCCAATCAAACTGAAAGCCCCGCACCCAGCCACCGATCTTGCTGTAGGTCTTATCGGGGGCGTTATGGTCGGGGTCGTAATAATCGGCAACGCTCCAGCGCTCAGGCGGGGTCTCGCTGATGCTGTAGCGCCGATTGAGAATGTTCTGCCAGAAAGCCCTGGCGTTAGGCGCATCGGGCAAAACTGCGCCAACGCCGACAACGGCGATAGCGCGGCTTGGGTTATCCATGCTCATCTCTCCTGCGATCTTGGGATGTGGATGCGGGTGAGCCCGCATCCAACTGGCAATATCATCTACGCGACCGGGAAAGCTGGCACGCGTTCGCTTTGACAAGCTCAGCCAACGCGTATCCAGCCAGCAACATCAGCTACTCGGCCGGGAAGGCCGCGTTCAAACGCTCGGCGACCAGGTTCATATCCTCGATCTGGCCAGCCTGGGCCGCGTAGATCGCGTTGAGGTTGAGGCTCACCGCCAGGTTGGGATCGGTCTGTCCGGCAGCCATCGCCCAGCGCATCCCATCGGCACCCACCTTGATTGCCGCATCGCGGGCATGAACACGGGCCATCACGCGCTGCACCTCAGGCGTGAAGGGCGAAGCGGTGCTGGGGCTGTTGGCCGCCCGCTCACTGAAGATTGCGGCCGTCTCGACCCAGGCGATCAGCTCACCAAGACGGAAGAGGATGTGCTGGTTGCGCGTCAGACGGTCAAGGCGGCAGCGCTCGAGCAAGGTGGCCAATGAGCGCAGCGCCAGGGCCGCCGTGGCGGCACCGCTGTCGGAAACCTGGCGCGCAATCTGATCGAGCCGGGTCGCCCAGTCGTTGTAGAAGGCCCCACGCGTCTTCAGATGCTGCTGCCAGCGGTCACGGGCAATCGTCCACTCCATAATCTCCGAGGTGCCCTCGTAGATGCAGGTGATGCGGACATCGCGCTTGACCTTCTCGACCATATACTCTTTGGTATAACCATAGCCGCCGTGGGCCTGGATGGCATCCTCAGCCGCCTTATTGCCGCTCTCGGTGGCAAAATATTTGGCCACCGCACCCTCAGTCTGCTGCTCGGGATCGCCGCCGTCGATGCGCTCGGCCACCCACTCGATATACAGGCGTGAGGCTTCCAGACGCACCGCGTTCGGCACCAGCAACTTGTGCGTATAGGCCTGCTTGGTCGAGAGCAGACCACCACCCTGCACACGGGTCTGGCCGTAGCGCACGGCCCGCTCAAGGGCGGCCCAACCACCACCAAGGCCGAACGAGCCGACCATCAGGCGTGTATAGCCGAAGACGGCCTGGGCCTGGGCAAGGCCCTGTCCCTCAACCCCACCCACCAGGTTCTCGACCGGAATAAAGACCTCATCAAGGAAGAGCGCCGCCGTATTCGAGGCGCGAATGCCATGCTTATCCTCGGGCTTGCCGAAGCTAAAGCCAGGCTGACCTGCCTCCATCACAAACCAGGTCGGCCCACCGGGCGCATTAGCCAGGATCGTGTAGAGCTTGGCCACGCCACCATTGGAGATCCACTGCTTGCGGCCCGAGATCTTATAGCCAACGATGCGCCCGTCTTCTTCCACCGGCACCGCCCTGGTCGTCAGCGTGCCAAGATCCGAGCCAGCCTGGGGCTCAGTGGCCCCGTAGGCTACCAGCAGGCCCTCACGGGCGATGCGCCCCATCCAGTGGGCCTTCTGCTCGTCAGTGCCACCGACCACGATCGGGTCGGTGCCCAGGAAAGTGGCCAGCACGCCGGTGGCGATACCTAGGTCGATCCGTGCCATCTGCTCCGAAATGCGGTAGACATCGTAGGCCCCACCGCCAAGGCCGTCAAATTCCTCAGGAATAAAAATCAGGTGGACACCGATCTTGTCCGAATCGTAGAGATCCTGCAACACCTTATGCGGAAACTCGTCCCGCTCATCAAGCTCACGCAGATACTCCGGCTTGAGCTCTTTGGCAGCATACTCACGGATCGTCGCCAGCACCATCTCCAGCGTATCGGTATCCAGGGTCGAGGTCGTCATCGGGCGGTCCTCCCTCATGTTCGGCACAACCAGTAGCCAGGCATGCCTGGCCCGCAGTGCGCGGAATTATACCGCACACACGACAGGGCTGCATGGCCTGCGCTCAGGGAATCTGTGCCTTTGGCTGAAAGTGTCTGCTCGCATCATAGGCGACAGTTGCCGCTGCAACAGGTGAGGGATATTTATCTTGGGAGAAGGTTCATTCACTTTACCAAACCTTTCGCCCTGCCAACCATCTGCCCAGCATACTGCACACGCAGATGCACACCACCTGAGGTGATCAGGATGGCAGGCCAGATCAGGTATACTATGGACAGGAAGAGTGTGACGACAAGCGTGCAGGCCTCAGGGCCTTAATGAGCACATCGAGCGCATCAGAACGCCAGGCGTGGCCCCTTCAATGATCCGACCGGCATGCACCTTGTTCACCAGTCATAAGGCAAACCATGGCGATCACGCTAAAGAGCCCACGCCAGATTGAACTCCTGCGCGAATCGGGCCAGTTGGTGCGCGAAACTTTTGAGTTGCTGCGTGGGCAGATCCGGCCCGGCATCACCACCGCCGAGCTTGACGCCATCGCCGAGGAGTTTATCCGCTCACGCGGTGCCGATCCGATCTATAAAGGCTACGTACCCCGCGGACGCAACGGCTGGTCGGGCATGCCGCCCTTTCCCGGCACCATCTGTGCCTCGATCAACGACGTTATCTGCCACGGCATTCCCAGCAAGAAAGATCGTCTGCGCCAGGGCGACATTATCGGCATCGACATCGGCCTGCGCCTGAACGGCTGGATCGGCGATGCCTGCGAGACCTTTGCTGTCGGCGAGGTGGACGCTGCCACCGACCAATTGCTCGCTACGGCCAGGCGCTGTCTCGAGCTCGGCATCGAACAGGCCTACCTCGGCAAGACCCTTGGCGACATCGGCGCAGCCATTCAGCACTACGCCGAAGGCCACGGCTTCTCCGTCGTGCGCGAATATACCGGCCACGGCCTCGGGCGCAACCTGCACGAAGATCCGAGCGTGCTGCACTACGGTGAACCTGGCACCGGGCGCAAGATCATGGTCGGCATGGTCTTCACAATCGAGCCGATGATCAACGCTGGCACCTACGAAACACGGGTTGACCGCGATGGCTGGACTGTGCGCACCGCCGACGGCCGGCGCTCGGCCCAGTTTGAGCATACGCTGGCGATCACGCCCGACGGGCCGATCCTGCTGACGGCCTAGAACGCACTGTGATGTCTACAACCCCATCCCTTGAACAGCAACTCATCGCTGCCCTGCGCGATGGGCAGACCGCAGAGGCACACCGCATTGGGGCCATGCTCTATGAGCGTGGCTTTGAGCCTGCCGCTATCGAGGCCGCCCTCAGCGCCTACCCCGAGCTGGAAGCGCAACTGGCCGACCTGCTGCGCCAGGTGGTGCCCCGCTCACGGCGTGCCGCTAAACGACGGGCCATTCGCAATGCCGAACAGCGGGACTGGGGGGATTGGCAAGAGGGCAAACGCAAGTAGCGTGAAAGCCTAACCAACCCGATCGGCTGAGTACAGCCGATAGATCACCACCACTTGCGGGCCGCTCACATCACGCAGCAACAGCTCGACATCGCCTTTAGCTACGCTGCCGCGGCTGAGCGGATCAAAATTGGTGTCGCCCTCAATAAAGTAGTAGTAGGTTGTCCCGGCATAGTGCAGCCCACGCAGATTACTCATCCGGGCGTTCACCCCGGGGCGCACCTCCACCAGCGGGTCAAGCACATCGCCAACTAGGCGGGCCGTGATCGCCTCGTAGACGGGCCGCAGGTCATGGGCAGCAGCAAGCGGCGTGGCACTCGGCAGCAGCGCGCCAAGCGCCCAGGCCAGTATCCCAAAGAGCAGCAACAACTCCGTTGCGATCAGCATAACCAGGCTCTGCGCACCAAGGCTGTGCAGCGGCACAGCGCGGATGGCCGACCCTTGCTCAACACCACTATGTGTGCTTATAGCTGTCATCTGGCAACCCTCTGACGCGCTGATAGCTGCATTGCTAAATTAGTTGTGCGAGAAGAAACAAATTACGTCTGTGTAGCCTTAGTGTAGCAGAGGATGGCCATGGATGCTATAGGTCTAAGGTCATAAAAATGGTGAAATCTTGGTGAAAAGAGGCTATCAAGCAACGTCGATCTACGATCAACCCGTACGACAAAGCCGTCTGGCCCTGGTGCTTGTCGGGCTGGCCGGAGCGCTGGAAGCCCTCTTGCTGGCGCGCCTGATCGCCCGGCTGCTGGCCGCTCGCCCGGATAACCCGGCGCTCACTATGCTCTACACGCTGACCTGGCCCTTCGTTGCGCCGTTCGCCTTCCTCAACTACGATCAGCCGCCCTTTGGCGCAGTATTCGAACGCTCCACCCTGCTCGTGGTGGTTGGGCTGCCGATCATTGCCTATCTGGCATGGGCCTGGTTGAGGCCAGACGCTTAGCGGCTGACTGTAGGCGTGGAGGCACATAGATCTTCAGGGAAGAGCCGCTGGCCCTCCCCTTGCCCCTCCACTAAAACAAGCCTATTCGTCACTATAGAGCGGCGTACTGAGGTAGCGCTCACCGTTGCTCGGAATAATTACCACCAGCAGCTTGCCAGCCGACTCAGGCCGACGGGCCACACGCAGGGCGGCCGTTACCGCTGCGCCGCTCGAAATGCCGACCATCAGCCCCTCCTCGCGGGCAAGGCGGCGGGCCATGGCGAAGGCATCATCATTGGCGACCGGCTGGATCTCGTCGATTATCGCCGTATTGAGGATATCAGGCACAAAGCCGGCCCCGATGCCCTGGATCTTGTGTGGGCCGGGCTTGCCTCCCGCAAGCACCGGGCTGGCTTCGGGCTCCACTGCAACGACGCGAAAGCCGGGCCTGCGCGCTTTGAGGAGCTCACCAACACCAGTGATTGTGCCGCCTGTGCCTACCCCGGCTACCAAAATATCAACCTGGCCATCGGTGTCACGCCAGATCTCCTCGGCTGTCGTGCGGCGATGTACTTCGGGATTGGCCGGATTCTTGAACTGTTGCGGCATAAAGCCGTTGGGCAGATCGGCCAGGATGGCCTCAGCACGGGCAATCGCTCCACGCATGCCCTCCGGGCCGGGGGTCAACTCCAACTCGGCACCGTAACCACGCAACAGCTTGCGCCGCTCGACGCTCATCGTCTCCGGCATGGTCAGGATGAGCCGGTAGCCCTTCGCAGCCGCCACAAAGGCCAGCCCGATCCCTGTATTACCGCTCGTTGGCTCGACCAGTACTGTCTCGCCAGGGCGGATCAAGCCTGCCTGCTCGGCTGCTTCGATCATCGCCAGGCCAATGCGATCTTTCACCGAGCTGGCCGGGTTGAAGAATTCGAGTTTGACGACGATGGTCGCTTTGCTGTCGTTCACCCGGTTGAGCCGTACCAGAGGTGTATTGCCGACCAGTTCGGTGATTGCGTTATAGATGCGCGCCATTGCTGCTCCTCAACTTTCCAGACAAGTCTGCTTGCCATGCTTTCTCGGCGGAGCGTTTGAGGGGCGCGGCCCCTCAAGCATCCTTGTTAACCATTGTAGACCCAGCCTAACCTAAAGTCAAGTTTATAACTTATCTTGTTAAGATTACACCTTGGCGTATAATACGCAGCGCAAAGCTCGTACTCCGTCTTTCTGAGAACTGCTGTCATGCGAGAAGGAGCTAACCACTATGCGCGGACGATCAGTGCGCAAGGCCGAACGTGCGGGGGGCGGTGCAGAGGCCAGGCGTCTGACACGCTGCGCGGGTACCTGGCTGGAACATGCCCCCGACGCAGCCGAACAGGCACGCATCGCGGCGGCAATACGGCAACTGAAGCATCTGCGCAGCGAGGCGACCGCCTTCTATGCCGACCAGGCTGCTGCCGATGCCTTTTGCCTCGCGCTCTTCCGTGATCCGGCCTTTGCGCCGCTTGCTTTCGCCGATGAACTGGTGCAGGCGATCATCGCTCGCCAGGGTGAGCCGCCGGTGGTCGAGGAGGGCGAGGAGCAGCAATTCTCCGCCTATCTGCGCACGGCGGTGCTGGCGGTCGCCAGCCCGAATACGCGGCGCTTCCTGGCCGCCCAACTGCGGCGCTTCCTGCCCATCTACAGTGAGGCCGGGCGCTGGCGCGAGGCGATTGCGCTTGACCATAGTGCCTTCCGCACCGCCCTGGGCAGCGAAGTGACGCCTTTTCTGGCCCAGATGGCCCTGCTCGGCCTGGCCGCCTATTATGAGCGGGTCGAAGAGTGAGAAGGCCGCTCCCTTTTTTAAGTAACCGTCTGGCGGGAGGCGTGGAGGGCGGAGCCCTTCACATCCACCCTTGCGGGGGCCTGCGGCCCCCCTGGACATGAACTTAAGCCTTGCGACGAGCCTTCCGGCGGGGGTTCGGGGGCAATGCCCCCGAGAATCCCCCTTTCGGGTGGGGATTTAGGGGCCACAGACCCCTTAAGTTCATGCCTATGGGGCTTGCGGTCCCCACACCCTCGCCACGGGCAGCGGCGAAAAGTGTCACTCGGTTACGCACCTTGTCTTAGCGCTCAGGGTCGATCCGCGGCAGCACAATGCCCTGCTGGCCCTGGTATTTGCCTTTCTTGTCGGCGTAGGAGATTTCGCACTCCTCGTCGCTCTCCAGAAAGAGCACCTGGCCGATCCCTTCGTTGGCGTAGATGCGCGCTGGCAGCGGGGTGGTGTTACTGATCTCGATCGTGACGTAGCCGGTCCACTCTGGCTCAAGTGGCGTCACGTTGATGATGATGCCGCATCTGGCGTACGAACTTTTGCCAATCACAATGCAGCTGACCTTGCGCGGGATACTGAAGCGCTCCATCGACTGGGCCAGTGCGAAGGAGTTTGGCGGGATGTCGATATGTTCAGCCACAATATCGACAAATGAGCGTGGATTGAAGTTTTTTGGATCAACCAGGACATTATAGACGTTGGTGAAGACCTTAAAATGGTCTGTCACCCGCATGTCGTAGCCGTAGGAGGTGAGCCCGTAGGAGATCACGCCGCTACGCACCTGGCGGTCGACGAACGGCTCGATCATCCCGTGCTCAAGCGCCATTCTCCTGATCCAGCGGTCGGCCTTGATCGGCATGTGCTTCTCCAAAATAGCGTGGTCACAAGGCTAATGCGCGATCCTGGTGGTAGGCTTCCGCCCGCCCCAGGTGTAGGGCTAACTCGGCTTTTTGCAATTCGCGGCCCAGGTAGATCGCGTGGCTTACTTCACCGATAAAAGGGGCCACGCTCAGACCCAACTCACGGGCGTTGGGGCCGCGCAAGGTCTGGAGATGCTCGCCGCTGGGCGAGTAGTGGCGCACCACGAGATCCGGCGGCTCTACCCCGACCACGAACGAGCCGCGTCCATCACGCTTCAGGCGCGGGTCACTCGGGCGGTAGTGCGCTTTGAGCAGATCCTCGGCGCGGGCCCAGTCGTGGGCGTAGATGTGGGCTGAATGTGAGAGGATGGCCAGCTCACCTGCTGCAGCACCGAGCGCACTGGCGATCTCGTCCTGCAGCGCACGCAGGCCAAAGGCATTGCCCGGCCAGGCCCGGTAGATGTCGTGGGAGCGGAAGTAGGCCGTCAGGTGCAGGCGCTCGTCGCGCAGCCGCGCCTGCACCAGGGTCAGGCAGGGCGGGCCAGGGTTGCCAGCATCCTCAGGCGGGTGCCACAGGCTAGCCAGCGCCCGCCGGCTTGCGCCCGATCCTTTTAGCTCGGCCACCAGCGCAGCGACCTGGTCAAAGCCGGCGGCATTGCCATGCGCATGAGCAGGAAAGGCGCGCAGGCGTTCGCCATAGGTGTAACTGAGCCCGGCCCCATGGCCGGCCTGCAGGAACTGGCCCAGGTAGCCGCTGTAGCTGCCGTCAGGCAGGCGCTCTCCCAGGCTCTCCCGGCTGAAGGGCATCCAATCAGCATACGAGCAGTCTGCCAGGTCGACTGGCTCATCACTAACAATCGTCAGCAGGTTCAGGATCTCACGCTGATCGGAGCTATGTTGGGTGGCTCCACGCCGCCCGAAGCGCAGCAGGTGCCAGAGCAGTTGGAGATAGGCGCTGCGGATCGTCTTGCCACGTAGCAGCAGGCCCATCTCGGCGGCAGGTAGGGCCTCGGCGGCGGGCTCGTGATATGGGAAGATCAGCGGCTCAGCGGCCCATGCGCGCGCCGGGCGCGGCAAGCCTGCCAGCAGGGCCGCAATCGCCGCAGGCCGTACGACCTCACGATGGTCGTGTAGGGTGACGTTCCGCCGCAGTAGCTCAACCGCAGCGGGGGGAATATCGGCATGCAGGCGCAGCCCTTCGCCGATAATGTGCCCGTCAGCATCAAGCCCATCACGCCAGAGGGCCACCAGGGCCGCACCACTGCCAGTCATCTCGCGCCCACAGAGCAGCAGGTCGGTGATCTGCGGGTGCGCCAGCAAATTGCGCACCAGGAAACTGACACCGTCACGCGAATAGAGATTGCCCGCCAGAGCATAACTCGCCGGATCCAGGGCCGGCAACACATGATCCTGCGGTGTCCAGAGCAGGCAGAGCCCGACCCCGGAGGCGAGGCTGCCGCATGTGAGGCTCTGGGCAAAGTAAGCTGGCCAATCCATGAGCTTTGGAACGCTCCTCAGTGGGGAGGCACGGAGGGGCTGTGCCCCTCCGAAGAGAAAGAAAAACCTCTGCTTTCCTGGGGGCCAGCTTCCTCAGACTCCGCCAGGAAGGGCGAGAAAGGCATGTACAACTGTAGCAAGAGAAGATACGGCGCTCAGCAAGCCAGCAACCTCAACCCGCCTGCCCTGCTGAACCGATCCGGGCCCGCCAGTAGGCCAGCAGTTCATCAACCATAGCGGGCACGCCGATGGTCGGGGCCCAACCGGTTGCTTCCCGCAGCCGGCGGTTATCACCCAGCAGGATCGGCTCGTCGGTGGGACGCAGGCGGGCCGGGTCTACCCGCACCTCCACCGGCACGCGCCCACGGGCGACCACTAGATCAACAATCTCACCGATGCGTGTCGCCTCACCCGCACAGAGGTTGTAGACCTCGCCGGGCCTACCGTGCTCAATCAGCAGCCAGAGCGCCCGCGCCACATCACGGGTATGGGTAAAATCACGGCGCGGCTCCAGGTTGCCGACACGCAGGACAGGTTCCTGCAGCCCGGCCTCAATCGCCGCCATCTGCTGACAGAAGGTCTGCATCGAGCAGCGGTCGCCCTGGCGCGGTCCGACATGGTTGAACGAGCGGGTCACCAGCACATGCAGCCCGAAGTTGTCGGCATACTGCAAGCCAGCCAGCTCGGCGGCCACTTTGCTGACGCCATAGGGACTTGCGGGGCGCAGCGGGTGGCTCTCGCTGATCGGCACCTCATCAGGGCGCACCGTGCCATACTGGGCGCTCGTACCAGCAATATGCACCCGCGCCTGCGGCACATGCCGGCGCACCGCCTCAAGCAGGTTCACCGTGCCCTCGACATTGGTGCGCAACGTATGGATGGGGGCCTCCCACGAGGCGCTCGGGTAGCTCTGGGCGGCGAGGTGGAAGATACGCTCAGGGGCAGCCGCAGCCACCGCCCGATCCACCGCGAAGGGGTCTTCAATATCACCCTCGTGGATGGTGATCCGCCCGAAGAGATGGGCAATCGGGCGCGGGTCACTGCGCCAGCGTTTGAAGGCATGCACCTCAAGGCCAGGCATGCTCAACAAATGATCGGCCAGAAAACTGCCCACAGGCCCGGTAATCCCGGTAATCAGAACACGCACACATCCTCCACCGTATCTAAGTTAGCATACTTACACTGGGGTTTTGGCCCTGGGAGCGCGGGCGGCCCGCGCTCCGGCGGGGAATGTAAAAAACGCAATACCGCAGAAGTCACGCTATGAGACCTGACAGGTCTGGCAGACCTGTCAGGTCTCGCGCAGGTAACCGCATTACTTTTGCTCTACTACCTTAATTCCCAGCCTACTCATTCAACCGTGGCAGTGGCAGTAGCGATCAGGCGTTCGTTGTCATCGTACAACTCAGCTATGTTACCATCGAGCCAGACCGGACTGGAGCGATCCCAGTAGAAAATGCCTTGATCACGCTCGTCCTCACCCACTCCAGAGTAGATCATCACGAAGGAGTTTCCAGACGCATCCCCTGCGAGGTTATAACTGGGGAAGGTAAAGTCAGGCACAACCCCGCTACGTGAAGCATTCCTGAGACGCCAGCCAGCCATGTTGATCGTCTGATCATCCACGTAGTAGATCTGAACAAACTCCTGATTAAGGTCATTATCCAGATTGATACTGATGTCAAACATATCCGATGGCACCTTAGTGGCGGTGGCAGTCGGTGAGGCGCTCGTCGACGTGGTCGGTGAAGCACTCGGTGCAACAATCGGCGTACTGCTCGGCCCTGCCGTAGCGGTTGCACTGGTTGTGCTTGGGCCTGGCGTGGCGCTGCGCTGTGGCGAAGGCGTGGATGGCTGGATCGCCGTGCTGTTGGGCCGCGGCGTGTTGGGCGGTGCGGTCGCGGTAATGGTAGGCCGGCCCCCGCTGCTTGTTGCAAGCGGGGTTTCACCCTCGACGGTGGGGCCAACTGTTGTCGGGGCAAGCTCCACGTCGATATAGCAGCTATAGCTGGCGACAAGCGCCCGCTCGTTGCGCGTCCGCACCTCGACCGGGTAGATCCCTGGGCGCTCCTGGGGCCGCAACGGTAGACTGAAGGCCCCCGTCTGGTCGGCCAGGCCCCCGCCAACCGCCCGCCCACGCAGATAGATCAGCAGGGCGATCCCCCGCTCAGCCTGGCCGGTCAGCAAGACCGTCTGCCCATTGGGGCAGGCCAGGGCGATGGGGTCGTTAGCCCGCAGAGACGAACCGAACAACAAAAAGCCGCCGATCAAGGCGACGACGAGGGCGAGATATGTACGGAGGAGTTTGCTCACGAAACCTCCGGATATAGAGGCCGGAGCGCTGAGATAAAGCGTACTGGTGGGCGATAGTGGATTTGAACCACTGACCTCCACGATGTCAACGTGGCGCTCTAACCAACTGAGCTAATCGCCCGCACCTGCGGGTATGCTACCATTGAAGCCTGGCCCTGTCAAGCTATGCTATGACGAGTGACGAGTGACGAGCATGAACTTCCTTTCGGCCATGTCTGATGAACGTGTGCGCCTGCTGGGCCTGGCCGCCCGTGAGGCCGCCGCCCTGGACATGGCCCTCTGGCTGGTCGGTGGGACGCTGCGCGATCTGCTGCTGGGCCGCGTGGCCGACGGCGATCTTGATCTGGCAGTGGAGGGCGACGCGCTGGCCCTGGCTCAGGCTATCGCCGCAGCCAGCGGAGGCCTGGTCGTTGCGGCCTACGCTCCCTTCGGTACCGCCACGTTGGCCGTGACTGGCGCCGACGGGAGGCCCATCCAGCTCGACCTGGCCCGCACGCGCCGTGAGCACTATACGCACCCCGCCGCCCTGCCTGAGGTGCAGCCTGCCTCGCTTGCGGTTGACCTGGGCCGACGCGATTTTAGCGTCAATGCGCTGGCCCTTGCTCTGCACGCTGGCCCGGAGCTGCCCAGCCCAGGCGATCTGTACGACCCCTTTCATGGGCGCAGTGACCTTGAGGCCCGGCGCTTACGCCTGTTGCACAGCGCCAGTCTGCGCGACGATCCCACCCGTATGCTGCGCGGGGTGCGCCTGGCCACTCGCCTCGGCCTGAGCCTTGACGCAGCGAGCGCCGCCCAGTTCAAGCAGGCCCTCGCCACCGGCTACCTCGCCATGCTCAGCCCCGAACGCATCCTCAGCGAGCTCTGCCTGGCCCTGGCCGAGCCACGCCCGGATATGGTGCTCCAGCTTGCCGATCACTGGGGGCTGACCGCGCAGGTCGTGCCGGGGCTAACCTGGCAGCCCGAGCTGGCTGAGCGCGCAGCGCGCCTGGCCAATGCAGCACCTGCCCCCGACCAGCCCCCGCCAGGGCCGCTAGTCTGGGCTGGCTTGCTGCTCTACGGGCTTGATGAGCCAGCCCTGGCCCATCTGGCGGCGCGTTACCCCCTCCCCGCACCAGCGCAGACCATGCTCAAACAGATCCCTGCCCTCCGCCGCCGTGCGGCCCACCTGGCCGGACAACCCGCCAGTGTTATTGAGCAGACCCTGCGTCCCTTCAGCCATGAGGCTGTGACCCTCCTGCGCTACGCTGAGCCTGCTGCCGCGGCTGCCGCCAGCCGCTACCAGGACGAGTTGCGCATGGTGCGAGCGCCGCTCGACGGGAATGACCTGCGCCGACTGGGTCTCAGCCCTGGCCCCATGCTCGGGCAACTGCTGAACGAGCTGCGCCGCGCCACCCTCGATGGTGAGATCACCACCCGCGCCCAGGCCGAAGCGTGGGTGCATACCCGCATCGAGCCGCGTGAGTAGGCGCTCAGGTGGCTCTGCTATAATAAAGGCCCGGAAGATGCCCGGTGGGAGCAGCGGCGTGCCATGCTGAACGAAGAGCAGCGCCTGGTAGAGGCAGGACAGCGCGGTGATGTTGAGGCGTTCAACCAGTTGGTACGCCTCTACGAAGGGCGCATCTACAACCTCTGTTACCGCATGCTCGGTGACGCTGACGCGGCTGCCGATGTGAGCCAGGAGACCTTCATCTCAGCCTACCGCAACCTGCACCGCTTTCGCGGGGGCGTCTTTCGCGCCTGGCTCTTTCGCATCGCCACCAACGCCTGTTACGATGCCCTGCGTGTACGCAAACGTCGCCCTGCCGTCTCACTCAACGCCTTAAGCGAGCCCGACGAGGATGGCCCTGCCTTTGATCTGCCCGCCAGCGGCGAGAGCCCCGACGAGGTGGTTCTGCGCCATGAATTGAGCGAGGCCATTCGCCAGGGCCTGGCCCGACTACCCGAAGATCAGCGCATCGTGGTCATCCTGAGCGACATCCAGGGCCTGGCCTACGAAGAGATCGCCGAGGTGACCGGCACCAACCTTGGCACGATCAAGTCACGCCTGAGTCGCGCCCGTGCCCGCCTGCGCGATATTTTGCGCGCAGGGGAACTGCTGCCGTCCAGGTATCGTCATAATGATGCGTAGGTGATACGCACCCCCGATCCGCAGCCCTGTCTGAAGCCTGGTCACTACGATGCAGAGCGCACCCAATCAATCCAGCCAGCCGAATGAGAGCGACCTTGAGCTGCTCTCAGCCTATCTTGACGACCAGCTCAGCAGCATCGAGCGGGGCACCCTGGAACGACGGCTGGAGCAGGAGTCCGGCCTGCGTCTGGCCCTCAACGAGCTTCAGACAACGGTAACGATCCTGCGTGATCTGGAGCCGCTTCGTCCGCCGCGCTCTTTCACGCTCGATCCGGCCAGCGTGCGGCAGGCACCATTACGCCGGCCTCTGAGCTGGTTTGGTCAGCTTGGCACCAGCCTGGCCGGAATGATGCTGGTGCTGGTCGCCAGCGTACAACTGCTGACTGCCGGAGCACCAACGGCTGGCATGCTGGCCGCAGGCGAGCCGGAAGCGGCCATGCCCTTCGAGAGTTTTGCCGCCCCGACCCAGACCATAGCGCCCAGTTCAGCCGCCGAAGTAGCCCCGGCCCCAATGGCCCTGCCTGAAGCAGCAGACGCTGCCGCCACCGATGCACCGATAAGCGGTGCTGCTATGCTACCGCAGGAACCAGCGCCCCTGGCGACCTCCTCTGCCTTCACTGGCGGCGGAGCAACGGCCCCTGAGACGGCCCCGGCGGATAGCTTCGTCTCTCCGCCTGCCCCCGCTGGCGCGAACACCAGCAACGCCGATGCAGAGACCAATGCACGCCAGGCACAGGCAGACGCAGCCAACCCCAATCCGCCGGTAAGTGGAGCAACCGCCGTTGGCCTCCCCCCCGGCCTGACCCTGGGCCTGGGCCTGGGCCTGATCGCCATCGGGAGTGGATGGTACCTCTACAGCCGCCGGCGCGAAACGCTCTAACGTCCCACACGTGCCCGCAGGGCACTCACAAAATAGCCCAGCGCCTCAAGCCGCAGGATGCTACCAAGCCCGAGGTAGAGCAAAGCACCTGTGCCGCCAGCCAGCAGTACCAGCAGCAGCGGCGGCCAGGTTCCTGCCACCAGCGTGATCGCCCACACAGCAACCGCCATCAGGCTCGCAGCCAGCAGCCCCTTGAGGGTCGCCTCGCCAAGGCGCAGGCCACCAAGGGGCACCACTCGTGTCAGCAGGGCATAGGTAATCAGGGCGTGGCCCAACCACTGCGCCGAGTTGCCCAGCACCAGGGCCAGGAAACCGATCCCGCTCCAGGCAAGCAGGGGCAGGGCCACCAGCAGATAGCAGCCAATTGCCGCACCCTGAATCAGGTTCGGCGTCAATGTATTCTTGCGCGCATAGAAGGCGAAGATCAGCACCTGGTCGATGGCCGCAGCAGGTAGCCCTGGCAGATAGAGCAGCAGAGCCAGGGCCGTCGCAGCCGTGTCAGCGGGGGTGAAGGCATTACGCTCGAAGATCAGCGCCGTGATCGGGCGTGCCAGCGCCGCCAGCCCCAGGGTTGCAGGCAGAATGAGCAAGAGGACGACCTTCAAGCCCATCGCCAGGGTCACCCGAAAAGCCGTCTCATCGGCGGTGGCACTCTGGCGCGAGAGCGTCGGCAAGACGGCCAGCGAGACTGCCGAGGCCACCAGGCCCAGGGGCAACTGGATGAGGGTGGTGGCATAACGCATCGTACTCAGCGCGGATGGGTAACCAGAGGCCAGCCAACGGTCGATCAGCGTACCAATGATCGAGAAGGCGATCCCCAGGGCCACCGGCGCATAGAGACGCATGATCCGCCCCACCGCCGGGTGACCCTGGCCAAACGTAGGCCGCAACTGCGCCCCACGCAGCCCCGGTAATTGAAGGGCCACCTGGGCCAGCGCGCCAATCAGCGCCCCCGCCGCCAGGCTGTTGATGCCCAGTCGCCCCTGGAGCAGCACAATGCCCAGCACCATCCCCAGGTTAAAGACGACCATTGTAAAGGCTGGCAGCAGAAAGCGCCGCTGGGCATGCAGCACAGCCGTCACCAGGCCCGATAAACCCATCAGCAACACAGCGGGCAAGAGTAGCCGCAACAGCGGCGTGGCCAACGCCCGCAAGACAAGCTGGTCGGGCCGGGTCAGGGCAGCCACCAGCCACGGAGCCAGCATAATCGCCAGGGCCACCACCGCCGTCAGCGCAGCCATAGCGACGCTCAGCACCCCCGAGACGACACGCCAGAACTCGTCCTGCTCACCCTCGGCATATTCCGAGAAGACCGGCACCAGAGCTGCGCTCACTGCGCCAGCAATCAGCATATCGTAGATCGTGCTGGGCACCGTCCAGGCGATCTGGAAGGCATCAACCTCGATCCCGCGCCCGAAATAGGCCGCAATGATCGGCTCGCGGATAAAGCCCACCAGCCGACTGGCAATACTGCCGAGGGCGATCAACAGGGCCGCGCTGAGCAGCGATCGTGGGGGAACGGACGTAGACTGGCTCGCTTCCTGACGCATAGCGTGGTCGGCATAAAAGATCGGGAGGGCCAGGCCCTCCCGCAAAGCTTCAGACAGCGCCAACCTACCAGGGCAAGCTACTGACCGCCAGCACTTGAGATTGCCTGGCCAGTGAACTGATGCACAATCCGTTTGAGCGCAGTAGGCTCAGCCCCAAAGGTCGCCGGGTCACGCAGGTCAACAATGACCTCTGCGTCGATTGCGTAGCGCAAGACGTTGTCGGGGCTAATGCCACGCGCAAAACCGGCCAGTTCAAGCATACGCGAACGGCTGAGATCCGTTTTCACATAATCACGCATAGCGCCGGTGTAATCATCAAAGCTGGTGAGTTGCTGGAGCAGCCCGCGCTCGCGGATGCGGTTGAAGATCGCCATCAACACCAACTGCTGGCGTTGAATACGCCCGAAGTCGCTGTCGGCGTGGCGCGTGCGTGCATATATCAGTGATCGTTCACCATCCATCAGCTGTGATCCAGCCGCGAAGCGCACCTCCATGGTGCCGTAATCCTCAGTCGGATACTGCGGATCGTAGAGCGCCTGGGGCACATCGATCTTGATCCCGTCAAGCACATCGATCAGGGTGCGGAAGCCCTGAAAATTGATCAGCACAAAGTTATCCACGCGGATACCGAGCAACTCGGTGACTGTGGACTTGGCCAGCGCAGCCCCGCCGCCGGGGCCGAAGCGCTTTTCGCCTACGGTATAGGCGGCATTGATGCGCCCCTCACCAATCCCAGGGTAGCTTACCCAGAGATCACGCGGCATCGAGAGCATACTGACCCGTCCGCTGTCGCGTTCGATACGCACGAGGATAAGCGAGTCGGTACGGGTTGGCTCACTATCTTCCGGACGGGCATCAGTGCCCATCAAGAGAATATTCAGCGTTGGGGCACTGAGGGGCGGCGGCTCAACCGCCGGTTCTACCGGCGCAGCGGCCGGCGCAGCAGCAGCAGGCGGCTCAGGAGCACTGGTATACCCATCAGAACTGATGGGGGGCTGAAGCGACTCTGACGTAGGCAGACTGATCGCCGCAGGCGTCACGATCATAGCGTTGATATTCGCAACAGCTTGGCCCCATTCAAAGGCGAGACGCAGCATCGTGGCTGTCATGATCAGGCTGATTGCGAGGAGGGCACCCCGTACCAGGTGCCGACGAGAAAACGGCATACCTCCCTATCTCCAGCAACTGAAGAGCCCGGATGTGCAACGTCATGCGCAATGGTGCGCTGAGCAAGCGGCCCGACTCTTCACGATACGTCTGCGTAGGTCGCTTGAACTGGGCGTCGCTGTTCCGGCAAAGGCCGGCGACGGATCACCTGACAAAAGCTCTCACCCACGCTGTCGGTGCCAACTGCAGGATGGCCACAGTCACCGAGGGTGACTCTCGCAACACTGGCCTATATTCACTATACCACAGGTTGGGCATGCTTCAGAATCAGCCCTGCCCTGGGGGGTTAGCCCACCAGACCAACGTCGCCGCTGGTGATGGTATGCTCGGCCCCGGCGGCATCACGTACCAGCAGCGCCCCATTGCTGAGCACGGATTCCGCCCGACCCTCAATCAGGCCGCCAGGTGTCTCGACACGCACCAGCTGTCCAGGCGTCACCAGGCGTTCACGCCAGGCTCCAAAGAGCGCCTCGGCCTCGCCAGCCTGCATATGGGTATACCAAGAGTCAAGCCGCTCAAGCAAGGCGCGCAGCAGATCGAGACGAGTGATCGGCAAACCTGCCGCTGCATGCAGACTGGTGGCAGGCATGCGGGTCAACTCGGGTGGCGGTGCCGCACTCAGATTGATCCCACAGCCGATGATCGCTGTCTCGACGCCAGCCTGCCCCAGGCCCACTTCGAGCAGGATGCCCGCTGCCTTGGCCCAGGCCCCCGAGGGCGCTACCGGCAGCAGCAGGTCATTGGGCCACTTGAGCGCCGGGCGCAGTGTACTCACCTGCTCAACCGCTTCACAGAGCGCCACGGCAGTCATCCAGACCAGTTGCACCGCCGCAGTGGGAGCCAGCCAGGTTGGGCGCAGGGCCAACGAGAGCAAGAGGGCCGTACCGGGCGGGGCGACCCAGGTACGGCCCATGCGCCCACGCCCGGCCGTCTGCTCATCAGCAACCACCAGGGCTGGCAGATCGGCCGGGGCCAGGCGGGCCAATTCACGGCGCGCCAGATCCATCGTTGAACCGACGCTGCCGTGACAGGTGACGGTACGCGGCAGCGTGCGTGCGGGCCAGGCAGCCAGAATGGCCTCCGGGCTGAGCGGCGGCTCCATGTCTAGAGTGCCTCGACCGCCAGGGCCACCGCCTCACCGCCGCCCAGGCAGAGCGAGGCGATCCCACGCCGGGCACCCCGTTGACGAAGCGCATAGATCAGTGTGACCAGCACACGAGCGCCGCTGGCCCCGATCGGGTGCCCCAGGGCAATCGCCCCTCCATTAACATTGACTCGGTCGGGGTCAAGCCCCCCGGCGCGGATATTGGCGATCACCTGGGCCGCAAAGGCTTCGTTCAGCTCAAAGAGATCATAATCATCGACCGTCGTACCGGCCCGCTCCATCAAACGCTGGATGGCAAAGGGCGGCGCAGTAAAAACTTCGAGCGGCGGAACCGCGGCCTGGGCCCCATGCTCAACGCGGGCCAGGGGCGTCAGACCAAGCCGGGCGGCACGGCTGGCGCTCATCAAGACCAGCGCTGCCCCGCCGTCGGTAATGCCGGGGGCATTGCCAGCGGTAACGCTACCATCACGCACAAAGGCCGGGCGTAATTTCGCCAGGGCCTGCAGGCTACTGTCGCGGCGCGGATTCTCATCGACACTAATCGTCTGGGAACTGCCCTTGGGGCCGGGCACCTGCACCGGGGCAATTTCGGCCTGAAAGTGTCCGGCATCGATCGCCGCCACCGCCCGCTGGTGCGATTGCAGGGAGAAGAGATCCTGCTGCTCGCGGGTAACCTGCTGGGTACGGGCGATCCACTCGGCGCTGTTACCCATATGCTGATGCTCAAAGGCACACCAGAGCCCGTCATGCACCATAGCATCGACCAGTTCGCCGTTCCCAAGGCGATAGCCGTGGCGTGCATTGGGCAACAGGTAAGGCGTGGCACTCATGTGCTCCATACCCCCGGCGACAATCACCTCGGCTTCGCCCGTACGGATCATATTCGCCCCAAGCATCACCGCCTTGAGCCCGCTGCCGCACACCTTGTTGAGGGTCAAGGCACTGACACTGCTGGGTAGACCGCCCCGTAGGGCCGCCTGGCGAGCCGGGGCCTGGCCCAGGCCTGCACCAACCACGTTGCCCATGATGCACTCGTCAACCGTCGCCGGGTCGATCCCCGCCCGTGCAACGGCAGCCTGCACCGCCGCCGCACCAAGATCGATCGCCGTCAGCCCGGTATAAGCCCCGTTGAACTTGCCAATGGGGGTACGCGCCGCCCCAACAATGACCACCTCTTCCATCTGGCGTCCTCCTTGACTACGGACACAGGAAAACAAGTATAGCATAGCCAGCCTCTGTCGCCCGTTGTGAGGTGCGCACCGCACAGGGCTGATGCAAAGTCCGAACGAGAACGCGGATCGCGCTGATCTGACGGATTGACGCGGAGCTTTTTGCGGCAGCGCAGCGCGAATCTGTTCCATCTGCGGTATCCGCGTGCGCTTGCCTGAGGCGACTTTGCATCAGCCCTGGCGCACCGCAACCGCCCGGTAACCGCTGTATGTTATAGTAGCCAATGGGCCAATCTTATACTGTCTCATGCTCATGTGAACGTAGTGTGTGGCCTACGAGGAGGTAGCCATGTTCGTTGGTGAACGGATGACCCGCCCGGTGATCAGTGTTGCGCCTGATACGCCCCTGAATGATGCGCTGCACTTGATGCGTAGCGAGCATATTCGGCGGATGCCGGTCGTCTCCCACGGCAAACTGGTCGGGATCGTCTCGATGAAGGATCTGCTCAACGCCTCACCCTCACAGGCGACGACCCTCAGCATCTGGGAGCTCAACTATATGTTGAGCAAGCTGACGGTCGACTCATGTATGCACCGTGAGTTGCTGACGGTAAGTGAGGATACACCGATTGAAGAGGCGGCCCGCATTATGGCCGACCAGCGTGTCGGTGGCTTGCCAGTGTTGCGCGGTGGCGAGGTGGTCGGCATGATCACGGAGACCGACCTCTTTAAGATCTTTCTTGAATTGATGGGTGCCCGTGATGTGGGGGTGCGCTGCGAGATACGGATGCGTGACGAGCCGGGCCAGTTGGCCGGTCTGACCCACGCCATCGCCAGCGCGGGCGGTAATATCCTCGCCCTCGGCACCTTTGCCGGCGAGGCCCCCGGCCATAGTACGGTCACCTTTAAGGTTGCTGGCCTCAAGCCGGACAAGGTACGTGAGTTGATTGCGCCCCTGGTTGAACTGGTGGTCGATGTACGTATGACCCACCCGTAGCCTGCAGACAGGTATGCATAACGAAAACTTCTTTATCTATCAGCGTAAAGCGCTCAAGCCGTTACTGGCCTGGGGCATCGGCAGCAGCCTGGCGGGAATCGGGCTGCTGCCAGTACCGGGCTACTGGCGGCAGTTCGGGGCCCAGGCCGCCGGTTGGGGCGTGATCGATGTGCTGCTGGCCATTGCTGGCCGTCGCCGTGCCCTGCTTAAGGCTGAAGAGCTGGTTCACGGCGATCTCGACGCCGAGCAGGTTGAGCACGAGGCTGATCGCTTCCAGCAGATCCTGAACCTCAACGCTGGCCTTGATCTGCTCTATATCGCCGTCGGGCTGGCCGTCGCCATGCGCTACGCCGAACAGCCCGGCCGGCGCGGCCTGGGCCATGGTGTCGCCCTGCAGGGTCTCTTCCTGCTGGCCTTCGATACGCTGCTGGCCCGTGATGTCGAGCGGCGTTTTCTGCGCTCATGATCACCCGCGCACTCTTGCCCCTGCTGCAGTGCCCAACCTGCCGCTCGCGTGATCTCTACGTCGATGCCGCCGGGCTGCACTGTGCTGGCTGCGCCAGCTGTTATGCCTTCGGCGAGGGCTACCTTGAACTGATGCCCCGTGGGGCTGCCTACGACTATGTCTCAAAGTATGTCACCGATGAGGCAGCCCTCGCCGAGGAACTGGACTATCGCGACTTGGCCCCGCCGCTGCTGGCCGCCGGGGTGCGTGACCGGGCACTGCGCCGCTTGCTGCGCTTTCAGCCCACTGACGTAGCGCTTGATAATGGCTGTGGGACGGCTAAGCATGCCGTCTGGAACGCTGAATATGTACGCCTGATGGTCGGCAGTGACCCGGCTACACTCTTTGCTGACCAGGCCCTTGAGCAGGTAGCCCTGGCCCAGGCCGACTCGCGCAGCCTGCCCTTTGCCGATGGCAGCTTCGACAAAGCCTTCGCGATTGACATTCTTGAGCACTTTCCGCTCGAGGTGATCGATACCTACCTGGCTGAGACGGCCCGGGTCTTGCGTCCGGGCGGGCGCATGCTGGCCTTCTCCAACACTCGCGAGATGTCGCCCATCCAGCCGCTGATCAACCTCAGCCGGCGGCTTGGGCGGCTCTTTGTGCGCGCCGGGCTCTACGACTTCGCACGTGAAGCGCGCCGGAAGTCCGACCATCTCAAGGCTCTGGAGAACTGGGAAGATGTGCTGGCGGCCTTTGAACGGGCTGGCCTGCGCCCGGTCAAAGTGGTCTTCTGGAACAGTCTCTTTACCACCTTTGTCGAACATGTGCTGATGAAGCTGGGCGAGGCGGCCCTGGGCCGTATGCAAACGGTGGCCAGGCGTAGCCCGCCGCCTGCTGCGCAGGCTGCCCCTGGCAGTTCGCAGGCCGCAGGCGTAGCTCGTGAGATCCGTGCCCGCCGGCGCATTCGCACTCATCTGCGCCCCGGGAGCCCGGTCTACCTGGCCTTGATGGCGATCACCCTGCTGATGGAGCTGGATCTCTGGCTCTTCGGCTGGATGCGCTGCGGCAGCTACTTCATTCTGGTGGAGAAGCCGGTCAACTCAGCAGCATAACTATGGATTATCGTCCGCTCAACGAGCAGGATCGTGCGCAACTGCTGGCGCTCGAAAGCTACGCTTTTCAGGTCAATCCTGAATTGATGCACCTGGATCAGGCCCGCATTGGGCAGTTTCGTGGCATGTTCGAGGGAAGCACATTGCGCGCCCAGCTGGAGTTGATTCCGCTGCGCATGCGAGCTGGGCTGGGTGATCTGGTCGCGGCTGGACTGGGCTCGGTGGCCAGTGCGCCCGCCACGCGCCGCCGTGGTGATGTAGCCGCCCTGCTGCGCCACACAGCCGCCGAGTTGCGGGCCACGGGGGTGCCGCTGGCCGTGCTCTATCCCTTCAAGCGCTCGTTCTATAACCGTTACGGCTGGGCCACCTTCTACGAGCGCCGTTGCTACAGTGGCTCGCCTAGCCTGTTCGCCCACTTCCGCCGTGCACCCGGGCGCTTCACACCGGCTGGCGAGGAAGAGATCGCCGAGCTTGACCGCATCTACAGTGGGGCCTTACGCGGACGCTTTGGCCCGCTGGTGCGCGACGAGCACTGGTGGCAACAGCGCCTGCTTCATGATGGCCAGGGGCGTCCACGTCATGCCTACATCTGGCGTGATGAACAGGGCCGCGGACGCTCGTACCTGATCTACCGGATCGCAGACGAGGCTACGGGGCGCTGCTTTGAGTCTCGCGAGATGGTTGCCCTCGACCCGCTCGCCCGTGGGCAACTCTTTGTTTTTGTCGCTGGCCACCAGGATCAGGTGGCAAACGTGCGCTTCCGTGCCCCCGCCGATGCACCAGTCAATCTGCTCTTCCCCGACCCGCTTGAGTGCCTGATCGAGCCGCAATTTATGCTACGCCTGCTTGATGTCCCGGCGGCCCTGGCAGCCTATAGCTTCCCCCCTAGCCTGGGCGGTCAACTCAGCCTGGCGGTCGAAGATGCTTGGCTCGAAGAGAATCGGGGCGTCTTCGAGCTGGAGTGGCACGAGGGGCGCTGCCAGGTCAGACGACTGCCCGCCGGGACGCCGGCTAACCTGCACTGCGATGTGCGTGTGCTGACCCAGATCTACAGCCGCTACCTGCGCCCTCGCACCGCTGCCGCCTTCGGCCTGCTCGAAGCACCCGGACGCGAGGCCCTGGCGCGCTTTGAAGCTGCCTTTGCGGGCCTGGCCCCCTTTGGCTCGGAATTCTTCTAGTGGCACTCAGACCACTCTACATCTCGCCAGTCGGCCGGGGCGGGGTCGATTTCGGCATCCAGAACATCGCCCGCTCGGTGCAAGCCGTCGGGCTGCGCCCTGAACTGCTGCGCCTGCCTGAGATCTACAACTTCCTGCCCATGCTCATCCCCCGCGCTCTGCCCACTGGCTGGTGGCGCGGCTTCGATCTGCTCCAGGGCCGCTCGCGGGTCGCCTTCAGCTTCAAGGCCAGCGGGCTGCCTGTAGTCACGACGGTTCATCATCTGACCAGTGACCCCGACCTGCAGCCCTACAGCTCCTTCGCCCAGCGCCTCTTCTACCGCCTGGTCGAAGCCCGCTACGACGGCCTCTCGGTCGCCCATGCCGATGCCGTCGTCTGTGTGAGCCACTTCACCCGCCGGCAGGTTGAGCAGACCTATGGGCGCGCCGATAGTGTGGTGATCTTCGACGGCATTGATACGAGCGTCTTTGTGCCCTCAGCCGGGTTGGTGCGCAGCGACCATGGCCTGCCGCCGAGTAGCGCCCGCATCCGGCTGCTCTTTGTGGGTAACCGCACCCGCCGCAAAGGCTTCGATCTGCTGCCAAAGATTATGGAGCGCCTGCCAGAAGCATATGTGCTCTACTACACCGGCGGCTTTCAGGGCAGCACAACAGCCCCGCCTCACCCACGGATGATTGCCATCGGCTCACCCGATCGGGCGGGCCTGGTTGCGGCCTACCAGAGCTGTGACATCCTACTCTTTCCCTCGCGGCTCGAGGGCTTCGGGATTGCCCCGGCCGAAGCGCTGGCCTGTGGGCGGCCAGTCGTAACCACCCGCGCCGGTGCGCTGCCCGAAGTGGTTGACGAGGGCCTGAACGGCTTTCTGGTGGCCCGTGACGACGTGGCCGCCTACGCCGAACGTGTACGGGAGCTTGGCGAAGATGCGGGCCTGCGCCGGCGCTTCGGTGAACACGGAAGGGCCAAAGTTGTCGCCAACTTCGGCTACGCACAACTCGGTGCGGGCTTCCGCACGCTCTACACCCAACTGCTCAAGGGTTGAGCAAGACCTGTGGTATGATGCCGCCCGTCGCAAGACCTGCCCAGTATGAGGAGAGCTTCATGCCGATCGACACCCCTCTCACTGATCTGATCAAGCAACTTGAGCAGGCTGGCCTGCGCCCCAACGAGCGTCTGGTACAACGGATTCTGGCCTATGGCCCAGCAGCGCGCACCCTCCTGATCGATCTCGCCTGCGATGTCGATCTGCTGCATGAAGAACTACCGGAGGCGGTCGCCCCGCTGCACGCTATCCGCCTGCTGCGCGAGTTGCCCGACCTGGAGCTGATCGAGGCCCTGCTTGATAATCTGCCGGTACCGCTCTATGACGACGAAGACAATGTGCTGGCCGAGCTCTACTCCGAAGAGCTGTTGTTTGTGATCGGGCGGATCGGCAGGCCTGCCGTCGCGGCGTTGTGGGCCTACGCCGACGACCCGGACAACCTGATGATCGGGCGCACTGCCGCAATCATTTGCCAAGCCTACGTAGCTGGCTATGTCCCCGAGCTGTACGATGACCTGATCGCCGAGGGGCGGCGACGACTGGCACTTGAACAGGATCCCCGTATGGCGGCGGCGCTGGCGCAGTTGCTGGGCAACCTCGGCGACAAAACGAGCTACGCGACAATTATGGCCGCCTACCGGACGGGGCAGATCGATCAAGCATTTTTCCCGGCAGCCGCCGCCAGGAAGTTATTGCTGGGCGGTGGGATCAAAAATCTCCCATGTGTCCACCATACGCTCTTTGAGTGCTATGACCTGCATGGGCCATTCCTCGATACTGATCAGCCACGCGAGCATTAGATCATGCGCCTGCGCACACACCTGATCAGTTCGCTGGGGCTTGGGCTGCTGCTCTACCCGTGTCGGCCAGGGGCAGTGCTGCGCCTGACAGCCGCTGGCAGCCTGATCGACCTGGATCACCTGCTCTGTTACGGGCTACGCAGCGGTGATTGGAGCGTTGTGGGGGCACTGCGCTACGACCGTTACCGCAACCAGCGCCGCATGGAAGGCGATAACCGTCCGCGTTACGGCCCCTTGCGCTCATGGCTGCACCTGCCCTGGCTGGTACTGCCGGGGCTGTGGGCAGCAGCGCTGCGCTGGCCAGCCCTGCGTCCGGTGGCCTGGGGCGTCAGCCTGCACCTGGCACTCGATAATCTGGCCTGGCTGGATGGCGGTACCAGACAGGCGGTTGACCAACATGAACATGGTGCGGCAACCGGGCTGTGGTACACTAAACAGGGCGGGCAGTGAGCCGTAAGCCCGTCGGGGCAAGGAGGAGGCTGGCATGGAAGACGATCATGATCCGCCGGAGTCACCGCATGAGACGACAAGTGAAGAGCTTGAACGGCTCGCCCGCGAGGCTCTTGAGGCCCAGTCGGGGCCAGTCGACTCGCTCGCCACACGGCGGCGTTGTCAGCGCGTGATCGACATCTATGCCACTGGCATGATCGAGGAGGCACGCGACTATTTTCATGCCGCATGGGTGCTTTTGTGCGGCGAGAGTCAGGGTCACTATCGCCTGGCGCGCCGTTTCGCCCGCCAGGCTGCTGATCTGGGCGAGCCGCGCGCGTGGACGCTACGAGCGATGGCATGGGATCGCTGGCTGGTGGCCGAAGGTCAGCCCCAGCGTTTCGGCACCCAGATCATCAAACAGGCAGGCCGCTGGTCACTTGGCCCGGTTGTGCCTCAGGTCAGCGATGCCGAACGGGCCTTCTTCGGCGTGCCACCACTCTATGTGCAAGCGCAGCGCGCCGAGCAACTCCAGCGCCAGGAAGAGCAGAGTTAGCACGTTGGACGAAAGAACAAGCTTCCCTTCCTTTTATGGGTCGGTACGCCCGCTAAAATTATAGCCTGTAGATCTAAGATATATACCCATTTTGAACTATATCCGGGCAGATATGGCATTACAAAGCTCAAAAAAGTCACCGAGCAGTATACTGGCAGAAGCCCATATAACAGGAGTGTCAGCCACCGCTCACGCCACAGGTAACAGAGATGCGGTATGATATTCTTGCAAGTAGTCAGACCCGGCGAGGCTCGTACACCGCGGTACGCGTCGAATGACAGCCCACGGAAGTCGCTCTGGCATGGAGGATATCGGGGCGGACAGCCACCACCATCACAGCAGCAAGCTCACCCAAAGCACGGCATCGCTGTACGGCTGGACCGATATCCGCAGGAAGGACGCTGCTGTGACAAAGATCGACATCGAAGGCATGAGCATCGAGGAGCTCGAACGCCTGCGCGACACGGTGAACCAGCGCCTGCTGCAGCTTCGCTATAACAACCACCACACCCTTCCCGAACTGCTGCGTATGCTTGAAGAGCTGAAGGTAGCGTTGAACGACCAGGGAAAACACTGGCGCTCGCTTGAGCGCTGGCAGTGGATGGATGGCCAGATTCGCTTCTGGCTGAACCCGACCGACCAGGTGCAGTACCAATCCGGCTGGTACACCATCGGCGAGTTGATCCAGTGGTCGGGCAACCATGGCCCGGTGCTTGTACGCGAAGAGGAAGAAGAGACCGATCTGGATTCCTGGACGGAGATTGACGGGGTACGCATCCGCTGGCTGCCTGATGGAACGATGCTGCGCGACGGCTGAGTCGTTCCACGATGACAGTTTGAACTTCTCTGGGATGGCCTTATAGCCCTCCCAGTTTTTTTTGCCCGCGCTACAGGCTCGCACCTGTAAGGTAACTCACGATGTTCGGACTCGCCCCCACGGGTGAACCCTTTGTACTCTTTGGGGCGAGCCACCTGCTGGCCGTCGCCACAGTGGTTGCCGCCTGCATTGCGCTTGCCGTCGGCACGCCACGGCTTGGCCCACGCGGCCAGGCCAGCCTGCGCTGGAGCCTGGCCAGCTTCGCCCTGGCCAATAGCCTGGCCTGGGATCTCTGGCAACGCGCCCATGGCATCTGGAGCGCAGCCTACTCGCTGCCCGTCCATCTCTGCACCCTCTCGGTACCGCTGGCGGCCCTGATGCTGGCCACCCGCAGCCGCAGGCTCTACGAGGTACTCTATTTCTGGGGTTTTGCCGGGGCGACCCAGGCCCTGATCACGCCTGATCTGCAGGCGAGCGGGCATAACTTCCCCCATTTCGTCTACCTGATCTTCTGGACCTCCCACGGGGTCATCCTCTGGGCGCTGATCTTCGCCGCTGCGGCCTGGCGCTACCGCCCGACGGCCCAGGCAATCATCACAGCCTTCCTGGCAACCAATGCGCTGCTGGTAGCCGTAGGGCTGATCAACCGCATCACTGGCGGGAATTACATGTTTCTCGCCCGCCCACCAGCCTATGCAACCCTGCTCGACCTGCTGGGGCCATGGCCGTGGTACCTGCTGGTTGGCCAGGGCCTGGCCCTGCTGGCCTTTGTGCTGGTCTATCTGCCCTATGCAGTTGCCGATTGGCGCGCTGGACGGGATCTGCGCTGTTAAACTATCGCACACAAGTGCTTTTTTGCTTTCCTTAACGCCGTGCATGTGGTATAATAGAGGTGTTTCAAGGAGGCTGTTTTGAGCATTGCGAAGCCAAGTAGCGCCAATCTGATCGACATCGTCGGCGCCGGTTATCGTGCGCTCTCTCGCCGCCTCTGGGTGCTCAGCATCCCTATCGGTCTGAGCGCAACCCTCTGGTCCAGCCCCGCGCTGATCCTCGGCATGCCTGAGCAGTGGCGAGCCACGACCGGGCAGGCGCTTGAGCATGCCCTGGTTGAGCTTGGCTTTGATGCGGGTCTGCTGGAGCGTTTGCTGAACAGTGATCTGCGCAGCACGCTAGCCTGGTTGAACCTGGTGCCGGTACTGACGCCACCGCTGGCCCCGCCTGCCGAGGCGCTTACGATCACCAATCCGCTACAATTCGCTGGGGTGCTTCTGCTGATCAACATCGTGACCGTCTTCTGCAGCAGCCTCTTCCTCAACCTGCTCGGCGAGGCGGTCACTGATGAGCGCCCGCCGGCCCTGCTGCGCCTGGGGCGTACCATTACCCTGACTGCCGACCTGTTTGTCTGTGGGTTGCTGGCTAGCGCGGGCCTGGGGCTGATCTTACCTCTACTAGCGCTTGCGACCCTGGTCTTGCTCCAATTTCATACCTTTGGCATGCTGCTGCTCTTGAGCGCCTATATCGCCCTCTTCTGGGCCTATGTCTATCTCAGCTTCGCCCCCGAGGCCATCCTGATCAGTCGGGCCGGACCAATCGGGGCCTTGCTGCGCAGCTTTCGTTTTGTCCGCCAAAACCAGGGCCTCACGGTCGGGCTGCTCCTGCTGAGCACACTGATCTCCGGTGGCCTTGGGCTACTCTGGCATCAGGTTGCCGCCACACCACTGGGTCTGGTGATCGCCCTGGTGGGCAGCGCCTATATTGGCAGCGGCCTCAGCGCCGCGCGCCTCGAGTTCTACCGCACCCACAGTTGAGCGCAGCCAGGGTGACAGGTGGAACATAGCAGAAGATCGTAGGCGACCTGATCGATCAAGCCGCCCGTACCCATGGCTGCAACTAAATTAAGAAGGATCTTCATCTTATGACTACCAACGAGCCCGGAAGCTACGACGCCAATCAGATTACCGTGCTCGAGGGCCTTGATGCCGTGCGCAAGCGCCCCGGTATGTATATTGGCCCCACCGACATCAATGGCCTGCACCATATGATCAAGGAGGTGGTCGACAACTCGGTCGATGAGGCTCTGGCTGGCTATGCCAGCCTGATCACGATCACCATCTTCAAAGATGGCTCGGTCAAGGTGACAGATAACGGGCGTGGTATTCCGGTCGATATTCACCCCAAACATAAAGTCTCGGCGCTGCAGCTGGCCGCCACCGAACTGCACGCCGGCGGTAAGTTTGGCGACGGCGGCTACAAGGTCTCCTCCGGCTTGCACGGGGTCGGCCTCTCGGTAGTCAACGCCCTCTCCGCATGGCTGCGCGCCGAAGTCCGTCGCCACGGCAAGCTCTGGGTGCAGGAGTACCGCATAGGCAAGCCCCTGGCCGATGTGCGTGCAGTCGGCCCGGCTGAGGGCACCGGCACCGCAATTCACTTTATGCCTGATGTGACCATCTTCAAAGATGGGGTTGATTATAACTTTAAGGCCCTGGCCCAGCGTCTGCGCGAGATGGCCTACCTGACCAAGCGCCTGCACTTTCGCTTCGTTGATGAGCGCGACGATCAGGAAGTCAACTTCTACTTCGAGGGCGGCATCGTCAGCTATGTGCGCCACCTCAACCGCGACAAGACCACCCTGCACAAGATACCCTTCTACGCCGAGCGGGTGGTCAACGATGTGGCCGTCGAAGTGGCGATGCAGTATACCGACACCTACGATAATGACTCGGTCTATCCTTTTGCCAACAACATCAACAACACCGATGGCGGAGCCCATCTCTCGGGCTTTCGTACCGCGCTGACCCGCGTGATCAATACCTACGCCCGCGCGAAAAACATCCTCAAGGAGAACGAGGCCAACCTCACCGGCGATGATGTACGCGAGGGACTTACGGCGGTGATCAGCGTCAAGCTGAAAGATCCCCTCTTCAGCTCACAGACCAAAGAGAAGCTGGTTAGCCCGGAGGCCGCCGGGGCCGTCGCCACCGTTATCGGCGACCAGTTTGCCGCCTGGCTCGACGAGAACCCCGGCGAGGCGCGGCGCATCATCGAGAAGACCCTTTCGGCGGCGCGCACGCGCCTGGCTGTGCAGAAGGTCAAGGACACCGCCCGCAAGAGTGCGATGGAGGGCTTCTCGCTGCCCGGCAAGCTGGCCGACTGCTCGGACACCAACCCGGCCCGCTGCGAGCTCTACATCGTTGAGGGCGACAGCGCCGGCGGCACCGCCAAGCAGGGCCGCGACCGGCGCTTCCAGGCTATTCTGCCCCTGCGCGGCAAGATCCTCAACGTCGAAAAGAGCCGCCTGGACAAGATGCTCTCCAACACCGAGGTCAAGGCCCTGATCACCGCCATCGGCACCGCCATCGGCGAGCAGTTCACGCCTGAGAAGCTGCGCTATCATCGCATCCTGCTGATGAGTGTAGACGGCGACGAAATGACCTTCGTGCGCCGACCAAATGGTCAGCTTGCGGCGGTGCGCATCGGCCCCTTCATTGACCAGCTCTACGCCTCGGATCAAGACCCCGGCCATTATCAGGTCTTGTGCTTTGATAAAGCGACCGGTGAGACCCGCTTCAAACCGCTGAAGGGTGTGCTTAATCACGAGATTGATGAGCCGATTTACGAAATCGAGGCCGCCTACGGACGTACGATCCGCGTCACCGGCAACCATAGCGTCTATGTGGCCGATGCCGCAGGCAAGCCGGTTCTGAAGCGCGGCGATGCGATTGAACCAGGCGATCTGCTGGTGGCCCCGGCGAGCTTGCCCTTGCAGGGTACGGCCCCAGCCGTGATCGATCTGCTGCGGGCCTTCGTTGAGCTTGGCGAACTGGTGGATAGTGACCTGGTGGTGCGCGGGTCAGCGGTTGAGGCCTGGTATCGTGATCGCGTGCGCGACGAGCACGCCGCCGATCCCTGGATGATCGAGCCGCGGGTCACTATTCCGTTGCCGATCGGCGAACAGCTCCGCGAGCGGCGCGAACAGCTCAAGCTGAGCCAGACGACGATCTGTGCAGCCGTTGGGATTAAGCAGCCGGTGACGTATTATGCCTGGGAGCGCGGCGATGCGCGCCCGACGATCAGCCATTTTGTGCGCTACGTCGAAACGCTTGGCCTCGAACGCGACGCACTGCTCGAACAGGTCGAGATTGGCACGAGCAAACTCGATCAGGTCTGGGCGAGCCAGTATCGAGGGGCACCGCGCGACCGCGTGCGGCCCTACGTGCCGCTGAGCAGTCTGAGCGTGGAAGACCTGGCATACTTTGACGACGAAGTCACGCTCACCCCGCGCCACTATGCGGATCAGGCCATCCCGCGCTACATTCCAGTCAACCACGACTTGATGCTCTTACTTGGCTTCTTCGTCGCCGAAGGCTCGCTCAGCGAACACGATGGCCTGCGCCTGACGCTTGGCAGCCTCAACGAAGCCTATAGCAGCGAACTAAGTGGGGCGATCATGAACGTCTTCGGCCTCGAGCCGAAGCTCTACCGCTCCGAAGAGCGCGGTGCCGAACTGCGCATGCTCAACCGGGTTGTCACCAGCCTCTTCCGCCACATCTTCAAATTCGACGGCACCGAAGCCACACGCAAGCACATTCCCGACCTGGTCTTCAACGTCGAAAATAGCTTGCAAATCGCCTTCTTGCGCGGCTACTTTCTGGGGGATGGGATGCTCGATCCCGCCGGGCAAGGGCTCACCTTCAGGACATGGTCGGAAACGTTGGCAAGCCAACTTGGCTACCTGTTGCTGGCCCACGGCGTGCTGAGCACTATTGCGAAGGATGAGCCGACCGGCCTGAGTCCAGTTAATGGAGAACCGATCTACCAACACCACTCCGCTTACACTGTGAACGTGATTGGACGTGAGGCCCTGGAGCGGTTAGAATCGATCTGGTTTGACCATGCCCAAGCCGGCGAAGTCACCCACTGGCTCCAAACCACCCCGGCCCATCCAGCCTGTCACAAAGCGGTAAACCTCGTCGGCAACCTCGTCGCCATCCCGGTACGGCGGGTACGGCAGGTGGCAGCGAGCAACCGTAAAGTCTATGATTTCTCTGTCGAGAAAGATGAAAATTTCATCTGTGGTTTCGGCGGTGGGATTGCAGCCAAGAACACCGATGCTGACGTAGACGGGAGTCATATCCGGACACTGCTGCTCACCTTCTTCTTTCGCCATATGCGCCAGCTGATCACCAACGGGCACCTCTTCATCGCCCAGCCGCCGTTGTACCGCATCAAACACGGTAAAGAGCAGGTCTACACCTACTCAGACGGCGAGCGTGACGGTTACCTGGCGAAGTTGAGCGAGAGCGAGCGCCAGCGGGTAGGCATCCAGCGCTACAAAGGCCTGGGCGAAATGAACGCCGAACAACTCTGGGAGACCACCATGAACCCGGCCAACCGGGTCATCCTGCAGGTAACGCTCGAAGACGCCCAGCGCGCCGACGAGACCTTCACCATGCTCATGGGCGACCTGGTACCGCCACGGCGGCGCTTCATTCAGACCCATGCGAGTGAGGTGACGGATCTGGATGTGTAGGGGGGGGTGTTTGTAGATTATCACACAGATTGCGAAGCGTATCACACGGATTGCGAAGGTGTTATCACACGGATTGCGAAGGAGTAACAGTGCTATAGCATCTAGCTAATACTCTGGGCCAAGGACAGATTAGGGATCTGTCCTTGGCCCTCTTTACGGCCAGCGTCACTTATGTTTCGCCATCTGTGCCGAGCGTGACAATCTGTATCAGGAACCGTGTGTATTCTTAGAGCCTGTTTAGATAATGCGCGGTTTACCGCATCCAGATGCGAAAAGCGACCGCCTTCTCTGTTCGCTCAAAGCGTAGGCCATCTACGGCATCCTGATGCGGCACATCGCGATCATTTCCTAACGCCCTCTTAGCCGCCACCTCTGTTATTTTACGAAAAGCTCGTTGACAACCGCATGTTTTTTCAGTATTATTGAGCGCAGTAAGCATCTGAGCATTCGTCGCTATCAGCGCAGGTTCCTTGTGAGTACTGACCAGCACTGGCTGAATACTGTTTGCCCCTACTATACTATGTTTCCTCTGGAGTTTCCGCTCCAGATGCTTGCTAATGCTGCTCCTGGCAGCAGAGTCCTTGACCCATTTTGTGGCAGGGGCACAACTAATTATGCCGCGAGGGTATTAGGACTGCATAGTTACGGTACTGATACTAATCCTGTTGCTGTCGCTATTGCATCTGCTAAACTGGCATCCACTTCTGTAGAAGAAGTGTTAAATTTGCTACAGCAAATTTTGGCAGGCCCAGAGTCGGTATTAGTGCCAGTAGGGCCATTTTGGGAGGGATGCTATCATCCCACAACATTACAAGATATTTGCAAATTGCGAGATGCCTTGCAATTACGGCAAGATGCTGCTGCTGCTGTGTTACGAGCTGTCTTCTTGGGAGTATTGCACGGTCCAAGAAGAATAACGGTAGCAAGTTACCTATCTAATCAAATGCCTCGCACATTCGCTTCTAAACCTGCATATAGTGTGAAGTATTGGAGGGAAAACAATCTCACCCCACCTCTTGTAGATACCTGCCAAGTAATTGAGCAAAAAGTGCGAAGGATTCTTGCGACTCCTCTTCCTCCGGTTCCGGGTAGAATTGACGAGGCAGATGCAAGGAATATACCTGATTATGATGCGCCTATTGATTATATTGTGACCTCCCCACCCTATTATGGCTTTGATACTTATCGGCCTGATCAGTGGCTTCGTCTGTGGGCTTTGGGATTCCCTGCTGAAGTAACCTACCAGGATGAAACCCAAGTCAGCCGCGGTGGCGTGCTTGGTTTCACTAAACGATTAGCGGAGGTCTGGAAGCGCGTAGGGGAGATTTCACGCAATAAGGCCAAGTTGTGTATTAGGTTTGGTAGCCTACCTTCTATGCCCGTGAACCCTCTGGAGATATTGGAGGAGAGTTTTGAACTCTCAGGACACCCCTGGTTTACAACTTGTATCACTCCTGTGCCGCCATTAAGGGCAAAAGCACGCCAAGCGACTCAAATGGGTACTACAGCTCGACGCAACAATGCTGCCACTGAGATAGATGTGGTGGCAATATTAGATCGGAGATAGTTGAGATGTTTGATGACGAAGAGCGTGAATCGCTGCGTCGAGAGATTTCACGACGTATCGCAGCAGATCGGGGCATCCTTGACGATCTAATCTCTGATGTACGTGCGTACAATTTGCGCGGCAATGCACAGCGCATACAAAGGTATACAATCCCATCGTTAGCTATCACCTCTTCAGATGGAGGCGATCACTCATTTCGTTTTGACCCTTTCCAGCATCGCATTATTCGTGTTGTAGACAGTTCAGGGCAAACTCTAGGTCGTGCGACGGTTGCGTTATCGACAGACCCTGGGCAACTCAGTGCGGAAGAGTTTACCAATGGGCCAAATAACGGGCCAACGGCTGTCGGCAGGTTAATGAGAGACATAGGTGCAGCAATTGGACAGCCAATTACAGAACTCAATCAAATTTGCGGTTCTATTCCCTTAACTAGACCACCACAATTGGAGGATACCGTCGGCTGGGTTCAGAGTTATCGTGAATTGTGGGAATGGGCTGTACTCTACTCGCGTATCATGGACAGCACATTTGCCCAATCCACGCTCATTATCCTTGATGGCCCTTTGCGCACTAAACTCTTTAGTAAAAACTACTTCCGTATCATGGGCGATCTCATTGCAGAGCGTATAGAACAAGTTCGTAGGCGTGAACGGAAAGATATTTTTCTTGTTGGACTGGCGAAAACATCTGTCGTTATTGACAGGTATCGCCTCGCATTGGCAGTTGAGGATGTTTTCCCTGAAGGCTCGCCTTATTATGTGTCAATAGATCGTGATATAGAAGCAAAGACGTACCAGTTTCCTGAGTATGCACGCGGTCGTGAACGGCTACCAAGGCCCTCTATGACCCGTGATCCGCAAACTAATCAGCCAGTCTTTCACCTTCCTAGAGGGGCAAATGCCAATGAGGACAGCAAATTTGTCTTCGGCTCATTGTTCTTTGCACGATTTGGCCCACAAACTCACATGCCAACCTGGGCGATAGATATATTCGACGAGCAAGTGAGCCAGTCTGATAAGATCATGGCTCATCTGATGGCAGATGCAACTGACGGCTTCCCGATTCCATGCTACCCCAATGCTATCCAGCGGGCTCATGATGCCGCAAAACTGACAGACATTGACGCTATGCTAGTCGATGATGCCATTATGAGTGGCATTCGCTCGATGCTCGGCCCGCAGAATGAACCGAAACTGGATCGTATCAAGCTCTCTGGCGATCTAACTGGACGACGATACTGATAAGGGGCCACCATGACTATCTTCGATGCAAGCAAGGCTATCGGTTTCTTCGTTGGATTAACTGAGGGCGGGCTTCAGTTCGGCGCTGAACTAACGCTGCGTTATTCACGAGACTATCAACGTCTGCCGATGCTTGGGCAGTTTATTGTTGTGGAGTTAGAGCGTCCTGACGAGGCAGTGTTAGGTCGAATTACAGCCATTGGGTCGCATGGCAGGTTAGCATCTTCGGCGGGCGAAGATGTCAGTGCGAATGCGGTTGAAAATAAGCGTCCGATGCCAGAAGACATTCGTCAGCAGTTTCTTCGTTACAAGTGTGCGGTACGCTTACTAGGACTGCTGCGAGAAAGGCTGGACGGCACAATTATTTTTACGCCATCACATCGTCGTCTTCCCCACATGGGCGCCCAAGTAACTTTTGCAGAAGGCAACGTGCTGAAGGCCGTTGCAGGTAATCAGCGACCAGGAGACCCGATAGGGTATCTTGCATTCGGTGAGTTTATTTACGCTCAGGGTGCTGGCCGCATACCAATCTTTGATGACGCATTTCAGATCCTTGCGCCCGAGGTTACACCGAACTTTGATGCCAATGGGATGGTATCCCGGCGTACCTGTGTGTTCGCACGCGCTGGTTTTGGTAAAAGCAATTTACTAAAGACACTGTTTTCACGCCTCTACGAGAGAACTATACCCACTGTAGACCGTCGAGGGACACCTGTTCCTGTTGGAACTCTAGTCTTCGATCCTGACGGCGAATACTTTTGGCCTGGCGTTGGCGTGACTGCTCCTCCCGGCTTATGTGATGTACCTGCGCTTCGGGATCGCATCATCCTTATCACTGATCGAACTCATCCTCAACCCTATTATCAAAGCTTTGTTGTTGCCCGCCCTCGTTTCGACCTACGATCCCTTCGTCCAAGCCTGCTCTTACCTTGTGTTCTTGAGGGAGATCGTATCAACCAGCGTGGGACAGAAGCTTTGATGCGTATGGATATGACCTCCTGGGGTCTGTTGGTAGATTTGACCTGGGCATATCTTCAGGGCTTAACTGCAAATATCAGCGATGCGGTCATCACTCGCTTGTGCCGCGTTTCAGGAAGTAGCGCAGAAACCGTAGCAGGTGGAATCCGAAACACCATGCTCAATATCGTGCAAATGCTGCACGACCCCACCTCCTACTTGCTGGAAAATGTGCAACAGGGATTGCGAGATGGTAAGTTAGTGGTCGTTGACCTCTCTCTGATGCGCGGTCGTCCCGCCACTGCTCTTTCATCAGTATTACTACGATGGCTCTTCGAGTTCAACGTTGAAGAGAACACAAAGCCAAACTCTGCCGCAATCCCAATTATTGCGCTCATTGAGGAAGCACAAAAGGTGCTTCAGGGGTCGTCTATAGCCAATGCGCCATTTATTGAGTGGGTCAAGGAAGGGCGCAAGTATGACCTTGGTGCTGTTCTTGTAACTCAACAACCAGGCGCGATTGATCAGGAAATTGTCAGTCAGGCTGACAATATGTTCGTGTTCCACCTCCTCTCAGACACCGATCTAAGGGCTCTTAAAACCGCTAACGGCCACTTTAGTGAGGACATCCTTGCCTCCTTGCTGAATGAGCCTATTGAGGGCCAAGGTGTTTTCTACACGAGTACAGCGCCTAAGCTCACCTATCCAATTCCATTCCGGGCTTACAATTTTGGTGACATTTACCAAAGGTTGTCTGCTGCTGTTACGCAGACAGATCCTCCGACTTATGCGAAAGGCATACGCGACTCGCGGGCACCGAAGGACTCAACGCCATTAACGGCACTTCCTGGCGATCCTGTTGACCAGCGAGCGTACCCCAATAAAGGCGAGATAACGAAACCCATGCGGGATCTCGCAACAGAAATTCAAGCAGATCTTCGCGTAGGGCCAGAACTGCGGCGTAACGAGTTTCCTAAGTTCCTCGTTGAAGGATGGCTTAGAAACTCTAAGGGCCGCAAGCGGGACATTTCTAAACTAGCGGACGGCATATTGACATGCATTTTTGGACTGTATGGGTATGGATGGGTGGAGGAAGAGGCTACAAGCCGAAACGGCAAGACGTACCAAAAGGTTCGCGTCCTTGATAAAGCCGATGGGCTGAACCGGCTTAATAATGATGAAGACCCCTTGGTCGAGGGAACGTCTTCTACGGATGATGACCTTGCTGATATTGATGCCGAGGCAGACGACAACAATAGCGACGACGAATCAGACGATATACCGTTCTAATTCTTCAGTCCCTCCACCTCTGCCCGCGCGAACCACCGCTGCTTGCCGTCCATGTCGGCCAGGGGCGTAAGCTTGCCCTGCTTCGCCCAGCGGTCGAGCGTGGCTTTGCTGACGCTCAGAAGGGCCATCGACTCCCCAAAGGTCAAGCGCTCGTGCCGCCACTGGATGAGCGCGGCCTTCTCGAAGCGGTAGGTATGGCTCCCGTCGATCTCTGGCCCCGTAACCGGCTGAAGGCGACCTGAGCGCGCCCAGCCCTGCACCGTGAGCCGGGTCACGCCCAGAAGTTCGGCGGCCTCGTCAGAGGTCACATACCTCTCCAGAAATGCCGCCACGTCCTCCTCCGCGTACTGATGCCGCACATCCTTCAGGTCGGTGTCGTCGGTGACAGGGACGATCAGCCCGGCCCCGTAGAGGCGGCGCAGCGTCGTCGGCTTACAGCCCAGCCGCTCACAGGTTGCGCTTACTGAGAGGGCGTCCCCTGAACTCTGGCGAAGCGTGGCAAGGTAGTGGAGGAGTGCCAGGCCCTCACACCAGAGCACCGTCAGACTTAGACGATCCATCAGCCGAGCCGCAGGGAGCGCACCGCTCTGAATGTCAAGGAGAAGCAGTGGAAGGCGGCGGCGAACGCCTGTAGCTGCTCGCTGCACCGCTGGAAAGTAGCGTGCCAGCCGGTGTCGGTCAAGGGGCACCGGGCGCACTGGCAGATGGCCCAATAGCCTTTCCAGGCTCGCTTCCACGCTGGCTGGCTCAAAGCGCCAGATTGCCCGCTCGTCAACCAGCGGGCCGCTCTCAGCGTCCAGCAAGCCAGCGGCAACCAGGGCGACCACCTGCTCCTCGCTCGTGCCGATCCGCTCGGCAGCCTGGGCCAGCGTCAGGTGTGCCTCGCGGGCCTGCCGAAGCAACCGCACGCTCTCGGCCTCTATAAGCTGCCAGGGGCGTTGTGATGGACGAGGTGGCGGCGCGGTGGCTCGAAGTTGCCCGCGTGCGATAAATGCCTGAAGCTGCTCCTCAGAGACGCCCAGCTCACGCGCTGCCTCGCGCTGTGAGAGCAGCGGCGGCGCTTGCTCAGGCAGCATCTCGGCACGCATCCCTCGGTAGTACCGAAGCCAGGGGACGACCGCAGGGTGTTTCTGATACTCTGAATCTGGCTCTCCCGCACTTTCCGTGCAGGAGGCGTCACTTAGGAAGCGCGAGCGAGTA
>CAZQCG010000021.1:0-289 GCA_964592425.1 uncultured Chloroflexaceae bacterium
CCTATCCTACCAGCTCCAGTAGTAGCATAAACGTTCTGGGTAAAGATATGCCCCTGGTGGGAGAGGGGTCGGGGGTGAGGGGGCAAATGCCGGTCGCGAGCGGCTTATTTGCAACGTATTGGGTCTAAACCCCAGTGGGGGGAAGTTGGGAGGGGAGTATGCATGACAGAACCCCGGCATTGCCGGGGTTCTGTCCACTGCTAGCAGATCACGCGGAGCACTTACGTAGCAACGTACTGGTATTTTGTGTGGGAGCGTACCTCTGCCCTGCAAATACGATTGGGTTAGC
>CAZQCG010000021.1:389-82400 GCA_964592425.1 uncultured Chloroflexaceae bacterium
TGGGATGCTGGCTGGGATGCTGGCTGGGATGCTGGCTGGGATGCTGGCTGGGATGCTGGCTGGGATGGAACCGTATCTTCAGAAACGCCGGACCGACCTGCTGACAGTGATGAGCGGGGGAGTTGAGAGAGGGATGTTGCTCACAGGTTCAGCATAGCAGCTTCGCTGTGCATCCTCAATGGGGCATGGGTCTACCCTGGTAGACATGTAAGTACTATCCTGAGTTCCTACTGAAGTACCATTCTCCGCTTGCCAGAGGTGGGAACAACAGTGTACAATCGATAAAATACCCATCACACTGAGCATACCCGGCAGGACAGTGCGTCGCCATGGAAGAGATCCTCATCATCGATGACAGCGAGCAGATCACCAGCCTGCTGGCACGTTATATTCTCCCTGAGCTAGGCTTTAAGGCGACGGTCGCCCACAACGGGCGGCTGGGCCTACAGCTACTGCGAGCCAGGCTGCCCGATCTGATCTTGCTTGACTTGCAGCTGCCGGATATCAGTGGGCTTGATCTGCTGCGCCTGATTGCGCAGGAGGGCTACGATGTCCCAGTCATTTTAATGACGGCTCATGGATCGGAAAACATCGCGGTTGAGGCCTTTCGGATGGGGGCGCGCAACTATCTGATCAAGCCCTTTTCGGATACCGAGGCGCGTGCGGTGATCGACAAGGCGCTGCGTGAGCGTCGCCTGCGCCGCGACAAGGAACAACTGACGGCTACGTTGCAGCAGCGGGTGCAGGAATTGACCGTGCTCTACCGCATCGGCAAATCGGTGGCCGCAATGCTGGAGCAGGAGCAGTTGCTGGAGCGAATCGTCGAGGCGAGTGTCTATATCACTCAGGCCGAAGAGGGCTTTCTGCTCCTGCATGATACACGGCAGAGTGAGCTCTACCTGCGGGCAGCCAAGAATCTCGGTGAGCAGCGCGCCCAGAGTCTGCGCATACCGGTGGCTGATACACTGGCTGGCGAAGTGGTGCGCACCGGGAAGCCGGTGCGGCTGGATCATGTACGAACCGGCGCAACCCTCAAGGTCAAAACAGGTTTTCTGGTACGCTCCATCCTGCAAGTACCTTTGATGCTTGGGAAGCAGGTGATTGGCGTGCTGGCGGTGGACAATCGCACGGTTGATCGCCCGTTTAGCGAGAATGATCAATCACTACTGGCAGCTCTGGCCGACTATGCTGCGATTGCGATTGAGAATGCCCGGCTCTACGAGCAGGTTAAGCTTTCGGAGCAGCGTTACCGCGATATTTTTGCCAATGCCTACGACCTGATCTTTATGCTGGATAGCGAGTTGCGGATCACCAGTATCAACAAAGTGGGGCCACAGCTAACTGGCTATAGTATCGAAGAGTTGATCGGGCGGGCAATCCGTTCACTGACCTCGGCGGAGTCCTGGCGTGCGGCCGAGCCTTCGCTGCGTGAACTGTTACAGGGGCGTAGCGTGCAGCCGTTCGAGCTGGAACTGGTGCGGAACGATCAGGAGCCGGTCTACCTTGAAGTCTCAGCCCAGGTGTTGCACAACGTCAATAGCCTGGAAGGAATTCACTGTATTGCCCGTAATTTGACCGAGCGGCGCCGGCTTGAGCAGCAGTTGATCCAGTCGGAGAAGCTCTCGGCAATCGGTCAGCTAGTGGCCGGGGTGGCCCATGAGTTGAACAACCCACTGACCAGTGTCAGTGGTTATGCCCAGTTGCTGCTGCGTAGCAAGGATCTGTCGGCACCATTGCAGCAGGATCTGGTGCAAATCCAGACCCAGGCTGAACGGGCAGCGCGAATTGTGCAGAATCTGTTGATCTTCGCCCGCGAGCATAAGCCCGAACGTCATATGGTGGCGATTGGCGAGATTTTGCGTAGTACCCTGGCGCTCCAGAACTACCAGTTGAAGGTAGATAATATCAGTGTGGTGCTCGAGATTGATCCTAATCTACCGTTGACCACCGCTGATCCGTATCAGTTGCAGCAGGTCTTCTTGAATCTGATTACCAATGCGCGCCACGCGATTGTCGATAGTGGTAAAGCGGGTACGCTGACCCTACGTGCCGGTACGATTACGGCGTCGGATGGTAGTCCACAGATTCGGATCGAGTTTATTGATAGCGGAGTGGGTATTCCTGAGCATCATTTGCAGAAGATCTTTAATCCTTTCTTTACCACCAAGCCGGTCGGTCAGGGTACCGGGCTGGGGCTCTCGATCTGTTTTGGGATTATCAGGGAGCATGGTGGCCAGATCTGGGCCGAGAGCCAGATGGGGGTCGGGACGCGAGTGCTGATCAGTCTGCCGGTGCGGGAGCAAGTCCTGCCGACAAGCGAGCTGCCGGCACCGCTGCCGATGATCGCGCAGCCTTTGCATGGCCTGCGGGTGCTGGTGGTTGATGATGAGGAGCCGGTGGTGCAAATGGTAGCGCGCCAGTTGGCCGATCTTGGTCATCATGCTACGACGGCCACCAGTGGGAATAAGGCCCTTGAGGCGCTGAGCAATGGCTCGTATGACCTGATCCTATGTGATGTGAAGATGCCGAATCTGAACGGCTTTAGCCTGGTGTCAGCCATCCGCGAGCTTGATCCGTCACTGGCCGACCGGGTGATCTTTATCACTGGCGATACGATCAGCCTGGGGACACGCAGTGCGCTTGAACAGAGCGGCAATCTCTTTCTGTCCAAGCCTTTTTCGATCGAGCAACTCGATCTGTGTATTCGTAGTCTGGTAAAACGTGAGCTGATTGCGTCGGTGAAGGTGTAGGGGCGATGGGTTGGTTTCGATATCTAGGGTATTGAGGCCATTCAAGCTACGGAAAGTCCAGTGGATCGTTACACTACCCAGGCCATTACTGCGATTGTTGAGGATAACACCTCAGGGGCAGTCGAAATTGCGGTGAAGGCGGCAGCATTGCTGCAAGGGATGATTACTGCTGATGACTCGGATCATATTGACACGTTGCGTGCGCGCATACTAGAGGTTGGATGGATGCTCATTAGCGCTCATCCGACGATGGCACCGCTGGTAAACCTGATCAATATAGTGTTATGGCACCTGGATGAACGGGGCGAGATCAAGACGAGGCGAAGTGCGGCGGCGACGGCGACTGGTGAGTTCAGGCGCTACCTGCACATCCACGAGGCTGCGATTGCCGAGCATACGTTGTCGCTTATCCCTGAGGATGGTCAGATTGTGACGAATGGGCGTAGCTCGACGGTGGCGGCGGCGTTGCTCTATGCCCAGCGGGCGGGCCGACGCTTCCGGGTGATCTGCGCTGAGGGGCGTCCGGTGGGTGAGGGGCGGAGCCTGGCCCAGGATCTGGCTGCCAGTGGCATCCCGGTGACGTTGGTGATCGATGTGCTGGCAGTGGCGCTGATCGCCGAGGCCGAGCTGGTGCTGGTCGGCGCGGATCACCTGAGCCGCCAGGGCCTGGTCAATAAGGTTGGTACGTATGCGCTGGCCCTGGCGGCCCAGGCAGGCGCGGTGCCGATCTACGCTCTCTGTGGCAGTGAGAAATTTCTCCCTTCGGGCTACTTGCCCCAGGCGCAGGCCCAGTGGCCTGCCGAACAGGTCTGGGCCGAAGCTCCGGCCGGGGTGACAGTGACCAATTTCTACTTCGATAGCACGCCGTTCGCTATGCTGTCGGGTATCGTCACCGAGCAGGGGGTACAGCCGACAGCAGGGATCGAGGCCTGGCTGGCGGCGACCAGGCTGCATCCAGCCTTGCAACTGGGGCCGTAGGGGATAGGCCCACCCCAAAGCAATCAACGCAGCATGTGCCGGTAGAGGGCGAGGGTCTGTGCGGCGGCCTGCGGCCAGGAGAAGTGGCTGGCACGCAGGGGCCCGCGCCGGGCCAGTTCGGCGCGAGCCTGGGCGTCGGCCCAGAGGGTACTGATACGCTCGGCCCAGGCTTCGACATCATGCGGTGGGACAAGCCAGGCCGCATCGCCAGCCACCTCGGGCAGGCTGCTGGTGTCGGCGGCGATGGCGGGCGCACCACAGGCTAAGGCTTCGAGGAGGGGTAGCCCGAAGCCTTCATAGAGCGAAGGATTGAGGTAGAGGCGGCAGGCGCAGTAGAGCCAGTGCAGGTCGTTGGGGCTGACGGCACCGAGCCAACTCAGGGCAGGCTCGAGCCGGAGCTCGTGGGCGAGGGCGAGGATCGATTCGTCGAGCCAGCCGCGGCGACCGGCCAGGGCTAGATGGTAGCCTGCCTGGGGGTGGCGATCCAGGCAGAGCCGCAGGGCGCGGAGCAGCGTGGCAAGGTTCTTGCGCGGCTCGATGGTGCTGACAAAGAGCATGAAATTGTCGGCGCTGAGGAGGTGCCCGCCGATGTTTCGCTGATCGTCAGGGGGGAGGATCATGGGTATGAAGCTGGCATCGGCGGCCTCGTAGATCACACTGATGCGCGCGGGCGGCAGGTCGAGCAGTGTGACGATGTCGGTGCGCGTGGCTTCAGAGACGGTAATCACCGCCTCGGCGTGGTGGGCGGCCTGACGTACCTGGCCGTAGTAGCGCCGGGCCTCAGCGTCGAGGATGGCGGGGAAGTGCAGAAAGGCCAGATCGTGGATGGTGATGATGGCGGGACAGGCGCGACGGTGGGGGGCGATAAAGTCGGGGCAGTGTAAGAGATCAAGGCGCTGCGGCCAGAGCTCGATCGGCAGGCTCACCTGCTCGTAGCGGTGGTGGGGCGGAGTGAGCAAGCCCGCTCGCTGCACATTGGGGGCGATGACGAGAGGCTGGGGCTGGCGACGGTGCTGCAGGGCGATGAACTGGAACTCAGGGGCAAGAGGCGCGAGGGCGGCCAGCAATTGGGCGGTATAGGTAGCGATCCCACCGCTGCGGTAGGCATTGAGGCGGGCATCAATGCCGATGCGCCTCATAGGGCGATGTCCACCTCAAGCCCGTCGTAGGCGAAGGCGACGCCGGGCGGGAGCTGGCGGCTAGCAGCATCATGGTCGATCCCGTGGGTCATATGCACAAAATAGGCCTGGCGCGGGCGCAGGCGGGCAACCACATCGATCGCCTGTTCAACGCTGTAGTGGGTGGGATGGGGCTCATAACGCAGGGCATTCAAGACGAGCACATCAAGATCAGCGAGGAGTTGCCATGCTGGCGGGGGGATCGCACTGGCATCGGTGATATAGCCCAGGCGGCCGACGCGGTAGCCGGTAATTGTCCAGGTACCGTGTAGCACGTCGAAGGGCGTAATGCTGGCTGCGCCGATGAGGAAAGGCTCAGCCACCGGGCGCAGGTCTAGGTTGGGGCGGGTTGAGCCAGCCGAGCTCTCGGTGAAGGCGTAGGCAAAGCGGTGGCGCACATCGGCCAGGGTGTGTGGGCTGCCGTAGATCGGGATGCAGACACCGCTATGACAGAAGGGCCGCAAGTCGTCGAGGCCCGCCGTATGATCGAAGTGCGCGTGGGTCAGCAGGACGGCATCGACGCTGCGTAGCCCTACACTGAGCGCCTGCATCCGTAGGTCAGGGCCGGCATCGATCAGGATCGTTTCGCTGCCGGTATGGAGCAGGGCAGAGGTGCGCAACCGCCGATTGCGCGGGTCTGACGAGGTGCAGACGGGGCAATCACAGCCAATCACCGGGACGCCCATTGATGTGCCGGTACCTAGAAAGCGTAGACGCATATGGATTCCGGATTCAGGATTGTGAATGGCGATCCTGGGCATCAACGTGCGGCAGGGCTGCGCGGGCTATGCGGTGTGTTCCCCGAAGGTTGGTATTATACCATTGTGGCCTGTGGCTTGCGCTTCTGGGCAGCTTCTGCGCAGGCGTAATGTAAACAAACTGTTAGCCGGAACTAACCAGGGGGCTCTTGCGCTGGCTGTTGCGCCCCCCGTATACTCATACTTACAGGGCGCGGCAAGACCTGGCTGGCTTGCGTTTGCCTGGGACATGATGATGAAACGGCTGTGGAAGGAGCTGATCAATCAGCTCCAGTATCAGATTATTTTCCCCTTCCTGCTGCTGACCTTACTGGTCATGGTAGCTGGGGCGTCGATGGTTTTTTTCTTGATGGGGCAGACGCTGAGTGATCGTTTTGATCGCCAGTTAGCTGAAGCAGCGCGGGGGGTTGGCGATGGACTGGTAAAGCAAGAGCAGGCCAACCTTGATTTTCTTTTTGAGATTGCCTTTGCGCAGCAGAACGAGAAGGCGAAAGCGCCGGCAGTGGCCGAGGCGCTCGCCAAAGGTGATCGGGAAGGTCTACGGCGGGCGATCGAGGTCTTTTACAACGACGGCATCGGGCGTTCGGGGGTTGGGCTCGACCGGCTGATTGCCTTCGACCAGACGGGACGTACGCTTGCTGATTTCGAGCGCCCTGAGGCGGGCGCCCCCGAAAACTACCAGGTTCATAACGAGCTTGATCTCAACGGGGCCTGGTTTGTTGAGCCGGTTCTGCGGAGTCCAGCAACTGACGAGAGCCTGGGCGATAAGTATGCCGGGCTGATCCGTTTTGCCGATACCGACCGGCTCTACTTTGCGACGATTGCCCCGGTTCACCAGGGTGAAGAGGTGGTTGGCGGCATTATTGTCGCTATGGATCTCGATTCGCTGCTCGCGATCCTGCAGCAAAGTGCGACCACCGAGGGCTTGCATGTCACGCTGTACGATACTGACGGTGCGCTACTGGGCTCGACCTTTGCAGGATCTGATCCGCCGCCGATGAGTGCGGAGCTGTTGAGTAAGTTTCAGGCTAATCCTAAGCAATTTGAGCAACCGCTCTTCAGTCAGCAAACCTTGCAGAATGGACTGGCGGGCGACTCGTTCCAGTTTGCCTATTTGCCGATGAATGTGCGTGGCTCGGCGATCGGCATTCTGGCCCCCTCGCTTTCGAGTGATCTGATGATGGAGGGCTGGGATAGCCTCGTCTGGCCGCTTGCTAGCTTGATTGTCATTCTGGCCCTGGTGATCTCTGGGGCGGGGGTGTTGATTGCCCGGCGCATTACGCTGCCGATCGAGGAGTTGGCCCAGGCGTCAATCGATGTGAGCCGGGGCCAGCTGGATCGGCGGGCCGATGTGCGCACAGAGAATGAGATCGGCCAGCTGGCGTTCAACTTTAACCATATGACCGAGTACCTTACCCGGCTTTATGGGCAGGTGCAGTCTGAGGCGGTTCAGCGCTCGGCTATTGTCGATAGTATTACCGATGGGATTGTGGTGGTTGATGACCAGGGCTATGTGCAGTTGATCAATCGGGCTACCCGCCGCCTGATGGGGCTGGACGAGCATGAGCCTGGGCCAACCTGGCTCAGCGATATTCCGATGCAGCGGGTCGTTGAGGGTATGCCCGGCTTTGATGTGCAGCTTACCCATGATCTGTATGCCCTGGGCGATTATGTGGTGCGGGCGACGATTGCACCAGTGGTTGATGCGGATCAGGCCCGTTCGGGTTATGTCTGTGTGCTGCAGGACATGACGGCCGAAGTGGCGATCTACCGGGCCAAGAACAACTTTATCGGGACGATTTCACATGAATTGCGTACGCCGTTGACGGTGATCAGCGGCAATGCCGACTTGCTGCTGCGTGGTCTGGTTGGCCGGCTGGATGATGAGCAGGCTACTTTTGTCGAAAGTATCCGCCAGAATGCGACGAATATGGCCAGCCTGCTACAAAATGTGATCACGGTTGCCAACATCGACTCCGGGGCGATCACGACCGACATGGCACCGCTTGAGTTATTGCGTCCGATTGACGAGGCTGCCTGGCGTGTCCAAAGCCAGATTAAAGCCAAAGGTCTTACGCTCACGATCAGCATCCCTCAGGGGCTGCGGCCGGTACTGGCCGATTTTGACCATGTCCGCCAGGTGGCCTATCAGCTGCTTGATAATGCCCGTCGTTATACCACTGCAGGTAATATCACTGTCCGTGCCGCAGACCAGGCGACCCATGTACGGGTGGAGGTTGTGGATACGGGTAGGGGTATTGCGCCCGATATGCAGGAGCAGATCTTCCAGCGTTTTATTCGCGGCGATGGAACCAGCGAGGGGATCAACTCTGCCGAACGCGGAATTGGCCTGGGGCTGGCGATCGCTAAGCAGCTGGTCGAGCGCCAGGGCGGCACCATTGGGGTGAGCAGCGTACCTGGGCAGGGCAGCACCTTCTTTTTCACTTTGTGTTACGCCGATGATACTCCCAACCCTGAAAAGACGACTGGCCTGGCTACGGCTGCCTGAGCGCACGTGGCTGCGCGGGCCGTTGCCATGGCTTATTCTAGGAGCACTGGTTGCCGTGCTGCTAGGGGTGACCCTGGTGGCCTATATTACGTTGCAGCAGGTCTTTCCTGATGTCCGGCGCTACAGTGGTGAATTGGGGAGTCCGATCCGTCCGAACTATGGCTTCTGGCCATTTGGCTCGATGTTGCCGCCACTGAATCCTGAAGCGATTGAGGCGGCTGAAGAGAGTGTGCCGCCTGATAACACGGTGCTCGATCCAGGTCTGGTGACGCCGCGCCCGGTGGTGGTGGTGCTGGCACCAAGCAGTACCAGTACGCTGGAGCCGCCGACAGCTACACCTACCTTGACAGCCAGCCCCACGCCGGATCTTGCCCGTGCGCCGCCAAACCAGCCAGGGGGGCCGACCGTGCCGGTGGTTGTGGTTGCAGCGCCGACACGTACGCCGACGGTGCTGCTGCGCCGGACACCCACTTCACCGCCACCATTGGTGGCGAGCACACGCCCAACGACGGCAGGGAGCCTAACGGCAACAACAACGCCGGTCACACGCCCCGATGGAACGTCTACCCCGGTGGTAGCGCGCCCGACAGCGACCGTGACTGCGGCGACTGCAGTGCCTCCTCCGCCAACGCGCACGGCAGCTGTCGCTACCGGTACATCCCTTGCCACTTCAGTGCCGGAACCTTCGCGCACGCCGCTTCCGCCGACTCGCACGACAACGCCTAGTCCGTTACCGACGGCGACCCGCACGGTTGAACCGACGGCACCGACGGTTGGTTTTGCCAATACGAGCCTGAGCGCCACTGAGGCCAGCGGTAGTGTGATCTTTGAGGTGCGTCTGAGCACCACGTACTTCCGCTCGGTGACGGTGCGTTATACGGTGAGTGATGGGAGCGCACGGGCCGGCTTCGATTACCGGGCGATCACGGGGACGCTAATCTTTAACCCCGGCGACCTGTCCAAGTCACTGCAGGTCGAACTGCTGCGTGATAACCTGTATGAGCCTGCCGAGAGCTTCAGCCTGCGCCTGAGTGAGCCAACCAATGCGCGTTTGAACAGTGCCCAGGTAGCGACGGTGACGCTTGTCAATAGTGATCCGCCACCAACGGTGCGTTTTGTCGGCAGTGAGCAGGAGGTGGAAGAGTCGTCTGGGGCAACCTCGCTGCAGGTTGAACTGAACCAGATCAGTGCAATCTCGGTCACCTTGCCGTATAGCATCAATGGGAGTGCCAGCCAGGCCGATCATAGTTTGCGTAACGGGACGCTGGTGATCACGGCCGGGGTGCGCAGCATCGACCTCGAGCTTGCGCTTGTTGATGATCAGTTTGATGAAGATGATGAGACGGTGCAGATCCGCCTTGGTACGCCCACCAATGCCACGTTGGGTGATCCTGATCTTTATGTACTGACGATAATTGATGATGATACGGCGAACCTGAATTTTAGCCGACGTGACGTTACGCTCACTGAGGGTGAGCGCGGCAGCTATACCGTGGCCCTCAACAGTCGGCCAACCCAGCCGGTGACGCTCACGTTGAGCCATGATGAGCAGATCAGCGTTGCGCCGAGCAGCCTTTTCTTTGATGCGACGAACTGGAATCAGCCGCAGACAGTCGCTTTCACGGCGATCAATGATGATGTGGATGAGCCTGATCATGTCAGCAGCATCAGTCATCGTGTGAGCAGCGCTGATGCACGCTATGCAGCCTTGCCGGTGCTGCCGTTTACGGTCAGGGTGCTTGATAATGATCAGGTTGGCCTGGTGGTTAGCCCGGATCGCCTGGTGCTCGGCGAGAATCCTGCACCGGAGGATCCGCGTCTCCAGCAGGATTTCTTCAACCTGCGCCTGAATAGTCGGCCAACCGCGCTGGTTACGGTCACGCTGGCCGCCGATAGCCAGGTGGATAGCGAACCGCAGGTGTTGAGTTTCCCCCCTGAACGCTGGAATGTGGCCCAGACCGTTACGGTCACGGCGATTGATGACCAGGTGGATGAGACTTCACCGCATAGCAGCACGATCAGTATTACGAGCGCCAGCGTTGATAGCGCATATGCACGGAGTTGGCCGGCTTTCCCGCTAACGATTGACGATAACGATGGGGCTGGCTTTGAGTTGCTGGCACCGGTGACCAGTTTCAGCGAGGGGGGGACGATCAGCTATACCCTGCGCCTGAATAGCCAGCCGGTGAGCCCGGTTCGAATTAGCCTCGGCCTTAGTCCCGGCAGTGGGCTGAGCCTCTTGCCCACAACCCAACTTACCTTCACGGCGGCGAACTGGAGCGTGCCCCAGGTGGTGCGGGTGACGGCAACCGAGAACTTTATCGCTGACGGTACGCGCACGGTGACGATCAGCCATAGTGTGAGCAGCAGTGATCCGATTTACAGTACGCAGACGCCGGGAGCGCTGACTGTCACGGTGAATGATAATGACACCGCTGGGATTGAGCGGATCGTCACGCGTACCAGTTTCAGCGAGGGTAATGCGCTTACCTATACCATTCGACTAACTAGCCAGCCAATTGCTGGGGTGAATATCAGCCTGGCTGAAGCGCCTACAGGCGTATTGAGCCCGCCGCTGAACAGTCCGCTGCGTTTTACGGCGCTGAACTGGAATGTGCCGCAGGTGGTGACGGTGGCGGCAGCGGATAACTTTGTTGCCGAAGGGACGCGAGTGGTGGCCATCGCGCATAGCGTTGCCAGCAGCGACCCTAACTATGGTGCCCGTAGCCTGGCCCCGGTGACGATCAGTATTCTTGATAACGATAGTGTGGGCCTGGTGAGCAGCCCGGCCAGCCTGGCGCTAAGTGAGAATCCGGGTGCGCTCGGTGCGATCCGCCCCCAGGCGGCATCGTGGGATGTGCGCCTGAAGAGCCAGCCTACGGCAGCGGTGACGCTAACGCTGACGGCGGATAGCCAGGTACGGGTTGATCCGGCGGTACTGGTCTTTGCGCCGGAGCGTTGGAATGAGACCCGTACGGTGACGGTGACGGCGCTTGATGATGCGCTGGACGAGAGCTCACCGCATAACAGCACGTTTGCGGTGGCCAGCAGCAGCAGTGATAGCGCCTATAGCCGAAGCTGGGCCGCGGTGCCAGTGACGGTGGAAGACGACGACACAGCAGGGATCGCCCAACTCGTCGGCAGCACCACCTTCACCGAGGGCAACACGATCAGCTACACGCTGCGCTTGACGAGCCAACCGCGTGCGCCGGTGCGCATCGCGCTGACGGCCGCGCCGACGGGGGTGATCAGCCCGGCGCTGGTGACGCCGCTGGTCTTCAATGCGCTCAATTGGAATGTGCCGCAGATAGTGACGGTGGCCGTACCCGACGACTTCGTTGCCCAGGGCACGCGCACGGTGACGGTCAGCCACAGTGTCAGTAGCAGCGACGCGGGCTACGCCGGGCAGGCGGTTGCCGCCGTGACGGTGCGGGTTGCCGATAACGATAGTGTGGGCCTGGTGAGCAGCCCGGCCAGCCTGGCGCTGAGTGAGAATCCAGGAGCGCTCGGTGCGACCCGTCCCCAGGCGGCATCGTGGGAGGTGCGCCTGAAGAGCCAGCCTACGGCAGCGGTGACGCTAACGCTGACGGCGGATAGCCAGGTACGGGTTGATCCGGCGGTACTGGTCTTTGCGCCGGAGCGTTGGAATGAGACCCGTACGGTGACGGTGACGGCGCTTGATGATGCGCTGGACGAGAGCTCACCGCATAACAGCACGTTTGCGGTGGCCAGCAGCAGCAGTGATAGCGCCTATAGCCGAAGCTGGGCCGCGGTGCCAGTGACGGTGGAAGACGACGACACAGCAGGGATCGCCCAACTCGTCGGCAGCACCACCTTCACCGAGGGCAACACGATCAGCTACACGCTGCGCTTGACGAGCCAACCGCGTGCGCCGGTGCGCATCGCGCTGACGGCCGCGCCGACGGGGGTGATCAGCCCGGCGCTGGTGACGCCGCTGGTCTTCAATGCGCTCAACTGGAATGTGCCGCAGACGGTGACGGTGGCGGTACCAGATGACTTCATCGCCCAGGGCACGCGCACGGTGACGGTCAGCCACAGTGTCAGCAGCACGGACGCGGGCTACGCCGGGCAGGCGGTCGATCCCGTCGCCGTGACGGTGAACGATGATGATGTAGCGGGGGTCGTGCGGGTGGTGGGGAGCACGAGCTTCACCGAGGGTGACTCCATCAGCTATACGCTGCGCCTGCGCAGCGAGCCGCGTGCCGAGGTGCAGATCGCGCTGAGCGACACGCCGACGGGGGTGATCAGCCCGGCGCTGGTGACGCCGCTGGTCTTCAATGCGCTCAACTGGAATGTGCCGCAGACGGTGACGGTGGCGGTACCAGATGACTTCATCGCCCAGGGCACGCGCAGCGTGACGGTCAGCCACGCGGTCAGTAGCACGGACGCGGGCTACGCCTTGCAGGCGGTTGATCCCGTCGCCGTGACGGTGAACGATAATGATCTGGCGGGGGTCGTGCGGGTCGTCGGGAGCACGAGCTTCACCGAGGGTAATGCGATCAGCTACACGCTGCGCTTGAGGAGCGAACCAACGGCTGAGGTGCGGATCGCGCTGACGGATGCGCCGACGGGGGTGATCAGCCCGGCGCTGCTGACGCCGCTGGTGTTTACGGCGGCCAACTGGAATGTGCCGCAGAGCGTGACGGTGGCGGTACCAGATGACTTTGTCGCCCAGGGCTCGCGCACGGTGACGGTCAGCCACGTGGTCAGTAGCAGCGACGGGGGCTACGCCGGGCAGGTGGTCGATCCCGTCACCGTGCGGGTCAACGATGATGATGTAGCGGGGGTCGTGCGGGTGGTGGGGAGCACGACCATCACCGAGGGTAACGCGATCAGCTATACGCTGCGCCTGCGGAGCGAGCCGACGGCTGAGGTGCGTATCGCGCTGACGGATGCGCCGACGGGGGTGATCAGCCCGGCGCTGCTGACGCCGCTGGTGTTTACGGCGGCCAACTGGAATGTGCCGCAGAGCGTGACGGTGGCGGTACCAGATGACTTTGTCGCCCAGGGCTCGCGCACGGTGACGGTCAGCCACGTGGTCAGTAGCAGCGACGGGGGCTACGCCGGGCAGGTGGTCGATCCCGTCACCGTGCGGGTCAACGATGATGATGTAGCGGGGGTCGTGCGGGTGGTGGGGAGCACGACCATCACCGAGGGTAACGCGATCAGCTATACGCTGCGCCTGCGGAGCGAGCCGACGGCTGAGGTGCGTATCGCGCTGACGGATGCGCCGACGGGGGTGATCAGCCCGGCGCTGGTGACGCCGCTAGTCTTCAATGCGCTCAATTGGAATGTACCGCAGACGGTGACGGTGGCGGTACCAGATGACTTCATCGCCCAGGGCACGCGCACGGTGACGGTCAGCCACAGTGTCAGCAGCACGGACGCGGGCTACGCCGGGCAGGCGGTCGATCCCGTCGCCGTGACGGTGAACGATGATGATGTAGCGGGGGTCGTGCGGGTGGTGGGGAGCACGACCATCACCGAGGGTAACGCGATCAGCTATACGCTGCGCCTGCGGAGCGAGCCGACGGCTGAGGTGCGTATCGCGCTGACGGATGCGCCGACGGGGGTGATCAGCCCGGCGCTGGTGACGCCGCTGGTGTTCAATGCGCTCAACTGGAATGTGCCGCAGACGGTGACGGTGGCGGTACCAGATGACTTCATTGCCCAGGGCACGCGCAGCGTGACGGTCAGCCACAGTGTCAGCAGCACGGATGCGGGCTACGCCGGGTGGCCGGTCGCTCCCGTGACCGTGACGGTGAACGATGATGATCTGGCGGGGGTCGTGCGGGTGGTGGGGAGCACGACCATCACCGAGGGTGACTCCATCAGCTATACGCTGCGCCTGCGCAGCGAGCCGACCGCGCCGGTGCGCATCAACCTGACCAACACGCCAACGGGGGTGATCAGCCCGGCGCTGGTGACGCCGCTAGTCTTCAATGCGCTCAATTGGAACGTGCCGCAGACGGTGACGGTGGCGGTACCAGATGACTTCATTGCCCAGGGCACGCGCAGCGTGACGGTCAGCCACAGTGTCAGCAGCACGGATGCGGGCTACGCCGGGTGGCCGGTCGCTCCCGTGACCGTGACGGTGAACGATGATGATCTGGCGGGGGTCGTGCGGGTGGTGGGGAGCACGAGCTTCACCGAGGGTGACTCCATCAGCTATACGCTGCGCCTGCGGAGCGAGCCGATCGCGCCGGTGCGCATCGCGCTGACGGATGCGCCGACGGGGGTGATCAGCCCGGCGCTGGTGACACCGCTGGTGTTCAATGCGCTCAATTGGAATGTACCGCAGACGGTGACGGTGGCGGTGCCGGATGACTTCGTCGCCCAGGGCACGCGCACGGTGACGGTCAGCCACCGTGTCAGCAGCACGGACGCGGGCTATGCCGGGTGGCCGGTCGCTCCCGTGACCGTGACGGTGAACGATGATGATCTGGCGGGGGTCGTGCGGGTGGTGGGGAGCACGAGCTTCACCGAGGGTGACTCCATCAGCTATACGCTGCGCCTGCGCAGCGAGCCGATCGCGCCGGTGCGCATCAGCCTGAGCGACACGCCAACGGGGGTGATCAGCCCGGCGCTGGTGACGCCGCTGGTGTTTACGGCGGCCAACTGGAATGTGCCGCAGACGGTGACGGTGGCGGTACCAGATGACTTCATCGCCCAGGGCACGCGCAGCGTGACGGTCAGCCACAGTGTCAGCAGCACGGATGCGGGCTACGCCGGGTGGCCGGTCGCTCCCGTGACCGTGACGGTGAACGATGATGATCTGGCGGGGGTCGTGCGGGTGGTGGGGAGCACGAGCTTCACCGAGGGTGACTCCATCAGCTATACGCTGCGCCTGCGCAGCGAGCCGATCGCGCCGGTGCGCATCAGCCTGAGCGACACGCCAACGGGGGTGATCAGCCCGGCGCTGGTGACGCCGCTGGTGTTCAATGCGCTCAATTGGAATGTACCGCAGACGGTGACGGTGGCGGTGCCGGATGACTTCGTCGCCCAGGGCACGCGCACGGTGACGGTCAGCCACCGTGTCAGCAGCACGGACGCGGGCTATGCCGGGTGGCCGGTCGCTCCCGTGACCGTGACGGTGAACGATGATGATCTGGCGGGGGTCGTGCGGGTGGTGGGGAGCACGAGCTTCACCGAGGGTGACTCCATCAGCTATACGCTGCGCCTGCGCAGCGAGCCGATCGCGCCGGTGCGCATCAGCCTGAGCGACACGCCAACGGGGGTGATCAGCCCGGCGCTGGTGACGCCGCTGGTGTTTACGGCGGCCAACTGGAATGTGCCGCAGACGGTGACGGTGGCGGTGCCGGATGACTTCGTCGCCCAGGGCTCGCGCAGCGTGACGGTCAGCCACGCGGTCAGTAGCACGGACGCGGGCTACGCCGGGTGGCCGGTTGCGGACGTTGCCGTGACGGTGAACGATGATGATGTAGCGGGGGTCGTGCGGGTGGTGGGGAGCACGAGCTTCACCGAGGGTGACTCCATCAGCTATACGCTGCGCCTGCGGAGCGAGCCGATCGCGCCGGTGCGCATCGCGCTGACGGATGCGCCGACGGGGGTGATCAGCCCGGCGCTGGTGACGCCGCTGGTGTTTACGGCGGCCAACTGGAATGTGCCGCAGACGGTGACGGTGGCGGTGCCGGATGACTTCGTCGCCCAGGGCTCGCGCAGCGTGACGGTCAGCCACGCGGTCAGTAGCACGGACGCGGGCTACGCCGGGTGGCCGGTTGCGGACGTTGCCGTGACGGTGAACGATGATGATCTGGCGGGGGTCGTGCGCAATGTGACCAGCCTGGCCCTGAGCGAGAATTCTACTGCACCGGGTGCGACTCGTCCGCAGGCCGATCTGATCGAGCTGCGCCTGAGCAGCCAGCCCACCGCTCCGGTCACCCTGAGTTTTGGGCTGGACACCCAGGTCAGCAGCAGTCCCGGCGCGATCGTCTTTGATGAGACAACCTGGGCGCTCAGCCAGACTATCACCGTCAGTGCGGTCGATGACCAGGTTGACGAGACTTCGCCCCATAGCACTACGCTCAGCCTGAGCAGCACCAGTGCCGATCGTGCCTACAACCAGACCTGGGATGCGCTAACGGTGACAATAGAGGACGACGATAGTGCCGGCATTGTCCAGACCGTCACCAGCACTATGCTGACCGAGGGCACAGCGATTAGCTATACGCTGCGCCTGAGGAGCGAGCCGCGTGCCGAGGTGCAGATCGCGCTGAGCGACACGCCGACGGGGGTGATCAGCCCGGCGCTGGTGACGCCGCTGGTCTTCAATGCGCTCAATTGGAATGTACCGCAGACGGTGACGGTGGCGGTGCCGGATGACTTCGTCGCCCAGGGCTCGCGCAGCGTGACGGTCAGCCACGCGGTCAGTAGCACGGACGCGGGCTACGCCGGGTGGCCGGTTGCGGACGTTGCCGTGACGGTGAACGATGATGATGTAGCGGGGGTCGTGCGGGTGGTGGGGAGCACGACCATCACCGAGGGTAACGCGATCAGCTATACGCTGCGCCTGCGGAGCGAGCCGACGGCTGAGGTGCGTATCGCGCTGACGGATGCGCCGACGGGGGTGATCAGCCCGGCGCTGGTGACGCCGCTGGTGTTTACGGCGGCCAACTGGAATGTGCCGCAGACGGTGACGGTGGCGGTACCAGATGACTTCATCGCCCAGGGCACGCGCAGCGTGACGGTCAGCCACAGTGTCAGCAGCACGGATGCGGGCTACGCCGGGTGGCCGGTCGCTCCCGTGACCGTGACGGTGAACGATGATGATCTGGCGGGGGTCGTGCGGGTGGTGGGGAGCACGAGCTTCACCGAGGGTGACTCCATCAGCTATACGCTGCGCCTGCGCAGCGAGCCGCGTGCCGAGGTGCAGATCGCGCTGAGCGACACGCCGACGGGGGTGATCAGCCCGGCGCTGGTGACGCCGCTGGTGTTTACGGCGGCCAACTGGAATGTGCCGCAGACGGTGACGGTGGCGGTGCCGGATGACTTCGTCGCCCAGGGCTCGCGCAGCGTGACGGTCAGCCACGCGGTCAGTAGCACGGACGCGGGCTACGCCGGGTGGCCGGTTGCGGACGTTGCCGTGACGGTGAACGATGATGATCTGGCGGGGGTCGTGCGGGTCGTGGGGAGCACGAGCTTCACCGAGGGTGACTCCATCAGCTATACGCTGCGCCTGCGCAGCGAGCCGCGTGCCGAGGTGCAGATCGCGCTGAGCGACACGCCGACGGGGGTGATCAGCCCGGCGCTGGTGACGCCGCTGGTCTTCAATGCGCTCAACTGGAACGTGCCGCAGACGGTGACGGTGGCGGTGCCGGATGACTTCGTCGCCCAGGGCTCGCGTAGCGTGACGGTCAGCCACCGTGTCAGTAGCACGGACGCGGGCTACGCCGAGTGGCCGGTTGCTCCCGTCACCGTGACGGTGAACGATGATGATCTGGCGGGGGTCGTGCGGGTGGTGGGGAGCACGACCATCACCGAGGGTGACACCATCAGCTATACGCTGCGCTTGAGGAGCGAGCCGCGTGCCGAGGTGCAGATCGCGCTGAGCGACACGCCGACGGGGGTGATCAGCCCGGCGCTGGTGACGCCGCTGGTGTTTACGGCGGCCAACTGGAATGTGCCGCAGACGGTGACGGTGGCGGTGCCGGATGACTTCGTCGCCCAGGGCTCGCGCAGCGTGACGGTCAGCCACGCGGTCAGTAGCACGGACGCGGGCTACGCCGGGTGGCCGGTTGCGGACGTTGCCGTGACGGTGAACGATGATGATCTGGCGGGGGTCGTGCGCAATGTGACCAGCCTGGCCCTGAGCGAGAATTCTACTGCACCGGGTGCGACTCGTCCGCAGGCCGATCTGATCGAGCTGCGCCTGAGCAGCCAGCCCACCGCTCCGGTCACCCTGAGTTTTGGGCTGGACACCCAGGTCAGCAGCAGTCCCGGCGCGATCGTCTTTGATGAGACAACCTGGGCGCTCAGCCAGACTATCACCGTCAGTGCGGTCGATGACCAGGTTGACGAGACTTCGCCCCATAGCACTACGCTCAGCCTGAGCAGCACCAGTGCCGATCGTGCCTACAACCAGACCTGGGATGCGCTAACGGTGACAATAGAGGACGACGATAGTGCCGGCATTGTTCAGACCGTCACCAGCACTATGCTGACCGAGGGCACAGCGATTAGCTACACTCTGCGCCTGACCAGCCGGCCCACGGCGACGGTCACAATTTCACTGACGGCCGATGATCAGTTGCTGCTGGAGCCTGCCGAGCCGCTGCGTTTCTTCCCGGCGACCTGGGATGCTCCGCAGAGCGTTCTCATCACGGCAACTGACAACCTGCTTGATGACGGCGACCGTGAGACACTGATTACCCATACCGTCAGCAGTGCCGACCTACTCTACCAGGATTGGCCGCTGACTGACCTGCGGCTCACTATTCTCGACAACGACAACCCGGTTGAGGTGCGTCTTGGTAACGCCGTGGCGACGCAAGAAGGCCCCGCTGCCAGTTCGTTCCTGATGGGCTTCCCGGTGACGCTGACGCGGGCCTCGGCGGTGACGATTGAGCTTGACCTGGTGACCGAAAATCGGGTGGTTGACGGCTATGGGAGTGCAACCGGCGGCAGCGACTATGCTGTTACGACAAGCACGCTGCAGATCCCACCCGGCGCTGTAACGGGCACGTTTGAGGTACAGATCTACGGCGACGATGCCTACGAGCCGGACGAGGTCTTCGGTGCCTGGCTGAGTGCTGTACGCGCCACGAGCGACCTGGTGGGCGTGGCGACGGGGCAGGATCGTGCGCTCGGCGTCATCCTCAATGATGACGCGCCTGGGCTACGCTTCGCCCTCGCCGAGGTAAATGTGAACGAGAATGTTGGCCCCCTGCGACTCCAGGTCTGGCTTGAGGCACCGCTAACCACAACCGTGAGTGTCAAATACCGCACCATCACGTTGACCCCAACTGAGGGCATCAGTATCACCTCGGCAGTCGCGGGCAGCGACTACTGGGCGGTTGATGAGACCCTCACCTTCTTGCCGAATACGACGGTGCAGACAGTGACGCTGGGGATTATCAACGACATTATTATCGAGACACCGGCCGAGGAGCTTTTTGGGGTTGAGTTGTATGCGCCGGTAGGGGTAACCCTGGCCGTGCCGAAGGTCATTACGATCACCGTCTTTGACGATGATGACCCCTCATCGCCGATGTCGCCCGCCCCGGACGAGATCCGTAGCTCGATCCGGTCAACACCGAGTTTCGCCGGACAGTCAGGTCACCTGATCGCCGTTCCTGGCCCGCCAAGCTATTTCACGCGACGGAGGGCATGAGGCGACTGCGTGACAACTTGCCTTTGCTGCTGATCCTCTTGTTGGCCTTGCTCTGGCGCCTGCTGCTCTGGTCGCAGCCGCTGCATGCCCCGGCCAACGACGAATTCGAGTACCTGCGGGTCGCTCAGGATCTGCTACAAGGGCGCGGCTGGGTCTTCTACGAGAGCTGGCGTTGGTTGCGGGCACCGCTCTACCCGCTCTTCCTGGCTGGCTCGCTCTGGCTGACGGGCGGCGATCTGCATCTGGCAGCTTTGCCGAACCTGCTGCTGAGCGTCGGCGTGGTGCTGCTGATCTACAAGCTAGGCCGTGAACTCAGCCCGATGCAGCAGCGCCGTCCGGCCCTGATCGCGGCTGCAATTGCCGCATTGCTACAGACTCACGCCACCTTTGTCAGCCTCTACATGAGCGAGACACTCTTCAGCCTGCTATTTGGGGCGGGACTGCTCGTACTGGCCCGCTGGCGCCGGCAGGGTGGTTGGGGGCGGGCGATCCTGGCGGGCCTGCTGCTGGGTCTGGCCAGCCTGACTCGTTCGGCGGGCCTGATGCTGCTGCCCCTGGCCGCACTCTGGATGGCCTGGCCTGGCCTGACCACACCGGAAGTTCGGCAGGAAGCGAACGAACAACTGCCTGGAGCACCTCCGCGTAAGGCTGGCATTGCAGAGCGGGTCTTACCGCTGCTACTACCGGGCCTGCTGCTGATCGGTGGGGCAACCCTGGTGATTGCTCCCTGGACACTGCACAACTGTCGAACCTATGGCCGTTGCATCCTGATCGAGACCGGTGCTGCCTACAACCTCTGGGCCTTCTACGAACCGCGTGAAGAGATCGAGACGATCAACCGCAGCCTTGAGGCGTTGGCCAACCCTGCCGAGCGCGCCGACGAGGCGACCCGGCGCGGCCTGGCCCGCCTGCGTGAAGATCCCTCGATCATCCTGCGCAAGCTGCCTGCCGAATGGGTACGGCTCTGGGCGATCAAGCCGATCCAGGATCGGTTTCTGCTTGCAGCCTGGTACGGCGATCCGCCACCACTGATCTTCATCGCGGCCCTGCTATTTGACGATCTACTTTATCTGCTGATACTGCTGGCTGCACCCTTTGGGCTGGCCCTGGGGCTGCAGCGACGTGATGCCCTGAGTGTGCTGCTGGCCCTCTGGCTGGCGGCCTTTGTTGGCACGACCCTCGTAACACATGCCGAGGGGCGCTACCGCCACTTCCTCTTCGTGGCGCTCATCCCCCTGGCCGGGGTGGCCCTTGACGCAGCCCTCCGGCGCACCCGTCTGCATCCGCTGCCAACCCTGGCCGCCAGTGGCCTGCTCCTGCTGGCCCTGCTGCCGCTCTTCAGCTACTATCCCTGGACCTGGGCCGCCCAGGGTGCGCAGCGCAGCTATCACCGGGCTGTCGGTGACATGCTTGCTGCTGCCGGGCGTACGGAGGCCGCTGCCGGGGCCTACCGCCAGGCCCTGGCGGCTGAGGTCACCCCCGATGGTTGGATCGCCCTGGGCGACCTCTACCGGCGGGCCGGTGACAACGAGGCCGCGCTAGCGGCCTACCGCGAGGCGCAGGCTAGCCAGCCCACCTATGTCGCGGCCAGTGCCCTCCTTGGCGACATGCTGCGTGAACTTGGTCGTGCTGAGGAGGCGCAACGTGCCTTTCGTGGGCGTTACCTTGATCTGCAGCGCCTGAGCGAGTGGAGTTTCTTGCGCCTCAACCCACTGCCGCAGGCCAGCCTCGACCTGGGCAACGGACTCGACTACGGCTATATCGGCGGCTTCTTTAAGGCCGAAACGATCGTGGGGGCAACCGCTCGCTGGACGAACGGACGTGGCAGCTTACGCTTGCACTCACCCGCAGGTAGCGAGGGGTCGCGCATCCTGGCCCTGCGGGTGGCGGCACCGCGCCCTGATAGTGCCGCAGTGCCACTGCAGATCTGTGCGGGAGGCCGTTGCACCAGGGTGGAGCCCGAGCAGGGCTGGCGTACCTTGCTAGTGCTGCTCCCTCCTGGCGATGACGCCATTGTGCTCTCCAGCCCGACCTTCTATGCTGCCGATGGGCGCGACCTTGGCGTGCTGGTTGACCGTGCGCACATGTTCAGCCCCATGCCCCATGCCCCATCCCCCATTCCCTTGTCTGAGCCTGGCGCTTACCATGCGAAGAGCAGGCTGAGATCATTCACATTCGTCCCGGTCGGGCCGGGGCGCAGCAGGTCATCGAGGGCCGCAAAGAAGGGATAGGCATCGTTGCGGGCCAGGTGCTTCTGCGCATCAAGGCCGAGCGCCCGCGCCCGGCGCAGCGTCGTTCCATCCACGACGGCCCCGGCGGCATCAGTCGGGCCATCGCCGCCGTCGGTTGCCAGGGCAACCAGGGCCAGATCAGCCAGCCCTTCCAGGCCCAGCGCGGCGGCCAGGGCCAGTTCCTGGTTGCGCCCGCCCCGCCCATCGCCACGCAGCGTTACCGTCGTCTCACCACCTGCCACCAGGCAGGCCGGGCGGGCCAGCGGCTGCCCACTCTGGGCGATCTCACGCAGAATGGCGGCCAGGCAGCGTCCCGCCTCACGTGCCTCACCCTCCAGCGAAGTCGTCAGCAGCAGAGGCTGGAAGCCAGCGGCGGCGGCGGCAGACAGCGCCGCTTCAGCAGCCTGACGATTATCGCCCACCAGCAGGTTGTTCACCCCATGCAGGGCCGGATCACCTGGCTTGGGCGTCTCAGGGATGGCCCCGTGATAGCCTTGGCGCAGGTGGGCAAGGATCGCCGGAGGTGTATCGGTGAGCAGGTCGTACTGCTCAAGGACGGCCAGCGCATCAGCGAAGGTGCTCGGATCGGCCACGGTCGGGCCGGAGGCGATACTAGCGAGGGGATTACCGACCACATCGGAGAGGATAAGTGTGACCAGTCTGGCCGGGTAGGCCAGGCGCGCCAGCCCGCCACCCTTGAGCAGGTCAAGGTGTTTGCGCAGGCAATTGATCGCGCCAATCGGAGCCCCAGATGCCAGCAGTGTACTTGTAAGCGTCTGCAGATCAGCGAGGCTGACGCCAGGCACGGGCAAGCTGAGCAAAGCCGATCCGCCACCTGAGATCAGGGCTAGCACAAGATCTTGCGGGCTCAGACCGTGCAGCAAGCGTACCAGGGCCTGGGCAGCCGCCACCCCACGCTCATCAGGCAGCGGATGGCCGGCCTCAAGCAGGTGCAGCCGGGTCGACGACGGCACGTTGCCAGCTAGCTCCTGATGGCCATCTTTGACCACCACCAGCCCGGCACTGAGCCGTTCTGCGAGGATGTCGGCCACGGCGTGGGCCATCGGCGCACCGGCCTTACCCGCCCCAACGACAATGATCCGCTCGATGCCACGCAGATCGATCACCTGGGTACCGGCATAGAGCATTTCGCCCTCGCGCTGCAGGTGCCGCCTGACTGCCGCAGCTGGCTCAACCGCAGCCAGGGCGGCGGCAAGCGTGTGGGCAATTGTTATGCTGTGCGGGCCAGCCCGTAGTGATGCACAAAGCAGGCGGGTTGGATCCATAGCCTCACCCTCCGACTTCCACGGCGTTATTGTGCCAAGCCGTGGAGCTGAAGCCCAGCTTAGTTTAACCTACGAAGTTTGACTCAGAGGTGGAGATCGGCAAGGGTGAGCGGGCCGCGCCGATCCGGCGGCAACCAGGCCAGGCTGGCCTCCAAATCAGTACCCGGTAGATATTCGAGACCAATGGCCCCACGGTAGGGACTGGCTGCGATGGCGGCGAAGATCGTGCGGAAGGGCAGCCTACCGCTGCCGGGCGGGCCGCGTCCCGGCTCATCGGCGATCTGGATATGGCCAATGCGCTCGGCATGACGACTGATCATTGCCGCTGGCTCGCCCTCCATGCGCTGCATATGGTAGACATCGTACTGGTAGGCCAGGTTGGGTGCGCCGACCTGCGCGATCAGCGCAAGGGCCTCGACTGTGCTTGTGACCAGGTAGCCTGGCGTATCCCAGGTATTGAGTGCCTCGACCAGAATACTGATCCCGGCGGGGGCGGCCTGTGTACAGAGCCAGGCCAATTCCTCAGCCACCCGCGCGAGCTGAACCTGGCGATCGACGCCGGGCAAGGCGCAGCCAACCAGGGCGTTCAGCCGGCGGCAACCGACGGCGTGGGCCAGTTCAAGTGCTGCTGGCACCCCGGCGCGAAACGCAGGCAGGCGGGCAGGGTTGTTGAGCAGCCCGCGCTCACCAGCAGCCAGGTCGCCGCCATCAAGGTTAAAGAGGGCCACTGCGAGACCGTCTGCACGCACCATGCGGACGATCTGCGCGGGCGTCTCATCATGGGGCCACCAGAACTCAACTGAACTGAAGCCAAGCCGGGCCGCCTGCGTAAAGCGTTCAGCCCAGGGTCGCTCACGCATCGTCAGCGAGAGGTTCAGGGCAAACTGCAACATCAGCCACCCTCCCTACGGCTACTCAAAGCGGGCTGGGAAGGTTACCACAGCCCAGTTGGGTACTACAACGATCGGCGGTACGGCGCACAAGCGGACCAAGGGCAATGGCACGCTCGCGGGCCAGGCGTGTGGTGGGGCCGGAGATACTCAGGGCTGCCACGCAGCGCCCCAGGTGATCGAAGATCGGTGCCGCCACACAGCAGACACCGATCTCACGCTCTTCGTCATCAATCGCAAAGCCGCGGCTGCGCGAAAGTTCGAGTTCCTGGCGTAGACTATCGGCGGTAGCGAAGGTATGCGGTGTCCATGCCTGCAGCGAGGTACGCGCCAGGTAGGCTTCAAGCTGATCGACTGCTAGGCCCGAAAGGATCGCCTTCCCGCCGCCGGTACAGTAGAGCGGCACGCGCTGGCCCACCTCGGTGAACATACGCACCAGGCGCGGGCTGGCTACCTGCTCGTTATAGACCCCCTCATCGTTCTGGAGCACCACCAGGTTAGTGGTCTCGTCGGTCACCCTGGTGAGATCGCGCAGGCATGGTCGGGCGATGCGGCCCAGATGAAAGCGGCGGCTGCCTGCGGCGCGGGCAGCGACTTCAAGCAGCCGCGGGCCAGGCCCATAGAGACGCGTTTCACCATCCTGAGCCGCATATCCACGCTGCACCAGGCTGTTCAGCAAACGATGGGCCGTACCCAGGGCCAGGCCGGTACGTTCGGTCAACTGCGAGAGACTGACATCATCGTCACTCTCAGTCAGCGCCTCCAGCAGATTGAGCGCACGGTCAAGTGATTGAACCGTACCCCTTTCCCCAGGTGGGTTCATAGGTGCGCAACTCCACACCTAACTCTCAGCGAGCAGCATCGCAATATAGCCGAGGGTGGCACGCCGTCCCTGCGGATGCATCTGACGCCAGAGGCCAAGTAAACGCGTCTCATCCTGCGAATTGGCCATGGCCGGGGCAAGCGAACCAGCTACCGGAGCCTCAAGCTGGGCGGCTTCCTCGACTGGGGCAACCGTCGCCACTACCGCGTTACTGGGCGTTGCCACCTTGCCACCAGCTTCGATCACCGTATTGGCGACAATGATCCGCGCGATCTCAAAAGAGTCAACCCCGAGCACCTGGGCCAGGCGCTGGGCCTGATCGGTATCGGGCACGGTCTTACCGGCCAGGTAGTTGCGCAGGGCTCCATCACTGATATTGGTATCACGGGTCAGCCGCGCCCGCGACATTTTCCCCTGGCGCATCATCTGCTCGTCAAGCCAGACCCCGAAATTGGGCCCTGCCTCCGGGAGGATCTCCATATGCTCACGCACCTCTTCCACCGACATGTTGAGCGTGTGGGCCATCATCTCCAGCGTCTTCTGGCGCGGGCGCTGCGTATTACCCAGGATGAACTGGCGCAGTGAAATGGCACCAATGTCCATCTCTTTGGCAAATCTGCTCAGCGAAAGCTCACGCGTCATTGCGGTGTGAAACAACAGCACCGACAGGGCGGTCTGTTCAGGGAGCGCTCCATTCGTGGACATCATCTACTCCTCAGACGTGATCAATGAAACCTGACTGAAGTAGGGCAGGTGAACGATGAGGATTGCTATCACAATCCCATCGGGGTCGTAAACCTGTCAGGTGCGGTCTCTGACGCATCAGAAAGCGGTCATTCAATGCTTGCCGCACCTGACAGGTTTCACAACTGGCGTAGGATCGCTATATATTGAGATAAGAGGAAGTCTTTTTGGCTGCTGCTCATGTACACTTGTTCAGAGTATAAGCCAGAAGAAATTACTTGTCAAGCGTATAGCATAGTAGTAGATACGCAAATACACTGTCTGCTATTGCTTGATGATGGTTTTGTTAGGGGACAGGTGTAGAAGCGGGCAATGAAATACTGATCACCTACATGACAGTGATAGCTCTAGCGAGGTTCCCTATGGTACAATGATCGCATACCTTGCTTCATCTTCCGGGCAGACCGCCGTAATTTTTGTGAGTGTTGCCTGACAGCGCTTCTTCCAGCAGAGGAATACTTCTGTGACCAGTACACCTGCCCCTTTCAGTGTTGAAGACCTCTACCGACTCAACTGGATAGAGGATGTGCAGATCAGTCCTGATGGTCGTCTGGTTGCCTTTGTGCAGGTTACTGTTGACCGGGTGGCAAATGGCTATCGACGGGCGATCTATCTGGCTCCCAGCGATGGCGGCCCGACGCATCGCTTCACCCGCTCAAAGTATGATCGTCAGCCGCGTTGGAGCCCTGACGGCCAACGCCTGGCTTTTGTCTCCACCCGCGATGACGAAAATGGCCAGATCTATATAATCGAGCTTAGTGGTGGTGAAGCGCAACAGATCACCAGTCTGCCCAACGGGGCCAGTGATCCGGCCTGGAGCCCCGATGGCAGCCGCATCGCCTTTCTGGCCCTTGCTAATCAAGCTGAACGTCTTCAGGAGCAGGCTGATCCGCCTGAGCCGCCACCCGCCGATGCCTGGGAGGCCAGTCGTTCCCGTGAGCAACGGCAGCACGAGGAGGAGTTACGTAGCGACCCGCGGGTGATCACGCGTCTGCCCTATCGCAGTGGGACGAGCTTCTTCGACGACCGGCGCAACCATGTCTATGTGCTCGATCTGCCTACCAATGAGCAGGCCCCCCCGGCGCTACCCCGGCGGCTTACCGATGACGATCGCCACTACGGTGTACCGGTCTGGATGCCTGATGGCAAATATCTGCTAACGACGGCCACCCGCGATCCCGAGGCCGACTCGCTCTTTGCCTACTTCGACCTGCTGCGCTTGTCACTCGCTGGTGGGCCTCCCCAGGTGCTGACCAGCCCCGGCTTCTCCTATCTCACCCCACAACCCTCACCCGATGGTCGGCTGATTGCCTGCGTGCGTATTGACGAGAAGCGTCTGCTGGCCGACAGTAATCGGGTAACGATCATTCCCGCCGAGGGTGGCGAACCTACTGACCTGACTGATCATACTAATCTCAACGTTGAGCAGTTTTGCTGGCAGCCCGACGGTCAGGGCATCTTCTTTCGGGCTAGTTGGCATGGTGACACCCATATCTATAGCCTTGGCTTGCCCGGCACAGCTGTGCAGCGCAACCATATACGCTGTCTTGGCGGCACGCGGATCATCAGCGACTTCTCGGTCGCTGCCAATGGCAGCCTTGCCTTCATCGCCGAGCAGCCCGCCAATCCCTGTGATCTCTACTTGCGCAGCCCCGATGGCAGCGAGCATCAGTTGACGACGATCAATGCCGACCTGTTGAACGAACGCCGCATTCTGCCGATCAACGAGGTGCGCTACCTCGCCCCCGACGGTCAGGCGGTGCAGGGCTGGGTGCTCTACCCACCCGACTTTGACCCGGCCCGGCGCTACCCGCTGATGGTGCAAATCCATGGTGGCCCGCATATTATGTGGGGGCCTGGGTTACACTCGATGTGGCACGAGTGGCAGGTTGCTGCCGGATCTGGCTACATCGTCTTCTTCTGCAACCCGCGTGGCTCCGAAGGTTATGGCGAAGTCTGGCGCGATGGTATCCGTGGCAAATGGGGTGAAGCTGACGCCCCCGATATCCTCGCAGGGATCGATTATCTGCTCGCCCAGGGCTCGATTGACCCGGCCCGTATCGGCGTGACAGGCGGATCATATGGTGGTTATATGACCGCCTGGCTGCTCGGCAATGATCAGCGATTCGCCTGTGGTGTTGCCGCCCGCGGTCTCTACAACCTGATCTCCCACCACAGTACTTCGGACGCCCACGAGCTGGTCGAGATCGAGTTCAATGGCTATCCCTGGGAGATGGCCGAACAGCTCTGGCAGCATTCACCCCTCGCCCACGCCCATATGATCAATGCCCCCCTGCTGCTCTTACATAGCGAGCTGGACTTTCGTGTACCGATCAGTGAAGCCGAGCAACTCTTTGCCTTCTTGCGCCGCCAGAAGAAGATCGTCGAACTTGTGCGCTACCCCCGTGAAGGCCACGAACTGACCCGTAGCGGTGAGCCCAGGCATCGCGCTGATCATATGCGCCGCACCATGGCCTGGTTTGAACGCTACTGTTAAAGTCTCGCATGTCCTATTTGCACAAATTGTACATGATCCGTAAATTAGGGGCTTCTCAAAGCCATTCGCATATGGTACACTGCTGCCATCTAGCCGCGTCACGATGCCGCGAGAGTCACCTCTGCTTTGCATGTTCTCCCCGGTCCGCACGACCTCCGCGTTCGAGGTACAGCCCGCGACGTCGTTGCTAGGTGCGCAACCGCCCCTTGTGAGGCGTATCGTGGGCGGGTAACGCACTGCTGTTATGTGGAGTGATGAGTGCAGGGGGAGCCCTCTGCCGAGGCTGTGTCACGCTCAGGGCTGGCACGCAGGAGTTCGACCGGAATGCAAGTGAAGCTCTTCGTTGGCAACCTCGCCTGGGGCATCGATGATGTGCAGTTGGAGCAGGTCTTCAGCCAGCATGGCGATGTCCAGAGCGCCCGGGTTATTCATGATCGTGACACCGGACGTTCGCGGGGGTTCGGGTTTGTTGAGATGGCTGTTGATGACGTTGCCGTCGTCATCCGCGCCACCGATGGTCTTGAGGTCGGCGGCCGGCCCATTCGGGTGAATGAGGCTGAAGATAAGGGCGGGCGTGGTCCTCGTCGCGATAGCGGCGGCTACGGTGGTGGTGGTGGCGGTCGCCGCTACTAAGCTCCACTGACACGCGCAATGTGTCGGCGCGCTGGTTCCGCCTCAACCAGCGCACCTCCACCAGCCACAAAAGCTACGCCCCCTGTCGTTTAACGACAGGGGGCGTTTGGTTCAAGCCTCTTCACATTGGCTGAGCTTGGCTAAGCCAAGGCCAGCAAACCACGATTACTCAACGCTTCTCATCGGAGGCAGCCCCCACCGATTCGAGCAGCATTTCGGCGATGTCGCGCCGCTTCAGGCTCTCGTCGCGACCCGTATTCTTCGCCGCGTCCTCGAACATCACCATGCAGAAGGGGCAACTCATCGCCAGCGTCTCCGGCTGGGCCTGGGTCAGCTGATCGAGCCGGATGTAGTTTACCTGCTCCTTGCCCCAGCCCTCCAGCCAGACATTGCCGCCGCCGCCGCCACAGCACATGGCCCGCTCGCGGTTGCGCTCAGGTGCTTCAACCAGCTTGACACCGGGAATGCTCTGCAAGACGGCCCGTGGGGCGTCGAAGACATCGTTGTAGCGCCCGATGTAACAGGGGTCGTGGTAGACGACCGTCTCGTTGATCTGCGTCGACGGCTTGAGTTTGCCCTGGGCCACCAACTCGGCCAGCATTTCGCTGTGGTGCAGCACCTCGTACTCGGTTCCGGCCCCACCGCCAAACTGCGGGTACTCGTTCTTGATCGTATTGAAGCAGTGCGGGCAGGTTGTCACCACACGCTTAAACTTGTACTGCTTCATCGTTTCGACATTCTGCTGTACCTGGGCCTGGTAGAGCATCTCCTCGCCCATACGCCGGGCCGGGTCGCCGTTGCAGGTCTCCTCGTCGCCGAGGATGGCGAAATCGATGCCCGCCTGCTGCATCAGTTGCACAAAGGCGCGGGCAACCCGCTTACTGCGCTCGTCGTAACTGGGCGCACAACCGACCCAGTAGAGCACATCGGCCTGCTCCTTCTCGGCCATCACCGGTACGTCCAGGTCAGCAGCCCATGCGGTGCGCTCGCCCGCTGGCAGCCGCCAGGGATTACCGGCCCGCTCGATGCCCTCCAGCACACGTTTGACACCCTGGGGCACTTCGCTGGCGATCATCGTCAGGTGCCGGCGCATGCCCACAATGTCGTCTACGTGTTCGATCATCGCCGGACACTCGTGGACACAGGCTAAGCAGGTGGTGCAACTCCAGAGCTCATTCTCGGTGAAGAGGTTCTCGTAGAGCGGCAGGTTTTCTACATCAACCGCACCATTGGCCTTAGCGTTGCCCTCTTCTTCGCCATGCTCAAGCTCACTCACCAGCTTGACCGTGCCATCCTTGAAGAGGATTGGATCCTGGTGCATCAGGTCATGCAGCTTGGTGATGATGTATTTGGGCGAGAGATCGGCCCCCGAAGCGTGGGCCGGACAGTTGGCCTGGCAGCGTCCACAGCGCATACAGGCGTCGAAATCGAGACGATCCTTCCAGTTCATGTCGGCCAGGGTAGCGATACCGAGGCGCGGCTCGTCCTTCTCGATCTCGGCCTCCAGGTCGGTGATGGCCTCAAGCGAGCCACGGGGGCCGGTGTTGCGGAAGAAGGTGTTGAGCGGGGTGTAGAAGATATGCTTGAACTTGCTGAAGGGCAGTGTAGCAATGAAGGCGAAGGTGATCGCGGCATGGGTGAACCAGAGCAGCATATGTAGGCCTAGGCCCACGTCGCTGCCGTTACCCAGGCCGATCGCCTTGAAGAGGGTGGCCAGCGTAAAGCCGACATAGGCCAGGCGTGCCCAACCTTGATCGTAGACCATGACGCCGCCGATCTCCTGATTGGCTAGGCGCAGACCCTCGATCAGGAAGCCTCCCAGGCCCAGGAAGAGTAGCACGCCAAGCACCCAGGCGTCTGTCCGCCGGCTGTCCAGGCGCGCCTCGCGCACACGATAGCGTCGCCAGGTCGCCCAGATCAGCCCGGCCACAAAGGCCAGGCCCAGCGTATCCATGATCAACTCGTAGCTCTGGTAGAACGTACCAACCAGGATCTTGCCCGCATCCTCACCCATTAGCGGCAGGGTGAAGTCTTCTTCGACAGCGATAATGTCCGTGCCGATAAAGAGGGTCAGGAAGCCGAAGAAGATCAGGGCGTGCATCATGCCTGGACGGCGGTCACGCAGTACCTTCTTCTGGCCGAAGACCTGGGCCAGAAACTCTATTGCCCGGGCAGGCACTTGGTCGATGCGTGCATCAGGCTTGCCTTTGCGCCAGCGGGCAATATCGCCAAGGACACCCCAGGCCATAATCGCTGTGGTGATCAGGGCAAGGCCGTAAAGAAAGATGGGCGCGGTTTTCCCGAGACGATCCACATTCCAATAGATCTCGCGGATGGCTTCGTGGATGATTTGCTCTTCCATGCGCCGGTTCAGCCTTTCTAAGGCTTATAAGACAAAGGATGTTGCGTATCATAGCATCCGCGCTAGGGTGCGTCAAACATTGTGCTGGCAACAGTCTGTGAAGAAAAGCACACCATACTGAGTAGCCCTACTCGTAGCGCAGGGCCACCAGCGGGTCGAGGCGGGCAGCGCGGGCGGCCGGGTAGAGGCCAGCCACGATGCCCACCAGGGCCGCAAAGCCCAGCGCGGCCAGGGCCAGCCACCAGGGGGTTACGAAGAAGGTGGCCTCAATTGGCAGGCGCTCATATTCGATGTACCAGCCGATCACCTGGTTGAGCAGCAGGCCCAGTAGCCAGCCCCCGATGGTGCCGACGACACCCCCAAGCAGGCCGATCAGCCCGGCTTCGATCATAAAGAGGCCGCGAATGTCGCTCCGCGACGCCCCAATCGCTTTGAGTGTGCCGATCTCGCGTGTGCGCTCGTAGATCGCCATAATCATCGTATTGACGATGCCCAGGCTGGCGACAAAGAGGGCCAGGCCGCCGATTGAGGCTAGCATGACGTTGATCAGCGCAAAGACCCGGTTGGCCTGCTCAAGGATCAGTTCAAGTGACTGCACCCGAAAGCCCTCTTCGCGCAAGACGCGCACCAGCCGTGCAGCCGCACCGACATCACTTGTCTGCACAATCGCTATATCGTAACCGCGGGTGGCCAGATAGTCAGGGTTGTTGTACCACCAGGCTTTCATCGCTGCCATATCGCCTGGGTCGGCCTGTAGCTCGCGCTGCTGCTGGTCACTCACCCCGGCCACACGCAGTACAAAGCGCTCACTTTCGCCCCGCGGGCTACGCAGGATGATCGCCAACTCACGCCCAACCAGATCTTCCGCCGCCATCCCTTCCGGCACCAGCCCCGCTGAGAGAATCATCATGCCCGCCGGTTGCGGCGGGTTGAGTGTGCCAGCCAGGGCTGTGGGTGCCAGGCGGAAGGGGTCGGCCACCGTCTGCGACCCGACCACGCTGACCGGTGCCAATGTCCCGTCAGGCAGTTCGAGCAGCGTATTGACCTCATCCAGCGAGATCTGTGCCGTCACCTGGCGCACTTCGGGCCGAGCCTCCCAGGCGGCCACTACCTCCGGGCTGATCGGCTTTGCGCGACGCTCGGCCCCGAACTGGGTGAAGAAGTCTTCACCGTCAGCGTCGATCTCACCGACACTCGGGCGCACAAAGACATTCTCCAGGCCCAGGGCGGCAAACTGCGCGCGCACCTCGCTCTGGACGCCGACCCCCAGTGAGACCATTGTCACAATCGTCAGAATCCCGACGATTACCCCGGTTGAGGTGAGCACCGTGCGTACTTTGCGCCGCCCCAGATTCTCCAGGGCCGTGACGAGCATATCGGTGATGGTCATTTAGTTGTCAACCGTAAGATCAACATACTGATAGCTAAAATTCCCGGCAATGTCACGCACCAGGAAGCCAAGCACATAGGCTCCGTTCAGTGTCGGGGCATAGTCAGCGGTCAGGGGCTGCGCACCGAAGGTGATCGTTTGCCCCTCGACGGAGCCTGGTGTCAGGCTATTGCCGGTGTCGGTGTAGGTGCGCAGGTAGGCGGTAAAGGTGTCGCCTGGCACAGGGATCAACTCGTAGGGTTGCGGCTCTTGCTTGCCTGCTGCCCGTGGGAAGCCCCAGATGCGGTCGAGGGTCGCCTCGCCGTTCTCGACATTGAAGATCAGCCCGGCGTCGATCTGCTCGCCGGTAGCCTGTGAGGTGTAAACACCTTCGACACCGTAGAGAGTACTGCCGTAGCGGATCGGGCCTAACAAGACCTCGATCTGCTCACTGCCGTTGCTCAAATACCAGTTGGTCGCGTCCCAGGTCAGGCTCACATCGTAGGTGCCAGCCTCCCAGTTCGGCACATTTTCTTCATTGCCAGGGGTCACGCCCGGGGGGTAGATAAACTCGACCGAGATCAGGTCAACCGTGTCACGACTTGCGTTGGGGATGCCGATAAAGGAGAAGACGTAGGCCAGGTCGTCGCCGGAGATCACGCCACTCAGAGTGGTCGGATTGTTGACACTGACCGTGCTGTTACTCAAGCTCAGTTCACTGATCGTCGGCATGGTGACGGACGTATCGCCCTGGGTATGGAAGCGCTCGAGAAAATCGGCCCAGCGCGTCAGGCGTGGCAGCGGTGAGCCCTGGTTATACTCAGGCATGAGCAGCTCAGCCGTTTGGGGAAAATAGATCGAGATGCCACTGGTATTACGATGGTAGCTCCCGGCACCATTGGCCAGGCGGGCCGTATTGAGGGCCGTATTGAGGGCCGTGGCGGCGTTGGCGACGCTGCCGGTCGCGCCCTGATCGCCAAGCAGTTGGCTGAAGTGGCCTAGATCTACCGCGTTAAACTCTTCGGCATAGGTTGGGGCATAGACGTCGACAAATGAGCGTGCCTGGGCGATCGCGCTGTAGTTCGGGCCGATCTCGTCGATCATGGCCCGTGCCAACTCGTCGAGCCGCTCGGTAAGCGTCCCGACCGCGGCCAGGTCGAAGGCCGACAGGGTCACATCATCCGACATCGAATCATCGTAGGAGGCGATGTAGGTGTCAACAATCACCGGCGCAAGCGCATAGGCGTCCTGGGTAGGATCGTCGGCCAGGACGCGCAGCCAGGCGTCCCAGGCCCAGCCCTGGTTGGGCTCCAGTTCAGCCGAGGCAACCACCACCTGGCCGTAGGGCTCGACGGCTTTGAAGACATCAAGCTGGGCCATCAGACAGGCATCGAAGCCGATCAGATCGAGGGTGCCATAGCCACTCCGGCTGCGGGCGGCATCAAGGGCGGTGCTCAAGGCAGGCAGGCTGATCGTAGCGCCGTCGGTGTCATCGCTGGAGACACCCAGCCACGAGGCACCATGATCCCAGATGATCAGTGCGTAGTGTTCGGCAGGGTAGTTCTGGACGCCCCAGGTAACGAAGTCGGCCAGGGTCTCCTGGGAGCCCATATTCAACTCACCCAGATCCTCCAGGGCTGCGGCGGGAGTCGGCTCCATGCCCCGCTCAACCAGAAAACGGTAGGTGCCCGCCCAATCGCCAGCCGAGGTGTCGTCCCAGCCTTCGGACGAACTGATCCGGTCAAGCTGCACCAGGATCTTCAGGTCGTCTGACGAGCCGACTGCGGCCATCTCGCGAAAGTCGGTCAGGGCGTCTGCTTCAAGGTTATTATCACCATCAAGGTAGACCAGCACCGTCCACCTGGCTGCACCGGCGGGAGCAGGCACACGGGTGGGTACTGGCCCGGAGGGCTCGCTGGCGGTTGTGGTCGGCTCGGGGTTAACGTTGATGCCCCGGTTGAGCACCAGATAGGTGCCACCAGCCAGGGCGGCCAGCAGGGTGCAGCCGAGTACCGCCACCACCGCAAGAATGAGCGGCAGACGGTTTGCCCGGCGAGGCGCGGCTGGCGATGATGGGCGATAGGCTGGCGAACTGGCCACTCCAGCGGGCAGCGGCGGCAAGGGGGCCTGGCCACCCATCCCTGGCGGTGGCCCTGCCGCCGCAGATCCAGCCTGCACCGTCGGCGCATAGGCGGCTGCGTTATCCTCGAAGCGAAAGGCCTCTTCACCGATCTCGAGCACATCACCAGGGCTGAGCCGGTGAAGCCTGACTGGCTGACCATTGACCCGGGTACCATTTGAGCTACCCAGGTCGTAGACCAGGTATGTGCCCGCCTCAAAGCGGATCTCGGCATGACGCCGCGAAGCGGCAGGGCTGGCGATCACAACACTATTCTCAGGTGCGCGCCCGAAGCCGAGCGGGGCCGCACCTAGCGGGAAACTACGCCCGCTCAGGGGCCCACGGAGTCCAACGATCTGCGCTGACACGACGGCCTCCTGGGGTAGCTTAAAAGCTCACTTCAATGATGGTACGGGCGGTGCGATCCTGGAAGAAGCCTACGCCATCCTGGATCAGGCCCACATAGAAACTCATTTTCGTCTCGCGCCGCAGGATCTGCACCCGCCCGACGATCTCAACTTCCTGGCCCGGGAGCAGCAGATCCTCAACCCCAGGGGTTGACCATGCTTCAGGCGGTTTTTCCGACAAGGCCCAGCGGAAGGGGTAACGCAGAGCCCCGCCGCCACTGTTGGCGTCCCAATCCATCCCGACGCGCCAGAAGCCGCCAGCCTGGGCGGTATAGCGCCCACCTTCAACCGAAGAGAAGACCTCGTCGGTGCTGTACTGGAAGCCGCTGGGTGGGCCATACGTGCGGATGGGCACGCTACCGGTATTGCGTACGCGCAGCGTGACGGTGATCACCTCGCCGAGCATCACCTGTTGCGGGGCAATCCAGGCCGCAACGATGCGCGCCTCGGGCTGGCCAACCTGCTGGAGGGTGAGCGGGCCCTGACGCTGCACGATGTTGCCATGGTTATCGGCGGCACGCAGGGTGTAGGTGTAGACACCAGCCGGGAGTAGCGAACCATTGGGGCGTTTGCCGTTCCAGACCTGGTGCTGCTCGAAGGGCCCCTGCTCTTCGCGGGTGAGCACTGGGATGACCTCGCCCGTCGGTGCGGTAAGCTCAATATCGACCGTGACCGTGACCGGCAGGCGGTAGGTGAACTCGGCAAGATCATCAATCGCGTCGGCGTTGGGTGAGATCACTGCCGGGGTAACGAGCAACTGCTCAATTGTCGGCATCGGCAGAGTTGCGCCAGCAATGATCAGCGGCAGGCGCTGCTCGGCCTGACGCCCCTCAGCATCAACCGCCTCAACCACGATCTGATAGTCACCCGGCGGCAGCATGCGCCGCAACACCAGCGGATCAGCGGTCGGCACTGTCCCATCGAAGCGCAGCACATAGGGTTCGCGACTGGCCGGACGTGGCTCGTCACGGCGCAGATCAAAACGCATACCGGCCTGGTCAAGCACATAGATTGCCACGTTCGCGTCGCGGCCCACTGCATAACTGATCGTCAGCGGCAGGTCGCTCTCGGCGGGGGCATAACTGGTAGCACTGGCGCTCACCTCGCCAAGCAGCGGGCCGGCGCTGCAGGCCGTTAGCAGCAAAGCGGCTCCCAACAGAATCAGGGGCAACAACAGCGTAGCGATAGGGCGGATGCGGCTTGTGAGCTTGTTTTGCATAACACAGGCATCCTACCAGGAGTTACACGGCCATGCAAACCTGCTGTTCTCTCGTGCAGACAGTGCTATCATAGGCACGGTTTCGCTGTCTGAAGGAGCACCACCCATGGATAGAATGGTCTACGTGGTCAGTGATCTGCACCTGGGTCCGGGGTGGCTACTGGACGGTGAGCTTGACCGGCTCGAGGATTTCACCGCTGACGAGCAATTTGTGCGCTTCCTGAAGCAGATTGGCCCGCCCGGCCCGCCGGTCGAGTTGGTCATCGCTGGTGATTTTCTTGAGTTCTGCCAGACCTTGCCGGAGATCGGCCTGGCCTCACCGCAAGACGACCTTGGCTCTAGTGAGGCCGAGTCGCTCAGGCGGGCACGGGTCATCCTCGGCAGCTATGAGCAGAGCCTCACCACCGGCCACCGTGCGGTCTTTGAGGGCCTACGGCGTTTTATGATGGAGGGCCACTCGATCACGATTATCGCTGGTAACCACGACATCGACCTGCTCTGGGACGGGGTCTGGGCGCTGCTCTTTGATACGATCTACCCGCCTGGTTCCTGCGGCGACCTGCGCCTGGTTGCCTATTGTCATACGATTGGTCAGGGTCCTGCTGGGCGGGTCTATATCGAGCATGGCCACGAGTACGACCGGGCCAACCGCTTCGGCGAGATGATGAGCCAGCCCTTTGGCCTCGACCGTTTCGGGGTGCGCCGCTTGAAGCGCTGCTGGGGCACGCTCTTTGTCGACAAGGTTTTCAATCAGCTTGAATACGAACGCTGGTTTATCGACAATGTCAAGCCCATCATGCGTGTGGTGCAGTTGGGCCTGCGCAACGACTTTCTTTTTACTGCCACGGCGATCGGCCTGGTCATCCGTTTCTTGCTGACCAGCGGGCTGCCGCCGCTGCTTGGTGCCTTCGGCGCTGAAGTGACTGGTGAGGCTGAGGATAGCGATCTGGCCCTGCTGCCTGGCATGATCAGCGACCCCGATCTGCAGGCGGCGGTTGCGGCCCAGTTGAAAGATCCAGCGACGCGGGCCGAGTTGGTGCGCACCCTGCGTGGTCCGGAGGATCTGCAGTTGAGTATGCTCTTGAGCGGGATGGCCACGCCGCTCTCCTTCGAGCCGATCGAGCAGCCGGAGCTGGTTGCTGGTGGCGAGGTACTGCTCGGCAGCGGCATGGCCGAAGATGCCTACCGTATGGCGGCCCGTGCGGTGCTTGAGGCCGATCCGACGATCAGCACCGTCGTGATGGGCCACACGCATACGGCCATCGACGGCTACATTGATCCGCTCACTCTGCCCGATGGCCGTACCGGCTACTATTTCAATGCAGGTACCTGGACACAACACCTGCGTGACGATGGTCAGCGCAGTTACACCTGGGCCGAGATCGGTGATCCAGACAACTACACGACGCTCTTCAGCTATGTGCGCCTGGAGCCCGATGCGCAAGGAGCCTACCGGGCCACTCTCTGTAGCTGGCTGGCCGATGATTGTGTTTCAGGGTAGCTATGCACATTCTGCAGATCTACAAAGACTACCCGCCGGTACTCGGCGGCATCGAAGTTCATCTGGCGATGCTGGCCGAGGGGCTGGTTGCCCGTGGTCATCAGGTGACGGTGCTCTACAGTAGCAAGAGTCGGCATATGTTCGTTAGCGAACGCCATGGTGTACGTCTGGTACAGGCCGGGCGTCTGGCAACGGTCGCCTCGACGCCCCTCAGCCCGGCACTGCCACTGCTGCTGGCCCGTGAGCGGCCCGACCTGATCCACCTGCACCACCCGTACCCTCCGGGTGACATGGCGGTGCTGCTGGCGGGCAGGCGTATTCCCCTGGTCGTCACCTATCACAGCGATATTGTCCGCCAGCGTGTGCTCGGGCTCCTGGTGGCTCCCCTGATCCGGCACACCCTGCGCAGGGCGGCACGGGTGATTGCGACAAGCCCGGCCTATATTCGCTCGTCACCCTTCCTGGCTCCGGTAGCCTCGCGCTGCCGGGTTGTCCCTTCGAGCGTATCGATTGAGCATTTTGCCCAGGCTGATCCCGTCCGGGTGGCGGCGATCCGCCGCCGCTATCCTGGCCCGATTGTGCTTTTCGTTGGCCGCCTGCGTTATTACAAAGGCGCTGATCGTCTGGTGCGGGCCATGGCTGATGTGCCCGGCCATGCCGTCTTTGTCGGTGGTGATGCCACTGTCCGCCGCGCCGACCTGGCGGCCATGGCGGCGCAGCTTGGGCTTGAGGCAAGGGTACATCTTGTTGGCGAGCAGGAAGATGCTGAGTTGCGGGCCTTCTATCACGCCGCCAGCGTCTTTGTGCTGCCCTCGATCGAGCGTAGCGAGGCCCTGGGTCTGGCTCAGGTCGAAGCCCAGGCGGCCGGGCTGCCAATTGTCTGCACCGAGTTGGGTACCGGCACCAGCTATGTCACACGCCATGGGCAGACCGGCTTTGTTGTCCCACCCGACGATGTTGCCGCCCTGGCGCGTGCTCTGCGGGTGCTGCTGGCCAACCCCGAGCTGGCGCGGAGGTTTGGCGCGGCGGGTTATGCCCGTGCCCGTGCCGAGTTCAGCCTTGAACGCATGCTTGATCGCATCGAAGCCGTCTATGCGGAGGCTGTCCGGGGTGATTAACCGGTGACGAGTGATAGTGCCACACTGCTCACTTGCGCAGGGCCTGCTCAATCTTCTCGTTGAGGCGTCGATCAGCCTCATCAAGGGAAGTGGCAGCGGCAACCGATTGGCGCCGACCCTGCGACTGTTGCAGGCCAGCACGCGCCGAGCGTAGCAAAATAACTCCGCCGGTTGTGGCGAGCAGGCCCAGCATAAAGAGCGGCAGCCAGGCTAACAGCAGACGTGCGAGGCTGGCGTCGGCAAGCCAGCCACTGACGGGTGGGCCAGCCCAGATCTGCACGGCATAGCGCAGCAGAAAGCCACTGATCACGGCCCCGTTGAGTGCGCCGAGCAAGCCACCGAGTACCCGCTCAAGCAAGCCGGGGTAGCTCTCGGGGCCGTCGGGCGGCAAGAGCACCGCGCCAGCATAACCGATTACACCAATGGTGAGCAGGAAGCTCAGACTGAGGATGGCAAAGGCAGGTAGGGCCGGACTCTCGGCGCTGATGGTTGTTTGCACCCAGGCCTCCAGTGGCTCACGCCAGAGCTCGGCACTGATGGCGGCCAGCAGGGTGCCTGCGAGCGCCACCAGACCGGGCCGCACGCCACGCAGGGTGCCCAACAGCGCCAGCAACACAATCAACAGTGCCAGAATCATTGTCAGAAACATAAGGCCTCCTCGATACTGCTTTCACGCATATAATTCTTCGCGCAAAGCATGTTATAATACCGCCCGTGCTGACCGACGCGCCGCAGGCCACGCAGCCGACAGCAGCGGTGCCTGAATCTGCCCATAGGCGGGCAAATGGTGGTCGCGCACGCGTGAACCTCGAATGGGAAGGAGGCCCTACCCATGGTGCGTATCGGGATCAACGGCTTCGGCCGGATCGGGCGGCAGAGCTTCAAGGCGATGCTTGAGTACCACCCGGATGAATTCGAGATCGTTGCGATCAACGACCTGACTGACAATGATACCCTGGCTCACTTGCTGCGTTACGATTCGACCTATGGTCCTTTTGATGGTGAAGTAACTGCCACTGGGGACAAACTGATCGTCGATTACGACGATGTCCACTACGAGATTGCCGCTCTGGCTGAGCGTGACCCCGCCAAGCTGCCCTGGAAAGATCTGGGCGTCGATATCGTGATCGAGTCGACCGGTCGTTTCACCGAGGCCGAAAAAGCCAAGGCCCACCTGCAGGCCGGTGCGAAGAAAGTACTGATCAGTGCCCCCGCCAAGGGCGAGGATATTACGATCTGCCTGGGGGTCAACGAGTCCTCCTACGACCACGAGAAGCACCACGTCATCTCGAATGCCTCTTGCACCACCAACTGTCTTGCCCCGGTCGCCAAGGTGCTCAATGACCGCTTCGGCATTCAGCGCGGCCTGATGACCACCATCCATGCCTACACCATGGATCAGAACCTGCAGGACAACGTCCACAAGGATCTGCGCCGGGCTCGTGCCGCCGCCATCAACATGGTCCCAACCACTACTGGCGCGGCCAAGGCGGTAGCCCTGGTCATTCCCGAACTGAAGGGCAAGTTCCACGGCTACGCCGTGCGTGTACCTACCGCTACCGTCTCGATGGTGGACTTTGCCGTAATCCTCAACAAACCGACCACCGTTGAAGAGATCAACAATGCCTTCCGTGAGGCTGCCGAGAGCGAGGAGCTTGAGGGCATCCTCGGTGTCAGCGACGAAGAGTTGGTCAGCAGCGATTTCATCGGCACTACCTTCAGTAGTGTGGTTGACCTGCCCCTGACCCACAATATGGGCGGTGACTTCTTCAAGGTCATCACCTGGTACGACAACGAGTGGGGCTACTCGGTGCGGGTCTCCGACCTGGTTGCCTACATGGCCGATCACTTCAGTTGATCACTGGTTAACGGCCGATCCCGCCACTTATCACAAGGGTGCAGCTTGTTGCTGCACCCTTTGTGGTCTTGTACAGATGAGTCTACAACAGCGGAAGGACAAGCGGCCCACGCAAACCAAAAGCATCGTCTGACGCCCCGGCCCGCTCCAGCAGGGCCAGTTCGGCGCTACAGTGGGGGCAGAGAGCCAGGTGATGAGTCACGAAAGCCCGCTGGTAGGGGTCAAGTAACCCCTGGCTGTAGTCAACCAGCAGGTCACTGGACGGGCAGTGCAGCCGGTAGAGGCGGTGGAGCAGGCGTACCTGAAATGAGCGGATCTGGGCGACGATGCTGGCGCAGTGGGGACACTGTTCCAGGTGAGCCAGGGTCGCCGCGTCGGCTTCACTATCGGCGGCAGCGATCAGTGCCGCTACACCCGGCGCCGGAGGCATCGTACAGCCCTCCTCCCAGCGCTCCTGATTACTCATAGCTGCGTGCTCCTGGCTTTGCAGCCGGTCTGGACACGTTTCGTATATTAAGAAACGCCTGCTTACGCGAAATTCACGCATTATTATAATTGGTAGTATAAGTCCCGCATAGGCCCCTAGAAGGGGTATCTTGACTTTCCGTAAAGGGTGCGGGTTTCCGCAGCTGAAGGCAAGTACCTATGATCAACAGAGGGGCATCCCTACAGGGATGCCCCTCTTCGTAAGAGCCTGCTTGCCCGAGCTAGCGCTTAGGCAGCGATCAGTTGGCGCAGTTGCGGGTTGCGGCTCAGGCGACCCAGCACATTGCGCTTGATATTGTAGACATCGTTGACGTTGCTGAAGAGCTCAGTACGCTGGGCATAGATCGCCCGTGGGGTGAGGCCGAGGACGAACGAAGCATAGATTACGAACCGTTCCACTTCGTTATGTAGCTGGGCATTGATAAAGTGCCAGAACTCTTCACGATCAACCCGGCTGACGGCCTCTTCGTCGGGAGCGGTTTGCGGCACATGCGTGCCGTTGATAGCCTCTTCGGGCAGCATCTCCGACCATGACTGAGCGCGAACGCTGTCGATCACCACGCTGGTGGCACAGAGTTGCAGGTACTGGAGGAGCGAGGCCAGGGAGGGAAAGGAAGTAAAGCGTTCGGCGGTAATCGCCCGCCAGAACTTGGTGAAGGCCCCCACCACAAAGTACTCGCTGCTCTCGCCGCTGCTTGCGAAGGCCCCACTACGGCGGATCCAGCCCTCAACCAGGCTGCTGTAGTGCTGGTAGAGCTGGGCCCAGGCGGCTTCGTCACGTTCAACCAGGGCTCGGCGGAAGAGCTCGTAGCTGAAGCAGGTATCGTGCTGCTGGCCACGGTAAAAACGCTCACTCTCGGTTGCGCAGCGTTGCACCAGCATGGTCAGATCCATCTGGGCCAGCGTGATCGCGTCGAGCGGCGTTTCCGGCTCGCGCTGCTGCCGAGGTCGTGGCGCAATACCTCCAGGGTTGCGGGGGAGTCGCTCGATTGGCTGCGTGATCATAGCCTCCTCAACTCTCTCGCTGCGGGCGGCCTGTTGGAAGCGACTCCTAAAACGATTTCGGGAGGGTGCTGCTTCAATGATGACAGGCTGCGAGTCGGCAAGCTGCTGGGGCGCAAAGCCCCTCCGGTCGTCTTAGGCTGATTCTAGACCTTTGACAACCCGCTGAGAAGGTTGTGTGATGATCAAATGATGACAACTGGGCGACGAATGTGGGTCGTAGGGCTTGGAGGTAAGGCGAGGAGAAGGACGGACAGCTGCCAGCTGTTGTCTGTGGTGTTAGGCAAGGGATGTATGGTCGTCGGGCCTACCATTCACGGAGTGATGTGGTGCAGGCTGACGTATGCTTGCTTCCTATAACGGGGTGGGCCACCGTTTTTGCGTGGGCTCAGAGTGAGCCAGCCAGCACAACGGCAGTGCTGGGGGTGGGGCTACCGCCAACAGGTTCGACCGTTACCATCACCTCGCGGAAGGCATTGACTTCACGGGGTGCCTCGACCAGCAGGCGGGCCATCCCGCTCGGATCACCGTCGAAGGTGCCTGCGGCAACCTGGTTGCGCTCATCGGCAAGCCAGAACTGGTAGATCTGGCCGGGGGCGAGCTCGGGCAGGCCGCTGAAGAGAACGACGGCACTCTTCACGCCGGGGTACATATACATTTCGCCGCGGGTCTGGGCTGCGCTATCGGCGGGCAGCAGCGTACGGGTGGCCACACCGGGTGCGCTGACAAAGGCGATCACATCCTCATCGTGGGCCAGCCTGGTACTGATCTGGTTGAAGCGTGCTTCGCTTGCGTTCAGACGTGTCCCGACTGCGGCGATCTGGCGTTCACCGGCGACAAGCTGGTCGGCGAGGCTGGCCTGGCTGCGCTCACTCTCGCTGATGCGCTGTTCGACAGAGGCCAGGCTGGAGCGCAATTCGTCGTTGGCCAGCTCAAGGCGGTTGAGCCCGGCAGAGAGGTTTAGGGTAAGGCCACCCAGGATGAGTACCAGGGTGGCCAGGAAGGCGATAGCCAGCGTGGCGGGATGCTTGAAGAGGCGGCGGGGAGCAGGGTGCGTTACGGGTGTAACGGCAGGTGGCTGCGTGGCTGCAAGACGAGCAAAGAGACGGGTTCGCACATGATCAGGCGGCTCGGCAACAGGCAGGCTGTAGGGCAGCCAGCCGACCGCTTCACGGAGCTGCTGGAGTTGCGCCTGATGCTCAGGTGATTCGGCGAGCAGTGCCTCGACCCCGTGACGATCCTCTGGGTCAAGGGCACCAAGGGCATACGCGGCCAGATCGGCTGCACGATGATCCTGATCCTGCATAGTCTGCTACGTTCTAGTGGTCTTCAAGGCTTATGCCCTGCTGTTGGAGGGCGGTTTTCAATTTCTGGAGGGCAAGCCGAACGCGGGTTTTGATCGTTCCGAGGGGATGTGCGAGCTGTTCGGCGATCTCACGCTGGGAGAGACCGCTGAAATAGGCCAGTTCAAGCACCTGGCGTTGCTCAGGCGGCAACTCGTTCAGGGCGCTACTGATTAAGCGGCGTCGTTCGGCTTCCCAGCTCAGTTGCTCTACAGCAGGTTCTGTGTTGGGAATGGCAGCGAGCACTTCCTCATCGGTTGGCGCGGGGGCCGGACGCGAGCGAAGGCGGCGTAGCTCGTCGATGCACAGGTTGCGGGCGATGCCAAACAGCCATGGCATGAACGATCCACTGGTAGCCTGAAAGCTATTGGCACGACGCCAGACCCGCCAGAAGGTCTCTTGCACGACCTCTTCGGCGTGTTCGGGGTTGGCGAGCATACGCAGGGCAAGACCATAGACGACCCGCCCGTGGCGGGCGTAAAGTTGTTCAAGGGCAGCGCTATCGGCGGAGGCAACTCGGCCGATCAGCAACTCGTCGCTGAGGAGCGTCTCAGTGGCGATGTGCTCAGGTATACTGGCCATGTGGCACCCACATATGTATTTACGTTGCCGATCCAGGTGTGGATGTGTCGCGACCGACCTTACGGTCTGGTGGTTGGCTGTCAGGGATAGCTTCGTCTGTCTGAGCAACCCACACCGACCCGGTAGGGTGGGTTAAAGCTCTGGGCAGAGGATGATGCACTATTGTCAGAGTGGGCGTATTATACATGAAGGGGGTTGTGCAGTCGGTGCTGTGCCGGAAACGGTGTGGCAGCTCATCGGCGAACCCGACCGTTCCACTCAGCCATGATCAACACAGACCTGCCGGGACTCAGCGAAGACCGGCAGGTTCGAGGAGGAATAGCCTGATGGCTGGTTATCAGTCCCATTCTACCGGCGCAAAATACAGCGTGGCGGTGGGTTCCCGCAATGCTGGCGCTGAAGGTCGTCTCCCCCACCCGCGTTCCACTCCAGCCCTGAGTGTGAGCGAGTTGTTCCAGCGTGCCGATCTGACGGCCGATCTATATGCGGTCGAGCAGTTATTGATTGAGCGTTCGACCTCACGTGCCGAGCTGATCACCGCCGCCAGCCTGCACACCATTCGCTCGGGCGGCAAGCGCCTGCGCGCAGCCCTGGCCCTACTGGCGGCCCGCCTGGGGCACTACGAACTGGAGCGGGTTATCCATGCCGCAGCTGCCGTCGAACTCATCCAGGCCGCCTCGCTGGTGCATGACGATCTGGTTGACCAGGCCGCCCGGCGGCGCGGGCGGGTGACGGTGCATGCCAAGTGGGATAACGATGTTGCCTTAATGGTTGGTGATTTCTTCTTTGCCCTGGCGGCAAGCGAGATGTCACTCAGCCCCGATCCGCGGATTATCACCTACTATGCCCAGGCGGTGCAGACGATAGTTGAGGGCGAATTGAGCCCGGTGACGGTCGTTGAGCCGAGTGAGACGGCCCTGGGTCAGTATTATTACAAGACTGGGGCCAAGACGGCGGCACTTTTTGAGGCGGCCTGTAAAGCAGGTATGGCTGCCGGTGGCGGTACGGAGGCTCAGGTGGCCGCTCTAGGCCGTTATGGCTTTGACCTGGGGATGGCCTTCCAGATCGTTGATGACGTGCTCGATTTTACCAGCAACGAAGAGACGCTGGGCAAGCCAGCTGGCAACGACTTGCGCCAGGGCACAATCACCCTGCCGCTGATCATTGCGGTGGCTCGCACGGGCAGTCCGTGCCTGCGCGACCTGGTTGAGCATGGTGTACAGAGTGAGGCTCAGGTGCGCAGTGCGGTGAGTGAAGTGATCGCTGCTGGTGGGACCGAAGGGGCCAGCGCGGAAGCGCGCCGCTTTATCAGCCAGGCAATTGGCCAGCTTGGTGAATTTCCGGCCTCGCTGGCCCAGCAGGCGCTGATCGACCTGGCCTATTTTGTGATCGAGCGTGAAGCATAGCTAAACTGCAGGGCCAGGCGCTCGTTCAACGCTGGCGGCTGAGGGCATAGGCTACCCCCTGTTGCAGATTGGCGCGGGTGACGATGTCGCTGAGGTCGATGCCCAGCGCGATGATCGTCTCGGCTACATCGGGGCGAATGCCGGTGATCACGGTGCGCGCCCCAAGTAGCCTGACGGCATAGGCACACTGGATCAGCACATCGGCCACCTGGCTGTCAACCATGGGCAGGCCGGTGATGTCGAGGATAAGCGTATGAACCCGCTGTCCGGCGACGGCCTGGAGCAGGATATCGACCACACGGGCGGCACGGTGGGTGTCGACTGAGCCGATCAGCGGCAAGACCAGGACGCCTTCGCCGATGCGCAACAGGGGCGTGGAAAGCTCGACAACCAGGGCGGCCTGAAATTTGATCGTCGCCTCCTGATCGGTCGCTTGCTGCCGCAGGGCTTCGGCCTGGCGCGCAAGGGTGATGTCGGTGCGAACGGCAACGACGCCACCGCTGCTCGTCGGCTGATCCATCGCCCGCACCCATGTATCATTACTCAGGTGCTGCTCGATGATACCGCCTTGACGATGGATGGCGAGGCGGCGGGCGATGTAGTTCTCTTCGTCGCCGACTGCCTCGCGGTACTGGCCAAGGCTGATGCCGAACTTGATGATCTCGTGGAAGGTACGCCCCGGGGCCAGCACTGGCCCGGTCAGGGGGTAGATCACCCGGTAGCGCTGGTTGCAGTAGACTAGCCGGTCTTGCTCGTCGAAAAGGGCAAAGCCATCGTTGATGCTCTCGATCGCGTCGAAGAGTTGATCAAGCAGGCGATTGGCTTCAGCTTCGGCGATCTGCCAGCGGGTCACATCGGTCAATTGCCAGATCAGGCCGCCGCCCGGCAGGGTGGCTAGCTTACAATGCGCCCAACGGTCGGGGGGCTCGCTAAGCGGTGCATCGAACTGCATGCGCTCAAGCTGGCCAGCCAAAAGTTCGTCAAGCTCCTGCGCTACCGGTGTCCATGTCGTGGGCTCCCAGTGCAAGAGTGAAGCGACGGCTCTGGCTAGCGGCAGGCCCTTGCCGGTCTGGACAAACATGTCGTCCCAGGCCGGGTTGGTCGCCTGTACAACCCCCGTAGCATCAAGCAGAGCACACGGTTCGGGGAGCAGTGGCAGCATTTCGCGCAGCTGTGCAAGACTGGGAGGGGCCGGGTTGTCGGATCGGAAAGTCATCGCCTCTTTACTCTGGATACTAAGCTATGCCTGAGCGCACCTGGTGCGCTCAGGCATATTGTACCATGGGGGGCTGGCAAAGCTGTGCAAATGTGGTACAACATGGGTATTGACAAATCCTGTGCAAACTATAGAATAGAGGAGTGCAAGACAGTTGATACGCCAGATATCCGGCTTCTAAGCCCAGGAGAAGATGCCGTGAGTGCCATACACCAGGCCAGTAATAACGAAGAAATGCTCGACCATGACGATCATGCGGAGCCCCAGTTGGAGGTGACCGGCTGGGACGTGGTCGATGGCGAGGTTGCCGAGGTCGAGCCTGATGAGATAGAGCCTGCTGATAACGAGTCGGTTGAGGATTCGGTGCAGCTCTACCTGCACGAAATTGGCCAGGTGCCTCTCCTCAAAGCCGAGGAAGAGCGTGACCTGGCGATGCAGATTACGCGTGGCAAAGCCGCGCTCCAGATGATTGCCAATGAAGAGTATCGCGATGGGCGTGAGCGCATGGCCCTTGAGCGCGAGATTGCCCGTGGCGGAGAGGCGCGCCGCAAGCTGATCCAGGCCAACCTGCGTCTGGTCGTTAGCGTGGCGAAGAAATATATCGGTAGCCCGATGGCCTTGATGGATCTGGTGCAGGAGGGCAATATCGGCCTGATGCGGGCGGTTGAGAAGTTCGACTATACCAAGGGCAACCGCTTCAGCACCTATGCCACCTGGTGGATCCGCCAGGCCGTCACGCGCTCAATCGCCGAGCAGAGCCGCGTGATTCGCCTGCCGGTTCACCTCTCTGAGTCAATTGTTCATCTGCGCCGGGCAATCTATCGGCTCGAACAGGAGTTTGAGCGTGAGCCGACGGCCGAAGAGTTGGCTCAGGCCCTGGGGATGAGTCAGCGCAAGATCAAGCGTCTGTTGCAAGCCTCGAATCAGCCGATCTCACTTGAACAGCCCCTCAACAATGAGAGTGAGGGGCGCGTGGGTGAGGTGCTGGCCGACGAGGGGGCTGCCTCGCCGATGGAGATCGCTGCTTCCAATATGCTGCAGGCGGAGTTGAACGCAGCGCTGAACGTTCTACCTGAGCGCGAGCGGAAGATCTTGCAACTGCGCTACGGCCTGGTTGATGGCCAGCGGCGCACACTTGAAGAGGTGGGGGTGGCCTTCGGGATTACCCGCGAGCGCACCCGCCAGATCGAGGCCGAAGCTCTGCGCCGCCTGCGCCATCCCACAGTTGGGGCGCACCTGCATGGCTATTTGGATTAGGCCAGGGTTAGCTGGGCGGGTTTTTAGTTTACAGCAAGCGGGAGCTGGGAAAGGATCGCCTTCCCCAGCTCCCGCTTGCTGCGTCTTCGGCCCTGCACCGCACGAAGCGGCAAAGACAGCTCCGCTAATGTTTATGGGTTGAGCAACAGCGGCAGGAAGACCCGTTGCAACGGGGGGAGCTCAAGGCTGATCGTGCGGGTGATCGTTGCGCTGTTGTCGGCCCGGTCGATATAGCGTACTGCAAGGGTGTGTGTGCCGGTCACGACTGGCAGCGTCCAGCGGTAGGCATCATAGTAGGGTTGCGGATCTTCAAAGCTGCCGTCAAGACCGAGTTGTACCGCCATGATGCCGCCCTGTTCGTCGATGGCGTTAGTGTCGATGCGCACCGTGCGATCATGTAGCACAAAGGGCTCATCCTGGGGTTGCGGGCTGGCTGTCGCCAGGGCCAGCACCTCGGTGGTGGAGAGGACACGATTGTAGATCGCCAGGTCGTCGAGGTTAGCCCCTAGCGCCCCCCAACCAGTCGTGAAACGTCCAAGCTGGATGAACTGGCCGACATGGGTTGGTAGGCTGCGTCCTTCAGCCGAGGCGGCAAGCTCACCGTCGAGATAGAGCGCCTTGCTGCCGCTGGCGGCATCCCAGCTGATCGCGAAGTGGTGCCAGCCTGGCACCAGGGTATCGCGTACGAAGATACGGTCGCGGGTGGCCTCGCCCTCGGCGGTTGTCCAGAAGACCCAGGCTGGCCCACCATTGTCAGGCCCGTCGGTTTCGCGGCGCAGGGCCAGCGTGCCGGTGTAGGGCGCGCTGGTGGGGTTGGCGCTGGCGGCCAGCAGGTAGTGGCGGGTTACTCCGGTGGGGTAGGTGATCGGGAGTTGGGCCCACAGGCTGATCGTGCCTGCTGCCAGTTCCAGGTTGCCGCTGACGGGGTAGGTGACACCGACGCTGTTGAGGGCCAGGGCCGGGCCGCTATGGCCATTGACGAAGCTCGGCGTGGCACTGAAGCTGGGGAAGCCCTGGCCTACGCTCTGCACAGGGTGGTTGTCAAAAGTGGCGCTAAAGAGCAGGTCGGCGGGCGGGTTGAGGCTGAAGGTACCGACGGGCGGCTCGGTATCGGGCTCTTCGGGCTGGTTGGGCGGCGTGAAGTCATAGCTGCCGATGAGCGAAGGATGCCAGAGCCAGGTGCTGGCCAGGCAGCCGCTGTAGGCGACACAGGGGTCGCTTCCGGCCCCGTACCAGCCGTAGGGATCAACCTGCTTGCTTGTGCTACCCTCACGCTTGCGCACCTCGAAGTGCAGGTGGGGCGTACTGCTCACTCCAGTTGCGCCACTCAGGCCGATGGGTTGGCCAGCAGTGACCACGACGCCGTTATTGCTGCCCACGCGCCCATCAAAGATGCTGGCGAAGCTGCCCAGGTGCCAGTAGATCGTCTCGTAGCCGTTAGTGTGCAGGATGATGATGCCGAGGCCGCGACTATCGCTGCGGGCGTAGGCGGTGCCAGCTGCGGCGGCGAGGATGGGCGTGCCGAACTGCAGATCGGGGAAGGTGTAGTCGTGGCCGTCGTGGCCGTCGTACTGCACATTACCGCGCCCCAGGTAATCGACCATGAAGGTATTGCCGTCATCACCGCTGTCGACGGTCGGGTACACATGGTCGAAGTAGGAGAGATGCCCGACCCGTGTGCCAGCATACCAGGGTGATAGGAGAAAGCCGGCGCTGGCCGGGGTGGCCACAGGCTCGTTAGAGGGTTCGACCCGTACCAGCAGGTTGTCGAAATAGCGCTCGAAGGCGCGGGCAAAACGCTCAACGGCGTCGTACCAGGCGGCAGAAGTACGCCCACGGGCGAGCAGGCGCTGTACGGCGACCCCTTCGGGGGCCTGGTCGAGGGTCAGGGTAAGGCTGACACCGTCGCTGAAGGTGAGGGTGGGGGGGCGGTCGTAGGGGCCCAGGCCGGCGCGCAGTTCGCGCATGGCCCAGTCGACCTGGGCCGCGAAGCCGGGCGGGCCAACGGCACCAAAGGGGCGCAGCAGATCCTCGGGCGGGGGCTGCGGCTGACTGAGCAGGTTGGCGTTCACCTCGAGCAGGGTCAGCATGATCTCGGCGCTGACCCCATAATAGATCGCTGCGCCTTCAATGATTGCGGCTGCGCTATGGCCTTCCTCGTTATAGTGCTTGAGGGGGCCGGGCTGTGCATCAAGGAAGAACTGGACATCAAAAGGCCCAGGGCGTTGCGCCTTGACCGGCCCGGCGGGGATCAGGCACAGGCAGAGGGCCAGGACGAGCCAGAGGGGGAGGCGGATGGCATACACGGGATGTTCCAATCAGCTGGTCTCTTCGACAGCCCAGGACTGCACGCCATGGCTGACGAAGGAGAAGGGCCGGACATGAACACCCATACCGCTGAGGGCGCGTTCGAGCTCGAGGCGTCGGTCGAAGGGGCAGGCAAAGACCATAAAGCCACCCCCGCCAGCACCGGTGATCTTGCCGCCCCAGGCTCCGTGGCGGCGTGCTGTGGCATAGACTTCATCAACAATCGGTGGGGCGATATGGGGTGAAAAAGCCTTCTTCACCTCCCAGGCATCGTGCAACAGACGTCCGAAGTCGGCGATGCGCTGCTCACGTAGCAGGCGGGTGGCCTCATCAACATAGGCTTTCGTGGCATCATGGTCGCGCAGCGTGTCGCCCTTGCGCAGGCGCTGCACCTGGTCTTCCATCAGGTGGTGACGCAGCAGCTCACGGTCGCCGATATAGCCGATGATCAGGCAACTCTCCAACTCGAGTAGGGCGGTGGGTTCACTAAGTACCGGCTCAACGATGACGTGGCCTTTGCCGAAGTGGTAGACGCACATGCCGCCAAAGACGGCGGCGTACTGATCCTGGCGCCCACCAGGGATGCCCAGGTCAACCCGCTCGATGCGATAGGCCAGTTCGGCCAGGTCGTGGGGGTCGTAGCTCTGGCCGGCGACGTTGTAGAGCAGCTTGAGCATACTTACGACCAGAGCTGAAGAGGAGCCGAGGCCACTGCCGGGGGGGGCATCACTGAACATGGTCAGGCGGTAGCCGGGTTGCTCGGCGCTGAGATTGGGGTGGAGGTGCGGCATGGCATCGAGCACGGCCTGGGGCAGGGCGAGTTTGCCGTCCCAGGTGCGCCCGCTCACCATGCGGCTCACCTCTTGCAGGTCGAGTGAGCGAATAGTGAGGCCGGGTTGGCTACTCTGGCTAAGCATGCAGCGCACATAGAGATTGATGGTGCAGTTGAGTACCTTGCCGCCGTGCTCTTCGGCATAGGGGTTGACGTCGGTGCCGCCGCCGAAGAAACCGATGCGCATCGGAGCGCGGGCCTTGTAGATCTTCACAGTCGCTTGCTCCCGCACAGGTCGTTCAACGTACCGCCGGGGCGCTCTGCAGGCCGAGGGCCGGGAAGAGGCGATCACTGAGCCCGGCGACCTGCTGGATCAGGTTGGGCTGTTCGTTGGCGAGGGTGACGAGGCGCTGGTGCATGGGGCAGCCTTCGACATAGGCGGCACTGGCGCGCGCCCATTTGGGCAGTACATCCTCCTCGATCCACTGCCAGCGGTCGGTGAGGTCAGCAATGCTGCGCCTGCCGAGCAGGACGGCGGGCGGGCCGAAGAAGAGGCTGAAGGTGGGCTGGCTGAAGGGGTCGCTGCCGTTGGAAAAGTCGAGCCAGCTGCCGATGGAGGCGATGCGCCGGCCCAGGTCGGAGAGTTGCTCCATATAAGGGGGCAGAATGGTCAGTTGTTCGTGGCGCAGCATGATCCGCCCGCCACGGTCGATCATGGCGCTACCGGCATAGTAGTCGTCGGTGGTGGCGAGCAGCCGAGCACCCTGGTCGATCAGGCGGAAAGCCTCAAGCAACTCAGCCTGGTCTGCGCCAGTCAGGTTAGCCTCGAGTGCCTCAAGCCCGCCGTAGATATAGGCGACGTGGGCCCAGCCGACATCGGCGAAGATCGCGTCGTTGGCCTGCTTGATCAGCTCGAGGTCTTGCAGCAGCAGGTTGTTGGTAGCGGCATCGTGCATGCTGACGGGCAGAGCTAAGACCAGGTTGAGCGCCCGTCCGTAGAGTTCGGCGGTCATACCGCTCAGTCCCGCTGCCTGGGCGAAGGACTCTTCGGGGCGCATAGCCTTGTGCGGCGCGGCGATCAGTTCGATCAGGGCCATCGCGATGCCGACCTGGTCGGAGGCGAAAGCGGCCATGCCAGCCCACTTGAAGAGCCAGGGCTCTTGCAGATACCAGCGGGCATAGCAGGCACTAATGGCTCGGTTGCGGGCAACGTAGGAGTCGGGCGGGGGGGTCAGGCGTTCCAGCAGGTCATTCCACTCAGCGCGTGTCGGCATAAACGCCTCCGGCGCGACGCGGATTGTGGGTAGAGCGACTGGCTACCCGGCCTGCGCTGGCTCTGGCGCGTCACGCGGGACTATTATACCATTTTGGCTTTTGGCCTCAGACTACCGGCACCGCCACGTCGTTCAGCACGGCCTGCAAGACTCCAGCGGTGCTGCGCCCGCGCAGACTACTCTCGGGGCGTAGCAAGAGGCGATGGCGGAGGACGGGGAGGGCCATACGCTTCAGGTCGTCGGGGATGACAAAGGTGCGTCCGGCCAGGGCGGCGCTGGCCTGAGCGGCCCGGAAGAGGGCCAGACTGGCGCGTGGGCTGGCCCCCAGGGCCAGGTCGGGGTGGGCGCGCAGGGCTCCGACAAGACGGATGAGGTAGTCGCGCAGGGTATCGGCCACATGCACCTCCCAGATGGCCCGTTGCAGGGCGGGCAGGTCGGCCCCGGCAACTACCGGGCTCAGTTGGCCGATGGGATGGGCCTTTGCGAGGACCTGCAGCATGGCCAATTCCTCGTCGGGGCTAGGGTAGCCCAGGGCGATCTGTAAGAGGAAGCGGTCGAGTTGGGCCTCGGGCAGGGGAAAGGTGCCCTCAAATTCGACCGGGTTCTGGGTGGCCAGAACCAGAAAGGGTTGCGGCAGGGGGTAGGTTGTCCCATCGACGCTGACTTGGCCCTCGCCCATTGCTTCGAGCAGGGCACTCTGGGTGCGCGGGGTCGCCCGGTTGATCTCATCAACCAGCAGAACATTACTGAAGATCGGCCCGGGCTGAAAGACGAAGCGGCTCTCGTCCTGGCGATAGATGCTCACCCCGGTCAGGTCGTTGGGCAGCAGGTCGGGCGTACACTGGACGCGCCGAAAGGGCACGCCGAGCGAGATGGCCAGGGCGCGGGCCAGCATGGTCTTACCGACGCCGGGCACATCCTCGATCAGGACGTGGCCGCCGCAGAGCAGGGCCACCAGCAGCAGATCGACCGCCTCGGCCCGCCCGACGATGACGCGGGCGATGTTCGTGCGCACGGTGGCAGCAAAGGGGCTAAGTTCGGCGAGCGCTACCATAGGCTCAAAACTCGCCCGCGAAGTGACAGGCGGCCCAGTGGCCACTGCGTTTCTCTTCGAGGGCCGGCTCCTGCTCCTGGCAGATCGGGCGGGCGAGCCAGCAACGGGGGTGGAAACGGCAGCCGCTGGGCGGGGTGATCGGGCTGGGCACATCACCCTGGAGCACGATGCGCTCACGTCGCTGGCGCGGATCGGGGCTGGGGATGGCTGAGATGAGCGCACGGGTGTAGGGATGCAGCGGCTCGCGGAAGAGGTTGTCACGGTCGGCCAATTCGACCAGCTTGCCAAGGTACATCACGCCGACACGGTCGCTGATATGCTCGACCACAGCCAGGTTATGGGCGATGAAGAGATAGGTGAGGCCAAATTCGCGCTGGAGATTTTTGAGCAGGTTGAGCACCTGCGACTGGATCGAAACATCAAGGGCGCTGACCGGCTCATCACAGACGATCAGGCGTGGCTCCATAATCAGGGCGCGGGCGATGCCAATGCGCTGGCGCTGGCCGCCGGAGAACTCATGGGGGAAGCGGCTCATCTGGCTGGCGTGCAGACCGACCCGGGCCAGCACCTCGCGTACCCGCTCGCGGCGTTCGGCGGCATTGCCGATGCGGTGGATGACCAGGCCCTCCTCCACACTCTCGCCAATCGTGAGCCGTGGGTCGAGCGAGGCATAGGGGTCTTGAAAGACGATCTGCATATCGCGGCGCAGGGTCTTGAGCTGGCTGCCACTCGCCTTGAGCACATCACGACCGTCGAAGAATATCTCACCGGAGGTGGCCTGCTCAAGGCGTAGCACGGTGCGCCCGGTCGTCGTTTTGCCGCAGCCGCTCTCGCCAACCAGGCCCAGGGTTTCACCGCGGCGCACACTGAAGGTGACCCCGTCAACTGCCTTGACCGAGGCAACCGTGCGGCGCAGCAGGCCGCCCTTGATCGGGAAGTGTTTGGTCAGGCGGTTGACTTCAAGCAGGGTATCACCAGCTTGCGGGGCGGTCGCCTTAAGCTCGGGGAGGGCCATAAGGGAGAACTCCTATCCTGGGCGGGGAGCCGGAGGGGCGCAGCCGCTCTGAAAAAACTACCCGTTTTCCTTCAACCAGCAGCGCACCTTGCGTCCATCGGCAAGCTCGATCAGAGGTGGGGCTTCGTCGCAGCGCTCGAAGCGTTTGCTGCAACGGCCGGCGAAGCGGCAGCCAGTCGGCGGTTTGATCAGGCTAGGCACGGTGCCTGGGATGACCGCCAGTTCTTCACGGATCTGGCCCAGGATAGGCATCGAGGCGAGCAGGCCCTGGGTGTAGGGGTGTTGTGGTTCGCTGAAGATCTGCTCAACCGGGGCATACTCAACCACCTGGCCAGCATACATAACAATTACATTGTCGGCCATTTCGGCAACCACGCCCATGTCGTGGGTGATCAGGATGATCGAGGTATTGATCTTCTCGCGCAGGGCGCGCATCAGGTCGAGGATCTGGGCCTGGATGGTCACATCAAGGGCCGTGGTCGGCTCGTCGGCGATCAGCAACTCGGGATTGCAGGCCAGGGCCATGGCGATCATGACGCGCTGGCACTGGCCACCCGAAAGTTCGTGGGGGTACTGGCGCAGGCGGCGCTGCGAGTCAGACAGGCCAACCATGGTCAGCAGTTCCAGGCAGCGCCGTTCGGCCTCGTCGCCCTTGAGGCCCTGGTGGATGCGCAGGGTCTCGATGATCTGGTCGCCGACGCGAAAGACCGGATTGAGGGCGGTGGTCGGCTGCTGAAAGATCATCGAGATGCGATTACCGCGGATCTGGCGCATCTCCTCATCGCTGAGGGCGCGCACATCAATCTCATCGAAGATGATTGAGCCCTCAACGATGCGTCCAGGGGGATCCTGGATCAAGCGCAAGATGGAGAGCGAGGTGACACTTTTGCCCGAACCCGATTCGCCAACGATACCGAGGGCTTCGCCACGGTGCAGCGTCAGATCAATCCCATCGACAGCCTGCACCACGCCAGCTTCGGTGAAGAAGTAGGTCTTCAGATTGCGCACCGTCAGCAGCACTTCATTCTCGGAGGCGGCCTCACCAGGGCTGGACGGGCGGGGTGCGGCTGTCGTTGACAGGGCGGGGAGCTGGCTCATAGTGGGTCTCGTTCTGTAACGTGGAGGTTCGACAGATTTTCGCGTGGTACCTTGACGGGGTATGTTTGCGCTTGCGAGTTCGGCGGGGAGCTGTGGAGGGGCCAGGCTCCTCTACGGCCACCCTCTCGATCCAGGTTTCGCGGCGAACTGTCAAGTTCGCCTCCAACCATGCCTAAGGCATGTTTCAAAAACGGCTATTCTAGCTTGACAGTTCAGAGCAGGCGTAAGGTGTCCAATCGCTTGTCAACGCCTCACGCCTCACGCCTCACGCCCACAGAAGACTGTCAAGCTCGTTTGAAACATACCTAAAGCTTCATACGCGGGTCAAGCGCATCACGCAGGCCATCGCCGATAAAATTAAAAGCCAGCGAGCAGAGAAAGATCGGCAGGCCGGGGATGAGTGGCATCCAGGGGTGGTTGAACATGTAGCTGGTGGCGAAGCCCATCATATTGCCCCAGGTGGGGGTCGGATCTTGCACGCCGAAGCCGAGAAAGCTGATCGCCACTTCGCTGACCAGGGCCGCGTTGAGGCCGAGCGTGAAGGCGACGATCAGGGGGGGGAAGGAGTTGGGGAAGACGTGGCGACGCAGGATCCAGGCGTTGGATCCGCCCAGCGATCGGGCCGACTCGATATACTGCTGCTCGCGCACCTGCAAAACCATGCCGCGCATGAGGCGGGCGATGCCGACCCAGCCAAGGGAGGCCAGCACCAGGATGAGCAGAGCGACCTGGGTTGCCTCACGGGGCTGCACCGCCATCATCCAGGCGATCGGCCCGATGATCCAGCCTGGCAGGACGATCAGGTCAGCGTTTTGCACCATAATCGAGCTGAGGATGAGCAGGATCGGCAGGTCGGGGATGGTCGCCACAAATTCCATCACCCGGCTGAGCACGTTGTCGACCCAGCCAGCGAAGAAGCCAGCCAGCAGGCCGAGCACGGTACCGACAATTGAGACCAGCAGGGTGACCGAGAGCGCCACCATAAGCGAGACCCGTGCGCCGTAGATCACGCGAGTGAAGAAGTCGCGGCCCAGGTGATCGGTGCCGAGCAGGTGCAGTAGGCCCGTCTCGGGGTCAGAGCTGAGCGGCGGCAGGAAGGTGCGGTTGAGGCCGATGTCGTCGCGGGGGAAGGGGGCGATGAGCGGGGCGAGCAGCGAGGCAGCGAAGATGAGTAACAGCACGCCGAGGCTGATCATCGCCATACGATGGCGTCGGAAGCGGCGAAAGACAATCGCCCACTGGTGCTCGGACTGTGCCGATGCCCGCTCAATCGCCTCTGGAACCGCCGAGGTTGTGGTTGTCATGACCTTGCCCTCATGTGAGGTGGATGCGCGGATCGACCACTGTATACAGGAGATCCGAGATCAAGTAGCCGATCAAGACCAGGACGGTGCTCATAAAGAGAATGGCCATGGCTACGGTATAGTCGCTGCGTCCGAGGGCATCAACCAGCAGGCGACCCATACCGGGCCAGTTAAAGACCGTCTCAGTGATTGCCGCTCCGGCCACCAGGGTGGGCAGGATGCCAGCCAGCAGGGTAACGAAGGGGATGAGGGCGTTGCGCAGGGCATGTTTGGTGATCACCATGCGCTCACGCACGCCTTTGGCGCGCGCCGTGCGCACATAGTCCTGGCGCAGCACTTCGAGCATACTCGCCCGAATAAAGCGACTCCAGCCAGCGATGTTGAAGAAGGTGAGCACACCAACCGGCATAATAAAACGTAGGGTGCGGTCGAGCAGCGAGCCAGCCTCGACGGTGCCGATCAGGGGGATGGTATAGTCACGGATGGCCTGGGCTCCACCCGAAGGAAGGTAGGGCAGCCCGGCATTTTTGGCCAGGATCGAGAAGATCAGAATCGACATCACGCCCATAAAGAGGGTCGGCATCGACGAGCCGACGAAAGTAATGCCGGTCATCACGTAGTCGAAGCGCGAGTACTGGCGTACTGCCGAGTAGATGCCGACCGGCACCCCAATCAGGATCGCCAGGAAGGTCGAGACGAGCATCAGCTGCAGGGTGTAGGGCAGGCGGGTCATCAGCAGGTCACTGATCGGACGGTCGCGGGCGATCTGTTGCGAGAGGCCGAAATCGCCGAAGAGCACGCCGTTGCTCGCGCGGCGCTCTTCCAGGTCGGCCAGAGTGACGACCCGATTACAGCCCTCTTCGATAATCTCCACCGTACCGTCGGGGTAGCGCAGGCGCACCTGGCCGGGAATAGCACAGCCAACGACGGTCTCGGGGGGGATCAGGGTGACTCCAGCGATCTGCACTGGCCCCTTAGGGAAGCCAGCCAACCAGCGGGTGAAGCGGACAGGGAGGTAGAGATCAAGCTCATAACGGGCTTTTAAACGGGCAATATCTTCTTCAGTCACCCGGTTGGCACCGGCATTCTGCATCTGCTGTAAAAAGAGCAACGGCCCGCCCGGCGCAAGGTAGAGTAAGGTATAGCCGAGCATCGCCGAGAAAATGACCACCATAAACATTTGCACAAGCCGGCGGATCAGGTAGGCGGTCATTGGTTTTGCTCCATATTATGGGCACCCACAAGGAATGCCCCTTCTGCTACCTGATCATGGGTGCCCCTTGGGGGGCACCCTCACTTTGCACTTGGTCAAAGCAGATCTGCCGGGTGGTGACCCAGTCCGGGTTAATGAGATTGGGGGCGCAGCAGTCGATACCCGACTGCTGCGCCCTTACCAGAGATGGCTGATCCTGCCTCATCAGCATGGCGAGCCTCTAGCGCAGGTAGAGGTTCATATCCATGTGCTCCCAGGTCGGGCTGGCATCGGTGTAGGCTTCGATGGTACCTTCCTCACCGGCCTTGATCACTGCCTCGACCTCGGGGCCAGCACCCAGGGTGGCCTTCTCGAGGATGTCCACCTCGCCGGTGAGCAGAGCTGCGACGGCGGCGTTGGTATCGGCGAAGAACTGAATGATCACATTCTTCACCTTGGGCTCACCAAGCACGAAGTCGGGGTTGGCCTCGAAGACCATGCTCTGGCCCTTGTTCCACTCCGTGAGGATATAGGGGCCATAGCCAAGCGGGATCTCGGCGATCTCTGGCAGGGTTGCCCACTCCTTGGCGGGCACGTCGGCCAGGATGCGCCCGTCGCTCAGCTCCTGGTGCGAGGGATAGCCACCGTAGACAGCAACGAAGTAGGTCGGCCACTGCACACCAGGCAGGAAGGTGATCGTGTAGCTGTTGTCGCTGGTCACCTCAACGCCCTCGGCACCCTGGTGCGAGTCGCAGTAGGTCAGGCTGACCGAGCCGGAGTCGGGATCACAGTTGATCTTGACCGCCAGTTCAATATCGGCCTGCTTGAGCGGCTCGCCGTCGGACCACGTGATACCCTCGAGCATGTCGTAGGTCACCACGAGTTGCTTCATCTCGACGGTGCCGCTCTCATAGGCGACCGTCTCACCCTCGGCATTGATCACCTCGATGCCAGGGGCCAGTTCAACTGCCGCGCCGGTGACGTCCCAGACCATGTCACCTGCAGTGACCTCGATGACCTCGTTCTTAGCTTTGCCGCTATCGATGGTCGAGAGGCCATCCTGCAACACGGGCTGGTAGTCATAGTTGTACTGGCTTACCAGGATGCCACCGGCGATCTGGGCGGCCTGGCGCTGGACGGCGGCGCTCTCGACCACCGTGAACATCGAGGCGGGCTCCTGGGTCAGGCCCATCACAATTGTATCGCCATCATCGCTGCGCTCCCACTCGTAAGCATTGGCGGTGATGTACTCGGTCGGATCCGGCTTGATGTTGACCAGATCCTTGCTCCAGCCGTAGGCCTCCAGGCGCTGGAAGAGCGGCAGGCTGACCATGTCGTTGGTGAATTCGACCTGGAACTCTTTGTAGCTGGCGATGCGCTCGTCGCGGTCAAGCGTATTGTTGGCTGCGGTGATCGCATTGCTGGCGGTCTCATTGCACCAGCCCATCGCATTCTGGCCGTCCCAGTTGTTCTCTGGCAGGGGGATCTGGTCGCAGGCGTAGAGGGTGCGCCCGGCCGGATCGGCCTCGCCGACCCAGGCGAAGGCGCCCAGTTCGAAGTCACGCCGGGCCAGGCCGGTGTTGCTGCCGAACCACCAGGAGCCGGGGGCGTGCTTGCGAATGATCTGGATGCCGCAGTTGTCGAGCAGCTGCTGCTCGAGCACGGTAGCCCAGGTAATGCGGAACTGGGCGTTGGTGGTGGTGAACTCGAGCGAGAGGGGCAGGCCATCCTTCTCGCGCACCGTCGCACCCTCTTCGAGCGTCCAGCCAGCCTCGTCGAGCAGGGCCTGGCCCTTGGCAGCGTCAAAGGGGTAGAGGGTAATGCCGTCGGCCTCGCTAGCCGCCGCCCAGTGGGTCTTGGGCAGGTTGGTGTCCATGAGCAGACCTTCCTGCTGCTCAGGTGTCAGGAAGCCATAGACTGACTGGATCAATTCGGGGCGGTTGGTGCAGTAGGCAATTGCCTGGCGTACCTTGGAGTCGCTGAGGATGGGGTGTGGGGTAGTGAAGGCACCACCAGCAGCAGGGGCGGCCGTGGGGGCGTTGGGGTCTTCCGTCGGCGCGACCACCACGGTCTCGCGGATCGGCTCAGCAGTTTGTACAACGACAACAGTCTCGCGGACGACCTCGGGCGCGGCGGGGGCACCGCCACAGGCTGCGAGGATGGGAACGATCACTGCCAGCAGGGCCAGCGCGGCAGCACGCCTAGAGCGCATTGCGATCACGAGCATTCCTCCTTAGACAAAACACCTTCGACACAACGGTCGAGGGGCCATCTGTTCCGGCAGGCGTCAAGCAACGCCGGGCCGGTCAACCTACTTCCACCGCTGCCTCACGCACCCATCCCCGCCTGGCTTGCAGTCACAACCAGACACCGGCGCGGGGCCGGTGTCTCCTCAGGATCGCGTGTTCGACGTGGCACACGGTTTGGAGAGCCAAGGGCGGTGGAATGATAAGAGCGCAAAGCGGTGGAAGATATGGGGCGGATTATAGCGGGCGGGCGGTTGACTGTCAAATGCAATGCTGTCTGGCAAGAGCTCGTTTTCTGGCTTTCGGATGCGCTAAATGCCGATCATGGCCTACTTCGGCACGGCGGCAAGGTGCATGTTATAATCGCTATGGGATCAGCTTGCTGGCTCACGATGAAGCCGACAATGGGAGTGCAGCAGTGTCAGCCCCTCCTTTGATTCACGGGCAGGTGATTGACCTTCTGCGCACGCTTTGTGCCCAGCCCTCCCCGCTTGAGCAGCCGGTTGAGCTTGCCGCGACGGCCGACCTGATCGCCCAGTTGCTACGCAGGCTGGACATGGTCGTGCGGGTGATCAACCAGCAACACCCCCTGGTGATTGGTCGGCGCAATGGCCGTAGCCCGGCAACGCTGCTGCTCTATCACCGCTTTGATACGCCCCCTCCCGGCCCCTGGAGCGCCTGGTCCCACGAGCCCTACCAGTTGGCCGAGCGTGACGGGGCGCTCTACGGGCGTGGTGTTGCCGAGGGCAAAGGCCCGCTTGCGGCCCAGATCGCGGCCCTGGCGGCGTTGCTGGCCGACGAGCAGGAGTTGCCCTGTGGGGTGGTGATCGTCGCCGATGGGGGCGGGTTGGCCGGCTCACCCGGACTGGCGGCGGCCCTGGCCAGTCAGCCGGTGCTGATCGCCGCTGATGCCTGTCTCGCCAGTGTTGGGGCCTGCGATGCGGCTGGGCGACCACTCTGCTACAGCGGCAGTAAGGGCCAGTTGCGGATCCGCCTGAACGCCCACGGCCCCAGCGCCCCTCTTGCGCCGGGCTTTGCCCCGACGCTGAGTAATCCGCTCTGGCGGCTCTGCTGGGCGTTGACCGGGCTTAAGAGCGAGGACGAAGATATTCTTATCACCGGCTTCTATGATCCGGTTGATGGCCCTTCACGGGCTGAACTGAGTGCCTTGCGTGCGACTCGTCTTGATGAGCAGGCCCGCCTTGAAGCCTGGGGCATGCGTGATTTCCTCTTCGGGATGCGCGGGATGGCCCTGGCTCGCGCCGAGGCGGCCCTGCCCACCTGTAACCTCAGCCACCTCCAGAGCTGGCCGGAGGGCGATCTGGCCTGTCTGCCGTTGCGGGCTGAGGCGACGCTTGATTTTCAACTGGTGCCGCGCCAGGATCCGGCCACGGTTGTCGCATTGCTGCGTGAGCACCTGGTCGAGCGTGGTTTCGGCGACCTACTGGTCGAGCGCTTGCCCGGCGGCTACTCGCCGGCGCGTACCGCACCCGATCACCCCTTTGTGGGCCAGGTGGTGACTGCTGGCAGCGAGGTCTTTGGGGCTCCCCTGTCAGTTGTCCCAGCTGGCCCCTTCAGCCTGCCGCTGCAGATCTTTGTCGACAGCCTGGCCTGCCCGGTCGTCTCGCTCTTCGGTGCGCCGCCCACCAGCGCCGTCTACGGTCCTGACGAGCATCTTGCGCTCGATCACCTCGTGCGCCACGGGCACCTGTTGCAGGCCCTGCTGCGCTCGTTTACAGCTTAGACAAGGTTCAAATCAGCTTGACAGTCTTCTGTGGGCGTGAGGCGTGAGGCGTGAGGCGTTGACAAGCGATTGGACACCTTACGCCTGCTCTGAACTGTCAAGCTAGAATAGCCGTTTTTGAAACATGCCTTAGACAAGGTTCGTAGCAGATTTACAGTTCAGGCTCGCGCATGGCTTGCTGCTGCGTCCCAACGCCGCCAACCCATCAGCATCGCTCGGACGGAGTACTAACGGCGCTGATAGACAGCGATGGCGTCAGGGACTGGGCGGACGGGGCGCGGCCAGATCGGCTGGCCCCGCCAGACAGCCTGGGTTGAACTGTCGTCGTCGCCGCCGAGGGCTGCGCTGCAGCCCATGTCGCGCAGGGCACGCGCAAAGTCGATGCCTGTCACGCCGCTGCTGTTGGCCAGCACAAGGAAAGCGCGTCCGCCGGGTAGATCGCCGACACAGACGGCGGTCTTGGGGTAGGTGCCGTTGTAGACGGTGATGCGCCAGTCGAGTTGGACAAAATCTTCGCCCAGCGGGTTGAAAGGCAGGTATTCGCCAGCGGGCGTGTTGACGGCCGGATTGGCGATCAAGCCGCGCCAGAGGATGACCGGCCCGCCCCCAACAGCCTGGGTGCAGCCCTGGAGCGCCTGGGCGTCAAAGCGGTCGATCAACGCTCGCCCACCGGCGGTCAGACAGAGGGCGGCCCGCCCGGCGTTGACCCGATGCACCACACTGTTGATCACCACACTGCCTTCGTTCGAGGTGCGTAGATCGCCATGAAAGCCGAAGGCCAGCGCACCAAGCAACTCCATACCCTCGATGGTGGCATAGGGCGCGTTGGCCATGGTGGCTACCGTAGCCAGGTGTTGCCCGTGATCAAGCCAGATCGTATCGCCATGCTCGTCACTGGCGGGGATGGCCCCATCGGCATTGATCAACTGTACATGCACCTGCTCGTCAAGGCGCACCACAAAGTAGACCAGTTCGCCCCCGGCCAGGTCGCGCCGAAAGAATTCTACCCGTCCATCGGCTACCCGCTCCTGCAGCTTGCTGGCCTGGTTGAAGGCCAACAGACGAGCTTCCGGCAGGAGCGAATCGGTGCTGCCTGGCTGTAGCTGGCCTAGCGGCATAACCCGCCCGCTCAGGGTTTGCGGTAGGCTGGCCTGCATCTGCTCGGCGACAGCTGCCAGTGGTGTGGCCAGCGACCAGCGCGAGAGGATCGGGGCCTGGGTGGGCACCAACAGCTCTAGCATCAGCAGCCCTAGCCCTAGCGGCATCAGGAGTAACAAGAGTTGCCGGGTGGGGTAAGGGAACATAGACAGCTTGATCCAGACGGTAGATCTGGCTTAGCGGCGGCTATGCCAGCTTGACAATCGCTGCGCACATGGCTGAATGCAAAAACAGACTTCTGCTCTATACTACTACGCAGGTGTAACCAGTGCTAGTATAGCACGTAAGTACTGATGACGCTACAAGGAACTGCTGATGCTCCGTCGTCTCATCTTCACCTTGCTGCCAGCCCTGGCCTTGTTGGCTGGCGTTACACCCGCCGTTGCCCAGCGGCCCGATGGTCTGGATCAGCCCCTGCTTGCTGCCAATCTCTGTGGTGCTGGCGATGGCGCTGAGACTCACTTTACCCTGGCTGCAACGGGCGATAGCTTTCCTCATGAGAATATCCAGGCGGTTGGTGAGGCTCAGGGCTATGGAGTGCTCTTCGACTATGTGCGGCCCTACCTGCAGGCGGCTGATCTGGCCTATACTAACTTCGATGGGGCGATGCTGGAGGGGGCAGGCTACAGTGGCTATCCCAACTTCAACTTTAACCCGGCTCTGGCTACCGCGCTGCGCGAGGCGGGGATCAGCCTCGTCTCGACGGCCAACAACCATATTCTTGATCGCGGCCCTGAGGGCCTTGATGCCACACTGGCCGTGCTTGAGGCCAATGGTATCCGTCAGCATGGTGCCGTGCGCAGTGATGCGATCGAACGCCCGCCCTACCTGCCGATCACCCTCCAGCGCGGCGATGTCAGCCTGCGCATCGGTTTCATCTCGGCCAGCTGGGGCACCAATGGCATCCCTGACCCGTATGGTCAGGTCAACCTGCTCTATGCCAGTAATGCGTATGGTGAGCAGGGCGGCGTGCGTCAGAGTGTGCTTGACGCGGTGGCCCTGGCGGCCGCTGAGACGGATCTTGTAGTGGTAGCGGCGCACTGGGGGTTCGAGTACCAGTTCTATCCCCATGAGAGCCAGCTCGAGGCTGCCCGGCGCCTGGCCGAGGCCGGGGCTGACGTCATTCTCGGGGCCCAGCCCCATACCTTGCAGCCAGTTGAAGTGATTGATACGGGCGGGCGCAAGACGCTGGTCTTCTACTCACTGGCCAACTTCCTCGCCTCGCAGGGTGCCCTGCAAGCCCAGTCCTACGCCGCGACCTCGGCGATCTTCTATATTGGCATTGCGCGTGCCGCCGATGGCACGGTGCGGCTGACCGGCTATCGCTACCTGCCGACCATTCACGTCGATGCTGATACGCGCCCGGCAGCGATCCTCCCCGGCAGCGCCGATGAGGTGATCGCCCATGTGCGCACCATCCTGCGTGATCCGGGTGGCCTCCGCCAGTTGCCAGCTGAGGTGCCCGCTCCCGGCACCATCGTCAACGTCTGCCCGCCGCTTACCCTGGCAGAAACACCCACGACGCCGATCCCCGGTGATTTTGCTCAGCACTACCTGACCCTGGGCGGCGTTGGGCCACGCCCGTTGACCGATGCGATCAATGGGTTGGGTTTGCCGCTTGGCGCGGTGCAGATGGAACCCGCCGGTGACTGTACGACCACGGTGCCGGTGCTCTACAGCGAACGTCAGCGGCTCGAACTCCATAGTGGTCAGGCGTGGCCCTACCGTGTTGTCGGCAGCCAGCTTGGGGCGCTGGCTTTCGCCCGGCGTTACCCAGGCATTGAGCCGACCCGGCGCACCGACCTGGCGGCCCCCGACGCCTTTGCCGATAGCCGCTTCCGCAGCTTCTACGAGCAGTTTGGTGGCCTGACGATCTTCGGCTACCCGATCTCCGGCCCGCTCAACGAGGATCACCCTGAGAGTGGCGTGCCGACGACGGTGCAATACTTCGAGCGTGCGCGCTTTGAGCTGGCTCCGACGGTAGATCCGGGTGCCCCGCTAACGGATCAGGTGCGCCTGGGGCTGCTCGGACGCGAGTTGCGTGATGCTGGTGGCGCAGCGGCCCTCTGTGGCGCCGGTGGTCTGGCGGTACCGCTTGCGCCCACCAATGGGTCGCCCACACCCACGAGTGGCGCAATGGGCCTACCTGCCTTCAGCGGCGAGGATCTGGCCCTGGTTGGTGACGTGGCCAGTCAGGCCGCCCGCAGTGCTGGCAGCTGGATCCCGCTGATTGCGGTGCTGGCGCTGCTCCTGGCGATCCTGGCGCTGGTGGGGATTGCCGTCAACGATTGGCGCGGCTATCGCCGCCGTGGTACTCGCCGTGGCTATCGCCGACGACGCAGCGCCTACGAGCGTTTTGCCCCGCCGCCAGCACCGGTCACGCCCCTTCAGGCTGAGGCTGGCCCGCCAGTTCGCCCCACCGTTGTCGATCCTGTGCCGGCTGCGCCGCCAACTACCGCCGAGGTGGCCAGTACGGCAACCACAAGCCCGGTTAACCCCGCCGCTGCCCCACCTGTGGCTCCATCGGCCGCGCCAGCGCCCCCTGATGACGATGATGAGTTGTTGCGGCAGTTGCTGGGCTATTAGGCCCTCGCCCGACATTCGTGTTACCACCCACATTAAGCGAGAACGTGTAGCACATGCGGCAGTACGGGCCGATCCCTTAAAGGATTGGCCCGTACTGCCGCATACGTGTCCAAGTTATCATGGAGCTACTGTTGCTGGAACTGGTGTTACAGGCGCAGGATATGGTTCTTCCGTAACCAGGGGTGCAGTTGGCGTCACAACTAGCGAGTTATAACTGCCTGCGAGTACGTCAAACTGTACGGTTGTCCTGTCTACTGGAGAGAGTAACAGTACGGCCCCAACTGCATCAACAATCCGAACCGAACCAATACCATCTGGTGCAGGGTAATACTGATTTGCACGAGTAGGATGGGTGTTCCCAGTCTCACCCCACTGGACAAAGACGCCTCCTTGTTGCGGCGTTTCGCGATCATGACCAGCATAGACAATAACTTGGATACCCTCCAACGTGGCTGTCCAAACATTACTTACTTTGAATTCTTTCCTGAATACTAAGTTCAAGCTGTCGTCAATAATATCGCCTGCACCTGCAGATCTTCTACCCTCACTGATTGGAAAGACGCCCGGCCCTGAAAATTCCAGCGTCGGGATCGGGGGAGCCGTAGTTCCTTGCTGTGCCATTGCGGTCACGGTTTGAATGACGTTTTGTTGTAGTACTTCTTTCGCCTCCTCGATAGCACGGTCTGTGGGAGGTAAGTCGACATACCAGGGCACCGTGTTCGTAGGTACGGTAGGTGAGGGTTCGCCTATAGGGGTGCCGACCGCCGTCACCTCTACGGTCATTGTCTGAGCGATTTGAGTTACACGCAGACTTTGTCTACGAGCTAGTAGCATACCGGTTGTCACACCAAAAAGGCTTAGCACTACCACAATGATAGACATAAAACCAAATGATAAACGTCGCATAATGACCTCGTGAATAAGCATAAATACTCCCGGGTAGAAGTATTTATGAAATTAGTTATTAACTTGACGCCAACTAATATTAGTTGCCCAAGGTATAGGATTGCTAAGTCGAGTTCGAGGATCTATACTGATCTGATTTTGCAGAAATGCCCATCCTGTTATAGGTGAAGCTTTTGTAGACCCTGGATTCGCTGGTGTGCAGAGGTCATTCGTATCTATACAAGCCTGTTCTTGACTTAATATCCCTCTGAACGCAATCTTGTATCCATATGCAGTTGCACCATTAAGGCTGATGCGATACCACTGTTCCGCATTTACACCGCTAGTCGCATACATCTGTGGGATAGCCCTTGTTCGTGCGATGCCCCCTGATACTTGATAGATATTATCTACCGTCCAGCCATTATTTGGAACAGCAGATGGAGCCGCATTGCGGGGACACCCATCACACGAACCAAAGTTGTAGAAGTCCCAATACACTAAATATCCGTTCACCACTGAAATAGCAGTTGACAGATAAGCATCAACCCATTGCCTAGTTGGCGTATACAGTGCCCAATCCATTTCAATATCCATAGCTGCACTCACGTCAACATGCACGTTACAGTTTACATTTGCTGATTGTAACAACCAATCATTGACATCACGAATCATATACCCCCAAGCTTGGCCATGTGCCTGTGTTAGGCCAGTATTCGTGTGGTTGGAATAATTATTTACACCTGCCAGAACTGTTAGGCGTGATGAGCTTAAGGGTAAGGCATTACAGTAGCCAGAGATATAATTTTGAATGAAACCCTTGATATCGGAATTACTATTAGATATGTCAATGGGTGCAAAAAGAGTAGACGCGGGCAAGTAAGTTCCGAAGCTGGAATTTTGGATAATTGGATCACCAAAGTCTAGAATAACGACACCGTTGGGGTGGTTCTGTGCGGTGTAAAGCCCAAGATCAGTCGCATCATGTAAGTAATCATTTCCAATGTAGCGGGATCTTGTTGCAAGCGGGGCCATAGTGCCACTTGTGCCATCATCTTTAATTACCGGCAAGTAGAATTTGTATGGCCCAGAAGCAATTCCTCCGTGAAAAATCACGTCTCCTGGTATTGGATAGGCCGAAGTAGCGCTTGGTTGATATGGTGACCCATTAGAATATAGACCGAGGAGGATAAGAAATACTATCAAACCACCAATTACACTGTTGTGACGCCAAGGTCTGGTGGCTTTGCGCACGAGAACCCTCGATTCTAGAGAAGTGTCGGTGTGAATTGAACTAGTGTAAAGAGCCTTAGATCAAGGCGCTTAGCCTTGATCTCGAACAGATTCCACCATTCACCGATACAGCAACGACCCCAATGATGATTTTCCAAAGACCTTACGGGTATAGTGCGACCGGCTTGACCTACAATGGTTGGCACTCTTTGTTGAATTGTAAAAACATTTAACTAAGGTAGTAATTATTTTAAGTTTTATTTTGGGTTTGTCAAGTACACTTTCACGTCGCAGCGCCACCAGCGGCTGACCGAGGCCGGCATCCATCACTGGTTTCGCCAGCTCAAAGCGCGGGCGGCCAAGCCCGAATGGGAGATCATTGCGCCCGTGCACTTCCACGATCTGGGCCATGGCTTTGCCCATCGCGCCCGTGCCGTGGGCTGGAGCCTCGAAAAGGTGGCCAACAAAACCGGGATCTTGCGGAAGTTGGCCGAGGTCGCGATTGCCCAGCCAGACGGGATTGTGCGTGAGGTGCTCTATCCCGTGGTCAACGTGCAGGTGCTCAGCAATCTGGTCGTCGAACTCGGGACGACGGAACAGGTGGTGCAGCAGGCCGTCCAGACGACGATCCGCCACTCCTACGGGTATCACTATCGGCGCATGTTACCGCGCTGGCAGCTGGATCCCGCTGATTGCGGTGCTGGCGCTGCTCCTGGCCATCCTGGTGCTGGTGGGGATTGCCGTCAACGATTGGCGCGGCTCTCGCCGCCGTGGTACTCGCCGTGGCTATCGCCGCCGACGCAGCGCCTACGAGCGTTTTGCCCCGCCGCCAGCACCGACTTCAGCGCCCGCCCCACCGTTGCCGATCCTGTGCCGGCTCCGCCGCCAACTACCGCCGAGGTGGCCAGTACGGCAACCACAACCCCGGTTAACCCCGCCGCCGCCCCACCTGTGGCTCCATCGGCCGCGCCAGCGCCCCCTGATGACGATGATGAGTTGTTGCGGCAGTTGCTGGGCTATTAACGATCAGGCCGAACCAGTGGGGTAGATTCAGGGAGGACAACGTCCTCCCTGAGCCTGCTTGATCGCACCAGGTTTGTGGTTCGCCCTAACTCAGGGCGAAGGCGGCCAGGATCACCAGGATTAGCACCACCAGCGGCAGGCAACCAGTCTCAGGCGGGGCCGGCGGGGTGTCGGTAAGCTGCACGTAAATGACTGGCGGTGGCGGCGGTGGCGGCAAGAACATGCGGGCGACGGCAGCGAGCAGGGCGGCGGTGACCAGACCGAGCATGATCGTGGTTTGCATCGCAGTCCTCCTATAGTGTTGTCGCTCCGTGGGGCCAGTGTAGTATAGCAACATGACACTATTGATCAGAAGGGACTTGCGATGGATAATTTTACTTCGTTAGTTGTAGGGATGATACGTTCGCATTGAGCTGTTGCCCAGGCTTTATCTCCACGCTTGTCCCGATAGCTGCTCCACCAAGCTGCTGATTGCCTCAGCTTGATTCAGGAAGACGCCGGTGCGCTGACGACGCAGATCCTCGCCGAGTTTTTTGTGACGGTGACGCGCAAGCTCGCCGTCCCCCTCAGCGCCGCCGATGCCTATACACGCATCGAAAACCTACTCCTGGCCTGGGCCGTCTTCGACACCTCGGCCCTCGTTGTGCTCGAGGCGGCACGTGGTGTACGTGACCACCAACTCAGCTACGGGGATGCCCAGATCTGGGCGACGGCCCGGCTTTTCCAGCTGCCGGTCGTGTTGAGCGAGGATTTCGCCACAGGTTCAACCCTTGAGGGCGTCCGCTTCGTCAACCCGTTCGACCCTGCATTTCAGCTGGCCGATTGGATCTGACACCGGGTTACGCTCGGTGTCGCCAGCAAGTGCGGCGAGCTTCGTGGGCAAGACCCACCTGCCAGCCTACCTGCAGCGGCTCCAGGAGTTGCGCCTGCGTGAAGACGGCTATGCGGTTGAGGTGCGTGACGGTGCTATCCCTCACATGGTCAGGGATACTCCTGACACTCTATGCGGAGTTTGTCGGCTACCGACGCTGGCGCACGGACGCTATACTCAATCATAAGGGAGGTAGGCAGTATGCAAAATCTTGTATCGTTACGCTGCACCAACTGCGGCACGCCGCTGGACACATCTGCCAACGGCACATTTGGCATTGTCTGCCCGGTCTGCCAGTTCTTCAATGCCTTCGGCGAGACCATGCCCGATCCCGATCTCACCGCCGAGGCATTTGAGGCGCGGCTTGGTGATCTGGTCGCTCAGGCCCGTGCAAGCGGCATCCCGCTCGATGTCATCGTCCACACGCTGCGCGACGAGCTAGAGTTCTCTGCTGAGCTTGCGAGCCGCGGGCGGGATCTGTATGTGCAGATCATCGATCTTGGCCCCAGCGCAAGTCCGCCCCTACGCCGATCCTATCGGGACGATAGCGCGATGCTGCGCGGTCGCACCGCCGGAGGCTAGTGGCTCGCCACTGTGATGATGCACGATTAGGCACCTCCGATAAGGGCGCAGCGCCTGCTGCGCCCCGACGGCTGTCATCCGTCAACATCAGTGTGATGACCCACTAGGGGCCAGGCCCCAGAAACACCTATTTCTGGTAGTGGCCGACATTGCCAGCGAAACTGGCAATGTCGGCCACATCGATGCGGGGTTCTAGGGTGCCAGCAAGGAGGGAGTCATCATGATACGCAATATGCGCGCATCACTCGCGGATAGCGTTCGGTCACTCGGTGCAAGCCTGCTCCCGCGCCCCGCGCCGGGCCCTCTGGCGGAGCCTACATTTGCCCCCCTGCTTGGCGACCTGCTGAGCGCTGAGCAGCTTGATGCGCTTGCGCTCACCCTTGCTAGCGAGCAGGCTGACGCTGCCGTGCTGGCCCGCGGCGGCAACATCCTGCGCAAGGCCCTCGATCATGATGAGCGGCAGATCGCCGAGGCGCACCGGAGCCTCGGCGAGGACATCCGGCTGAGTGTGCCGATCAGCCCGGCTGCCGAGTGGTTGATCGATAACGCCTATCTTGTCAATGAGCAGATCCGCACGATCCGCCACGATCTGCCACAGGGCTACTACCGCCAACTACCGAAGCTACGGCGTGGCCCGTTCGCTGATCTGCCCCGTGTCTACGCCATCGCGCTAGAGCTGATCGGCCACACCGACGGTCGAGTGGATGCCGCAGTGCTGCTGCGTTTCCTCAGCGCCTACCAGTCGATCACTCCACTCCAGATGGGTGAGCTCTGGGCTATGGCGATCATGCTGCGGATCGGGCTGGTGAAGAACCTCAGTCGGCTGTCGGCCCAGGTACTTCAGGTGCGTGCGCTCCGCCACGAGGCCGACACCTGGGCCGAGCAGTTGCTTGAGGCGCCAGACGAGGCTATGGGCGCAGATGTCCTGCGCACGCTCACGCGCCGCCACCCGGCCCTGCCCATCACCCTCGCCGCCCAGCTGCTGCGCCGCCTGCGCGCCCACGAGGGCGAGCACGACATCGGTCGGGTGGTGACCTGGCTGGAGACCCAGCCGGTCACGCCGCACACGACGATCGAGTCGCTCATCCACGAAGAGCACCAGCGTCAGGCCGCTAACCAGGTCTCGGTAGGCAACACCATCAGCAGCATGCGTGCTCTGGGCGCGATCGACTGGCCGGACTGGTTTGCGCAGGTGAGCCAGATCGAGCTGCTGCTGTGTCGTGACCCAGCGGGGGCCTATGCGCGCAGCACCAGCGCGACCCGTGATCGCTACCGCCACGCGGTCGAGGATCTGGCCCGCGGTGCGCGTATGAACGAGGACGAGGTCGCCCGCCGCACGCTCGCCAACGCCGACGCGTCGGCCAACGCCGACGCGCGCCAGCGCCACGTCGGCTACTATCTGGTGGGCGCGGGGCGCCCGACGTTTGCGGCCCAGCTTGGCTACCGGCCAGCGCCACTGGAGCGAGTCCGCAATGCGGCGATGGCGCACCCGACGGCGTGCTACCTGGGGGCTGTTGGCGCGACCACGGCGGTGATTGTGGCCGCCGGGCTGCGGCTGACGCGGCGGAAGGTTCTCACCCCCGGCCCAGCTCCCCAGGGGAGTTGGGCGGGTCTCCAGACCCTGCTCGGTGCCGCCCTGGCGCTCATTCCGGCCAGCGCGCTGGCGGGTGAGCTGGTTAACCGCACCATCACTACACTCTTGAAGCCGCGTGTGCTGCCGCGCCTCGATCTCTCGGCGGGCATCCCCGCCGAGCTGACGACCGTGGTGGTGATGCCGACGCTGCTGCTGACTCCAGACAGCGTGGGCCGCCAGCTCGACACCCTGGAGGTAATCGCCCTGGCCAACCAGGATCCGAACCTGCACTTCGCGCTGCTAACCGACTTCGCCGACGCGCCCGAGGAGAATATGCCCGAGGATGCCTCGCTGCTCGATGCTGCAGCCGAGCGTATGCGCCAGCTCGCCGAGCGCCACGGCGAGGATCGTTTCCTGCTGCTGCATCGCCACCGCATCTGGAATGAGCGGCAGGGCCGCTGGATGGGCTGGGAGCGCAAGCGCGGCAAGCTGGAGGAGTTCAACACACTGCTGGCTGGCGTGGGCGAGACCTCTTATGGTGTGATGGCCGGCGACCAGCGCGTGCTGGAGCGTGTGCGTTATGTGATTACCCTGGACGCCGATACGCAGCTGCCACGCGACGTCGGCCAGGCTCTGATCGGCACGCTGGCCCACCCGCTCAACCAGGCTCGGCTCGACCCGCTGACCGGGCGGGTGGCTGAGGGCTACGGCATTCTCCAGCCGCGGGTCGGTATCGACCTGCCCAGTGCCACGGCCAGTCGTTTCGCCCGTATCTTCGCCGGAAATGTGGGCGTCGATCCCTACACGACCGCCGTCTCGGATGCCTACATGGATCTGTTTGGCGAGGGTATCTTCGCCGGCAAGGGCATCTATGACCCGGCGGTTCTACAGACGGCTCTGCGCGGGCGCTTCCCCGAGAATACCCTGCTCAGTCACGACCTGATCGAGGGCCTCTACGCCCGCGTCGGGTTGCTCTCCGACGTGGAGGTGGTGGACAGCTATCCGACCACCTACGCGGCCTGGGCGGCACGTCAGCACCGCTGGGTGCGCGGCGACTGGCAGATCGCGGCCTGGTTGCTGCCACGCACGCCGTCGGCCGAGGGCTGGCGGGCGAACAGCCTGCCGCTGATCGCGCGCTATAAGATCCTCGACAACCTGCGGCGCAGCCTCACCCCACCCGCAATGGTCGCCCTGCTGGTCGCTGGCTGGCGCTGGCTGCCCGGCCGCCCGGTGGTGTGGACATGCCTGGCCCTGGCACCGCTGGCCGCGCCGCTGGCCTTCGACCTGGTGGCCGCCGCCCGTGCCGCCGCGCTCGAACCGGGTAATCTGGGCGCGCTGTGGGCCAGACTTCGTGAGCTTCAACTCAGCGCCCTGCGCCTGGCACTCAACGTCGCCTTTCTGCCCGACCAGACCTTCCTCAACCTTGATGCGATCGTCCGCACCCTGACCCGCACGCTGATCACGCGGCGCAACCTGCTCGAGTGGGAGACCGCCGCGCAGTCGCAGGATCGGCTCCAGCGCTCACATATGCCGATGCTGCGCCGAGGTGCGCCCATATTCATCGCTGGCGCGGCTCTGGCGGCTGCCCCTGGCCGCCATCACGCCGCCGCCCTGTCTGCGCTGCCCGTGCTTGCCGAATGGCTCGCCGCGCCGGCCCTCGCCGCATGGCTCGACCAGCCGCACGTTGATGCTCCGCTCCCGATCAGCGCCGAGGATCAGCTTCTATTGCGGCGGCTGGCCCGCGCCACCTGGGCCTTCTTTGAGCAGTTCGTCCGCGCCGAGGCCAACTTCCTGGCCCCCGACAACTTCCAGGAGACACCGCGCCCCCTGATCGCCGACCGCACCTCGCCCACCAACATCGGGCTCCAGCTGCTGGCCGATCTGGCTGCCTACGACTTTGGCTATATCGGCCTGTTGGAGCTAACCGAGCGCACCGAGCGGGTGTTCGCGACGCTGGCGCTCCTGGAGCGCTGCGAGGGCCACCTGCTGAACTGGTATGACACCCGGACACTGCAACCGTTGCCGCCGGCCTACGTCTCGACGGTGGACAGCGGTAATCTCGTGGGGGCCTTGCTCACCCTGCGCCAGGGCTATCTGGCCCTGCGCGATACGCCGCTGATCGGCCAGCAGGCCCTCATCGGGATCGAGGACTCCCTTGCGCTGATGGGGCAGGAGCTAGGCGACCATGGGCCGGTGCGCAAGGCGCTCGCCGCCCTATCTGAGCTGCTCCGCGACACGCCTGCTACGGTGGGCGGCTACCGCGATCTGCTCGGCGAGGTGCTGGAGTGGGCCGAGGATCTCGGTACCGTCGGGCCGGTCGCTGTGTGGGGTACCCGCATTGGCAGCCAGGCCCGCAGCCTGCTGGAAGATATCGCTAGCCTCGTGCCCGCATCAGATCACCGTGAGCGGCCACCGACCCTCGGCGAGCTGGCTGATATCGGTGTCCCCACTGCTGCCGCCCTGCTTGCACGCCACGCCTGGGTCGCCCGCGCCTGCACCGATCAGGTTGAGGCGATGCAGTTCGACTTCCTCTACGACAGCCAGCGCCACCTGTTCTCGATCGGCTACCGCGTCTCTGAGGGTCGGCGCGACAGCTCCTTCTATGATCTGCTAGCCTCCGAGGCGCGCCTGGGCAGCTTCCTGGCCATCGCCAGAGGTGATGTACCGCAGGAGCACTGGTTCCGCATGGGGCGCGGCCTCACGGCGGTGGGCCTGGGCGCTACGCTGCTCTCGTGGAGCGGTACAATGTTTGAGTACCTGATGCCGCTCCTGCTGATGCGCCGCTACCCCGAGACGCTGCTCGACTCCACCTACGCCGCCGCCGTCGCCCGCCAGATCGCCTATGGCAAGCAGCGCGGCGTGCCATGGGGCATCTCCGAGTCGGCCTACAACGCCCGCGACCTGGCGATGAATTATCAGTACCACGCCTTCGGTGTGCCTGGCCTGGGGCTGAAGAGCGGTCTTGACGACGATCTCGTGATCGCGCCCTACGCGACGATGCTGGCCCTGTCGGTGCGCCCGGTCGAGGCCCTGGCCAACCTGCGGGCGCTGGTCGCCGATGGCATGTTTGGCAGCTACGGGCTGTACGAGGCCGCCGACTACACGCCCAGCCGCCTGCCGCCTGGCCAGCACCGTGCGATCGTGCGCTCGTTTATGGCCCACCACCAGGGTATGAGCCTGCTCGCCCTGGTCAATGCGCTCCACGCCGATGTGATGCAGCGGCGCTTCCACGCCGAGCCGCTCGTGCAGTCGGCTGAGACCCTGCTCCAGGAGCGGGTGCCGCAGATACGCCCGGCCCAGACGGCGCGCACGGCTGCGCGCGAACCCCAGATCGCCTTTTTTGCCCCGCCAGCACCGCGCCAGTTCAACACGCCTTTCACCAGCGTACCCTACAGCCACCTGCTCTCCAACGGTCGCTACCGCCTGATGCTCACCACTGCTGGCGGCGGGAACAGCAGCTTCGATGACCTGGCCATTACGCGCTGGCGCTCTGATGTGAGCCGCGATGACTGGGGCTGCTTCATCTACATCCGCGACGCCCGCAGCGGCGCGGTCTGGTCCACCACGTATCAGCCGACCCGCCACCAGTCGCAGAGCTATCAGGTAACCTACGGCCTGGATCGGGCCGAGTTTCGTCAGCGTGTGGCCGGGATCGACACACAGATGGAGGTCGTGGTCTCGCCTGAGGAGCACGCCGAGCTGCGTCGGGTCACGCTCACGAACCTTACAAGTGCGCCGCGCGAGCTAGAGCTGACCAGCTACAGCGAGGTCGTGTTGGCCCCGCTCGCCGCCGACGAGGCCCACCTCGCTTTCTCCAACCTCTTCGTCGAGACCGAGTTTGTGCCCGAGCACGACGTGCTGCTGGCCGTGCGCCGACCACGCACGGCCGGTGCCGCCCGCACCTGGGCCATCCACAGCGTGAGCGTGCGTGGCCACTCCCTTGGTGCCACCCAGCACGAGAGCGACCGGGCCGCCTTTGTCGGGCGCGGGCGCAGCATGGCCGACCCGCAGGCGCTCCATGTGCCCCTTGGCGGGCACACCGGCGCCGTCCTCGATCCGGTGCTGAGCCTGCGCCGGCGTGTGCGGATCGCGCCTGGGGCCAGCACCCAGATCACCTTCGTCACCGGCGTGGCCGAGGGTCGAGCCGAGGCGCTGGCCCTGGCCGCCCGTCTGCGCGACCCTGCCGCCGCAGAGCGGGCCTTCGAGTTGGCCTGGACCCAGAGCCAGGTGGAGCTACACGATCTTGCGATCGACGCCGATCAGGCTCACCGCTTCCAACGCCTCGCCAGCGCCGCGCTCTTCCTCGACGTGCGGCGGCGGGCTTCACCCGAAGCCCTCATAGCGAACACCAGAGGCCAGCCCAACCTGTGGGCCTACGGCATCTCCGGCGACTTCCCTCTGGTGCTGGTGCGTGTTGGCGTAGACGACGAGTTGACCCTGGTGGCCGAGTTGCTGCGCGCCCACGAGTACTGGCGGCTCAAGCGGCTGATGGTGGATTTGGTCATCCTCAACGAAGACAGCGGCGGCTACGCCCAGGGGCGTCAGGATCATCTGCTCAGCCTGGTGCGCAGCAGCCGCGCCGGGGCGCTGCTCAACCAGCGTGGTGGCGTCTTTATCCTGCGCGGCGATCTCGTGCCCGCGGCCGACCAGGTGCTGCTGGAGACAGTGGCTTGCGCCCTGCTGTCCACACGCCGGGGCGACCTGGCCCAGCACCTGCGTCGCCGCGAGTCCGATCCTGGCCAGGCTCCCGCTGCGCCGATCATCTCCACCGCGCCCGATGCGCCGCTCCCGCCCATCAACCTGATCCAGCCCTCGCCCTATGGCGGCTTCACCCCCGACGGGCGCGAGTATGTGATCGACCTGGCCCCCGGGCAGCCCACGCCCGCGCCTTGGATAAATGTCGTGGCCAACCCCGGCTTCGGCTGCATCGTCACCGAGAGTGGCGGCGGCTACACCTGGGCCGGGAACAGCCGTGAGAATCGGCTTACGCCCTGGTCGAACGACCCGGTGCGCGACCCCCCGGGCGAGGCGCTCTACCTGCGCAATGAGGCCAGTGGCGCGATCTGGTCGCCCACGCCGCACCCCATGGGCGCAGGTCATGTGCGGGTGCGCCACGGCTTCGGCTACAGCAGCTTCGCGCGCCAGCACGGCGGCATCGCCAGCGATTTGACTATCTCCGTGCCTAGCGATGACCCGGTGAAGATCTTCCGCCTGCGGCTGCGCAACCGTGGCAACCAGCCCGTGCGGCTCACGGCGACGCTCTACGCCGAGTGGGTGCTGGGTGTCTTCCGCGCCCAGATGGCCCCCTACATCGTTACCGCCTACGACGAGGAGTGCGCCGCACTGCTGGCCCGCAATGCCTACAACGTTGAGTTCGGTGGGCGGGTGGCTTTTCTCGCCGCGAGTGAGCAAGTGTTGAGCTACACTGGCGACCGCACCGAGTTTATCGGGCGCAATGGCGACCTCGCCCGTCCGACAGGCATGGCCGCCCGCGCGCTCTCCTGCCACGCTGGTGCGGGGCACGACCCATGCGGTGCCATTCGCTGCGCACTCGATCTGGCCCCCGGCGAGGAGCGTGAGCTGGTCTTTTTGCTTGGCCAGGGCGCGGACGCCGATGATGCGCGTCGGCTGGTCAAGCGTTACCGCACGCCAGCCGCTGCGGCCCGTGCCCAGCAGGCCGCCGTCGCGGGCTGGCGCACGCTGCTCGGGGCGACTCAGGTGCAGACGCCCGACCCGGCTCTCGACCTGCTACTGAACGGCTGGCTGCTCTACCAGACCCTGGCCTGCCGGGTCTGGGCGCGCTCGGCCTTCTACCAGTCGGGCGGTGCCTACGGCTTCCGCGACCAGCTCCAGGATGTGCTCGCCCTGACTCAGGCTGCGCCTGATGTGGCCCGCGCCCAGATCCTGCGCGCCGCCGCGCGCCAGTTTGTTGAGGGCGACGTGCAGCACTGGTGGCATCCGCCTGGCGGGCGCGGCGTCCGCACCGGCTTCTCCGACGACTACCTCTGGCTGCCCTATGTCGCATGCTTCTACTGCGAGGTGACCGGCGACCTGGCGCTGCTGGATGTGCCGACGCCCTACCTGGAGGGCCGGCCCATGGAGCCGGGCGAGGCCGAGTACTACGATCTGCCTGCGGTCTCGGCGCGTCAGGCCAGCCTGTACGAGCACTGCGCACGGGCGATCGACTATGGGCTGGGGCGGATGGGTGCCCACGGCCTGCCACTGATGGGCGCTGGCGATTGGAACGACGGCATGAATCTGGTGGGCGCCGGCGGCACCGGCGAGAGCGTCTGGGTCGGCTGGTTCCTGATCGCGGTGCTGCACCCCTTCGCCGATCTGGCCGCAGCCCGTGGCGACACCGAGCGTGCAGCGCGCTACCGGGCTGAGGCCGAGCGGCTGCGAGAGGCTATCGAGGCCAGTGCCTGGGACGGCGGCTGGTATCTGCGCGCCTTCTACGACGACGGCGCGCCGCTCGGTGCGCAGGCCAACGCGGAGTGCCAGATCGACTCGCTTACCCAGTCCTGGGCGGTGATCGCGGGTGGCGGCGACCCAACGCGTGCGCGGGCGGGCATGGATGCGGTAGATGCCCTGCTTGTCGACCGTGAGGTCGGACTGATCCGGCTCTTCACTCCGGCCTTCGACCAGGGTGAGCATGACCCAGGCTATATCAAGGGCTATCTGCCGGGGGTGCGCGAGAATGGCGGTCAGTACACCCACGCCGCGATCTGGACGATCTGGGCCTGGGCGCTGCTGGGCGAGGGTGGGCGGGTGGCCGAGCTGCTGCGGCTGATCAGCCCGGTGCGCCACGCCGCCGAGCACAGCCTGCGCTACATGGTTGAGCCCTACAGCGTCGCCGCCGATGTCTATACCGCCGCCGGCCACGCCGGACGCGGCGGCTGGACCTGGTACACCGGATCGGCAGGCTGGCTCTACCGGCTGGGCGTCGAGCAGCTGCTTGGCCTGCGCCGCCGCGGCACCACCCTCACCGTCACCCCCTGCCTGCCGCCGGAGTGGCCCGGCTACACGGCGAGCTACCGGGTCGGCGCGGCGACCTACCAGATCACGGTCGAGCGCGGGGCCAACGCGCTGGTGACGCTCGACGGTGTAGAGGTATGTGGCGGCCAGATCCCGCTGTGCGACAAGCCTGGGGTACATGCGGTGCGTATGGTGATCGCCGCCTCGTCTCCCCTGCAATAGCCTATCGAGCAGCGCGATCGCATCAACTGGGCAGGACTGAAGGTATGCGGGAGGCGTAGTGGTGCGACATACTCAACGGTTTGCGGCATAATCACGAGTTGGGCCAACCTCAGCCCGTAGGGCAGCTGCCGGGCAGTCGATCACATTGCGCAACGACCATAAAAAAGTGCGCTCGGGGTAACATCGTATAAGCGGTACCCCATCACATGCTTTGGTTGGTAGATCTACTCAGGAGCGATTTCTCGGGAAATACCTAGGTTTTCTGGCGCAATATCCACTTTTTCGTATACATCTTCGAGTGCAAGGGTGCATTCAATTGAGCGGATGATAATGGCCGATCCCAAGCCAATCGCCTCTTGAAGCAGCCACTGGCCATTTTCTTGTCGTGAATAATGTTCAACATGATAATGGTCTTGTGCAATAAGGATATAATCCTGCAATGTTTCGATGGTGCGATAGTTTTGGGATTTCATTCCTCGATCATAACGTTCCGTTGAGGGTGAGAGTATTTCAATAAGGACTAATGGATTAATAAGTGTATCAAGTGCATCATCAGTGAATACGGGTTCTCCACAAATAATAACAAGATCAGGATAGGTGTTGAGCCCGGTACGTGTTACTTTCACACGCATATCACTCGGAAATACTTGGCATGGCTTCCGACGAAGTTGACCATGCAGTGTCGCAAGTGTATTTCCTGCAATAAGATTATGGATGCGTGACGCCCCCGTCATTGCGTAAATTTGACCATCAAAATATTCATGCTTACTTAAGCTCGCACGCTCAAATTCAATGTATTCTTGTTCAGTGATATACCGTTTTGGTTGCGCAGTCATCGCATACCACCTTCTTGGATAACGGTGAGCAGAAACCAGGATAGTATGCATGATAGTAGCTTTGTTCTGCTTTCGCAAGCGGCGTCTATCCTGAGGCAGGGCTGATGCAAAGTCGCCTCAGGCAATCGCACGCGGATACCGCAGATGGAACAGATTCGCGCTGCGCTGCCGCAAAAAGCTCCGCGTCAATCCGTCAGATCAGCGCGATCCGCGTTCTCGTTCGGACGTTGCATCAGCCCTGTATCCTGAGGGCAAGGCATATGCGTGCCGCCAGATGCATCGTTTCCGTATCGCCTCGCGGCGGAAGCGCATTCCGCCTAGGCCCGTCGCTTCATCACCCCCGGCCCAACACGCGCTGTAGCCCGACGCCGCTGGCGTTTCATTGAGTTGGCCAATTCGGTTCCACGGGCGTCGGTTCCACGGGCGTCGGTTCCGCGACGAGTGATCTGGTTCATCGCCGCACGGTATTGGTGTTCGAGGGTGCTATCGGCCAGACGGGCAGAGACCAGGGTCGTAGCGAGGCGGGCGTGGCCCATCAACGCACGCAAGCCGGTGAGGCTCATGCCGTGGTTGAGCATATGGGTCGCGTCGGTGTGGCGCAGGCGATGCGGCGACACCCCAGCCACGCCGGCGGCCTGGCCCAGCGCCCAGATGCACGCCCAGACGGCGGCATCGCCAAGCGGGCGTCCGGCGCGGCTCAGCACCAGATCTGCGCCCGCGTGGGGCACCGTGGGCAAATAGCGCAACAGGGCGCTGACCGCCGGTGTACTCAGGGAGACCATCCGGTCGCGCCGGCCCTCGCGCACCTGCACCCGGCGCGCGTCTAGATCGAGATCCTGCACCTCCAGATCGAGCGCTTCGCCGAGCCGCAACCCGGCGTGGCATACGAGGTAGGAGTGCGCATGATCGAGCACGGCGGACGATCGGGATCGGCCTGGGCATGCTGGGTCACGGAGGTCTCGATTGCCACGACCTCGGTGGGGGTGAGGTGGCGGGGCAGCGGCTCAGGCAGCACGAGCGCCAGGCGGAGCGGGATGCTCGACACCTCCCCCCGCTCGGCCAGGAAGCGCAGCACCTCGGAGACTCGGTCGAGGAGGCTTTTGACGGTCGTGGCCCGCAGCCCGCCCGCCAGCCCGAGGCCACCCAGCGGGCGATGCTCGGCCCCGGAGCCTACGACCTCTACCGCGATGGGACGATCACCCTGAGCGACCTGGTCGAGATCAAGCACGACCCGCGCTGGGGGCCGACGCTCAGGCGGCGGAGTCTCAAGGATCTCCAGGCACGCACACGGGATGGGAGCGAGCCGATTGATTCGCGTAATCGCCCAAAAAATCCATTGCGTGTACCGCTGGCTTCGCGGCATAATCTTCGCAGTATTGGCGCTCAATCGCGCCCAAAAGAACTGAATACCGTGATCGAGCCAGGGGTTGATGTTGCGGCTGACATTATGGCTATCAACGCGGGTCATGCCGTGCGCCAAGGCCAAGATTACACCATTAACGGGCGCGTGTACCGTGAGAAAGGCGATGGAGGCGTATTCCCGGTGAGTGGCACGGGTTTTCATCAGATCGACCGAGGCACCTTTGTTGCATTGAAGACGTATAATACTAAGGGGCTTACGGAAGAAGCTGAGCGGTTTTTGATTAAAGCCGAGATCAGCGAAGAACAGCGCAACATGGCGAAGGAACTTTGGAAGATCGGGCGCGGCAATGATTCTTAATGTGTTAGTAGAAACGACAAGGCCAACAGTCGAACTCGATGCCGCCATTACGGTAGCACTTGGGGGTACGCCTGAAACAATTGTCATTGCTGAAGATCTCACTGCGCTTCACTTTGGCGAGCACACCCGGTTCGGCGTTGAGCGCCAGTTCTTCACCGGCGATATTACCCATATGCTTACGGTATTCGTGGTAGGCGATACGCCTTCGCCAGTACAGACCGACATTGCATTTGCTCAGGCACTTGCCCAGCGTCTTGATGCAAGAGTATATGTAGAAACTTCACCTGAGGATGATGCGCGTGTCCTACCATCTGGTGAGCTTCAGCCCGTCGTGATTGACCAGTCGGACGATGGGATGATCTTCACCGTACGTGAGGGCTGACGAGCTGAGAACGGGAGACCGATACGCGGTAGGGACTACGTCAAGTGACTAGGACGCGCCCCGGTG
>CAZQCG010000022.1:0-79662 GCA_964592425.1 uncultured Chloroflexaceae bacterium
TCCTCCCGCCCGTAAACGGTGCGGGTTTCCGCGCCTAAAGGCAAGCACCTATGAGTATGCAAGATCTACGCAAAGAGTATGCCAACCGCGAACTTGATGTGCAAGCGGTAGCCGCCGATCCGCTGGTGCAGTTCCAGATCTGGTTTGACGAGGCGGTGGCAGCAGGGCTGCGTGAGCCAAACGCAATGACCCTGGCGACCGTCAGTGTTGATGGAAAGCCCTCGGCGCGCATCGTTCTGCTCAAAGACTATGATCCGAACGGCTTTGTCTTCTTCACGAACTACGAAAGTCGCAAAGGACTTGCTTTGGAGACGTCCGGGGTGGCTGCGCTGCTCTTCTACTGGACCGACCTTGAGCGGCAGATATGTATCGAGGGCAGTGTCACCCGAGTCGCTTCCGAAGAGTCGGAGGCCTACTTTCATAGTCGCCCATATGCCGCACGCCTGGGGGCCTGGGCCTCACCGCAAAGCCAGGTGCTGTCCGGGCGCGCCGAGCTTGAACAGCGCCTCGCCGATGTCACGGCACGTTTTGGCACGAGTGACCCACCACGCCCGCCCTTCTGGGGTGGCTACCGGGTGCGCCCGACGTGCTTTGAGTTCTGGCAAGGCCGCCCAAGCCGGCTCCACGACCGGCTGCGCTATCGTCTCAGCGAGAACGGCTGGCTGATTGAGCGCCTGGCACCATGAGCGAACTACCGCTGTCGCTTGCCTGTAGGTAGTACGTGTTCACACTGCTCCTGGGAGTGAGGGCAGCTTGCCCTCATACGCACGACGAGGGCGGGACGCCCTCGCTCCCTGGCTTGTGCGTTACCTCAAGTGTGAACAGTTACTGTAGGTATTCGTGTTGCTGGTTGAAGCCAGGTCGCATATAATTAAGGGGCCGCCTCCCGTCGCTGTGTGTGGCTCGATGCAGATCTGTCGCGCCAGGTTACACCAGCACAACGTGGATGCGCAACAAACGAGGAGGATGTGCCACCCATGTTTGGTAGCAGAAAAGCCCAGTCAGTTCCCCCAACGATGAATGGGCGCCCCGAGACGGTTATCGGTGCCAGTACCCGCTTCCAGGGAACCTTGACTTCCGATGGTAATGTACGCATCGACGGTTCCGTCGAGGGCGATATTGAAGTGCTGGGGAATCTGATTGTCGGTGAGAATGGGCGTGTCATTGCGACGATCAAAGCCCAGAATGTGCATGTCTCAGGCGCGGTCAAGGGTGAAATTACCGCCGTCGAGCAACTCGAGATCTCGCCAACCGGCAAGGTCTGGGGCGATATCTCGACCGCCGCACTCCATATCGAGCCGGGCGGGCTCTTCCGTGGCCAGAGTGCTATGACTGCCACTATTGATGAGCCGCTACTGCTCGAGGCACCACGCGCCGCTGAGGGTTAAAGCCCGGTTATCCCTATGAGCAAACTTCGCCGCCCCCATGCGACCCGTAATCGCCTGGGTTTACCGTTCCGTGGCCGGGGCGGGTTTAAGTTCGACCTGGGCCCTGATCAGGTGCTCGGGATGCTGCGCCTGAGCGGCAAAAGTGCTTTGACGATCGGCCTGGCCACGCTGATGATGATCTTCATCAGCCTGCTGCTGGTCAATTTTGTGGGCCAGGTGCTCCAGAGCGCTCGCCTTGAGCAGCAGCGCACCACCCTTGAGGTCGAAGTTGCCCGCATCCGCGCCGAAAATCTGCGCCTGGAGGGTGCTGTCGCCTTCACCGAGTCGCAGGTTTACGCCGAGCGGGTCGCCCGCGAGCAGCTTGGTTATGCCCGTGAGGGCGATACGGTGATCTTGCCGCGCACCGCGCCAGCCTCAGCACCGCCCTCCGATCCCGCTCTCGATGCGCCTGCTCAGCTTCCCTTGCCCCCTGCCCCGGAGAACTGGCGTGTCTGGTGGCAGGCCTTCTTCCCCGACCAGAGCTGAGTGTGGGGCCGCACTCCACGCTCTGCCGCGTCGAGGGGTGATGCCCTGGAACCAGGCTATCGCGTTGCTTAGGGAAACGGAAACACCTGAGCATTCCAGCGTCATGTCATGCTTCGCTAGGCAGTTGTGGCCCGGGAGCGCGGGCGTCTCGCCCACTCAGACCGGATGCGGGCGGGACACCCGTGCTCCCAGGAACCCCCAGCGAATTTCTGGGACGCTATACTAGCGACTATTTTCAGTCTGGGGGGGCTGCGCCATTTCATCGGCAAATGACTTGACAATCGAGCGCAAGGCCCGCATCGAGCGGTAGAAGATCGGGATGACATGCTCGATTGAGGTGTAGAAGAGCTCGACTGCCGCCCATGTGTTGTCATGCGTTAGGTAGACCTTGGCAACTTTAGTCTGGGCCGTCACTTTCAGTGCCGCATGCTCGGCCCTGGCCCGCTCTGCGGGGCTCTCAAGCGTCCAGAAACTGGGGAAGATGAGCCGGAAGAACTCTTGATCATCGTCATCAAGCACAATCAGGTACGTCCCCCCCTCGTATTTGAAGACGATGTCACCATCTTTGTCGATATTGGGGACATAACCCTCGTTGTGCAGGAAATCGTGCACTACCTGGATCTGTTCGGCTTTGCCCATCACAGCCCTCTCTGAGTGATCATTGACCGTGACCTTAGTATACAACACAGCAAAGCGCCGGTTGCCCCAGGAGTTTCCGGCCCGCGTCGTATCAATAGCCCTCGCAGATCTACCAGATCTGCGAGGGCTGGTTTACGCTAATGCGGCCGGTCTGAGACATGCCTCACGCAAAATGTAGCGGATCGGCTTCGTGCATGAGGCTATAGACGGCGTCGAAGAGGTCGTCGGCGTTGGGCTTGGAGAAGTAGTCGCCGTCGCTGCCGTAGGCCGGGCGATGCGCCTGCGCCGAAAGCGTGACCGGCGGGCTGTCCAGGTGCCAGTAGCCGCCCTGGACTTCAAGTACCTGCTGCAGCATATAGGCCGTCGCCCCACCCGGGACATCCTCATCGAAGAAGACGACCCGCCCGGTCTTCTTGAGTGACGCGACGATCATCTGCTCACGGTCGAACGGCAGCAGGGTCTGTACATCGATCACCTCGACCTCAATGCCGACCTGGGCCAGGCTCTCGGCAGCCTCCAGGGCAATCGTGCAGCAGGCCCCGTAGGTGACTACCGTCACATCACTGCCGCTGCGCAGCACTTCGGGGACGCCCAGGGGCAGGCTGTAGTGGCCGATGTTAGCTGGCATTGGCTCGCGCCGTCGATAGCCGTTGAGTACCTCTACCACCAGGGCTGGCTCTTCGGCCTGCAACAGGGTGCGATAGAAACCGGCTGCGCGGGTCATGTCGCGGGGAACGCAGATGTGCATCCCGCGCAGGGTGTGGATCAGCGCCCCCATCGGGGAGCCGGAGTGCCAGACGCCTTCGAGGCGGTGCCCACGGGTGCGCACGATCACGGGCGCGGCCTGGCCACCATGGGTGCGCCAGTGCAAATTGGCCAGGTCATCACTCAGCGGGCTAAGCGCATACAGAATGTAGTCCAGGTACTGAATCTCGGCGATGGGACGCAGCCCACGCTGCGCCAGGCCAATCGCCTGGCCAATGATCGTCGCCTCGCGGATGCCGGTATCGCTGACCCGTAGGCGTCCGTAGCGCGCCTGGAGCCCGCTGGTGCCCTGGTTCACATCACCTAGCGCACCGACATCTTCACCAAACATGCAGACCCGTGCATCCTCACCTAACCAGATATCAAAGGCTGCTCGCAGGATCTCGAAACCGCGCACCTCAGGTGCATCGGCGGCGTAGCTGATCGGCACAGCCGGCACACGCAGGGCCGAGCCAGCATCTTTACGGTAGAGGTGTGAGCCATAGCGGGTACGCCCGGCCTCCATCTGCGTCGCATGCCAGCGGGCCAGTTCGGCCCGCGCCGCCGTTGGTGTATGCCGCGTGGCGACCAGGGCCTGGTGGGCGGTCGCCAGCAACTCGCGGCGCAAGGGACGAGCGGTGTTGCGCAGGCTTGCAGCCATACGCTCAACTGGCTCCGGCTCAGGCAGGCTCGGCGCGAGTTTACTTAGCAGCTCGGCCAGCGCCCGGGCCTCCGTCTGGGGCTCCTGGTGCAAGGCTTCCCAGGCCCGCTCACGGGCGGCCTCAGCCTCAAGGCGCGTCTCAGCCTCGATCGCATCAAGCTCGTCGGCATCAGCCAGACCCTCAGCGAGGAGCCATGTGCGCATAGCCTGAAGGGGATCGTGGCGACGCTCCCACTCAAGGCGCTCCGCCGACTTGTAGCGCTCCTGGCTCCCGGAGCTCGAGTGACCCTGGGGCTGGGTCAACTCGATCACATGCATGATCGCCGGGATATGCTCGCTACGGGCATGCTCGGCGGCCCGCGCATAGACCGCCCGCAGGGCCGGGTAGTCCCAGCCGCGCACGGTATAGAGCTCGAAGCCCTGCTCGCTGCCGGGGTGGCGGCGGAAGCCAGCCAGTAGCCGCGAGAGGTCGCTCCCGCAGACCTGGAACTCGTTGGGGACGGAGATGCCGTAGCCGTCATCCCAGATGGCAATGACAGCCGGGGCCTGGAGCACGCCAATCGCATTGATCGCCTCCCAGAAGAGACCCTCCGCGCAGCTGGCGTTGCCGATCGTGCCGAAGGCGACCTCGTTGCCATGTTGCGAGAACTGGGTCAGTGCATGCAGTCCTTCAACCTCGCGGTAGAGCCGTGAGGCATAGGCCAGGCCAACCAGGCGTGGCATCTGGCCAGCTGTAGGCGAGATATCGGCGGAGCTCTGGGGGGTGGCCGTCTGCGGCAGCCAGCGCCCCTCGCCATCAAGCTGGCGCGTAGCAAAATGGGCGTTCATCGTACGCCCGGCCGTAGCTGGCTCAGCCGCAAGATCGGCGTGGCCGTAGAGCTGGGCGAAGAACTGCTGCGGGGTCAGCAGGCCAAGGGCGAAGAGCAGGGTCTGATCGCGGTAATAGCCAGCGCGGGTATCGCCGGGGCGCACCACGCGGGCGAGCGCCAGTTGGGCGACCTCTTTGCCATCACCGAAGATGCCAAACTTGGCATTGCCGCTGAGCACCTCGCGCCGCCCGATCAGGCTGACGTGGCGGCTCAGCCAACCCAGACGATAGTCTGAGAGTAGCTCGGCCTGGGGAAAGGCCATGCTTGCGTATGGATCGTGATCAAAGCCGAACTCAAGTCTGTGTAATACGTCCATTGGTCTACCTCCGGAGCTTCGTTGATCCGTTTGATAAGGCCACACGGGAAACTGACTGATCGCAGCGGGGTCGCAGTTTCAGCATAGCCCGCTAGCCACGCCATGTCTAACACTTTCTAGGTTTCAGGCTGAAACAGCGCGTGGCTCTTCGTGCAGGTCGGCTGACAGGCGTGGGCCCAAAGCTGGTATACTGCGTAGCAACACCAGCAATAGCGAGGCTCCCATGCCAGCAAGCAACGCAACCCCTGAACCCATCCAGATTCCCGTGGCGCTACTCCGCCGGGTGATTGGTATGCAGCAGCAGCTCGGGCCAGCCCTTGGCGAGCCGGACGAGATTGTCTTGATCGAGAGTCAAGCGGGCGATCACCGCTTCGAGGTGAGTGTGTGGCGACAGGCCCGCGGGGTCTGGAGTATGAAGGTGACGATCCACCCCCCGCCGATTGGTCTGGCAGTCCTGCGTTGCCTCAGCCGCAGCTTCGAGTCGATCTTCAACCCGCAGGGTGTTGCTCTGATCCGTGATATTCCTGAAGACTACCTGCTGGCCTACGAAGCCAATGATGCGCACCTGTTGCTGGAGTTTATAGGCTGAAACCGACCTGGTCGGAAGGCGGCCTACCCATCGAGGCTAACGATGCCGCGACGCACGGCATAACGGATGAGATCGAGGGGTGTATGCAGGCCGAGTTTGCGCATCATACTGGCCCGGTGGGTATCGACGGTGCGCACGCCGATCATTAAGCGTTCGGCGATCTCAGCGCTGGTCATACCCTGGGCGGCCAAATAGAGGATCTCACGCTCACGCGATGTCAACGTCTCGTAGAGGTCGAGGGCACTCTCGGCGGTCTGGCTGGCGTAGACATCAAGAGCCTTCTCAGAGAGCGGCGGGCTGAGGTAGCGCCGTCCGGCACCGGCCTGCTGCAGCGCGTAGAGAAAATCAGTTGAAAAAGCCTCTTTGAGCACATAGGCCGTCACGCCTAACCGCAGGGCCTCGCGCACATAGGACTCGTCGGCATGCATCGAGAGGATGACCACCCGCGTATTGGGGGTTGTCTGACGTACCTGGCGGGCAACTTCCAGGCCGCTCAGGCCGGGCATCATCAGGTCAACAACCAGCAGATCGGGTTGCAGGCGCTCGACCAGGGCCAGCGCCTCCGGGCCATTGCCAGCCTCACCGACGACCTGGCAGGTGATCTCGCCCTCGATCAGCGAACGTAGGCCTGCCCGGACTACGGCGTGATCATCAGCCAGCACAATCGTTAGCGGACTCATGGCTCACCCCACGTTAGGCAGCGGCAACTCGACCATCACCCGGGTGCCTTCGCCAGGTGCCGATTCGACGCTCAGCGTTCCGCCCGCCAGGCGTACCCGTTCCTGCATCCCGATCAGTCCGCTCGAACGCTGGTCGTTCAAGGCAGCACTAACATCAAAACCTTGCCCATGATCGACCACCTGCAGGTTGAGTACCTCGCCGGTTGACCAGACCTGTACCAGCGCCCGCTTGATTGCGGCATGGCGAGCGATGTTCGTCAGCGCTTCCTGCACGACCCGGTAGACGGTCGCCGCCATAGCCGTCGAGATGGTGTTGTCCAGCCCGGCATGCTGGAGTTGCACCTGGATGCCGGTCTGGTCACTGTAGCGCCGGGTAAACCAGACCAGGGCTGGTAGCAGGCCCAGGTCGTCGAGCATGGGCGGGCGCAAATTGAGCGAGAGGGTGCGTACCTGGGCGGTCAGTTGGTTGACCTGGCGCTGTACCTGGAGCACCCGCTCCCGGAGCAACTCAGGGCTCATCCGCTCATTCACTGTGAGGGCCAGGCTCAGGCTGGTAAGCATCTGGCCAACCTCGTCGTGCAACTCGCGGGCCAGGTGTGCCCGTTCGGTCTCTTGCACCGCCACCAGCCGTTCCGAGAGCGTCCGCATACGCTCACGCCCGGCGGTTACCTCGCTATAGAGGCGGGCGTTCTGGAGCGCAATCGCCGCCGGGGTAGCGAGCAACTCGGCCAGGTTGACATGTTCGGGGGTGAAGAAGGCTGGCTCGACCTTATCAAGGCAGAAGATGCCCAGGATCTGTTCACCAGCCAGCAGAGGCACCCCGAACCAGTTGCGCACATGAGCCAGGCCGGGGCGATGACGCCAGCGTGAGGCAATGGCCGTATCGAGCACCAGGAAGCTACGGTGGCGATCAACCACCGTCTGAAAAGCAGGGTCTTCGTTGGCCTGGACGTGGGTGAAGGGCACGCCCCCTGCTACGCCAAAGCGCTCGTAGCCGCGGGCGGCCTGCAGTTCAAGATTGCCTTCACCCTCCAGCATCATGACGCAGGCACTATCATAGGGCACCAGGCGGGCCAGGTGCTCAAGCAGCGCATCGAGCACCTTACGAGTGTCGAGGCTGCAGGTCAGGGCCAGATTCGCCGAGTGTAGCACCTCTGCAACATGGCGGGCATGCCGTTCGGCTGCCAGGGCCCGTAGGAGCGGCGCTACCTCGGCCAGATCGCCGGGGTGCAGATCCATCGGTCTACCCCATCAGACATGGAGCGATCGGGCAAGAGCTCGAACAGCCTTTTGTCTCACCACTTCGGTAGTGTGGCACAAAAAGCTTATTTCCCGGCCTTGAGCCGCTCGACCAGGTCGATATACTCCTGCATGGCCTGCGCATTGGTGAGCCCTTTATACTTAGTCCAGGCATCATACTTCATGCGCCCCTGCATATCGAGGATGCCTGGGCGTGCCCCAGTCACATCACCGACTGTGCCCTGCTTGTAGAGGGCGTAGAGCTTGAGTAGCGCATCGTTGTCGGGGCGCTTGGGGAGTTGCTGCACGGCCTGGGCGGCTTCCTCGAATTGGGCCTTCATATCGCTCATCTTCTCCTCGCTTCCAGCTCTGGGGCTGCATCGGATGTCGCGGCGCTTGCATCCTGTGCTGCTGATGGTACCATCGCCAGAGCTGACATGCAAATCAGGGGCCAGAAGACCATGCAGCGACACGTTCTATCTTCTGCACAAGCCTGAGCAGTAGGGGCTCGGCCCGCTCCATCCGCCAAACGAGGCAAGCATGTCAATCCAAAGCTGGCTCCTCTCGCTGATCGTCGTAGGTATGCTGTCGGTTTCCCTTCCGGGCCTGGCCCGCCCCGCAGGTCAACTCAGGCCACAGCCAACTCAAGCTCAGGCCAGCCTGATCGACCCCGACAAGCTCGGTGTGGTTGTCCGCGATCCCTGGTACGAATTTGGCACCAATCCGCAGTATCCTGGGGCCGCCAATCAGGCTGCCCAGGAGCGTATGGGCCAGATCCTTGCCGCCGCCGGGGCGCGCTGGGTGCGGATCGAGTTTATTGTGCAGCAGAACGCCGGTAGCTTTGAGCAGCAGATCGCTCGCAACGACTTTTTTATCAACGATGTTGCCCCACGCTACGGCCTGAAGGTGCTCGGCCTGCTTGCCTTTCGCCTGATTGATGTTGACCCGCGTGACCCGAGTGAGCGTGGTTTGATCAGCAACCAGTTTTTACCTGAGAGCCAGACCCCCTACGGTGGCGGGGTCAATCAGTATATGGACGAGTGGCTTGACCGGGCTCTGTTGATCGTCAACCGCTACCAGCAGCGGGTTGCCGCCTACGAGGTCTTCAACGAGCCGAACCGGCTGCCGGTGATCGGCATCTTCGGTGGGGGCGAGGGGATCGCCCCTGAGCGGGTGGCTACCTTGCACACCAAGCTCTACCGCTGCTTTAAGCAGAACCAGTGCGCCCAGATGAGCCCCGACCCGACCTGGCGGGCCCAGGTACAACTGTTGATTGGTGGGCTGCACCCACGCGGTAGCGACCGTATTGTTGGCAGTACCAGTGTGGTCAGTCCGACCACGCGCCCGGTCAATGACCGCGACTACCTGGCGGCCCTCTACCTCAGCCCGGCTTTTGCCAGCTACCGTACCAGCTTTGGCGGCTCGCCCGCCGATGGGATTGGTTATCATCCCTACCCCGCCGAGATCCTCGTCGGGCTCCAGTCGGTTGAAGCCGAAGCCGACCGGGTCACCGGTCGGCTTGACGAGCTACGCACGCGCCTGCGCAGTGCTCTGGCTGTCACCGATACGGTTGCCGCCGAGACACCCTTCTGGGTGACGGAGATTGGCTACAATGCCGCCTATGTCGACCAGAATCTGGTGGGTCAGGCCGAGTTTCTGCGTACCGTCTTCACACGTCTGGCTGCACGTAACGATATCGCCAGAATCTTCTGGTTCAAGTACGAGGACTTCCCGCCGTCGAGCGGTGCCAACGCCCAGCGTTGGGGCCTGGTACACATCCCTTTCAGCGAAGGTACGGCGGGCCAGGCTTGCCCAGGCGGGGCCTGTTATCGGGTCAGCGGCGAGCCGGATCACTACCGGGCCGCCTTCTATACCATGCGCGAACTGGCTGGCCTGCCGGTAACCCGCCTGGCCCTACCGCTGATCATGCGCTGAGTTGCGTAAACGGCACCCCGTCAGCCCATCACACTCAGCGCTGCCGCAAGCGGATCGGCTGCCGCTGTGATCGGGCGCCCGATTACCAGGTAGTCGGCCCCGGCTGCCAGCGCCTCGGCGGGAGTCAGCACCCGCCGCTGGTCGCCCGTGGCCGCCCATACCGGACGCACGCCTGGGGTGACGATCAGCAGCCCTGGCCCGCAGGCGCGCCTGATCGCCGCAACCTCGTGAGGTGAGGCGACCACCCCGTCCAGGCCACAACGCTGGGCCAGCCGGGCCAGGTTGACCACATGCTCCTCCAGCGCATTGGCAACGCCCAGCTCTTCGCGCAGCGCCGTTGCATCAATGCTGGTTAGCACCGTTACGCCGAGCAGGAGCGGGCGACGCGGGGCGGCTGCTGCTGCGGCTACGGCTGCTTGCAGCATGGCCGCACCACCCTGGCAGTGCAGGGTCAGCATACCCACCCCTGCGCCGAGGGCGCAGGCCGCACGCACAGCCCCGGCAACCGTATGGGGGATGTCGTGCAGCTTCAGGTCGAGGAAGAGCGGCCCGCCCACCTCCGCCAGGGCCGCTACGACTGCGGGCACCCCAAGCGCTGTGCAGAGTTCCAGGCCCACCTTAAAGCCACCGACAGCGGGCCGCAGCGCACGGGCCAGATTCACCGCCACCTCAAGCTCGGCCACATCAAGGGCAACCAGGATTCGTTCGTGTGCGTGCATTGGTTCGTTTGTGCTTTCAGCCTTGCGTGCCTCAGAGCCCGCCAGCGCGTCGTGCCAGGGCCCGGTTGATCCGCCGTGGTAGGCCGGGGCCGTGGTAGATCAGGCCAGTGTAGAGCTGCAACAGCGCCGCGCCAGCCTCCAGCATACGCAGGGCATCATCAGGCCCTGCGATACCGCCGACCCCGATCACCGGCAGCCGCCCGCCGGTTGCATGGGCTACCAGACGCACAACCGCACGGGCTCGCTCTGCCAATGGCTTGCCGCTCAAGCCGCCTGCCTGGGCGGCCAGCGCCGCCGGGCTACGTGGCAGGCCCGTGCGCGCCAGGGTTGTATTAACCGCGATGATCCCCGCAACACCCTGATCGAGACAGACCTGCAATAGCTCGTTGATGGCGCTCTCACTCAGGTCAGGGGCGATCTTTACCAGGATTGGGCGCACCGGCTGGTTCAGGCGGGCGGCCAGGGCCTGGTTCTCGCTGCGCAGGGCAGCCAGCAGAGCTTCGAGCTGGGTGCGATCTTGCAGCCCGCGCAAACCGGGGGTGTTGGGTGAACTGACGTTGATCGCGAAGTAGTCGGCATAGGCGAAGAGGGTGCGCAACGATTGGCAGTAGTCCTCGACCGCAGCCTCGAGCGGTGTCACCTTTGATTTGCCGATGCTGATGCCCAGCGGCACTGCCAGACGTGGGCTGCTGGCCAGGCGTGTGGCCAGCGCCGCAGCACCGTGGTTGTTAAAGCCCATCCGGTTGATCAGCGCCGCGTCGGCGGGCAGACGGAAGAGCCGCGGGCGCGGGTTGCCCGGCTGAGCCTGGGCTGTAACCGTGCCGACCTCGACAAAACCAAAGCCCATGCCAGCCCAGAGCGGTAACGCTACCCCGTCCTTGTCCATCCCCGCTGCCAGGCCAAGCGGGTTGGGAAAATGCAGGCCAAACAGGTTGCGCTCAAGGGCCGGGTGACGATAGGCGTAGCAACGTTGCAGCGTGGCGCTGAGCAAACGTGAGTGCGCCAGGGTCGCCAGTAGCGTCAGGGTCGCCTCGTGGGTGGCCTCGGCGTCACCCCTGTGCAGGCGAAAAAGCAGCGGGCGCAACAGGGCCTGGTACATCGGGGCAAGCTCCAGCAGTCTCTCGGCGACGGCCCCAGCGCCCTCAGAAGGGCTCCACGCCTGCCTCGGCCAGCGCCTCAGCCAGGCGTTCCAGATCCAAGGTATTGTGTACGCGTGCGACCCGCCCGAGCAGGCGCGGGCGGTCGGCATCGTCGGCCATCACAGCACGCTCAAGGTACTGGCGCAGGTAGATCTGTAAAAGAGCCAGCTGATCGGCGGCCAGGCGCTCACCACGCAGGTAGATCTCAACCGCAGGGGCAAGCGTGCCGGTGGTCTCCTCCATCCAGAAACGCGGCGCCTGGGTAACCGTGAAGGGATAGGGGTAGTCCGGATTTTCAACAAAGATCAGCGGACCAATCTGCTCAGGTTCAGCTGCCACCGTGCCACCTCCCCAGTTTAACCAACGCGCATACCAAGGGCCTCGTAGAGTCGTGCAAAGGCAAAGCGCTCGTTGAGCAGATCGGCGAAGCGCTGCAATTTGGCGGGTTGATGGAAGCGCACCCGTCCAAAGAGCCGCTCGGCCCGGTCGACAGTGGAGAGGGTATCGTCGGGGACAAGAATGATCGGCACCTGGCGTTCTTCGGCCCGGTCGATCACCTGCGGGCTGGGCCGGAAGTTGCCGGTCAGCACGAGGGCGCTGGTGCTTGTCTCGAGAGCGGCTAGCTGCAGATCGCCGCGGTCGCCGCCAGTAATCACTGCCTTGTTGGCTCGCCGGCGGAAGAAAGAGAGGCTGGCCTCAGCCCCCATCGCGCCAATCATCAGGGCCTCAATCGTGCGGCCACACCACTCGCGCTGGCCAATCAGTTGGCCACCCAGGTGGATGATCAACTCGTCCACCGTGATCCCGGCCAGGGCCAGATCACGCGGCAGCAGCCCGAAGACAGGGATACCCCGCCCTTCAAGGAAGGGCACAACCCGCGCCTGCACAAATTCCATCTGCGGCTCTTCGATCTGGTTGATCAGCACCCCCAGCAGTCGGTCGCCCACATAGCGTTGCACCGAGAGGATCGTATCAACGTCGATCGTTGAGTTGTAGCGCGAGATCAGCAGGGCTGGTGCATGCAGCAGATCAGTCACCTGATCGGCTGTCAGATCGACCAGCGCTCCCTCTGACCAGGTATTAGTGCCTTCGAGTACCACAATATCTTTATCGCGTGAGACAGCCAGGTAAGCATTGCGCAGCGTTCGGACGTAGCCAATGGGCTGCCCGCGCAGGATTGTCTCGACGACACCGGGGGTGATCAAGACCGGGGCGATCTGCTCAAGTGGGGCCTCAAGACCGAGGGTTTGCCGAATAAAAGCCGCGTCCTCATCGAGCACCGTATCGGCCATTGGCACTACTGAGACCCCGACCGGCTTCATATAGCCGACACTCAGACCATCGCGTTGCATGCGCTGGAGCAGGGCAATACAGACGGCACTTTTCCCGACAAAGGTTTCAGTTGAAGCGACATAGAGTGTTGCCATGGCCAGCTCCCTGCTGTTGGTGAACCCACTACTGTAGAATAATCCGTGCGTCAAGCACCACTGCGCCTTCGCCCTCATTATGAACGACAAGCGGATTTATATCAATTTCGACGATCTCAGGAAAATCGATCACCAACTGACCGACGCGCATGATCACATCTTCAACAGCCGCAATGTCGGAGCGTGCATTGCCACCCACCCCGCGTAAAAGCGGAAAGGCCCGTAGCGAACTGAGCAACTGGCGGGCATCATACTCACTGAGCGGGGCGAGGGCAAAGGCAATATCCTTGAACACCTCGACATAGACTCCGGTCAGGCCAACCGCGACCAGCGGGCCGAACTGCGGATCGCGGGTCACCCCGATCATAATCTCGCGCCCGGGTCGCACCATCTCTTGTACCAGCACCCCACGCACAAGCGCCCCGGGCCAGTATTTATGGGCGCGGTAGTCGATCAGTTCAAAGCTTTCGCGGGCCATCTCGGCATTGGCCACACCTACGCGCACCCCGCCGATCTCGCTCTTGAGCAGAATATCGGGGCTCGCAATCTTCATCACCACCGGAAAGCCAAGCGCAGTTGCGATCTGCGCTGCTTCGTCCGGCGTGCGGGCCAGGTGTCCCGCCGGGATGCGCAGGCCATAGGCGGCAAGCACCTGGCGTATCTCGCCCTCACTCAGCTCGATCCGCCCTGTTGAGCGGGCCTCGTTGAAGATTGCCGCAATTGGCTCACGTGTGACAGCATAGTGGCGATAGACTGCTGCCGGTCGGCAGGTGCGCTCGAACTGGCGGTACATCGCCGCAAGTGACTGTACCGCCCGTTCCGGGAAGATGTAGTTGGGAATCTTGCGCTGGTTTAGCACCTCGAGGGCCGGGCCGAGGCTGTAGCCACCCATAAAGCTGACAACCACTGGCTTGTGTGAGACACTTGCCTCATCGGCAATCGCCTCAGCCGTCTCAGCCAGTTCGGTCACTGCCTGGGGCGTTAGCAAGACAATCAAGCCATCAACCCCCGCATCGGCCAGGGTTGCGGCAATCGCTGCCCGGTAGCGGTCGCTGCGCGCATCGCCAAGGATGTCAATCGGGTTGTAGGAACTGGCCGACTCCGGCAGATCCTGGTGCAGGCGCTCAACCGTTGCGGGGGTGAAGGTGGCCATCACCATCCCATTGCGTTCGACTGCGTCGGCGGCGATAATGCCGATGCCTCCCGAGTTGGTGACAATCGCTACCCGGTTACCCTGAATGAGCGGCTGGTAGGCGAAGACCATCGCCAGGTCGAACAACTCGCTTACCGTATGGGCCCGTAGGATGCCGCTCTGGGCAAAGGCACACTCGTAGGCTGTCTCCGAGCCAGCCAGCGAGCCGGTATGGAAGGAGGCGGCCCGTGAACCCGCCGTGGTCGTGCCGCTCTTGATCGCCACCACCGGTTTGCTACGGGTCGCCTTGCGGGCGGCGGCCATAAAGGCCAGTCCGTCGCTAATATCCTCAAGGTACGCCAGAATGACTTTACTGCGTGGGTCGTGACTCCAGGCGAGCAGCAGGTCAACCTCATTCACATCGGTCTTATTGCCGAGTGAGACAAAATGTGAGAAACCGACGCCGGAGGCCTTACTCCAATCGAGAATGGCGGTGCAGATTGCTCCTGATTGGGACATCAGGGCGATCACCCCTGGTTCGGGCATCAGGGCGGCAAACGAGGCGTTGAGCCCGCTGTAGGGATTGATCACGCCCAGGCTATTGGGGCCAATCATCCGCATGCCGTAGGCATGCACCTGGGCCAATAACTGGCGCTCGGCCTCGCGCCCTTCGCCACCGACCTCCTTAAAGCCTGCACTGATGATCACCAGGCCACGGACACCTTTACGGCCACACTCATCAACGACCGCCAGGATGTGCTGGCGGGGAATGGCTACTACGGCCAGGTCAATCGCTTCGGGCACGGCCAGCACACTCGGATAACTGGGCAGGCCCAGGATCTCCTCGGCATGAGGGTTGATCGGAAAGATCTGGCCTGTATAGGTGCCAGCCAGCAGATTCTTGAGCACGGTATAGCCGAGCCGTCGCGGATCGGGCGAAGCGCCGATCACTGCGATCGAGCGAGGTGCAAAGAGCGCTTGCAGCGTTGCCTCTGCTTGTTCGGGCGGCTCAGTCATCTGTAAAGGCAAGGGAAACGCACCTCAGTCGATCGCTTGCGAAGGCATGCGCACGGCAACGCGGCGGCCTGGGGGGGCCAGCAGCCAGTGTTCGAGTGCCCCCAGGCCAACCAGGGTGGCCAGGAGGGCCAGGCGCACACCTACGGCTTCGAAGCGGTGGGTGTGGGCGGCCGTCATCAGCATCAGCGTCAGCAAGGTGAAGACCGAGAGGGACGGAATGAAGAAGAAGTTGGCTGGCCGCTCGCGCCAATAACTGCCCAGGTAGCGCAGGTGGGGCGGAAAGAGCGCCACGTTGAGCGCCGGTACGCCAAGCAGCACATTTAGCTTGGCGCTGTGCTGCAAGGCCCAACTGAGCACAAAGACCAGCAGGCCGAGCAGGTTGTTGCCGCCGTGCAGCAACCAGAGCATCAGGCCCACTTCAAGCACTACCGCCAGTTCGTGGTAGAGATGGGTGCCCAGGGCATAGCCGAAGCGGGTCATCCCGCGAGCCTCGGGCGGGCAGGCTTTGCGCCAGGGCCCCGTAAGGATGCCGCTGTAGAAGGCTAGTTCGTGCCAGGCCCAGATCAGCGTACCGGCAATAAAAGCCCGGTAGGCCTCAAACGGCCCGCTACTGTCGGCGGTCAGGTGCAATTCGTGGTGGGCCAGCACCAGCAGCGGCAGGCTGGCTAGCAGGGCCAGCTGCCCTGCGCGTGGGCCACGCCGATTCAGCCCGGCAACCAGTGCAGTTAGCCCGGCCCACAGTGCCACTGCCAGCAGTGGCGGGTAGAGGTAGACATATGGCCAGGCCGGCAGCGAGTTGAGCATCAGCGAGCCTTCCGGCGCAGCATCCCATACCGATTACATAGGGCGATGGTAACACGGCGTAGGGCCGGGTGTCAATCGGATGGTGGTTACAGTCGCCTTTTATAATAAGCATTAGGGTTACTTATCGTTATTGGTAGAGGTCGTTATGGCACTGCGTAGCTGCAGCTTCGGATGTCTGACCATGGCTCTGCTCATTGTACTTGGCACATGGCCTGTATATGCCGTGCCGCCCGGTCCGCTTGATCAGGTGGCCGTAGCACCGCAGGGTCTCACAGTTAGTAGTGCTAGCCTGCCCAGGGCCGTACAGCCGACTGAAGCGCAGACCAGCGGGCTCTATATTCTACAACTGGCTGCTCCGCCGTTGGCCAGTTATCACGGGGGCCAGGCCAGTCTCGCCGGTACCAGCCTGGCAGTCACCGGTGAGCGACAGCTTGATCTGACGAGCGCGGCCAGCCGTAGCTATTTGGCCTACCTCGATCAGCAGCAGCAGACCGTGCTGGAGGCGATCAACACCGTAGTGGGGCAGCCGGTGCAACCCGTGGCGACCTACCGTTATGTGATCAATGGGTTTGCCCTGCCGCTTACGCCAGCCCAGGCCGCTACGGTGGCTACCCTGCCGGGGGTGGTGTATGTAGAGCCCAACCGCCTCGCTCAGTTGCACACCGATCGCGGCCCGAATTTTATCGGGGCAACCCAGGCCAATGGGGCTCCACTCCTCTTTAACGCCACGCTTGCTGGCAGCCATGAGGTGCCGCCAGTGACGACTGCGGCTGCCGGTGAAGCCATCTTCAGCTATGATGCGACGACTCGCAACCTCAGCTATCGGGTGACCTTCCGCAACCTGAGCGGGCCACTGACGCTGGCCCAGATTCACTTTGGCGCGGCGGGTGTCAACGGTGGGATCGTTCTGGATCTCTTGCCTGACCTGGTTGGCCCGCCCGCCACCAGCGGGGCCCTGGTTGGCCAGCGTCAGTTTGTTGACCTGAGCGCACCGCTCAACAAGACGGCCGCCCAGATTGAGGCGGCCCTCTACGCAGGCCAGCTCTACCTGAACCTGTACACGGCGACCAACCCCGGCGGCGAGGTCCGTAGCCAGATAAGCCCGGCCCAGGGCGAAGGTATGCGGATCGGTGTGCTCGATACGGGCATCAACCCCAGCAATCCCAACTTCCAGGATGTTGGCGGCGACGGCTACGACCACACCAACCCCCTCGGCAGTGGGGTCTACCTGGGCGTCTGTGATCCGGGTAACGCATCTTACGATGCAAGCTTCCCCTGCAACGACAAGCTGATCGGGGCCTACACCTTCCCGTCTACAGCAGACAGCCCCGACCCGAACGGGCTGCCAAGCCCGCGTGATGATGATGGCCATGGTTCGCACACCGCCTCAACCGCTGGCGGCAATGTGGTGATCACGACCACCGTCGGTGCGGATAATACCGGGCGCATCAGCGGGGTGGCCCCCCATGCCAACCTGGTGATCTACGACGTTTGCAACGCCGACGGCTGTCCGATAGTGGCAATTATCGCCGCTCTGGAACAGGCTGTGGCCGATCATGTTGATGTGGTCAACCTCTCGCTGGGCAGCACATCCACCAACCCGTGGCTTGAGAGCAGCGCCCTGGCCCTGGCGCGGGCGGTTGAGGCAGGTGTTGCCAATGCGGTCTCGGCAGGCAATGAAGGCCCTGCGCCGGCAACGATCGGCTCGAGCGCCGATGCGCCCTGGGCGCTTGGGGTTGCCGCCAGCACCCACGACCGCGGCTTTGCCAATCGGGTCGCTAACTTCAGCGGCGGGAGTGCGGCCAATCGCCCTGCGGCATCTATCGTCGGTAAAGGGATTTCCGATGGTATAACCAGCACCCTGACGGTTTATGCTGGTGATCCGGCGATCAGCAACCCGCTCTGTAACACCTTTACCCCAACCCAGACGGCCCTGATCACTGGCAAAATTGTGCTCTGTGATCGTGGCGAGATCGGACGGCTGGAAAAGGCCTTCTATGTTCAGGATGCGGGTGGTGTTGGTTACATTCTGGCCAACGATGCAGACAATGGCACATCACTGATCGGTGATGACTTCCCTATCCCTGGTGTCCACATCAGCTATGCCGATGGTCAGCTTCTCAAGGTATGGCTCAACGACTGTAGTGATTGTCGTACCAGCATTACGGGCAGTAATCGCGAGGTCAATCCTTTCTTCGGCGATGTGCTGGCCAGTTTCAGCTCGCGTGGCCCGAATCCCTCGGTGCCGGGCATCCTCAAGCCCAACCTGAGTGCACCCGGCGTAGACATCCTGGCAGCCACTGCCGATTCCACCCCCGGCCCAGATTATGAATTTATGAGCGGCACCTCTATGTCTGCGCCGCATGTGGCTGGTGCCGTTGCCCTGCTGCGCCAGCTTCATCCTGACTGGAGTGTCAGCGAGATCAACTCGGCCCTGAGCACCACAGCCAACGCAATCATGCTCAAGGAGGATGAAGTTACTCCTGCCGATCCCCTTGATATGGGCACGGGCCGCATCCAGGTCGATCAGGCCGCCTGGGCGGGCCTGGTGCTCAATGAGACGAGCGTCAACTTCGCCGCCGCCGATCCGGAACTGGGTGGCAACCCGAGTGCGCTGAACCTGGCCAGCGCCGCCAGTGATGCCTGTTTCGGCCAGTGCAACTTTGTGCGTACTGTACGTAGCACGCTGGCCGTGTCGGCGACCTGGACGGCACGTGTGCAGAGTAGCCCCGGGATGACCCTGACCGTTAGCCCAAACAGCTTTAGCCTTGCCCCGGGGGCCACCCAGACCTTCACCATCAGCGCCGATGTTCGCACCGCAGCTATAGGCGACTATCGCTTCGGGCGGGTGACCTTCGCCACCCCGGCGATCAACCTCGAGGCTGTCGAACGCACCCTGGCCCCGCCAGCGGCCTTCCCGGTCGCAGTGCGCCCGCTCGCCTCAACCTTGCCAACGGTGATCGATCTCCCGATCACCACGGCCAGCGGCAGCGTTACGCAGACCATCAGAGCGCTGGCGATCAGCGATCTGGTGACCGAAACCTATGGCCTGGTCAAAGCGACCCCGCAGCGGCTCAGCCTGCCTGAAGATCCCACCACCGACGACCTGACCGATGTAGAGGAGGGTGGCATCTATACAACCTCGCTCCTGATGCCGCAGGGCAGTCTGCGGGCCCATATCAGTGTCGATCAGGCCACGGCCCGCGACCTTGATCTCTACGTCTTCCTTGACAGCAACGGCAATGGTACGCTTGAAAGAGAAGAAGAAGAAATCATCTGTAGAAGTGCTAGCCAGAGTGCCGCTGAACGCTGCGAGATCAGCGCCGAGAATATCATCACAGGCCAGGTTGAGCCGCTGAACCTGGCTATTCTCGTGCAGAACTACGCCGGTTCAGATGCCCCTGAGGATAGCTTTACGCTCTATACCGCCGTACTTGGCCGTACCAACACTGGTGGCCTGACAGTGAGCGGGCCAAACAGCACTCCGCTCAAGGTACCCTTCGGGCTTAACCTGGCCTGGGATCTGGCACCCACGCCGACCTTCGGCGACCGCTACATCGGGCTGTTTAGCCTGGGCACGGTGCCAACTACACCGGGCCTGGTCCAGAACGGCGACCTGGGCTATGCCCGTGTCACGTTCTTCTACCAACCGGTGCGGGTCTTCTTGCCCTTCACGGCACGCTAGCAGCCTGTCGGAGAGAGTGGGGTTTAGGGCTTCACAGAGCCATATGCCGAAAATGTCGAGTTTGCCTTTGTGATGCGCTATTCACGGCTCTCTCCGACAAACTGCTAGTACAGCGTCCCTGAAATTCGCTGTGGGTTCCTGGGAGCGCGGGCGTCCCGCCCGCATCCGGCCTGAGCGGGCGAGACGCCCGCGCTCCCAGGCCACAACTGCCTGCGGACTTCCGCCAGGCTTAGTCCTCCGTCTGATCTCATTTGCCGGGGCGGACGCAGGACTACGGGCAGGCGATCGGTGCTTCGATTGACACTGGCTGATCATAGGCGCTGAAGCTGAACGTCCAGGTGGTCGGGTCGGTGGGGTTGCTGAGCATACGCAGGCGGGTGAGCCGTAAGGTGGCAGTGTCGGCCCAGAGATCCAGTTCGACCGGCCCCTCGGCTAGCAGGCCAGGCAGGGCTGTCTGTGCCTGGGCTGCGTCAACGCTGCCACGCAGGTGCAGCTGCGGCTGCCCGTCGATCGGTTCTTCACCGACAAGCTCAACTTCCTGGAGGCCGCTGCCAAGCAAGGCGTCAAGGCCCTGATCGGGTGCAAAGATCAGGATCGGATCGAAGACGGCGCCAGGTTCAAGACAGCTCCAGGCCCCGGTCAGCGGTTCGCTGAGGTACTGGCGTCCGGCCAATGAGATCGTGCTGACGCTGGCCCGCAGGGCCCCCTGAGCTACCTGTACGACCGCCTGCAGTTCGTCTGGTCGCACCAGATCGCCGGACATACCTCCCAGTAGGGTTGTGCCTGCCGCATCAAGGGCGACGGGGCGACCGTTTAGATCGATCTGCACATGGAAACTCTGACTGGCCTGGGTAGCTTGCGCAATTGCTGCGCTAAGCTCACGCGGCGTCATCATCGGGGTGGGGGTCGCAACTGGTATGGCCGGGGCGGCACAGGCACTGAGTAGCAAGATGGTGAGGCTGAGCAACAGTTGGCGCATTAGCGGTCGCTCCGGTTACCCTGTAGTGCAGCCAGTTGCTGTTTCTGCAGGTCACGGATCTCGCTGAGAAGTTGCTCGGTCGCCGGCGGCGGCGGCGGTGGCGCAGCGCTCTTATCCCGCTTGAGGTGAGCGTTCAGGTTGTTCATCGGGACGACGATGAAGAAGTAGAGCACAAAGGCGGTCATCAGGAATGAGACGATCGCGTTGAGTATATTGCCAAAAGCAAATGGGCCAACGTTCCAGCTCGAGAAGTCGGGCTGGCCGAAGATTACCCCGATCAACGGGGTGAGCAAGCCCTCAGAAAGGGCGGTGACAATCCCGCTGAAGGCCGCCCCAATGATCACGCCGACTGCCAAATCGATTGCATTGCCGCGCAGCATAAAATCACGAAAGCCTTTGAGCATCGCTCACCTCCCTGATATATCCGTTACAATGTAACCTCATCTTACCAGATTTTTGCATACACAGCGTCAGGCGTGTGTTAGCGGCGCTGGCTTCGACAAGCTCAGCCAACGCGTGCGGGCGTCAGCCTGACCTGAGATTAACTGTGGCTCTCATCACAAGAAACGATAAACCTTAACCCGGTGTTGTGATCAGTTTCCAGCCATAGCCAGACAGCCCTGCTATTCTGAACATAACGTCACAAATAGGTGTCGCCAGGCGTGATCGGCGGCGCAACGATTCGTGGCAGTGTGAAAGGCAATCTGATGGCCCGTCCAAAACGTCCGCCGCATCCGATGCTTGCGATTGCTCAGGAGCACCTGATCCAGCTGGATAAAGATCTCAGCGACGAGCCACTCCACCTGCGCATGCTTGATGGTCCTCCCGGTGCCCCGCGTTATGCCGTCTATGTCGGTGTCTGTGAGCGTGAAGGCCCTTGCCCCTACGGCGTTGAGCATATCTCGCCCTGTCCGATCATCGACTGTGACCTGCGCCACTCGTTACGCATGCTGCTTGACCGCGAGGGCAAGCTGGTGGAAGTGCTGCGCGGTGGCGTACGCTGGACGGCCTGAGCAAAACGACGCCTGGAAAGCTGAACCAAGCCTATGGATAGCGTGCGTGTCTGGATGAGTGCTCCACCGGTGGTGGTTCGTGACACGGCAACCCTGCCTGAGGCCCGGCAGACCCTTGCGGATCTGGATATTCGCCGGCTACCGGTGGTCGATGCTCACGATGAGCTGGTCGGCATCATCACAGAGGGCGACATCAACCGCATCTCCGACTCGCCAGAGGGTGATCTGGTGATGTATAATTTGTATCATCGGGTCAAAGATCTGCCCGTGCGTGAGTTTATGCGCCGCCCGGTGCTGACGGTTACACCCGATTCCAGCCTGCGCGAAGCGGCCCAGATTATGATCACGCAGCACATCCATGGTGTCCCGGTGGTGTTGGGCCGCCGCGTTGTCGGGGTAATCACAGTCTCGGATCTGCTGCGCTGGATGGTTGATAGCGAGGATATCCCTGGGAGCGTCCCGTTGAGTAAACAGTCGCGTGGACGTGATTAACCGGTAGAGAGACGACCGGCGTGAGGCGTACGGGTATAGCCCGCCCGCCCCACGTTTTGCCGCCTCTGGCAGTCACGATGAGGTTACTGCAAGGAGAGCTGCATGTATCGCCACATTCTCGTTCCACTTGATGGGTCGGAGATCGCCGAGCAGGTGCTGCCCCATGTGCATGCCCTGGCAGCCAACGAGGGCACCACGCGCATTACGCTGCTGCGCGCCGTGCCGCCGGTCTTTACAACCAGCGTTGACTATAGCGGTATGCTCGCCAGCACGACGACCGATACGCTCGAGTCGCTCGAAGCAGAGGCGCGCCGCTACCTTGATGCTATCGCTGACCAGTTTCGTGCCGAGGGCTACACTGTGCAGACTGAGATCAGCGCGATGCCTGCTGCTGAGGCCATCCTTGACTATGCTGATAGTCAGCACGCGGACTTGATCACCATTGCGACCCACGGGCGCAGCGGGATTAGCCGCTGGGTCTTCGGCAGCGTGACGCAGAAGGTTGTGCAGACCTGCCCGGTGCCGGTGCTCGTCGTCAGGCCGAAACATAAAGCGAAGGCCTAATCCCATCATGTGGAGCGACGCCCCGGCGGGGCGTCGCTCCACATGGGTACGGTACGCTGTCGCCGTATCGGGTCGGCGAACCCTATTCTTTGGGTGCCTGTGAAAGCACCTCACAGCCGTGGGTGGTGATCAGCACGAGGTCTTCGATGCGCACGCCACCCCACCCTTCCAGGTAGATCCCCGGCTCAACGCTGACGACCATATTTTCGTGCAGCGATCGGCTGGGGCTCTCTGGCCCGGCCCGGCGCATGAACGGGCCTTCGTGGATCTCGAGGCCGACTCCATGGCCCAGGCTGTGGCTGAAGGCCTCAGCGTAGCCAGCGCTGGCAATTACGTCGCGGGCCAGGGCATCGGCCTGGTCGGTGGTCAGACCCGGTCGCAGCCCGCTTATGGCCTGCTGCTGGGCCTTGAGCACCGTCGCGTAGATTGTGTGGAAACGTGCATCGGGTTCGCCAAGCACGATGGTACGGGTCAGGTCGGCGTGGTAACCGTCGATGCGTGCGCCCATATCGATCACGATGGGCTGGCCAGTGCCCAGGGGCGCATCACTGGGATGGGCATGGGGCAGCGCAGCGTTAGGACCAGCCGCCACAATGATCGGGAAGGCGATCGCCTCGGCACCGCCTACCCGCATGGCTATTTCGAGCATCCAGGCCGCCTCGCGCTCACTGGTCTGCGGGGTGAGGCGCGGAATGACCGCCTGCAGGGCGGCATCGGTCAGGGCGATCGCCCGGCGCAGAGTGGCTAACTCCGTCGCGTCCTTCTGCTCCCGCAGCGTTTCGACCAGGCCCTCCACCGGTATCAGCTCAACCTCTGGCAGGGCCTTGAGCAGCATACCCTGGGCAGCGACGGTGGTATGGGCGGCTTCGACGGCCATACGGCGGAGGCCCAACGCAGCGCAGGCGGCCGCCAGGAGGATCGGGAGGGACTGCTCTGGCGGGGCAACCTGATGTAGCTCGAAGGCCGGGGCCTCCTGGCGCGCCTGGATGCTATAGCGCCCATCGCTGAAGAGCAGGGCGGCGGTAGGGGTTACCAGCAGTGTGCCAGCACTGCCAGTAAAGCCGCTCAGGTAGCGTCGGTTGGCAGGGGCAGTGACGAGTAGCGCGGGCAGGTCGTGTTCGGCAAGGGCAGCGCGCAGGCGCACCAGGCGATCTTGCATAGATACCTCCGTAGTGGGAGACGCCCCGCTGGGGCGTCTCCCACCGGGGCGTCTTTCGAGCAAGCTCAACGCAACCTACATCAGGGTGTGAAGGGGTTGGGCTCAGGAATCTCGGCCTCGATCAGGTCGCCACTGGTCGGGTCAACCCCAGTCGTCAGGCTACCATCGGCGAGGGCGGCCAGGATCTCGTCGAGCTTGGCCTGCATCGCTGGCGTAATCGACGCTTCAGCCATGTGGAAGGGGGCCAGACCCACACCGTCACCGGCTGCATCGAAGACAAGCACGCCATTCCCCTTGAAGGTGCCGTCGAGCACGGCCTTGATCGTGCTGTAGACGGCCACGTCAACCCGCTTGATCGCGCTGGAGAGGATCTTGTCGGCACCGGGGGCGCTGCCACCGGCAAAGGTGGTGCCGAACTCGTCCTGGTCGACCCCGATCACATAGGCGCCCTTGGCCGCCGCAGCAGCGATCGCGCCCGAGCCAGTCGGGCCGCCGGCCCCGAAGATTACGTCAGCACCGTCACCAACCATCTGCTCGGCAGTCGAGGCTCCCAGGGCCGGGTCGATAAAGGTCGGCAGGTAGACGCCCAGCAGGCCGATGTCGGGGCGCACATACTTGGCACCATTATCGAAGCCAAACTTGAACTTCTTGACCGGGGGGATCTCCTGCCCGGCCACGATGCCAATCGTGCCGCTCTCGCTCACCATCGCTGCCAGGGCCCCGGCCAGGAAGCCAGCCTGGTCTTCGCGGAAGTTCAGGCCAACCAGGTTATCGGTGACTGCGCCGGGCTCGTAGCCCTGGTCGACGCCGATGAAGATGATGTCGGGGTTGGCCGCTGCGGCTGCTTTGGTCGCATCAGCGATCAGGAAGCCGACGGTGACGATCACATCGAACCCTTCATCAACGAAGGTCTGGATGTTGGCCGCATAGTCAGCCTGGGCCGTCGTCTCAATATACTTGTACTCGAGACCAAACTCCTGGGCGGCACGCTCGGCACCCTTGTGAGCAAACTCGTTGAACGTGCCATCATTGACCTTGCCCAGGTCAGTCACCAGGGCGATACGCAGTTTGGGGGTGTCTGTAGTGGCTTCAGGCGTGGCCGTCGCCTCAGGGGCTGTCGTCGCTTCAGGGGCGGCGGTTGGCGCGACCGTTGGTTCGGGGGCCGCCGTTGCTTCGGGGGCGGCGGTGGGCTGGGCTGGCGTGGTAGACTGCCCGCCACAGGCGGCCAGGGTCGGGATGAGTAGTAGCATGACTGCTAGCAGGGCGATCAACGATTTACGCATGGGTTGTTCTGCTCCTTTGAGTCTGTTGCCGATGATCAATACAAAAGAAAGGTATTAAAGAAGACCCTCCTTTCATTGTCGAGATTGCGCAGAGCCGGGCGGCATCTGTAAGCCGAGGCGATTATAGCACATCCTGTCGCCCTGGCCCGCCCCCGCCGCATTGACGCAGGCAAGCGACTGTGCCATCATGATCCTATGCTCAGACCACTCTTCGTCCTGATTCTGGCCGGGGCCAGCTTCCTGGCGGCTCAGGGTACGGGCCTCCGGCTCTTCTTCCACCTTAGCTACCTGCTGCTGGGCCTGCTGCTACTTGCCCTTGTCTGGGCCTGGCTCAACCTGCGTGGCCTCGAGTTTCGCCGGGAGACTCTGACCCAGCGGGCGACGGTGGGGGAGTTTGCTCGCGAGCGCATCCATATGCGTAACCGCTGGCTGCTGCCCAAGCTCTGGATCGAGCTGCGTGACGAGTCGGAGCTGCCCGCCCATGGGGCCGGTTTTGTCGCTTCCCTGGCTGGGCGTGCAAGTGAACGCTGGACGACCCGCACCCTTTGTACGCGCCGCGGGCGCTTCCGGCTGGGTCCGGCAACCCTCTTCAGCGGTGATCCCTTCGGGATTGTGCGGCTACGGCGCAAGCTAGCTGGCTCTAACGAGATCCTGGTCTATCCGCAGACGGTTGATCTGCCGGAGTTCGTGCTGCCCGGTGCCGAGTTGCCCGGCGGCCAGACGACCCGCGCACGCAGCTTCAGCCTTTCGCCCAACGTGGCCACGGTGCGAGAGTACGCCCCCGGCGACAGTATGAACCGCATCCACTGGCGCTCGACCGCCCGTACCGGGCGGTTGATGGTCAAAGAATTCGAGCTTGACCCGAGTGCCGATGTCTACCTGGTGCTTGACATGCACGAGCGGGCTGTGGTTAGCCTGCCAACTGCTCTGAACGAAGGCGACCATGCGCGTGATGAGCGCGCCGAGGGGCCCTGGTGGAGTCGCAAGCCCGCGCGGCCTGTGCTGCCCCCGCTCCCCCTCAGCAGCACCGAGGAGTATGCCGTGGTAGTGGCGGCCTCCCTGGCCCGCACGCTGCTGGCCCAGAACCGCATCGTCGGCCTGATCGCCTGGGGCCAGCACCGCGAATTGATCCCCGCCGAACGTGAGGCGCGCCAGCTCTTTAAGATCCTTGAAGCCCTGGCGGTGCTGCGTGCGCATAGTGCCCATTCCCTGGCCGAAGTACTGCTGGCCGAGAGTGCGCGCTTCGGGCGCAACTGTGCCCTGCTGATCGTCACCTCGTCCCTGGACGAGCGCTGGATCGCCGCCCTGCAACAACAGCTCTACCGGGGCGTGCGGGCCTCGGTTATCTTTGTCGATCCACAGAGCTTCGGCGGCTGGCGTGATCCGCAGGCCCTACTCGACCGTCTGGTCGGGCTGCGGGTGCCTACCTACCACCTGCGGCGGGGCCAGCCCCTTGCTGAGGGCATGCGCGCGCCCCTCAGGCATGGGTTAGGCTGAGCTGGGGCGATGTGGAGGGGTGCCTCTTGTGGGTGCCTATGAGAAGCTATATACTGGACATGGTTGACCGTGTCGCATGAATGAGGTTCAGGTATGCATTCCGTGCCACAGCTTTCTATGCCGGTTCCGACGATCATTGAACGTACCGCTCGTGGTGAGCGCGCCTGGGATATCTTCTCGCGCATGCTCAGAGAGCGTGTGATTATGATCAGTACGCCGATTGATGATGACCTGGCCTCGCTGGTGGTTGCCCAGCTGTTGGTGCTCCAGCACGACGACCCTGACCGGGACATCTGGCTCTACCTGAACAGCCCCGGCGGTGTCATTCGCGCTGGCCTGGCAATCTACGATACGATGCAAATCGTAACCCCTGACGTCTGTACCGTCTGTGTGGGCCGCTCTGCAAGCATGGCTACCGTGCTGCTGGCTGGCGGGGCCAAGGGCAAACGCTTCGCCCTGCCCCACGCTACCATTCACTCGCACCCGGCTGGCGGCGGTGCTGAAGGCTACGCCCCCGATGTCGAAATCCAGGTGCGCGAGATGCTGCGTCTGCAGCGGCTCATCCGTGAACTGATGGCTAAAGATACCGGCCAGCCCCTTGAGCGTATTGAACAGGACTTTAGCCGCGATGCCTACCTGACGCCCGAACAGGCGATTGCCTATGGCCTGATTGATAGCGTGCTCGAGGCACCAGGCAAACGCTGATCGTTAGGAAGAACGGTGCTTCTTCCCGCTACGATCACCGCAGAGAGACGTCGTAGGGCCGCAGCAGCTAACGCTGCTACGGCCCTACTTGCGCGTTCAAAGATTTTACTGTAGAGTAAAGACAAATAACGTGCAACCACTGTGCATGCCGCGCCTGAGGAGGACGCATGGCAACACCCCGGCGCCCCAACGAGAAACTCAACGGTCTCGCCATTGCGGATGTCTCGATCCGCCAGCCCGTCTTTATCACCATGGTGATGCTGGCGGTGATCACCTTCGGTCTGCTCGCCTTTCGCACTACCCCGGTCAACCTGCTGCCCGATATTGACGTCCCGGTCATGTCGGTAGCGATTGCCTACCCCGGTGCTGGCCCTGAAAGTGTCGCCGACCAGGTCGTCCGCCCGATTGAGGATGCGGTCAATACGATTGCTGGCCTTAAAGACCTGAATGCCACGGCCAGCGAGGGTCTGGCCGTGCTGGTATTGCAGTTCGAGGCGGGAACCGACATTAACCGCGCCGACCAGGATGTGCGCGAAAAGGTGAATGCGGTACTACCTGCGCTGCCGCGTGATGTGCGCCAGCCGATCTACCAGCGCTTCGACCCGAACCAGAACCCGATCATGTCGATCGCGGTAGCTGGTACTAGCGGCCAGTCGCCGCTTGAGCTGCGACGCATCCTTGATGACGAGATCGTGCCCCTGCTCCAGCGCGCCGAGGGCGTCGGCAATGTCGATGTCAGTGGTGGCCAGACCCGTCAGATCAATGTGCTGATGGATCTGAAGAAGCTGCAGGCCTATGGCATTCTGCCCGTCCAGATCAGTCAGTCGCTTCGCCAGGCCAATGCCAACCTGGGGCTGGGCAGTATCACCCAGGATGCGACCGATATTAGTCTGCGCGCCCCCTCGCTGCTGCAGAGCCCCGAAGACATTGCGCGCATCCAGATCACCGGGACACCCTACCGCGTCGGTGATGTAGCGGTGGTTGAGGATGGCGTGGCTGAAGATACCAGCTACTCGCGCCTCGACGGTAGTGACGCGATCATTCTGGCGGTGCGTAAACAGTCGGGCACCAATACCGTCGCAGTGGCCGACAATGTGCGCGAAGCCCTGGACGAGATCTTCGCCACCCGCCCCGATCTCACCTATACCATCCCCCGCGATGACTCGCTCGATGTGCGCAGCTCGGTGATCTCGTCGATCGAAGAGTTGATCTTCGCCTCGATCGCCGCCTTCCTGGTGGTCTGGTTCTTCTTCCGTAACCTGCGCAGCACGCTGATCACAATGTCCGGCCTGCCGGTCATTTTGATCGGCACCTTCATCTTTATGCCCATCTTCGGGCTGACGATCAACCTGATCACCCTGCTGGCCCTCTCGCTCTGTGTGGGTCTGGTGATCGACGATGCGATCGTTGTGCGCGAAAATATCTTCCGCCATGTCGAGCGTGGCGAGAACGCCCGTGTGGCTGCCTCCAAGGGCACCTGGGAGGTGGGCCTCTCGGTGTTGGCGATGACCCTGACGATTGTGGCCGTCTTTGTGCCAGTGACCTTTGCCGAGGGCACGGCCGGAATTGTCTTCAAATCCTTCGGGATTGTGATCGCCGTGGCCATCCTGCTCTCTCTGGTTGAGGCCTTCACCCTGGCCCCGATGCTCTCGGCCAATGTCTTTCCCAATGTCAAGCTCAAGCCGCATGCCGAGAAAGGGTCGCACCATGACGCCCTGCCTACGCTTGCGCTTGACCATGTCGAGGGTGAGCATATTGACCGTGACGCTAGCCTGGTTCACGAGGCGCACGAGGATCCTGGGCGCATGGGCCTGGCCTACGGCGAGATGCTTGCCTGGACACTTAAATCAACCGGTCATCGCCTGTTCGTCGTCGCTATCGCCATCGGTGTGCTGTTGCTGAGTATGGTCGTCGCCAGTGGGCTCAAGTTCTCCTTCTTCCCCGAGCAGGATACTCATGAGTTCCTGCTGGGCTTTGAGGCCCCGCCCGGGACGACCCTTGCTGAGACTGATCGCCTGGCCCGGCAGGCCGAGCAGGTGCTCCTGACTGACTCGGCGATCGAGACGGTCATCGCGACGATTGGCTTTACCGGCAACGCTGAGCGCAGCCAGTTTTTCGTCAAGCTGGTCGGGCGTACGCCAACCGTGGCGACCCAGGAGCGTCTGCGTGAGCAACTCCAGTTCTTGCCGCGGCTCTCCTTTGCCTTGCCCAGCTTCCAGCCCACCAGCACTGGCGTCGCCGGGCGCGAGCTTGTCGTGAGTCTGCAGACCACCCGCCCGATCAGTGAGCTTGATCCGGTGGTACAGGCGGTGCAGGCTGAGATGCAGCAGATCGAGGGCCTGGTTGATATCGACACCAATTTTCAGACCGGGCGGCCTGAGTTGCGCTTCATCGCCGACCCTGGGCGTATCGGTGAGCTTGGTGTTACCAACGATGACATTGCCAGTTCAGTGCGGGCCTTGATCAATGGCGAGCGAGCCACCGTACTGCGCCAGAATGGTGTCGATACCGATGTGGTTGTGCGCCTGCGTGAAGAGGATCGCACCGGGGTCGAGTCGCTTGGTGCGATCAGTATTCCCGCCCGCACCGGCAGTGTGCCCCTGAGCGCCCTCGGGACGGTTGAGGTGGCCTCCGGCCCCGTGAGCATCAGCCGCTTCAACCGCCTCAACCAGGTACTCATCGGGGCCAACCTTGAGGGGCGCAACCTCGGTGAAGTGCAAGAGGATATCGAGCCACGCCTCAAGGCCCTGGGCATTCCCGACGATGTGCTGATCAGCTATGTCGGCACGCTCCAGCAGACCAACGAGGGCTTCGAATCACTCTTCCTGGCCATGGCCCTCTCAGTGCTCTTTGTCTACATGGTGCTGGCCTCACAGTTTGGCTCGTTCAGCCAGCCCCTGGTGATTATGATGGCGATGCCCTTCAGCTTCATCGGGGCCTTCCTGGTGTTGCGTATCACCGGCCTGGATCTTGACATTACCGGCATGATCGGCCTCATCCTGCTGCTGGGCCTGGTGGTGAAGAACTCGATCCTGGTGGTTGACTTTACCAACCGCCTGCGCGATCTCGGTCTGCATAAACACGATGCCCTGCGCCTGGCCGGGGCCATCCGTCTGCGGCCAATCCTCATGACCTCGATCGCGCTGATTGCCGGGGCCTTACCCACCGCCATCGGCCTCCACGTCTTTGGCAGCGGGGAGGGCAGCGAGTTCCGCAAGGGCCTGGCCTGGGTGATCGTTGGCGGCATGATCACCTCGACCCTGCTGACTCTGCTGGTTGTGCCGACGGTCTACAGCCTGGTCGACTCGCTCACCACGCGCATGACGGGTTGGTTTCGCCGTCGTATGCCGACCTCCTTCGACTCACCTGCCGCCCCGCCGCCGGTGGCTCCACCACCGCCGATGGCCCCGCCGCCGCTGCCGACGCCCGCAGAGCCAAGTGCTGATTGAACTAGCTGCTACGTGATTTTTTGGAGGTGTGTGACCGTGTATCACAAATTTCTCGTCGCCATCCTGGTCGCCGCCACCCTGAGCGGGTGTGCTGCCACGGCGCAGCCGACGACCGACTCTGTGGCAACGCCGGTGCCGACGATGGTGCTGGCCGCCGACGGCGTGACGATGGCCCCGACCGACGTTGCGGCACCCGCAGCGGGTGGTGCGACTACCCCACAGATCGACCTTGGTGTCTCGGCTTCAGGTGAGGTGATCCCCCACCGCAGCGCCGAACTGAGCTTCCGTGTGCCTGGCACGGTGTCCGAGTTGCTGGTTGAAGAGGGCGATACGGTTCAGTCCGGCCAGGAACTGGCCCGCCTCGATCTGGCTGAGCTTGAGCTTGGTCTGCGTCAGGCTGAGGCAGGCCTGGCCCAGGCCCAGGCTGGCTATGAGCGCCTGCTCGACGGGGCTACCACCGAGGAGGTTGCCGCTGCCCGTGCCCAGGTCGCCCAGGCCCAGGGTGCGCTGCGCCAGGCGCGTGGCAGCGTCACTGCTCAAGATATTGCTGCCGCCGAAGCGAACTTGCAGAGCGCCCTGGCGCGCCAGGCTGAGATTGCCGCTGGCCCCAAGCAGACCGATCTGCAACAAGTTCAGGCTGCGGTGACCCAGGCCCGCTCGAATCTCGAACTGCAGCGCACCAACCTTTCGGCAGCCAAGACTAATGCCCAGATCCAGATGGAGGTGGCGGCGAACGCCCTGCGTGACGCGCAGCAAGTCTACTCGGAGATCTACTGGCGCAACTTCGAACTGGCGCGCAAGCTCGACAATTTCAGCATGGAACTCCCCCGCGAGGCCCGTGATGCTGAGGAGCAGGCTCTACGCCAGGTCGAAAATGCCGAGGCCCGTCTGGAGCAGTCCCGCCTGGCTGCCGAGCAGGCCGCCCAGAATGAGATCGACGGCATCCGGGCAGCCGAGGCCGGTGTTTCTACCGCTGAGGCTAACTTGCAGCGCCTGCTTGATGGTGCGACCAGCGATCAGCGTGCTGCTGTTGATGCCCAGGTCGCCCAGGCCCGGGCGACCCTCGACAAGCTCCGTGGCGATCAGCGTGCCGGAGCCGTCCAGGCCGCCGAGGCTGGCGTGGCCGCTGCCCAGGCCAACCTTGGGCGGGTGACCAGCGACCCGAGTGCGGCAACCCTTGCTGGCAGCATGGCCCAGGTCGAGCAGGCCCGGGCCGCCGTCGATTCGGCCAAGCTCAACCTGGCCAAGGCCACCCTGGTGGCCCCCTTCGATGGGATCGTCGCCAATGTCAACATTGATGTTGGTGATCTTGCCTCGGGTGGTGGCGCACTACCAGCCATCCAGATCGTTGATACGAGCGAGTTGCGGGTCGAGGTTAATGTCAGTGACACCGACGTGGCCCGCGTGCGCGAAGGTATGCCAGCTCGCATTACGCTTGATGCCATCCCCGGCCAGAGCTTCGGGGGCACCGTGACCTACATCGCACCAACGGCGACGGCCGTCGGCAATATTCGCACCTACCTGGTGCGGGTGACCCTTGATGAGGATCGACCCGAGGGCATGCGGGCCGGGATGAGCGCACGGGTTAACATCCTGGTCGAAGGATAAGCCAGCCATGAGTCAGAACCTCCGCGAACGGCGTCGGGCTATGCTCCGCGAGGAGATCCTTGCAGCAACCCACCAGTTGATGGCCGAGCGGGGTTATGTAGCCTTGTCGATGGACGAGTTGGCAGCCAGGGTCGGCGTCTCAAAGCCGACCCTCTACAGCCAGTTTCCTACCAAGGAGGATCTGGTTGCCGCGATGGCTATCCAGCTCCTTGAGCGGGTCTTCACCCAGATCGAGCTGGAGACGGATGTCTCGCCGCTTGAACGCCTGCTACGTTTTCTCCACGCAAGTGTACGGCTGCAACTGGACCACCGTACCAGCGCCATGCAACTCTGGATGCCCGAAATTGTCGATCTGCTGGAACGCCATCCCCAATCGCGTGAGTTCATCTGCCGGGTTGACGAGCGGCTGGTACGAACGATCCAGGAGGCGATTGAGGCCGGGGAGATCGATCCGGACGTTGACATCGCGAGTGCCGTGCGTATCTTCAACGCGCTGAACATCTCGCCCAGCATTGGGCGTCTGCACAACGCTGGCGAGCCCGACCCCGAGCGTATGGCCGCGACGGTTGTGGCGGTCTTCCGCCGCGGTATGGCCCCACCGGACTGAACGCGCTAACCCGGACGTCGTCACGCATAGACACCAGCGGTGACACTGGCTGGATCGGGGTAGGGGCTGGCCTCCGCATACGCCTGGGCTTCATCAAGTTCAGCTTCAATGCGGGTCTGTAATGCGGCCAGGCTCGGCTCATCAAGCAGACCCTGCTCGTACAGTAGCGCTTCAATGCGAGCAAGCGGATCACGCTGTTGCCAGGTCTGCAACAGCTCAGGCGGCACATAGGCCATATTGTCGTGGATGGCATGACCACGCATGCGCATCGTCTTACACTCGATCAAGGTAGGGCCGTTACCACTGCGCGCCCGCTCGACAGCCTCTGCGGTTGCCTGGTAGACCGCGCCGAAGTCATTGCCGTCCACTATGATGCCCGGCATACCATAGCCCACCGCCCGGTCGGCGATATGCTCAATATGCATCTGGCGCGTCAGGGGCGTTGAATAGGCGTACTGGTTATTCTCGCAGATCAGCACCAGCGGCACCTGAAAGACCGTGGCCCAGTTGAGCACTTCGTGAGCGAGTCCTTCGCTCGCGCTGCCATCGCCAAAGAAGCCCAGGCCAACCCGTGGCTCAGCCTTAAGCTTGAAGGCGTGCGCGACCCCGGCGATCACCCCGATTGAGGCCGGCAGGTGGCTGATAAAGCCGACGATCTTCAGACTCAGGTCGCCCATACCATGCAGATTCGCGTCACGCCCGCCGCTCACTCCGGTGGCACGCCCAAGGTACTGGGCCAGAATCCGGCGGGGATGCAACCCACGCACCAGGTAGGCCCCCAGGTCGCGGTGCATTGGTGCGCAGACATCGTCAGGGCCAAGGGCCATCGCCGCGCCCACACTGATCGCCTCGTGGCCGATCTGCGAGAAATAGCCGCCTACCAGCTTACTCTGGCTGTGCAACAGCGTTCCCCGCTCATCGAGGGCGCGCGTCAGGCGCATCCAGTAGTGAGCCTGGCGCAGCAGGTCGGGCGAAAGTTCCATCAAGAATTCTCTCTAGCCTAGCCATACTGCGACCAGAAGGCACGCTGATGTTCAGAGGCTGCATGCTCTAGCGTGATATGGCTGATCATATTCAGCCGCATGAGGATCTGCCCCAGGCTCAGGCGTTGCCCCTTCTGATCGAGCCGCAATTGCTCGGTGAGCGCCAGTTCCAGTTGCTGTGGCGTGATGTAGTTATGGGCAACTAGATATTCGCCCAACACCTGCGGCGCAACGCGCAGCTGGCTACGCTCCTGCTGCTGGAGAATGAGTGCACGGGCGAGCCGCACCGGCGTGATCAGCTTACGTCGCAGCAGCATCTGGCCAAGCCGCCGGTCAGTCGTCAGCGGCGTGCCCGTCTGCTGCTGACGCAGCACCTCGTGCAGATCCTCTGCCGCAATCGCGCCTGACTCGACAAGAATATCGCCGAGCAGGCGCGCCCGCGGCTGATCATGAAAGTGTGGTGTCTTTACATCGGCCAGCAGGCGCAGCGTGTGTAGCTCACTCAGGCGCATACGGGCATCCTGATCGTGCGAGTCAAAGCTGATCCTCGCCTCAAGGTAGGCCTCCGTCACATCATGGCGCTCAGGAGCCAGCACTGCGGCACGCTCCAGGCAGTCGAGGCGCTGGCGTGGAGGCTTAACCAGCCGACTCAGGGCCAGCCAGGCATCAAGACACTGGTTGCCTTCGATCAGGTGGGTGCGCAGCGCAACCATATCATCACGATGCTGATCAACGAAGGTGCATGGAACGGGACACTGGCTCATAGATTTGCTCACCACTACCTGAAACATGCCGAAGGTGTACACTATCTACCCGGCGCAACCTGGTGGGTAACTTGCCTCAGACTGGTGCTACGATAGATAAGCTACTGCAATTATACAACGGAGCATACGATGTTAACTGGGGAATCGCGGCCTCTGCGTGAGGTACGTTTTCTGCTGACCGGGCTCGGCAATATCGGACGAACGCTGCTCGAGATCCTCGCTGAGCGTACCACAGCCTATGCAACCCGCTACGGTCTGGCGTTGCGCTGCGTCGGGGTGGCCGACTCGTCTGGTGTTGCCTATGATCCGCACGGTCTGCCACTCGATCAGCTGATCACCCTCAAGCGCCAGGGGCGCGGTGTCGCCGACTTCGCTGGCTACGATCCGGCCCTGACGGGGGTTGATCTGGTGCGCAGCGCAGCTGCCGAGCTACTCTTTGAGGCCACGCCGACCAATCTACGTGATGGCCAGCCCGGGCTTGACCTGATCCGGGCGGCTCTCGGCAGTGGCAAGCATGCCATTCTGGCCAGCAAAGGCCCGCTCGTGCTTGCCTATCGTGAGCTGGCTGCCCTTGCCAATCGCCCCGGTTTGCCCGCCTTGCGCTTCAGCGGGGCCGTCGGTGGGGCCCTCCCCACGGTCAACCTGAAGCATCACCTTGCCGGTGCCGTCATCGAACGGGCCGAGTTGGTGGTCAACGGCACTAGCCAGGTTATTCTTGAACAACTGGCCGCCGGAGCCGACTTTGCGACTGCCCTGGCCGAGGCCCAAGGTCAGGGCATTGTCGAGCCCGATCCTTCGCTCGATGTCGATGGCTGGGATGCGGCCAACAAGCTGGTCATCTTCGCCAATGCCGTCCTGAACCAGCCCACCCGCCTGAGCGACCTGCAGGTCGAGGGCATCCGTAAGCTCAGCCCGGCGGCGGTACAGGCCGCCTGGGCCGCCGGCGGGCGCATCTCCCTGGTCGGCCTGGCCACCCGTCGTCCTGATGGCAGTTACGCCTTGTGTGTCGCCCCACAGACCTTTGGCCCCGATCACCCGCTGGCTCACCTGCGTCAGGGTGAGATGGGCCTGCTGGTCATCAGCGACCTGGCCGGGCGTACCACCATTGCCAGCCTCGAAGACGGCCCTGTAGGCACCTGCCAGGCCATGATCCGCGATCTCATCGAGATCTATCAAGCAACCGTGTAGGGGCGCAACAACCGCGTAGGGGCGCAGGCGCACCGGGAGGTGCAACAACCGCGTAGGGGCGCAGGCGCACCGGGGTGGTGCAACAACCGCGTAGGGGCGCAGGCGCACCGGGGTGGTGCAACAACCGCGTAGGGGCGCAGCAGCGGTAGCCGCTGCGCCCCTACGCAGGCATGTGCAAAGCCAGACTCTCGAGCACCAATTGGGGATTGCCGTTCTCACGTAGCTGGCGGGCCGCCTGGCCTACCCGTAGCGTGAAGGCGTACAAGTCGGCAAGGGTGTGACGGGCCGCCGTTCGCTCAAGCTCGCTACGCCGATCGAGGTTCACCACCCCTGCGGGATAATCGACCGCCGTAAGCAGCACGTCACGCCACCAGCCCTGCCACAGCTCGAGCCAGGCGAAGACGGTCTCTTGTTCACCGGCACGGTACTCCTTCGCCCGCTGTTCGGCCCAGGCCATACCAGCCCCCCGGCCCGCAGCCTGTAGTTGTACCAGGGCCTCAAGCTGCTCCTCACGGCGCGTCTGCACCTCTGGCTGTTCAAGTAGCTGCAAGGCCCAGCCAATCCGTCCGCCGCTCCAGGCGGCCAGCAATGTGGCGCGGGCCGGATCAGCCCCACGCTCAAGCAGGGCTGCGGCAACCTGCTGGCGGGGCAGCGGGCGCAGGCGTAAGACCCGGCAGCGCGAGACAATCGTCGGCAGCAGGTCGCTACTGTTGGCAACCAGGATGATCGTCACATGCGACGGTGGCTCTTCGAGCGTTTTGAGCATCGCATTCGAGGCCTCCTCGTTTAGCCGCTCGGCATCATGCAGAATCAGGACGCGCCGATCGCCCTCAAACGGGCTGAGGGCCAGGTCGCGCTGCCATTCGCGCACTGTGCCAATCTTCAACTCCTTCTGGCGCGCCGCCTCGTCGGGTTTGAGCCCGGCAGCCTGGCTGGCCATACCAGCCAGGCGCAGATCGGGGTGGTTGCCCCGCTCGATGCGCCGGCAGGCACGACAGGCCAGGCAGGGCCTTCCGCTGGCCTGCTCACAAAGCAGCGCCTGGGCCATGCGCTGGGCCAGCAGGGCCTTGCCGATCCCGCTGGTGCCAGCAAACAGGTAGGCATGGGCCGCAGTGCGAGCCCGCAGGCTCTGCTCAAGCTGCTCAACCGCCCATTCGTGACCGATCAGACCCCAGTTCATAGATTGCGTAAGGCCAGGACGGCATTGACCCCGCCAAAACCGAAGGAGTTGGAGAGGGCGGCGCTTAGATTAGCATCACGGGCGTGATTGGGCACATAGTCAAGATCACAGGCAGGATCGGGCTCCTCCTGGTTGATCGTCGGTGGGATACGCCCGTGGCGCAAGGTGAGGATCGTTGCGGCGGCCTCGACTGCGCCAGCCGCCCCGGTCAGGTGGCCGATCATCGACTTATTGGCGCTGATCGGTACACTATAGGCATACTCACCGAAGACCTGCTTGATCGCCCGCGTCTCGGCAAGGTCGCCCGCTGGCGTGCTGGTGGCATGGGCGTTGATATAGTCGATCTGTTGTGGATCGAGACGGGCCTGCTGCAGGGCGCGCCGCATCGCCCGAGCCGCTCCGGCTCCGCTCGGCTCGGGGGCCGTGACATGGTAGGCGTCGGAACTGGCCCCATAGCCAGCCAGTTCGGCGAGCAGGCTGGCCCCCCGGCGGCGGGCGCTCGACATGCGCTCAAGTACCAGCACCGCCGCGCCCTCAGCCGGCACAAAGCCATCACGGCGCGCATCAAAGGGACGCGAGGCGCGGGTCGGGTCGGCGTTGCTCTGTACCGAGAGGGCGCGTAGCACACAAAAGGAGCCCAGGCAGAGGGCGGTGAGCGGGGCTTCACTTCCGCCAGCCAGCATGATCTCAGCATCACCGCGGCGAATGACCTCGGCGGCCTCACCGATGGCCTGAGCCCCCGCCGCGCAGGCGGTGCTGGTAGCCGAGATGTAGCCGCGCAGACCCAGCTGGATGGCCACCTGACAGGCAGGCATATGCGGGATCGCCGCCGGGATGAAGAAGGGACTGATCTTCATCCCGCCGCGCTCGACCAGTGTCTTGACCGCTTGCTCGACATCGGGCATCGAAAGCGTACCGCAGCCAATCAGCGCGCCCACCTCTTCAGTGGCACCCTCCAGCCGTAGACCGGCTGCCGCCACGGCCATCCGCGCCGCCGCTACCGCCAGTTGGCTCGCCCGCGACATGCGCCGGGCCTCTTTCAAATCCATAAACTCCTGCGGCACAAAGCCAGGCACCTCGCCAGCAACCTGGCATGGATAATCCGCAGGGTCAAAACGGGTAATCCGCCCGATCGCACTTCGCCCGTTCACCAGGCCATCCCAGAAGGGCTCCAGACCGACCCCGAAGGGCGAGACCACCCCCATGCCGGTGACGACAATCCGCTGATCCTCGTCCTCGTCATCAAGGCCAAGCGGCAGCGGCGCAATGTTTGGCTCGTCCTGCAGCACCTCGGCCAGCAGTTCATCGATCCGCGCCTCAAGTTCGTCCGCCGGGGTGCTATGCACCAGGGCCAGGAGATCGGCACGCAGATCGGCACGCCGGGAAATAGGTTTCTGCGCCATAGTGTGACCCTGGTCAGGTCAAAGGTTCAGGCATGGATGTGTTGATGTGCCAACGCTCTACCGGCCTGAACTGAAACGTGTACGCTTGTACACGCATCATAACACACCAAATAGATCGGCGCGGTAGCCCCCGCTTTCAAGCGTGGGGCGGAGCGCCGCAGGGCTTGACGGTCGCTACGGATGTGGTATCATAGGCAGACAGAACGTATGTTTTACTGACAAGGAAGGATCGGCATGGCGCGTGGCTCCAGAACGACGAGCTTCATCTGCGAACTTCCCCTGGTGTTGTCAGGGGATGATGAGCGTGTGCTCGACGTGCGACTGGACTGCGCACGTCAGGTCTACAACGCCGTGTTGGGTGAGAGCCTTCGTCGGCTAGGGCTGCTACGACAATCGAAAGCCTATCAGGCGGCGCGGACGCTGCTCCGGCGCACGAAGGAGGAGCGAAAGGCACGGGCGGCAGCGTTCCGGGTGCGAGACGAGCGCTTCGGGCTGCGGGAGTATGACCTGCACGCCTGGGCGGGGCAGTTCACGCAGAGCTGGCTGGGACAGCACCTCGATGCGAACACGATCCAGACGCTCGCCACGCGGGCCTTTGACGCCGTGCGACAGCACCAGCTTGGGAAGCGGGGTCGCCCCCGATTCAAGGGTAAGGGACAGCTCCTCAGCGTGGAGGGCAAGACGAACAAGCAGGGCATCCGCTGGCGCGAGGGGCGCGTCCTGTGGGGGCCGCTCACCCTCCCTGCCCGTATTCCCACCGACGACCCAGTGGTCGCGCACGCCCTGGCCTCGCACATCAAGTATGTGCGGCTGGTGCGACGCGTCCTGAACGGGCGGGTACGCTTCTTCGTCCAGCTTGTCTGCGCGGGGCAGCCCTACCGCAAGGCGAAGCACCCCAGCGGAACCGGCGTGGTGGGGCTCGACCCTGGCCCACGCACCTTCGGGCTGGCGGGCGAGGACTGGGGCGCGCAGGTAGACCTGGCGGCACCCTTCGCAGGCGACAAGCGGGCGCAGCGGCGTCTGCGGCGCAAGGTTGACCGCCAGCGGCGGGCCAACAATCCCGCCAACTATCTCCCTGACGGGCGCGTCAGGCCCGGCCCGAAGCGGTGGCGCAAGAGCCAGAACCAGCGTGAAACCGAGGGCAAGCTGGCCGAGGCGCTGCGTCGGGAGGCTGCCCATCGCACGAGCCTTCACGGACAATTCGCCAACGCTGTCCTCCGTCTCGGGGACGACATGCGCATCGAAAAGAACCGCTACCGGAGTTTCCAACGAACCTACGGCAAGGCCGTGGGGCAGGCCGCCCCGGCAACGTTTGTGACCCTCCTGACGCGCAAGGCTGCAAGTGCTGTTGCGTCGGTGACGGTTCTGCCCACGTCATTGCGGCTCTCGCAAACCTGCCTCTGCGGTATGATTGCGCGCAAGCCGCTCGCTGAGCGCGTCCACCACTGCGAGTGTGGCATCACGGTGCAGCGGGACGTGTGGAGCGCCTATCTCGCGCGCTTTGCTCAGGCCGAGGTTGGGCCAGATGGCCCAATCTGGCAGCTCGACGCGGAGAGCGCTTCTGCGGCGTTCTCGGGTGCGGAATCGCGCCTCCCGGCGGCGTCGAGCCCGGTCAGCGTACAGGCGTTCGCCGCCTGGGCGCGTGACCACCAACCCGCGAGCGCCGCCCCCTCTGGGGGCAGCCACCTGCCGAACGGTGGGTCGGAGCGGGTCGTCGGGGCAGTGGTCACGAGGGCGCGTAAGGGCTCGGATGTTGTACCGCCGCAAGCGGGAGAGCCGGGCAGAGCGCGTCGGGTTGCCACCAGAACCCCCGCGCTTTAGCGCTGGGGTAGATTCAGGAGAGTGCTTCGCGCTGGGGTTGAGGGTTAGGGGATGGGGGTTGCCGCGTCTGGACGCCATGCACCACGCGCAGGTCGGCTCAATCTTCTATTTATCCGCCCAGCTGTGACATACCACGCAGCGAAGGCAGCACCCCCTCGGGCAGGCCATGGCCCCAGGGCTTGATCGTCACCGCATGGCGAATGATCTGCTCAAGCTCGGCCTGGGTCGCCCCTGTGCGAACCGCCGTGCGCAGATCGACCTCGTCGTCGCGCAGCAGGCAGAGGTGCAGGCGGCCATCGGCGGTGAGGCGCATACGGTTACAGGTGGCGCAGAAGGGATCAGTCACCGCGCTGATAAAGCCGAGTTTGCCCGGTGCGCCCGGAATACGGTAGCGCCGGGCCGGGTCGGCCGCATCCTGGCCGTAGGCTGTCAAGGGCCCAAAGTGGGCCTCGATCCGCTCGATCAACTCGGCAGTGCTAACGACTCCCTCTTCAGCCAGGCCAGCCACCCCTGTCAGCGGCATCACCTCGATAAAGCGGAACTCCCAGGGGTAGCGTGTGGTCAGGGCGGCCAGATCAACCACCTCGTCGTCATTCATGCCTCGCACGATCACTGCGTTGAGCTTGATCGGGTGCAGGCCGACCTCGTCAGCGGCCTGGATACCTGCCCAGACCTCATCCAGGCTGCCGCCGCGGGTCATCTGGCGGAATTTTTGCGGGTCGAGGCTGTCGATACTCACATTGATACGATCGAGCCCGGCGGCCTTAAGTGCCGCAGCTTGCCGGCGCATGCGCAGCGCATTGGTGGTCATCGCCAGGTGCTCGATGCCGGGAATGGCCTTCATCGCCCGCACCAGCTCAACCAGATCCTGGCGCAGGGTCGGCTCGCCGCCAGTCAGCCGCAGCTTACGAAAGCCAGCGGCGGCAGCGGCGCGCACCACCAGCAGCAACTCGTCGTTGGTCAGTAGCTCGGGGCGCGGGGCGAACTGCATGCCGATGGCTGGCATACAATAGACACAGCGCATATTACAGCGGTCGGTCAGCGAGATGCGCAGGTAATCGATCCGCCGCCCGAAGCGATCATGGGCCGGGCCGTCCGTCGCATAGGCAGCCTGACTACGCGGTTCAAAGAAGTGCAGGGCAACTGCGCCCTTGATTGGATCGCGCTCCATCGACGTGACCTATTACGCTGCAGTAAACTTCAGCACCGAGATCCGTGCGGCCAGTCGGCGCGCTATCTCACGGAAGCGATCGGCGTAGGCATCGGGTGCGTCACTGATCACCGCCGGTTGGCCTGCATCGCCGCCAGCCCCCACAGCCATGCCCAGGGGGATCTGCCCAAGCAACGGCACCTCAAGCTGGAGCGAGAGCCGCTCGGCACCGCCTGCGCCGAAAATGTCGTAGCGCTTGCCAGTGTCGGGTGCCACAAAGTAGGCCATGTTCTCGACAATCCCCAGCAGCGGCACGTTGACCTTCTTAAACATCTCCATAGCCTTGACCACATCGGCGGTTGCCACCGCCTGGGGGGTGGTGACGATCAGGCTGCCGGTGAGCGGTAGACTCTGGGCCAGCGTCAGGGCAATATCGCCCGTGCCAGGCGGCATATCGATGATCAGGTAGTCGAGCGGTGCCCAGGCCACATTGTAGAGAAACTGGCGCAACAGCTGGCTGACCATCGGGCCACGCCAGATCACCGGCTGGTTCTCACTGATCAAAAACCCAACCGAGATCAGCTTGATCCCATGGCTCTGCAACGGCACCATCATGGTCTCGCCCTGCTCATTCTGGAAGGCCTCGGGCTGGCCGCGCACCCCTAGCATCATCGGCAGGCTTGGGCCGAAGATATCGGCGTCCAGCAGGCCGACCCGGGCCCCCTCCTGGGCCAGAGCTACGGCCAGATTGGCGGCAACCGTGCTCTTACCCACCCCACCCTTGCCAGCGGCAACCGCAATCACATTGAAGACATCGGGAATAGGGGCCTGCTCGGGAATACCTGCCGGGCGTCGCGTATTGGCCGTAAACTCGATTGCCACCTCGCTTACCGAAGGCAAGGAGCGCACGGCCGCCTCGGCCTCGGCCCTGATCTGATCCTTCAACGGGCAGGCCGGTGTGGTCAACTCGATTGTCACATGCACCGCACTGCCGTTGATCTGCACCGCCTTGATCATCCGGCGCGAGACCAGATCACCGCCAAGCTCCGGCTCCTGCACCTGACTCAGCGCGGCCAGCACATGCTGCTCAGTTAGCATAGCGCTGCTGTCCGAAGAGAGGCCCTTCATAATAAAGCTCCACAAGGGAGGGCAAAACGCGCACTCCCACCAGACCATACGGTTCAATCCAAGCATAAACAGGCTCTATTATACCAGATAATTACGAAAGGCAGAGATATTGTAAGTGCCTGTTTCTTGACAACGATCTTGCCCGGTGCTATGCTAAAGTTTAATCTCGAAATGGATAGTATGCTGCGGTCGCGGACGACTGCGGAAAAACTGAGGCGCGGCCAGGCGTGAGACGCCGGTCGCGTTTATGATCTGGGGCAACCATCCGCACGCGACAATGAGGGGATACTGGCTCATGGAGCTTCCTACCGCCACCGCTGTGAGCACTGAGCAGGGCCTGGCCGAACCACGCTCCCTGCCCTCGCCCAACAGCACACCTGCCGCTCAGCGTCGCCCCGCGCACAGCGAAGCTCCCGGCGCTACGCTCCACCCCATCCTCCAGCAGCCGATCATTGAGATGATCGCTGATCACCTGTGCCGCAAGGAGGGCTCGGCGATTACTGCTGAGCATGTGCGCGCCAGCTATGTGGCGGCCTATAACAGCCCTACGGTCGAGGCCCTGATTGCTCGCCTCTTGCACTACCTGCCCGATGCCGATGGCGAGTTGGTACGCCGGGCCTATGCCCTGGCCCTGATCGCCCACGCCGGCCAGTATCGTCAGAGCGGCGAACCCTATATCGATCATCCCGTCGCTGTGGCAACGATCCTGCTCGAACTGCGCCTCGATGCCGAATCGATTGCGGCTGCTCTGCTCCACGATGTGGTCGAAGATACCGGGGTCAGTCTCGAGGTCATTCGCAACTTCTTTGGTGTCAGTATCGCCCATCTCGTCGATGGCGTTACCAAACTCTCCGGGCTCGAACACAAAACCAAAGAAGAGATCCAGGCTGGCTCCTATCGCAAGATGTTCATCGCGACCGCCGATGACCCACGGGTGATCCTGATCAAGCTGGCCGACCGCCTGCACAATATGCGTACCCTCGGTGCGACCCATCCGGTGAAACAGCGCCGTGTCGCCCGCGAAACCCTCGATATCTATGCCCCCCTCGCCCATCGCCTCGGTATGTGGCAGGTCAAGTCCGAACTTGAAGATCTCTCCTTTAAGAGTATGTCCCCCGAGCGCTATCAGGAGATCGCTGATGGCCTGACGATGCGCAGAGAGGCCCGCGAGCGGATCGTCCAGCGTGTCATCCGTAAAATGAAAGAGTCGCTTGAAAAAGAGGGCATCCGCGCCCAGATTACCGGGCGTCCCAAACATATCTATTCGATCTGGCGCAAAATGGAGCGCAAAGGGGTGCCGCTTGAACAGATCTACGATCAGCTTGCCATCCGCGTGATTATTCAGGAGCCGGATACCGATAAGGCCAAGGGAACATGTTACCGCGTGCTTGGCCTTGTCCATAGTACCTGGACACCCGTGCTCAGCGAGTTTGATGATTACATCGCGGTGCCCAAAGAGAGTAGCTACCAGTCCCTGCATACCACGGTGATCATCCCCGGTGGTCATCACTGTGAGGTGCAGATCCGCACCGAAGATATGCATAACGTCGCCGAGCATGGTATCGCGGCCCACTGGCGCTATAAAGAGGGTTTTGTCCCACGCAGCGATCAGAACTACGAGGCGAAGATTAAGTGGCTGCGTGAGTTGATCTCCTGGCGCATTGAGCTGACCGATGCGCGTGAGTTTGTTGAGAGCCTCAGACCTGAGCTTGAAGAGCTGGTCTATGTCTTTACCCCCAAGGGCAAAATTATCGACCTGCCCGAGGGCTCGACTCCCGTCGATTTTGCCTACCATATCCACTCCGAGGTGGGCCATCGCTGTATCGGTGCCCGGGTCAATGGGCGCATGGTGCCGCTGGATTACCGCCTGCAGAACGGCGAGATCGTTGATATTATGACCGCGAAGATCGGGCGCGGTCCCAGCCGTGACTGGCTCAATTTTGTGCGCACGCCGAGTGCCCGCAACCATATCAAGCGCCACTTCCGCCGCGCTGAACGTGATGAGAATATCGGTGCCGGGCGCGATCTGCTTGAGAAGGAGATGAAGCGCTTCGGCATCAGCGTCAGCTTTGAGCATCTGGCTGAGCTGAGTAGCGCACGTTCAGTTGAGGATCTCTTCCTTGCTATCGGTTCGGGTGAGTTTACCGCGCGTGGGGTGGCCCAGAAGGCCCTCGCCCAGCAGGTTGAGCAGCAACAGCAGGCCGAAAGCTTGCCCCTCGACCTTGGCCGTGCGCCCGCCACGCCCCGCCATCAGGCCGTTGGGGTGCAGATCAGCGGCGTTGGGGCTATCCATAACCGCCTGGCTCGCTGCTGTAACCCGGTTGTCGGTGAGCCGGTCGTCGGCTTCGTCACCCGTGGCCGTGGTGTTACCGTCCACCGCGCCGATTGTCGCACTATCGTCAATGAGCGTGACCGCAACCGCCTGATCGATGTCACCTGGGGTGATCAGCAGCCCAAAGGCTATGCGGTGCCGGTGCGCATCGAGTCCTGGGATCGTGTCGGCCTCTGGCGCGATATTTCGAGCGCCATCGCTGACGCCGGGATCAATATCGAGAAGATCGAACAGGGCCATACCCGCCGCGCCGGACGTACCGTTCTGCATATTGTGCTCACCATCCAGAGTATCAGCCAGCTCTCCGGTATCCTCGACCGGCTCAACCGGGTCAGTGATGTGATCGAGGCCCGCCGCGAGTCGGGCACTGGTAAAGCCTGATCGGCAGCGAGCCTATGGAGCGCCAGGAGCACAGCATCCTCCAGGCAAGCCTGCTGGCCTGGTTTGCCGCCCACGCCCGCGACCTGCCCTGGCGTCATACGCGCGATCCCTACCGCATCCTTGTCGCCGAGGTGATGCTCCAGCAGACCCAGGTCGAGCGGGTTGTGCCGAAGTATCTGGCTTTCCTTGCGTGCTTTCCGAGCCTGGCGGCCCTCGCCGATGCACCCACCGCCGAGGTGATTCGCAGCTGGGCCGGGCTCGGCTATAACCGGCGGGCGGTCAATCTGCAGCGTACAGCCCAGACGATTATGCGCGAGTACGGTGGCAGCTTCCCCCAGGCGGTGAACGAGTTGCGGCGCCTGCCCGGGATTGGCCCCTACACTGCCGGGGCCATCGCCTGCTTCGCCTTCGAGCAGGACGTCGCCTTTCTCGATACCAACATCCGCCGCGTTGTGCTGCGCTGCCTGGCCGATCCCAGCGCATCTGCGCCCAGCGACCGCGAGTTGCTGGCCCTTGCGCACACGCTCGTACCAGCCGGCCAGGGCTGGGCCTGGAACCAGGCCCTGATGGAGCTTGGGGCCTTGCTCTGTACGGCCACCACCCCGACCTGTCGCGGCTGCCCTTTGCGTAACCAGTGTCGTGACTATGCCGCCCGGCGTGCCACCGATGAGGAATTGGTCTTGCTGATGGGCAACCAGGCGGCACCTTCCCGGCGTGCCGCCGAGCGGCGCAGCACCTACCGGCCTGAAGGCCCCTTCGTCGGCTCGCAGCGCTGGTACCGTGGCCGCCTGATTGAGGCCCTGCGTAACCTGCCGCCCGGTAGTAGCCTCAGCCTGAGCGAGCTTGGCCCGCAGCTCAAGCCCGACTTCACCCTTAGCGATCAGCCCTGGCTCCGGCAGCTTGCCCAGGGTCTCGCCCGCGACGGCCTGCTGACCATTGAGGGTGAGCAGGTGCGCCTGCCTTGACCCGTCTGCACCCCTCTGCTACACTGCATTCTGCCGCCATCAGCCGAAGAAAGCCAGCAACCTATGGCCAGCGTTGTCCTACGGCAGGGCCGCGAACGACCACTCGTGCAACGTCACCCCTGGGTCTTTTCCGGGGCGATTGGCGCAACCCGCGGCGCACCCGCTGGTGGCGACCCCGTCGATGTTTTCGGCCCCTCCGGTGACTGGCTGGCCCGTGGTTTCTACAGCGCCATGTCGCAGATCCGCGTGCGCGCCGCTACCTGGGATGTCGATCAGCCGCTTGATGAGCACTGGCTGCGGGCCCAGATCGAGCGTGCTGTGGCCGGGCGGGCCACTTTTGGCGACCAGCCCGATCTGGCCTGTCGGCTCGTCTTTAGCGAGGCCGATGGCATCCCAGGGCTGATCGTTGACCGCTATGGCCCCTACCTCGTCATCCAGTTGCTCACCGCCGCTATGGCTACGCGGGCCGCGCTGCTGATCAGCCTCCTGCGCGACATCCTCGCACCCCAGGGCATCTACGAGCGCAGTGATGCCGAGGTACGCCGCAAAGAGGGCCTGCCTGAACAGGAGGGCCTGAGTTGGGGTGAAGCCCCGCCAGCCCAACTTGAATTGCGCCCGCTGGGTCTGCCCGACCGCTATGGCGACCTGCCGCCACTCCTGGTTGACCTACGCGGCGGGCAGAAGACCGGCCACTACCTCGACCAGGCGCTCAACCGCTGCCGCGTCGCCGCCTACGCTCATGGTGCTGAAGTGCTCGACTGTTTCTGCTACAGCGGTGGCTTCAGCCTCTATGCCGCCAGCGCTGGAGCTAAGGCCCTCACGCTCATCGACAGCTCGGCGGCAGCGCTGGAGTTGGCCCGCACCAGCCTGGCCCGCTGGGCCCCCACGACCGAGGCGACCCTGGTTGAGGGTGATGTCTTTCGTGTCCTGCGGCGCTACCGTGAAGAGCAACGGCGCTTCGATCTGATTGTGCTCGACCCGCCCAAATTCGCCCATAGCCAGAAGCAGCTTGAACATGCCACCCGTGGCTACAAAGACATCAACCTGCTGGCGATGCAGCTGCTGCGTCCCGGTGGTATCCTGGCCAGTTTTAGCTGCTCCGGCCTGGTCTCGCCCGACCTCTTCCAGAAGATCGTCTGGGGTGCCGCCCTCGATGCCCGCCGTGATGTGCAGATCATCGAGCACCTGGGCCAGGCCCCCGATCACCCCGTTCTGCTCACTTTCCCCGAGTCGGAATACCTCAAGGGCCTGATCTGTCGCGTCTGGTAAGAATATGAGCTACGCTACTGTTGAAGAAGGCCATATCGCCAGCCCGTCCGGTTACCGGGCCACCGGTATCTCGAGCGGCTTGAAAGAGGCCAGTAAGGCCCGCGATCTGGCCCTCATCCACTCGTTGCAAGAGGCCAGCGCTGCAGCTCTCTTTACCGAGAGCCTGACGAGGGCCGCGCCGGTCTTTCTCAGCCAGGCCATTCTGGCGCGCAACCGTCAGAGCCTGCGTGCCGTGTTGATCAATGCTGGCCAGGCCAACGCCGGCACCGGCCAGGCTGGCTTGAACGACGCCATCGAGTGTGCCCGGCTCGTCGCCGATGAGCTTGAAGTGCCCCGTGACGCCGTCCTGCTGATGTCCACCGGCCTGATCGGTGTGCCCCTGCCCATGCCCCGTCTGCGTGAAGGCATCCGCCGGGCGGTCAGTGAGCTTGATAGCGGCGGTGGCCGGCGGGCCGCTCTGGCGATCCTGACCAGCGACAGCCGACCGAAAGAGCGGGTCTTCCGGGTGCAGTTGGGGGGTGGCCAACGCTGTATGCTCGCCGGTATGGCCAAAGGTCGCCGGCTTGTGCATCCGCGTATGGCCACTATGCTTAGCCTGATCACCACCGACCTGGCGATCACGCCCGAACTGCTCCAGCAAGCCCTGCAGCAGAGTGTTACGCGCAGCTTCAACCGGATCTCCCTTGATGGTGAAGCTAGCCCGAACGACACGGTGCTCATCCTGGCCAACGGGGCTGCCGACGGCAGCCTTGTGCTCGAAAGCAGCTCACGCGAGTTTGGGGCTTTCCAGGAGGCCCTTGACGCGCTCTGCAATGACCTGGCGCAACAGATTGTGCGCGATGCGGCCACCGATGGTAAGATCATCACCGTACGGGTGCGCGGTGCCGACAGCCCCGCCAGCGCCCGTGCCGTCGCTGATGCTGTGGCTGGCTCACGTGCCGTGCGTCAGGCCCTGCTGCGTGGGGTCGTTGATTGGGGGCCACTCTTCGCCGCCGTCGGTTCCAGCCGCGCCACGCTCCGCCCCGACCTGCTTGAACTGCGCATTGGCAACCTGGTCGTGATGCGTGAAGGTGCTGCGGTGCCCTACGATACGACGGCTGTCTTGCAAAACTGGATCGCCTCGGAGATCGAGCTTGGCATCGATCTTAACCTTGGCCCGTCGGAAGTGAGTCTGTTGACCTGTACCTGGAGTGAGGAATAATCACCGTATGCTGCGCAAGTTACCACTTTTTCCCCTGGGCACGATCCTCTTTCCGGGGGCGACCATCAACCTGCATATCTTTGAGGATCGCTATCGCCAGATGATCGGCGAATGTCTCGAAACACACAGTCCCTTCGGGGTCGTGCTGATCCGCGAAGGCCACGAAGTTGAAGAGAACCGCCGCGAGGCGCACCCCGCCGAACCCTACCACATTGGCACGGTCGCCATGATCAACGCCAGCGTGCGCCTTGATGATGGGCGCCTGTTAATCACTGCCGTCGGGCGGCAGCGCTTCCGTATCGAGCAGATCGTCCAGTATCGCCCCTACCTGCTCGCCTCGGTTAACGAACTGCCCGAAGAAAGCCTGCCTCTGGAGGCTACCGACGAGCTGCGCACCACCTACGCGCGCTACTGGCAGGCCGTGGCTGCCGCAACCGGCAACGAGGTGCAGCCCGAAGAGTTGCCCGATGATCCCGTCGCTATGCTCTACCAGCTTGCCGACCGCCTCCAGGTGCCGATGGCCCGCAAACAGCACTGGCTCGAGGTGAACCATCACACCCGTATGCGCGAATTGACCGGCGACCTGCGTGCCGAACTCGCCCTGATGCCCAGCGGTCGGCGCAGAACTGGCGATGGCCTTCTGGGCTCTAGTAGTCTGAATTAGTACGGCTGAGCCTGGCCAGAGCGCGGGCAGCAAGCCCATCAAAAGCTTACAGCGGGCGAGATGCCCGCGCTCCCAGAGCAGAATCCTATGGTTATTGGTGTTTGCACCCTGCAGATCGGCATTCCTATGGCGCTCTCACTCAAAGAGAAGCGTCAGGTGCTGCGTTCGATCCTGGCGCGTGTACGCAACGAGTTTAATGTCTCCATCGCCGAAGTCGATGACCACGACCTCTGGCAGAGTGCGGTGGTTGGCATTGCCTGTGTGGCCACCTCGCAGAGTTATGCTCATGGCCAGATCGAAGCAGTGATCCGTTTTATTGACAAACAACGCCCTGATTGCCCGATCGGTGACTACGAGATCGAGATGCTCTAGGTTATGCAGGATCTGCACCAGCCCTTCCCTCTCCTCGCCCTGGTCGGTCAGGCTGAACTGAAGACAGCCCTGTTGCTCGGGCTAATCAACCCGGCCCTCGGAGGCGTGCTCATCAGCGGCCCCTACGGGGTTGGCAAAACAACCGCTGTGCGCGGGCTGCTTGACGTGATGCCTATGCTTGCCCGTGTCGCTGCTGAGGAGGGCACCGACCCGCTGCAGGAGCGTATGCGCCTGGTCGAGCTACCGCTGAACGCACGTCTGGAGGACGTCGTCGGGGGGGTGAATGAGCGTGTCGCCCTCGAACAGGGGCGTGTGCTGCTCGAAGCGGGCATTCTCGCCACCGCCGACGGCAACCTGCTCTATGTTGACGAGGTCAACCTGCTTGCCCCGGTCATCGTCGATGCCATTCTCGATGCTGCCGCCCAGGGCCGCACCCTTGTGCGCCGCGGCCCCGCCACGCGCCTCTTTCCCAGCCGCTTTGTGCTGGTCGGCTCGATGAACCCGGAGGAGGGCGATCTGCGTCCGCAGATCCTCGACCGCTTCGGCCTGCGGGTCTGGGTTAGCCCGCTGGCCGATCCACGCCAGCGGCTCGAAGTCTACCGCCGCACCCATGCCTTTCGTGAAGACCCGGCTGCCTTTCGCAGCGCCTACGCAGCCCAGACGGCTGCTCTGGCCGAGGAGCTTGAAGCGGCGCGGGCCATCCTGCCCCATGTACATATTCCTGCCCTGGTCGAAGAACAGGCGCTTGCCCTTGTGCAAGCCCTGCGGATTCCCTCACATCGCGCCGAGATCGCTCTGTTGGAGGGTGCCCGTGCCCGCGCCGCCGCCGACTTCCGCAACCAGGTCAGCCCCGACGATCTGCGGCGCGTCGCCCCGCTCGCCTTGAGTCAGCGCCATAGCCCGCGCCTCGAGCTGTTTGCCCAGGCCCATGCGGAAGAGCAGGCCGCGATCAGTGCCGCTCTGACCCAGATCACCGGCAGCCCCAGACCATCCAGTCCCGGCGGGCACAGCAGCGTCGAGAAGATCGAAGGCGGTGCGTAAGGGCGATCGACCCTCGGTAGGGGTGCATCTGCTGCGCCCCTACCGAGGGTCGATCGCTTGCCGTCCTCTACGAAGCCCGGGCCACTCCCAACAGGGTCTCCCCCCCGCCAAGGCTCACCGTCTCGTGGTAGGCCTCGTCCGGAGCCGGCCCCTGAACGATCTTGAGCGCCAGGGTCTCACTCTGTAGATAGTCACTCCAGGTGGCCAGGGTCTGGGCCAGGAGATCGGCCTCGCTCGCACTGTCGAGATAGAGCGTGATGCGGTCGGTGATCGCCAGCCCGGCGCTCTTTCGTGCATCCTGCACACTGCGCACCAGGTCGCGGGCGGCCCCCTCCAGGCGCAACTCGGCCGTAACCGTTGTATTGAGTGCGATCAGCATGCCTTCGCTCTCGGCCACGGCATAGCCCTCAGGCGCACTGCTTTCGACCAGCACCTCCTCGGCCAGCAGTTCGCATAGCTGGCCGTCCAGCTCAAGCCGCACTGTCTGGCCAGCCTCGCAGGCGTGGGCCACTGCCCGCGCCTCCTCGCCGTTCAGCCCTTTGAGCGCAGCCGTGATCGCGGGCACCTGCTTGCCATATTTCTTGCCCACGAGGCGCAGGTTGGGCTTGAAGCGGTAGCTGACAATCTCCGAACCGGCCTCCAGGTAGCGCACCGTCTTGACATTCAGCTCGTCGCGCAGGTCGGCCTCGAAGCGCCGCAGCCCGGCCAGCACCGTTGGTGTGCTGGCGCGCACCCATAGCTCACTGAGCGGCTGGCGCACCTTCAAACTGGCCCCCTTACGTGCGGCGCGGCCCAGGCTCACGGCGGCAAGCAGGGCCTCGGTATCGGTGACCAGGCTCTCGTCAAGCAGGGCCGGATCAACCTGCGGCCAGGCCGCCAGGTGGACGCTCTCGGTGGTGCCGACAAGTGGCTCCCCTGCCGCGTGGCCGGTCAGGTTGCGGTAGATCACCTCGCTGATATAGGGCGTAAAGGGTGCCGTCAGCTTCGCCAGGGTCAGCAGACAGGTGTAGAGGGTGTGGTGGGCGGCCTGGCTATCGCCGTCGACCTCACTCTTCCAGAAACGCCGCCGATTGCGGCGCACATACCAGTTCGAGAGCTCGTCGACAAAACGCTCGATGCGCCGCGCTGCCGGGTAGACTTCGTAGGCCTCGAAGTCGGCGCTCACATCGCGCACCAGCCCGTTCAGCGCAGCCAGGGCCCAGCGGTCGATCGGCTGGAACTGCGCTGCCTCTGCCGCACTACTGCCAGCCTCTGCCGGATGCCAGCCGTTCAGGCCGGCATAGGTGACGAAGAAGCTGTAGGTGTTCCAGAGCGTCAGCAGATACTTGCGCAAGGTCTCATTGACCAGGCCCAGGCTGAAACGGCGCGGGTTGCCGGGAGGCGCGGCGGCAAAGAGGTACCAGCGTAGGGCGTCTACGCCGTAGGCATCGATCACCTCAGCGGGCGTGATCACATTGCCCTTGCTCTTACTCATCTTCTGGCCATGCTCATCAAGGATATGGCCCAGACAGATCACATTGTTGAAGGCCGGACGATCAAAGAGCAAGGTGCTCTCAGCGTGCAGTGTATAGAACCAGCCACGGGTCTGGTCAACCGCCTCGCAGATATAATCGGCGGGATGGGCCGCCTCGAAGAGCTCGCGATTCTCGAAGGGATAGTGCCACTGGGCAACGGGCATCGCCCCACTGTCATACCAGCAATCGGCGACGTCGGGGATGCGCCGCATCGTGCCATGCTGCGGATGTTCCCAGGTCACCTCGTCAACATAGGGCCGGTGCAGGTCGAGATCGCCAAGCGGACGCCCGGCTTTCGCCTCCAGCTCGGCGAGGCTACCGATACACTCCATATAGGCCCCATCGGTACTGACCCAGATCGGCAGGGGTGTGCCCCAGTAGCGCTCGCGGCTCACGGCCCAGTCGATATTGTTGGCCAACCAGTTGCCGAAGCGCCCATCGCGGATATGCTCAGGTACCCAGTGGATCTGCTGATTATTGGCCACCAGGTCGGCTTTGAAGGCGGTGGTGCGGATGTACCACGAGCGCTTGGCATAGAAGAGCAGCGGCGCATCGCAGCGCCAGCAGAAGGGGTAGTAATGGCGCACGCGCCCACTCTGCAGCAACAGGCCGCGCTCCTGCAGATTACGGGTGATCAGCGGGTCGGCCTCTTTGAAAAACATGCCGACGAAGGGCAAATCGCCCAACTCTGCCAACACTCGCCCGTTGAGATCAACCGAGAAGAGCGTCGGCAGGCCATGCTTGCGTCCGACCTCCAGGTCGCCATAGGCCGGGGCGATATGTACGATCCCTGTCCCGTCATCGAGCGTCACAATCTCGTCGGCAACCACGCGGTAGGCCAGTTCCAGGTCAACCGTATCACCAGGGCCAGACACCCCAGCGAAGAGTTGCTCATACTGCAGGCCGACCAGGTCGTTGCCTTTAAAGCGGCGCAACACCGTCGTCCCTTCGCCGCAGACCCGCTCAACCAGACTCTCGGCCAGCACCAGGCGTTCGCCGGCATGCTCAACCTCGGCATAGCCCGCCCCGTGCTGCACTGCCAGGGCCACATTGGCTGGCAGCGTCCAGGGCGTGGTTGTCCAGGCCACCAGGGCCGCGCCTTTCAGTGTCGCCGCCAGAGGCGTATCATTGCCGCGGAAGGTCGTCCCGGTCAGGCGAAACTTGATAAAGACACTCGGATCATCGACATCCTCGCGGGCACCCAGGCTCACCTCGTGATCGCTGAGGCTGGTGCCACAGCGCGGGCAATGCATCGTCACCTTATAGTCCCGAAAGAGCAGCCCCCGATCCCAGAGCTGGCGGAAGATCCACCAGAGCGACTCGATATAGTTATTATCGTAGGTATAGTAGCCGTCTTCATCCACCCAGTAGGCGATCCGGCGGGTAAAGCTCTTCCACTCCTGGATATACTGCCAGACACTCTCGCGGCAGAGGCGGTTAAACTCGGCGATGCCGAACTTCTCGATATCGGGCTTACCGCTGAAGCCGAGTTTCTTCTCCACCTCGATCTCGACTGGCAGGCCGTGGGTATCCCAGCCCTCGCGCCGTCCAATGATCTTATAACCCTGCATCGCCCGGTAGCGCAGGATGACATCTTTGAAGGTACGGCTGATCACATGATGCAGCCCAGGGCGTCCATTAGCGGTCGGTGGCCCCTCGTAGAAGACAAAGGGCTTATTGCCAGCCGCCAGCGACTGCTCAACAATCTGGCGTTCCGTCCACCACGCCAGCACCTCCTGCTCAAGTTCGGGAAATGCGACATTGGTCTCTACAGCGCGAAACATGCCTGCCTCCTCCTGCCAACAAAAAAAAGCCCGTCCCCTGACTGGGGACGAGGCTTGCAATGCAATGCCCCGCGGTACCACCCCACTTCAATCGGAATGAAGAAGGGCGAAGGTAAGGCCAGGCCAGACCTGGAGTCTCCTACGCAACTTCCGCACTCACAATTGCGCTCAGCGAGCGTCAAGCAACGCTCTGTCCCATTAACGGAGGACAAGACCGGGCGGAGCTACTAGGGAACAGGAGCAAGGCGGCTATTCCTATTCACTCGCCGGCTCAGGGGTGATCTTCGTTGTGTACTCGGCCACCCGGCTCACACCATCCCGGGCTCGCTGTAGGCGAGGCTACGCAACTACTCGTCCCCGTCATCGCCATCTGCGGCTAGTATACCAACCCGGCGGGGTAGCGTCAAACCGACTTGCGACCGATTGGCAAGCGTGGTCGTGAGGCCGGGCTGGGTGGCAAGGTAGGTGCGGCATAGTCAAAACCGGCGATCTGGCGTCGGTCAAGTGAGCGCCCAACCACCCGTTCGATGGCACGCACCTGATCGTGATCTTCAGGTGTCACGAGGGTAAACGCCTCACCGCTCCGTTCAGCGCGCCCGGTGCGTCCGATGCGATGGATATAGGCATCGGCGGTATCAGGCACATCATAGTTGATCACATGTGAGACCCGTTCGACATCAAGGCCACGGGCAGCAATGTCGGTTGCGACAAGGACGCGGAAACGTCCACTGCGGAAGCCGTCCATGGCCAGTTGGCGCTGGTTCTGCGAGCGGTTGCTATGGAGGGTGGCGGCGCTATGGCCAGCATTGGCAATCTGCTGGAGCAGGCGGTTGGCGCGGTGCTTGGTACGAGTAAAGACGAGCACGGAGCCAGCATCGGTGCGCTGCAGCAATTCCAGCAAGAGGGCCGTCTTGCGCTGTGACGGCACGGGATAGAGGGCGTGGGCAATCGTCTGGGCCGGACGAGTCTGACCGACCTGCACCCGCACCGCCTCGGGGGCGGTAGCAGCAGCCAGGCCCTGCAACTCAGGCGAAAGGGTTGCTGAGAAGAGCATCGTCTGTCGCTGGGTGGGCAGGGCGGCAATAATGCGGCGTAGATCGGGCAGAAAGCCCATATCGAGCATACGATCGGCCTCATCGAGTACCAGCACCTCGACTGCGGCAAGGCGCACGCTACCGCGTCCGAGCAGGTCAAGCAGGCGACCGGGGCAAGCCACCACGAGATCGAGCCCGGCCCGCAGCCGCCGCTCCTGGGGTTCAAGCGCGACACCGCCATAGATCGCGGCGCTGCGCAGACCGCTACTGTGCCCAAGTTCTTGCACGGCAGCATTGACCTGGTCGGCCAGTTCGCGGGTAGGGCAAACGATCAGGGCGCGCACGGGGCCACGGCGCAGGGGCAGCAAGCGTTGCAGGATCGGCAGCACAAAGGCCGCCGTCTTGCCCGTGCCGGTCTGGGCCAGGCCAATCAGGTTGCGACCCTGGAGGGCAGGCGGAATAGCCTGCGCCTGGATGGGAGTAGGGCTTCGAAAGCCGGCAGCCTGGATGGTGGCCAGCAGGGCCGGGTGAAGCCCGAGATCAGCAAAATTCAACATCTTCCTTAATTCGTAGGTAGGGGCAACCGAGATGGGGCACCCCTATAGCGCAACGGAGAGGGAAGGCACTCCTTCCCTCTCCGCTGATCAGTTTAACCGATATGATGCAGCGCCGTTCAGGAGCATCAAGCGGGTAGGCTAGTAGCGATCACCGTAGCCGCCACGACCGCCGCGATTGCCGCCGCCGCCGCCGCCGCCGCCGTAACCACCGCCGCGATTACCGCCGCCACGGTTACGATCCTCAGACTCGTTCACCCGGATGGGGCGCCCGTTGAGCTCCTGGCCGTCGGTGGCACGGATGACCGTACTAACGTCATCGACCTCGATCTCGACAAAGCCGAAGCCACGTGAGCGGCCAGTATCGCGATCGGTGATCACGCGTGCGCTCTGGACATCACCGTGGGGCGCGAACACCCGCGCAAGATCCTCGTCGCCAACACTCCAGGGAAGATTCCCGACAAACAACTTCACCAGCATCAGAACCACTCTCCTCTGCGCAAGTGCGCAGTGCTTAGACCGGCGACGGCACCGCTGCCGCCGCACACACCAGCCAGAATACCTCGTACCGCCGGCAACCGGATCAACCCGGCCGTCGCGCTCCGGCCCTCACAACGTAACATAACCTTCGAGCGAAGAAGTTCTGGCGAGCGACCAGGGGACTAGCAGAAGTCTCTGATGCGGGCCTCGCAGCCATGTTGACGTTGGCAACGGGCCAATCATAGCATATTTTACAGGATTAGCAAGCCCCCAAACCACTTTGTTATACACAGGCTTGCAGAAAGATCATCCTTCAGGTATACTGATCGGCGGTGGCTAAGAGACGCTCTGTTTCCTGCGTTGGGGCGCACCAAATCCAAGGTAAAGGGGGTGAGCAGATCGATCGGCATATCCATATTCGGGAGTGGCGTAGTCCCACGCCAGTTTAGCCCCCGGATCAGTGAGTCATCGTCAATGGCGATGGATGGGCAGGCCGGTCGAGCAGAGCTATGCGTGTCGAACGTCGCGAAGGCGAAACGGTCGAGCAGTTGATCCGGCGCTTCAACAAAGGCGTTGTCTCAGAGCGGATCACCAAGACCTATCGCGAGAAGATGCACTTCGTCTCGAAGAGCGAACAGCGCAAAGAAAAGCGTCGCCGTGCAGAACGCAACCGGCGCAAGAAGATGCTGAAGGGCTACTAATCAGAGCTACAGTCTCTGGCAGTACCAGTTCACGGCACGGACGCGAGGCTTATCCCTCCAGCGTCCGTGCCGTTGTGTTGTGACTGTTCACAGGGTGGCGCGACAAGCCATGCCTGGTGTAGGGCCATGTTATAATGGCATAGCTCAGGTGATCACGCTGACAAGTGCTGCCTGAGCCTGGTGCAGTTGCCATACGGTAGCTGAACCTGGCGAAGCCAACGTCCCCACTATGTTTGAGCCTGAGGTGGCAACTACTGATGTTCGATAAACTTGCCTCGGTTGCGCTGCGCTACGAAGAGCTTGGTGAATTGATGGCCCGCCCTGAGGTCGTGGGCAACTTGAGCCTGCTCCAACAGTATGCCCGCGAACAGAGCGACCTGGCTGAGGTGGTTGATGCCTACCGGAGGTATGGTCAGGCGCGCCAGGCGCTCAACGAGGCGCAGGCCCTCTTTGCTGAAAGCGATGACCCTGAGCTGCGCTTGCTGGCTCAGGAGGAGTTGGAGACCCAGCGCCAACGCCTGGAAGCGTTGGATGTGCAGATCCGCCTGCTGCTCCTGCCACGCGATCCGAACGATGAGAAGGATGTGATTATCGAGATCCGCCAGGGCGAAGGCGGCGATGAGGCAGGTCTCTTCGCGGCTGATCTCTTCAGGATGTATGTGCGCTACGCTGAGCTGCGTGGCTGGAAGGTTGAAGTTAGCAGTAGCACCGAAAATGGTCCGGGCGGCTATAAAGAAGTGGTCTTTGAGATCTGCGGCGAGGGTGCCTATAGTGTACTCAAATATGAGGGTGGCGTGCATCGCGTGCAGCGGGTGCCGGCCACCGAAGCCCGCGGACGCATTCATACCTCTACGGCTACCGTGGCCGTGCTGCCGGAGGTTGAGCCGACCGCTGTTGAGATCAAGAACGAAGATCTGCGCATTGATGTCTTCCGCTCGGGTGGCCACGGTGGCCAGGGTGTCAATACGACCGACTCAGCCGTTCGTCTGGTCTATCGTGGCGGTACGCCCGAAGAGATTGTCGTCACCTGCCAGGATGGACGCTCGCAGCTGAAGAATAAAGACAAGGCTATGTCGGTGCTGCGGGCCAAGCTCTACGCCCGTGAGCAGGAGAAGCAGGATCGTGAACTCAGCAGCTCGCGCCTGGCCCAGGTAGGGAGTGGCGAGCGTGCCGAGAAGATCCGTACCTACAACTTCCCCCAGGATCGGGTCACCGATCACCGCCTCGGCCAGAGTTTCTCGAATCTGCCCGGCATCCTCGACGGTAATCTGCAGAAGATGATCGATGCACTGATGGTGCATGATAACGCTGAGCGTCTGGAAGCCTCGGGCCTGGTCTGAGATCGCCAGCCTCCTCGGTCGTTCGCCGAAAGATGGACGTGGTGGACGTTTGTTACGGGGAGTCATCCACTCGTGGAAGCTCTGCGAGAACGTACCTGACCACTGGAGAGAAGTCTGTGCTGAGGCCGTCGCTCGAGGCATTCATCCAGCGTATGCCCAAGGTCGAGTTGCACCTGCACCTTGAGGGCACGGTTACGCCGCGCACGCTGCTTGAGTTGGCCCGGCGCAATCGAGTGCAGTTGCCGGTCAGCGACGAGGCCAGTCTTGCTGCACTCTTTCGCTACCAGGACTTTGGTGCCTTTATTGATCTCTTTATGAGCCTGGCCCGTGTTCTTATGTATGGCGAGGATTTTGAGCGCCTGGCCTACGAGTTGGGCCATGATCTGGCCGCTCAGCAGGTGTGCTACGCCGAGGTAATGCTCTCGCCGATGCAGCACCTCAATCGGGGGCTTGATCTTGGCGAGGTGATCGCCGGCACGCGGGCTGGCTTTGAGCGGGTACGTCAAGAGCTGGGCCTGGAGGTGGGTCTGATCATGGACTACGGGCGTCAGTATGGCCCCGAAGGAGCCTGGGCCGTGCTTGAGGTGGCCTGCGCTCATCGTCACCTGGGGGTAGTCGGCTGGTCGATCGGCGGTAACGAGATTGGCTATCCGCCCGAACCCTTTGCCCCGGTCTTTGCCGCCGCCCGTGCCGCCGGGCTTGGCCTGACGGCCCATGCTGGCGAAGTGGTTGGCCCGCCCAGTGTCTGGGGTGCCGTTGATGCGCTGGGGGCCACCCGTCTCGGACATGGCATCCGTAGCGTTGACGACCCGGCCCTGCTCAAGGCCCTGCGCGAGCGACAGATCGTGCTGGATATCTGCCCAAGCAGCAACCTCTTTACCGGGGCGGTCGCCGACTGGCCAGCCCATCCCTTGCGCCAGCTCTACGCGGCAGGCATCCCGGTGACGATCAACTCGGACGATCCGACCTTTTTTGCCACCACCCTGACTGACGAGTACCGCCTGGCGATCACCACCCTCGGCCTCAGCATTGACGAACTCTGCGCAACCCTGCAGACGGCGGCCCACTCCAGCTTTCAGCCAGCCGAAGCGCGGGTGGCCCTGGCGAAGCGTATCGAGGCCGAGTTGACGGCACTGCGCACCGAACTCGGGGTTTGACAAAGCTGCCCTGGAGGGCTATAATCAGCCCTGCCATCGTGCCCAGGTGGCGGAATTGGCAGACGCGCTAGGTTGAGGGCCTAGTGACCTACCCATGGTCGTAAGGGTTCAAGTCCCTTCCTGGGCACCATTTTGATCGGGCGATTAGCTCAGCGGTAGAGCACCTCGCTTACACCGAGGGTGTCGGCGGTTCGAGCCCGTCATCGCCCACCAGCGTATGCGGTTAGGGCTCAATAGCGCCGGTGACTATGCAAACGCCAAGGTAGCTCAGTTGGTAGAGCATCGCACTGAAAATGCGGGGGTCACCGGTTCAAGTCCGGTCCTTGGCACCATCAGGTAAGGCTCCAGAGAGCCCTCCATCGCCCCAGCGGTGGGGGGCTCTGCGGGTCTCAAGGGTAGGGGTTTTGAAACGGTGGCGGTTTTTTCGGCATCGGGAAGCGGAAAATGGCCTCCGCAGCCGCAGCGCCTCATTTACCGAAGCGGCATCGGGGAAGACCAGGGCGACATCTGGCTCTAGCACAACCACGTTGGTCCCCTGCCGGTACCGCTCAACGTAACCCGGCGACGATTTCGCTGCGCCCGTCATTGTTGAGGTCGAGCAGGGCCAGTTGTTGCCAGCAGCCCGGGGCAGAGCGCCATTCAAGCTGGAAGCCCCAGCCGTGCCAGCGCCAGACGCTGAGGCTGGTGGCCGGTTGATCCGCTGCTGCGTGGCCCTCCAGCACCACCAGTTCATTCCGCCCGTCGCCCTCAAGGTCGGCCAGGGCGAACTCGCGGATGGGCTGTGGTGTGGCTGAACCGCCCCAGATGATGCGGTAACGTCCGCCGCGCCAGCCCAGCAGGTAGGGTTGGGTGTGGAATACCCCGGTGGCGTCAGGCTGTTCGAGCAAGAGCAGTAACTCCGTTCGCCCATCGTCGTTGGGGTCGCCTACGGCCATACGCGTAAAGCGCCAGGCCGGGTCTTCGTTGCGCCAGAGGAGGTTTGCACTGGCTTCCGGCCCATCACGCAGGGTGACGACTCCTGCGACATCCAGGGTGGCCCAGAGGGGCACCCCGTCGCCGCGCAGGTCGGCGGCGCTGTAGGTGGCTGGCACCGGGAATCTCGGTGTGGCCTCAAGCGATAGTGGTTGGCCGGCTGCGCCGTCCCAGTGCCATGCCTGGGCCGTACAGAGTGGGGTGGCCGTTGCTTGCTCGATTGAGGGCGGTAGTGCGCCTGGTTCGCTTGCTGCTGTGGCCGGGTCTGGGCTAGCCAGGATGGCCAGGGCGGCCCGGCCCTCGGTGGAGGTAGGCGCAAGGGCTGTGGTCCGTCCGCCAGCAGTGGCAACTGGCGCGGCGGAGACCATGGCCACCCCGTCGCGGTCGAGCAGCACGCGCAGGACTGCCCCGCTACTGAGGGTCGGGTCGGCGGGGGCGTCGAAGATGAAGTTGCCCAAAGAGTAGGCCACGAAGCCATGACGGCCACCCGCCTCGATCACTGTGGCGGGCTGCAACACATGGGGGTGGGCTCCGAGCACCAGATCTGCGCCGGCGGCGACCAGGCGTGCTGCCCAGGCGCGCTGGCGTACCGAGGGTGTGCCACTGTATTCGGCACCCCAATGGCTCAGCACCACCACCAGGTCGGCCTGGTCGCGTATACTCGCTATGGCCGCCAGGGCGCGCTCACTGAGCCAGGCGCGCCCGGCAGGACATACGGTGCCATTTGAGCCACAGGCCACGAAATCGGGATTGCTCCAGGCGCTGTCGCCGGGACGAGCGAGGCCGGTCGCGGGATCGGCGGGGTCGCGCACATCGTTGAAGGCCAGCAGGGCAATGCGCAGGCCGGCCCGTTCCAGCCAGAGCGGGCTGAGGGCAGCCTGCTCATTCGTAGCGGCCCCCAGGGGCGTCACACCCGCTGTATGGAGCGTCGCCAGGGTCTCTGCCAGGCCGATCGGGCCGGCATCAAGGGTGTGGTTGTTGGCCAGGCCCAGGCCGCTGAAGCCGGCTGTGCGCAGGGCCGGGGCAAGCTCGGGTGCCGCAAGCAGGCGGTACGGCCCCGGTCGCACCAGCTCGTGTCGCGCACTCAGAGGGCTCTCCAGGTTGCCAAGGGCCAGATCGCCGTCCAGCAGGTCGCCCAGGCTAGCAAAGGGAGCAGCAGGGCCGTCGCGCTCAACCAGCCCGGCCACGCCACGGGCCAGCATCACATCGCCGACTGCCCGCAGATCAAGGGTCGGCCCACCCGTCCAGCCAGGCCGGGTGTAGAGCTGCTGCCAGCCAGAGTCGGCCTGCGGCACCGGGGTGGTACCGCAGGCTGTCAGCAGGACGAGCAGGGTGATCCACAGCAAGTTGAGCGGCGGATCAGCCCGTACCTTGTGGTTCGTAGACACCTCCACAGCTCCGCACGAAGACCTACGGCGTCTGCCAGGACGGCGGGGCCGCCGGGTCGAGCACAATCTGCTCGATCTGCCAGCCTTCCGGGCCACGGCGCATGCTGTAGGTGACATCGAGCGTGTAGGGCGGGCGTACGCCGATCAATTCCGGCTCGCCCTGGGCCTGCTCGGCGAAGTAGGGTGAACCACGGTAGAGCTCGTCGCTCCAGCGCTCGCGGGTGGTCACCACGGCCTGTTCGGCGTCCACCTGGTCGAAGGAGCGTAGCTCCAGTTCCAGGAGCTTCTGACCGACGAACTGCCCTTCGGCCTTCAGCTGGTCAATGTAGCGTTGGGTATCGGCCAACTCGGTCGGGCCAAGGAAAGGGCTGACCGGGTCGCTGCTGGTGTACCAGAGGGCCTGCACCAGGGCTTCATTGAAGCGGCGGATGGTTGTGGCCAGCTCGGCATCGCCACCCTGCGCAACGATGTAGCTGCTGGTCCAGCCAGCCAGAGGCGGGGCCTCGCCGGCGTCAAGCATCGCCCGCCAGTCCTCGTCGGTCAGGCGTTCGCCGAGTGGCTGGGTAAATTCGTAGTGGGAGAAGACGCCACCTCTGGTCAGCACCAGCCGCCCGGCGATCGGGGCGACGACGGCGATCTCAAAGATGCGCCCGACGCCATTCTGCAAAACCACGCCCTCGTTGGCATTGGTGGCGATGTCGGCGACTACGGCGGCCTGCAGCGGCTCACCACCGGCAGGGCTGCCGCCGCGGCCCTGGTAGAAGCCCTCATCATCGGCGGCGAAAGTCAGGCCTTCAAGTTCGGCACCGTAGAAGCGAATAAACTCATAGTCGTCTTCACTCAAGGTTTCGCCACGCAACTCGCGCTCGGCCATACCCTGCAAGCGCTCGGCGATCAGCGCCATCGCCTCAAGCGCGGCTGCGTCGGCCTCGTCAAGCAGGCCGCGCTGTTCCAGCCCTGCGCTGGTCATACGGCTGAGCGCGGCCACGCGGGCGAAGAGCTCGGGCACCGGCTCGACATAACCTCTGGCCCGTTCAGGCTCGGGCGGCTCGAGCGAGTCGTAGCCACGCTCGACATAGACCTGCTTGGCGTAGAGGATGGTGTCGCGTTTCAGCTCAGTCCACGAGCCAAGCGCCGTTGTAAGCTGCTTGTCCTGCCATGCCGGCGAGCGCATAAACTGGGGGTAGCCAGTCTCAACCGGCTCCAGCAGCGGGCGCAGACTGTGAATCCAGCTCCAGTAGAGGTTCTGGTTCCAGACCTCGTCGCTGTAGCTGGCAAAGCTGCGGCGCAACTCCTCCATTTGGGCCAGGTACTCGGGATAGGCAGTGGCCCCTGCGTCAAGGGCGTACTGCAGGGCATTCGCCGAGCCAAGGGCGGCGAAGAAGTCAAGTGAGCTGGGCATACCGCGCAAGGGCACCTGCGGATCGACGAGTTGCTGGAAGACAAAGGCATCGGGCACAAAACGCTGGCCCATCAGGCGCAGCCCTCTGGTCTGCTCAAGGGGTGTGCCGGGGACGCTAACCATGCCCATGATCGCCGGGGCGCGCAAGGCTTCGGCGGCAGCACGAAAGGCGGCAAACTTCTGCTCATCAAGCAGATCCTGGGCCGTGGTGGCCTCGCCATAGGCGGTTGTAAGGGCCTGGCCGTACTCTTTGGGCGTCAGGTCGTCGCTGCGGCCCACAAAAAAGACCGTCGGCTCATAGATCGCTGTCCAGAGCTCGGCAGCAGGCATAGCCTCGACCAGCGTCTGGCGGAAAGCCTGGGTGAGCAGGGCGGCCTGGCGGGTCTCGGTCTCGTCATCGACCCGGAAGGTCATGCGCCCGTGCCACATCATAGCGCGGAAGTAGCGGCCCAGCTCTTCGCTTGTGGTGTAGTGACCCCGCGGCACATATTGGCTCCAGTCTTCGCCGCGCGGGTAGGCTGGGAAGATCGCCGAGGGGCCGAGGCCGCTATGGGCCTCAATCGCGGCCAGGTCGGGCTCAGCCAGGTCACGTAGGCCCTCCGGCAGCTCCCAGGTCGGGTCGAGCAGCTTGAGGGCGACGGCGAAATAGGCGGCGTTGCGCCGGGCTGCCTCGGCCCAGGTGGTGCCAGCCAGGGCTTCGTACTGGGCCACCGAGCTGCGCAACAGGGCCGCATCGAGGCTGGTGAGCATCGGCAGGAAGCTCTGCTGCTCGGCGCGGCGCAGGGTCTTGTCGAAGAGCAGGTGGTAGACATGCAGCAACGAGTCGGAGCTGACGAAGATCGGCAGGTTGTCGTAGCGCGCCCGTTCGTAGAGCTCGTAGAACTCCTGGGTCGTGCCGGGGTTGACCACGAAGCCATTGCGGGCAATTGCCTCACGCTGGGCCGGGCTAAGCAGGTCGGCCAGGATGACATTGCTCAGGTCGGGTGCAAGCGGCTCGGCCTGCACATTGGCAGCGGCATTGACCGGGCGCGGGCTGAAGGGGGCAAAGCCGGGGCCACTGGCGCTGCGCAGGCCAGCGGGCAGGGCCACAACCGGCAGGATCAACCCATCGGCGCTGAGCCCGGCCAGCGGGGTTGGGCCGGGCGACGGGTCGGCGCTGGCGGGGGTTGTTGAGGGCTTCGCTGCTGGTGCAGCGCTTGGCGTAGGCGGCGGCGGCGGATTGGACGGGCTACAGGCCCCCAGGCCAAGCCCAACGATCAAGAGCAGGATGGGGAGCCGACGTACAGATTGCATAAGACCTCCCGGGCGTAGCTCCGTTATAATAGATCTAACACCCTCCACACAAGCGCAGTGTAGCACGCGCATGAAACAGGACGGCACAGCCCGTCATATGGAGCGGCATGGCCCTATCCAAGCACAACTTTTCCCTGGTGGAGTTGGCCGCGCTCAAGCTGCGCCTGGAACGCTACCTCGGCTCTGAGTTGGCCGCCGAGGTGACCGCCAGCGCCGCGCCTGAGCAGGCGCTCTTCCTGGCGGCCTCGCAGTTGGGCAGTAGCCTCTATGCCGTTTCGACCTACCTGCCGCGGCGGCTGGTGGCGCGTCAGCTTGCCACAGCCGATGCGGGGCCCTGGCTGGAGTGGGTTGAGGGAGCCTTGCTCCTGGCCGATGTGAGCGGCTCGACGGCCCTGGCCGAGCGCTTGAGCGTGCTGGGGCGCGAGGGGACGGAGGTGGTCACCGAGACGCTCAACTGCTATTTTGGGACGATGATCACGATCATTGAGCAGGCCGGAGGCGATCTGCTGACCTTTGGCGGTGACGCACTGCTGGTGCTCTTCGCGGGGGCTGAGGCGGCCCGTGCGGCAACCACGACTGCGCTAAAGCTGCTGGCTAAGCTGGAGGGCTTTGTGCGCGAGGTGCCCGGCATCGGCAGTTTTCCTCTGGCTATGCATATCGGCGTTGAAGCCGGCCCGGTCGCTCTGGTTAGCGCGGGGCTGCTCCAGGCCCTGCGTTACAGCGCCATGGGCCGCACGGTGCATCAGGTGGCCTGCGCCGAGGGCTACAGCACCCATGGCGAACTGGTGCTCGGCCCGCGGGCATGGGCCATGCTGGCTGACGATGCCGTGGGTGAGCCGCTTGAGGCCGGTTTTGTGCGCGTGCGAACCCTCGCCCGGCCAGCCGTAGCCCAGCCGGATGCCGCACTGCTTGCGCCTCTGCCCAGCTTCACCCTGGCCACGCTTGACGAGCTGGCCCGCAGGCTCGACCGTACCAGCCCCTACCTGCCGGCCCACCTGCTGGCCCGCATTCTGGCCGATCCTACCCGCCCCTCGGTCGAGGCCGACCTGCGCCCGGTGAGTGTGCTCTTCGCCCAGATCAGTGGCCTGGGCGACCTGGTTGAGCGTCTGGCGCCCGCAACGGCCGCTGCTGTGGTTGATGCTTTTTTGCGTCCGCTCCACGCGCTGATCACGCGCCTGGGCGGCGTGATCAATAAGCTCGATCTGGCCGAAGAGGGCGATAAGCTGCTGGCGGTCTTCGGGGCCCCCATCGCCTACGAGGATCATGCCGAGCGGGCCGCCCGTGCCGCCCTGCTGATGATCGACGAGGGTCGGCAGATGATCAGCCAGAGCCTGCGTGAGCTGATCGGGGCCGAACATGCGGCGCTGGCCCGGCTGCGTTTTCGCATCGGCCTGAACACCGGCAATGTCTTTGCTGGCAATGTTGGCAGTACGGAGCGGAAAGAGTATACGGTGATGGGCGACGCGGTGAATGTGGCCGCCCGCGTGATGACGGCTACCGCCTGGGGCGAGGTGCGTTGCTCGGCGGCGACTGCCAGGCTGGTGCGCCACGTCGTCAGCCTGGACGACCCGCAGAGCGTGCTGGTCAAAGGTAAACAAGAGCCGCTGGCCTTGCTGCGCCTGGTGGGGCTGCACGAAGTTGCTGGCACCGACCAGGATCTGCCACTGATCGGGCGCGAAGGGGAGTTGCGCTGGTTGCGTGAGCGGCTGGCGGCGGCGGCTGGCGGGCGCGGCCAGGTCGTGCGGGTGCGCGGCGAGGCGGGGATTGGCAAATCGCGCCTGGGGGCGGCCCTCTGCGGCGAAGTGCAGACGCGGGTGATCAGTGTGCGCTGTCTGGACTATAACCGCACCATTCCCTACACGCCCTGGGGTGAAGTGCTGCGTGAGCTGTGCGCAATCAGCGCCGGCGATAGCCAGGCTGTGCGGATCAACCGGCTGAGCGCCGTGCTCAATGAGGCCGGGCTGGTGGCTGAGGACTGGCTGCCACTGCTGGCTGAGCTGGCCCATATCGACGTGCCGAGCAATGCGATCATGCGCACCCTTGATCCCGCTCAGCGCCAGGAGCGGCGCTTCGAGCTGATTACGGCGCTGCTGGCGGCGACGGCCCGGCGCACGGCACCTCTGCTGCTGCTGCTCGACAATCTGCACTGGGCCGACCATGTTTCGCTTGATCTCTGGCAGTACGTTGCCGCCCATCTCGCCGATGCGCCCATCCTGCTGCTGGGCCTGCACCGGGGGATGCTCGCTTGGGGCAGCGGCCACCAGGAGGACAACGCCGAGGTGATCGAGCTTGGCCCGCTTGATGCTGCCGCCAGCGCTACCCTGCTGGCAACTCTGGCCGAGCCTGCTGCGCTCAACACCGAGTTGCGCGAACGCCTGGTCGCCCGTGCTGCCGGCAATCCGCTCTTTCTCGAAGAATTGCTGCGGGCCGTTGAGCGCGAGCCGGAGGCCCTTGATGCCCTGCCCGACAGTCTGAGCGGTCTGTTGCTGGCCCGCATCGATCGGCTCGACGAGCCTTCACGCACCCTCCTGCGCCTGGCCGCCGTGGTTGGCCAGCGCTTCCCGCTCAGCATTGTGCAGTCGATCCAGGTCGAAGATATAGATGCCCTGGTGCGTCGTCTGGTTCAGCTTGAGTACGAGGAATTGACGGCGACCGAACGTGAGCGGCCCGAGCGTATTCACCTCTTCCGCCAGGCCCTGGTGCAAGAGGTCGCCTACCAGAGTCTGCTCTATGCCCGCCGCCGCGAACTGCACCGGCGCATCGCCGAGCATCTGGAGGCGCTGCACGCCAGCGAGTTGAGCCAGGTGCGCGGCCAGTACAGCGGTGGCCTGGTGCAGATCGGACGCAACGGCTCCCTGCTCAGTCGGGCGACCCGTGCCGGCGGCAGCATCATCTTCCTGCTGGCCCATCACTACCGCCACAGCGACCAGGCCGAGCGAGCCTTGCCCTACCTGCTGCTGGCCGGGCATATCGCCCGTGATGACCACGCCAACGACCAGGCGATACAGCACTACCGCTGGGCGCTCGCTATTCTGGGCGAACGGCGCAACGATCCACGCAGCTGGGAGGCCCGCGAAGCCCTGGGCGATGTCCTCTGCATCCTTGGGCGCTACGAAGAGGCTTTTCACGAGTATGCGACCATCTTGACGCCCGCCGAGGCGGGTGAGGCTCTGGTACTGCCTCCGTCGGTCGAGGCCGAGACCCTACGCAGTTGGGGGGACGCCCTGGAGAAGCAGGGGCGCTACCAGGAAGCCCTCGATCGCCTGCGTGCTGCTGAGACGATCTGCCGTGAGCATCTTGACGCCGTGCCGCCCCTGCTCATCTCGGCGATCTACGCCGATATGGGTCAGGTTTTGCGCCGCCTTGGGGCGCTTGACGAGGCCCTGGCGATGGCCAGAAGCGGCCTGGCCCGCCTGCGCAACGACCGGCGCAGCAGCGAGGATGAGCGCATCGAGGCCGACCTGCAACAGCTGCTCGGTACGCTCTATGCCATGCGCGGCGACTATGGCGAGGCCCGCTTCCACTTCGAGAATGCCCTGGCGGCCCAGGAGGCCATCGACGACCTCTACGGCTGTGCTCGCTCACACAACAACCTGGGCTACCTGGCCCAGTACACCAGCAACTATGCCCTGGCCGTACGCCACTATGGCGAGGCTGAAACACTTGCCCGCAAGATCAGCGCGAAGTATGTGCTCAGCAGTGTGCTGCTCAACGCGGCCTACGGCTATTACCGCCTCGACCGTTATGCCGAGGCCGAAGAGGCTTGCTGCGACGCTCTGGCGCTCTGTAGCGAGATGGGCGACCAGCTCGGCGTGGCCCAGGCCGCCGACACTCTCGGCCTGATCGCCTATAGCCGCGGAGCCTATGCTGAGGCGATCAGCGCCTACGCCAAGGCCCTGGCGATCTATCGCAGCCAACAGAGCACCTACCAGGAAGGCAACACGCTGGCGATGCTGGCTATGGCCCACAGTGCTGCCGGTACACCTGATCTGGCCACAACCTACGCCGAGCAGGCCCTGGCCCTGGCCCGTCAGACTCAGGTGCCCCAACTTGAGACCGAAGCCCTGGCGGCCCTGGCTGAGGCCACCCTGGCCCGCGTGCTGACTGGCAGCGTTGCCCACCCCGACCAGACGATACTCCTGCTCGAAGCAGCCGAACTGGCCCACAGCGCCGCCAATGTTGCGGCACGCCTGGGCAGCAAGCTCGACCAGGGCATCGCCCTGCGCCTTCAGGGCGAGATCGCCGCCCAGCGTGGCGAGCCCTTTATGCCCGACTTTCTTAATGCGCTCAGCCTGCTTGAGCGTGCCGGGAGCGCCTTTGAGACGGCTCGGGCTCAGGCGCGCCTGGGGGCCGCCCTGGCCACCACTGGTGATCCGGCTGCCGCTAGTTACCTACTTCAGGCCGTTGCAACGTTTAAGCGCATAGGGGCCGACGGCGAGCTCCGCCGTAGCGGCATATAACCAGGAAGGAAACCCCATGTCACTCGAAGCCGTCCAGCAGGTGATTGGCCGCGCCGTTATCGATAGCGAGTTTCGCCAGTTGCTGATCGCCAACGCCCGCGAGGCATGCAGCGACTATGATCTCAGCGAAGAAGAGCTCGCTGCCCTCGAAGCCCTCGACTCCGCAAGCCTGCAATCATTTGTCGGTTCGCTTGATCCGCGCCTCTCAAAGAGTGCCGGACGCGGCTTTATCTAAATGGAATCACAAGCGTCTATCGGAGCGGGCGGTAGGGCCGCAGTGCGCTGTGGCCCTAATCGCACCGATATCGAGGGTCTGCTGTTAGTCGGCGCCGACACCCATCCCGGCATCGGCGTCGTCAGTGTGACAATGAGTGGCATCAACTGCGCCCGCCATATCGCCCGCCCGCTCTGAGACAGACTCAACGATGCAACAGAACTACCATGCGGGTCGATGGTCGAGGTTCGGCACATGGCTGAGCCTCGACCGGCTCTGGCTGTTGAGCCTGCTCAGCTTGATCTGGCTCTTTCTAAGTATCACACCCATGCCACCCAACGACCTCTGGTGGCATATGGCGGCCGGGCGGGCCATGATCGAAGAGGGCCAGTGGATTACCACGAACCGCTGGGCCTATAGCGTTCCCTTCGATGCCCCCTACATCTATCAGAGCTGGCTCAGCGAGATCATCCTCTACGGTGCCTGGCGCCTCGGTGATGTGCCCCTGCTTGCCCTGACCCGCATGCTTGCCATCACCCTGAGCTATGCCCTGGTCAGTTGGTATGCCTGGCAGCGCACCGGGCACGCACGGGCGGCAGTCCTGGCCCTGCTGCTTGCGGTGATGGTTGGCTGGAACAACTGGACCCTGCGCCCGCAGACACTGGCCATGTTACCGGGGGCGCTCTTGATCGTGCTCCTGGGCAGCTACCTGGACGGCCGGCTCAGCAGGGGTCGGCTGCTGCTGGGTTTGCCGCTAACCATGCTGGTGTGGGTCAACCTGCATGGCTCGTTCCTGCTCGGTGTTGCGCTGGTCGGCCTGACCTGGCTGGGCACACTTATGCCGATGCTCGCCCAGCGGCAGTGGCTTGAGCCGCAGGCTCGGCGCCGTCTGCGCGACTTGAGCCTGGCGGGGGGGCTGGTTCTACTGGCCTTGCTCTTCAACCCGCTCGGCTTCGGTATCTTCGGCTATGTACGGATGATGCTCGGCAATGGGCCGTTGCAACGCTGGTTTATCGAGTGGCAACCGCCGCAGAATGACTTCAATCTGCGCAATACCGGCTTCTGGTTTTATACCATGCTGCTCTTGCTGGCTGTGCTTATGGCCCGCAGCAAGCGGCGTCCGAGCGCAATTGATCTCCTCTGGTACAGTGCTCTGGCCTGGCTAACTATCGGCGGGGTGCGTTATGCGATCTGGTTTGCCCTGGCGCTCTTACCGCTGCTTGCCGAGCGCCTGGCGCTGATCATACCGCCCGCCAAACCTGCCCGTGGCTTACCAGGCATACATACGATCTACGCCGCCAGCTTACTGGCGTTGATTCTGGCTAGCCTGCCATGGTTTATGCCAGCACGCTGGCTAGGTAACGAGCATCTTTTCGCCCAGGCTGGCCCCTATCGCTTCCTGCTTGGCAATACAACCCCCATTGCGGCCAGCGAATGGCTCGCCGATCAGCCGATCAGCGGGCGTTTCTGGACCGATATGAGCTATAGTAGCTATACGATCTGGCGCATGCCTGAGCGCCAGGTCTTTAGTGATCTACGGGTAGAACTCTTCCCCGTGTCGGTGTGGCAAGACTATTTTGCGATCAGTCGGGGGGATCAGCAGAGCCTGCAACTGATCGACAAGTGGCAGATCGAGCACCTGTTGCTGGCCTATGACTCCGACCTTGCTCGCCTGCTGGCCGCCACGCCCGGCTGGTGTATGCCCTACCAGGACAGCCTCTCAGTAGTCATGCAGCGCTGTCCCTAAGCCAGTGAGGACATAGGGGCCAGGCTTACACCAGCGGTACATAGTTACCAGGGGGATGCGCAGCGGTATGGGGCTACGGCCATGCGCGCGGATCAGATTGCCCAGGATGCTCACCGCCTTGCATCAGCCTGTGGGTGCGATTCACGCCCGAATCGGGGGCTGCAAAGCCGAAAGGGACATGGTATAATCAGGGGGCCTGCACATGTGCTCGCCATCCCCCCTTGCGAGGTGTTACGATGCCGATGTACGAGTACGGCTGCCTCGTCTGCGATCACCGTTTTGATCGTCTGCGACGGATGGACCAGGCTGATAGTGAGGTGACCTGCCCATACTGCGGCGGCGATCACGTTCAACGTCGCCTATCGCGTTTTGCCGCCCATACCCGCAGCGCGGGTGCCGTGATCGAAGTACCAGCGCCCAGCACCAGTGGCGGTTGTGGCAGTGGCTGCTGCGGCGGCAGCTGCGCCTCAAGGAACTGAACTTATGCGTGTGATGATCTTGACCGCCGGTCTCGGTACCAGGCTTCGCCCGCATACCTTCAGTAAGCCGAAACCGCTGGTCAGCGTGGCCGGCAAACCGGTACTTGCCCATATCATTGACGACTTGCTCGATATTCAGATCGATGAGCTGATCTGTGTTACCGGCTATCTGGGCAAGCAGATCGAGGATTTTGTCCACAGCAACTACCCCCAGCTCAACCCACGTTTCCTGGTACAGAGCGAGATGCGCGGTCAGGCTGATGCGATCTACCTGGCCCGCGAAATCAGCGGTCCGCTCCTGGTCGTCTTCGGTGATGGACTGGTTGGCATCGACAAGGCCCGCATCAGCCAGCGCCCCAACGAGGGCATCATCTACTGTAAAGAGGTTGATGATCCGCGCCGTTTCGGCGTGGCCGTGGTTGAGGGCGGGCGGATCACCCGTCTGGTCGAAAAACCGACTGAGGCGGTCTCGAACCTTGCCGTTGTGGGCTTCTACTATCTGCCGGAGGCCGCCCGGTTGATGCAGGCGATCAGCTACATTATGGAGCAGGGCATCCAGACACGTGGTGAGTACTACCTGGCCGATGCGCTCCAGGTACTGATCGACCGCGGTGAACGCCTCACTGCCGAGGTCGTGCCGATGTGGCGCGATTGTGGCACAGTAGAGGCTCTGCTTGATACAAACCGCTACCTGCTTGACCACGGCCATAGTACCGATCAGCATCCCGTTGGTTCGGTGATCATCCCGCCGGTGCATATTGCGCCGAGTGTGGTGATTGAGCGTTCGGTGGTTGGCCCGCATGTCTCGATTGCCGATGGTGCCGTGCTGCGCGACTCGATTGTTCGTGATACGATCATTAATCAGGGGGCGCAGATCGAGTCAGTGATTATGGCACGTAGCCTGATCGGTGATAACGCCTATGTCGATGGCATCAGCCACGAGCTGAACGTCGGTGATTCTTCCGATATTCGACTCGGATAGGGGGACTATGATCGCCTATAGCTTCCATGCCGGTGGCAAAGGCGCCGCCGGCTCGGCCAGGGTTGGCCGGGAGCAGCACGGGATGTGCCGTCCGTTTCTCACGGGCGGAGGGCCTGCCTACCGCGCCCAGCAGGTTGGCGGCGGTGAGCAGCAGCTTGTAGCGCACCTGGTTGAAAGCCTCGGTGCAACCTTCCCGCGCACACTCCTGGTGACCTACTATGTCTCGCTGAAGACCAACCCTTTTGTCGTGCTGACCGGGCCTGAGGGTGCCGGTAAAGCTGCCCTTGCCGCTGGTTTCGCCCGAGCTGTCCTCGGTGCTGAGAGTGGCCAGTTCATCACGATCGGCTCCGATAGTTGGACGCGCCATGGTAGCCAGAGTAACTACTACCGCGGTATCCACGAGCGCTTCGGGGCTAGCCAGTTTCTGGCCGCCCTCCACGAGGCTGCGGCCCCTGAAAGTGCTGGCAAAGTCTTTCTGATCCTGCTCAAGGGCCTTACCTTTGAGGAACTTGACGGGTATGTTAATCGCATTCTGCATGTTGATGCCCACGGCGAGCGCCGTCTGGTGTTGCCTGGGGTACCCGCCGCCGAGCGTCCGGTGGTGCCGCCTAACTGCTTCATCACCGCCACCCTGCATCTTTCGCGTGCGGCGACCCAGTTCGACCAGCAGGTGTTGCGTCACGCTGGCCAGATCGAGTTTAGCCCCGACCTGCACGTCGATCACACCTTGCCCGAACTGCCCCCGCCGCCGGTGGGTCTGCAACGGGTGATGCTGGCGGCCAGCAATCACGATGCGCGCCGGGCGCGTGCCCGGCTGACCGAGTTGCTTGGTGGACGTGCTGTGCGCACGCTTGCCCCCTCAGCCGCTGTCGCTGCCCGCTTGCTGGCGATGGGCGCACCGATCAGCCGTACCCTGCGTGAGGATAGCCTGAGCTACGTTGCCAATAGCTTTGATAGCGATGGACGTGGCCTCTTCGACCCGACCAATCCCCAGCACAACGCCCAGATCGCCTACGACGCCCAGGTGCTCCAGCGCCTGCTGTGGCGGGCTGAGCAGCCGGCCCACGATCTCAGCCTCGCGCTTGATTGACAGTCTTGACGCTTCTGGCATAATGCAGCAGGGCGAGGCATGGCCTCGCCCATACTTTGCCGGAGGCGTGCGTCGATGACTCTCGTAAGCGTTCAGAGCCTGACCAAATATTACGGTGCCGAGCGGATCTTCCAGGATCTCAGCCTGCAAGTGGCTCGTGGTGAGAAGATCGCCCTCGTTGGCGTGAATGGTGCTGGCAAGAGCACGCTGCTCAAATTGATCGCCGGCCTCGAACGCCCCGATGGTGGTCAGGTCGCCCTTGCCCGCGGCACCCGGATGGCCTACCTGGCCCAGGAGGTACGCTTCAGCGGTGAACGAACCCTCTGGCAAGAGATGGAGCTCGCCCTCAGCGCCCTGGCCGAGCTGCAGCAGGCGATCACGGCGCTTAACCCGGTCATCGCCGAGGTGGAGGCCCCTGGCTGGGCCGAGGCTATGGCGCACTATGGCGAGCTGAGCGCCCGCTTTGAGCATATGGGCGGTTATGAGGTAGAACCGCGCATCAAACGCACCCTGCAGGGTCTCGGCTTCCACGAGGCTCACTACCACCAGCGTCTCAGCCAGTTCTCTGGTGGCCAGAAGACGCGGGCCGCCCTTGCCGCCGCCCTGCTCGCCGATCCTGACCTGCTGCTGCTCGATGAGCCGACTAACCACCTCGATATGCAGGCCCTCGAATGGCTCGAACAGTTCCTGCGCAGCTGGGACGGCTCATTGATCGTGATCTCGCATGACCGCTACTTCCTCGACCGGGTGACCAAGCGCACGCTTGAGATCACCTTTGGCCGCCTCGAAGACTACCCTGCGCCCTACAATCACTACCTTGAGCTGAAGGCCGAACGTATGGAGCGCCGGCTCAAGGAATTTCAGGCCCAGCAGGAGTTTATCGCCCGTACCGAGGAGTTTATTCGCCGCTATAAGGCCGGCCAGCGCGCCCGCGAGGCGAAAGGACGAGCCAAACGGCTCGAACGCCTCAAGCGTGACCACGCCGTTGATCGTCCGCAGGAGCAGGCCCGCCTGCGCCTGGCGCTCAACTCACGCCTGCGCAGCGGTGAACTGGTGCTGGCCCTCGATGGGCTGGTCATTGGCTACCCCGGCGACCGCAGCCAGGACTCTGACCCGCGGGTGTTGCTGCGCGCCGATGGGTTGGCCATCCAGCGCGGTGAGCGGGTGGCCCTGCTTGGTCCTAACGGCAGCGGGAAGACCACCCTCCTGCGCACGCTGATCGACGAATTGAAACCGCTGCAGGGCCAGCCGCGCCTTGGGCATCAGGTGCAGATCGGCTACTACGCCCAGGGCCACGATGCCCTTGATTGGAACGCGACCGTCCTTGAAGAGTTGACCCGTACTAGCCCTAACCTTGGCGAACCAGCGGCGCGTAACCTGCTCGGACGTTTCCTCTTCAGCGGCGATGATGTCTTCAAGCGGATCGCCGACCTCAGCGGCGGCGAGCGCTCGCGGGTGGCCCTGGCCCGCCTGACGCTGCTACCCGGCAATCTGCTGATCCTCGACGAGCCGACCAACCACCTCGACATTGGGGCCCGCGAAGCGCTTGAGGGTGTTCTGAAGGAGTACAGCGGAGCTATTCTCTTCGTCTCCCATGACCGCTACTTCATCGATGCCGTAGCCGATACGATCTGGCATGTTGAACAGGGGCGTATCCGTGCCTACCTTGGCGGCTATAGCGACTTTGTCGAGCGTCGGGCCCAGTATGCGGCCGGGGCGACAGTGGCCAGCGCAGCCCAGCCTGACACTGCTCGCACGCCTCCCCCCGCAAGCGACATCCCGCAAGCAGCCAGCCAGGAAGATCGCCAGCGCAAGAAGCGCCTGGCGGCAATTGAAGCCGAGGTGGCCCTGCTTGAGCAGGAACTTGGCCGGATCAAGGCCGATCTCGAAGCGGCCAGCCTGGCCCAGGATGTCAAACGGGTCACTGCCCTGGGTACGCAGTACGCCGAATTAGAGACCATCCTTGCTGAGAAGTATGCCCAGTGGGAACAACTCGCGGCCTGATCCAGGGCAGGCTTTCAGGTGTGGGGCCGGAGGCCCCCGCAAGCCCTGCGTGAGCTGTCAAGCGCCTACGAACCTTGTCTAAATATGTGCATCTATGCAGCCTATGCCCCGATCTACGATGCGATTGGCCAGGCAGCCTTTGCCGAACAACTGACCCGGCGCATTCTGGCCCATCTGCCGAGCTTGCCGCAGCGGGCGCTTGACCTGGCCTGTGGCACAGGGGCAGCTGCTCTGAGCCTGGCTGAAGCTGGGCTTGAAGTGGTCGGGCTTGACCGTTCACCGCAGATGCTCCAGCTTGCCCGTGGCCGGGCGCGTGATCGGCGCTTACCGATCAGCTGGATCGAAGCTGATCTGCGCTCATTGGCCACGCGCAGCGCTAAGGGGGCACCGGAGGCTGATCTTCTGGCGCCTGCCTCCTTCCAGCTGATCACCTGCCTCTACGACAGCCTGAACTACCTTACCGGCGATGGCGAGCTTGAACTGGCGCTGCGTGGAGCGGCGCAGTTGCTGGCACCGGGTGGACACATCTTCTTCGACCTGAACACCGAGGCCGAGTTCACCCGCTGGCATGAGACCGACCAGGTGATCTATGACGACAAGGGTCTGCTGGTCTACAACCGGCTCAGCTACGAGCCGGCGCAGCGCCTTGCCGAGGGGCGCATTGTCTGGTTCAGCCGCGCAGGCGAGCAGTGGTGGCGCGGCGAAGAGACGCACCTTGAGCGGGCCTGGAGCGATGCCGAGGTGGGCGCGGCCCTCGAAGCCGCCGGGCTCAGCCTGGTCGCGCGCTACACACCCGCGTGGCAACCAGCAGCAGCGGATGCGCCGCGGGTGGTGTATGTTGGGATGCCGGTGCCCTCTATGGAGCACGCTCGCGCCAAGTAGGGATGTAGCAGCGGTAGTTGCTATCTCCCTACGGGGAATGGGTAAACGAATGAACCCCTGCAGAGCAGGGGTTCGTTCATTGAGGAGGGGCGTCACCGGTTTGGTAAGACCTAGCGGGTCTCACCAGCGGTGACACCCATACGCTTACTATCACTCATGGGCATCACCTCCTTTGTGCCTGGTCGGCATTTGTGCGTGTGACTTCTGACAGAGGTACTATACCGAAGCCAGCGCAGGCTGTCAAGGGTCTTCGTGAGCGAATCTTGCAGAAATCGGTCTCAAGGTGTAGTCAGGGTGGGTGAGGGCGTCAACAGTGGCTCAGCCGTTGTACTGAGAGTGGGCGGCAGCAGCGAAGGAATGATCAGGCTCTGGCCGGGCTGCAGCTCATTTGGATCGGTCATGCCATTCGCGGCGACCAGCTCTTCAACCGTCGTGCCGAAGCGTTCCGCCAGGCTGCTGAGCGTATCACCCGGCTGCACGGTATAGAGGCCAGCAGCGGTAGGGGTGGGCAGGTTGAGCAAGGCAAAGGCGGTGGCCGTCGCATCGATATCGAGGGTCGGCGCGGGCGTAATGTCAAGCACTGCCGGGAGGGTTGGCAGGACTGTGGTGGGCGGCTCGGGGCTGCAGGCGACCAGCATGGCCAGCAACAGAGCGGCGACGATTAACGAGCGCAGGAGAGGGCTTGGGATAGGCACAGCAGGGCTTTCCTCGATCAGATTAACGATCGGCTGTCGCAGATGTGTGAGCATGACGAAGGATTAGACGCATCTGCCCGATTCTACGTCGCCCTGTGCTGGCTGTCAATCTTGCCTGAGCCGGTAAGCAGGGCTGATGCAAAGTCCGAACGAGAACGCGGATCGCGCTGATCTGACGGATTGACGCGGAGCTTTTTGCGGCAGCGCAGCGCGAATCTGTTCCATCTGCGGTATCCGCGTGCGATTGCCTGAGGCGACTTTGCATCAGCCCTGAGCCGGTAAGTGTTCACACTGCTCCTACGGAAGCCCGCGTTTCTGTCACGCTGAGCGCAGCGAAGCGTCCCGGCGACATGACCGGGGCGTTGTCACGCTGCGCGGAGCCGCAAGGCGCAGCGCAGCGTGACAACGCCCGTTACCCCACGTGTGAACAGTTACCTGAATCACGGTTGGGGTTTGTGCAAAGTCAGGGTGTTCGCACCCAGAGTAGCGCGAAGCGCAAAACGAAGGGTGCAAACAGTCTTCGCCGCCCACCTCTGGCCCGCATGCGGGCGGAGGCCCGCCCAGGTGATAGCGAATATTGATCGTGAACCTCTCTGGGCCGTATGCGGGCGGGACGCCCGCGCACCCGGAAAGGCATGCGGCCTTCGTAGACTACTCAGCGACGACCGGGTTGTAGGCGGTGTAGGCCAGGTGTGAGAAGGCGGCGATGACCGGGGCCATCTCTTCGTCGGTCCAGAAGGCGCGGTTGCCGGTGAGCGGACGGTAGTAGTAGACTGCCAGCACATAGTCGCCGCCAGGGCTGCGCACGATCCCGACATCGCCGTTCATATCCTCGATCCAGCCGCTCTTATGCTCAACGCGGATGCCCTCAGCAACTCCGGCGACCATCCTGGTCGTATCGTCGTTGGTTGCCAGACGGTCAAGCATCTCCTGACAACGACGTGGTTTGAGCCGCTCGAAGCGCTCAAGCAACTCGCCCGTCCCGCTGGCACACTGGTCGATCAGTTGGTAGATGCGGGCCATACTGGCAGGTTCAGCCCGCAGACAGGCTCCCATCTCAGTGTAGGGCTTTTCACCGACGGGGCCGGTCGGGCCACAACGGTACTTGGGCTTGTAGAGCTTGATATAGTCAACTGCCTCAAAGGGGATGTAGAGGTAGGTATGGCGCAGGCCGAGCTCTTCCTGCAACATGGTGCTCATCGCGTCAGCGCCGATGAAGGCATACTCGGTGCCCTGCCCTCCGGCAGCGGCGGCCAGCATACCGTTGGCGGCCAGGTTGTCACTCTCGACGATCATCTTCTCCAGCCACCCTTGCTCAAGCTCATCAAAGCGGTCAAGGTTGATATAGCTATAGAGTAGAATGGCCGCCTTGATTGTGCTGGCCCCGGCGAAGACGGTGCGAGCGTTGTAGCTCAGCTCTTCGCCACTCTCCAGGTCGATCAGGTCAAAGCCGACCACGCCGGGCAACTCCTCAGCCAGCGCTGCAACCTCCTCGCGTAGACGCTCGAAGGGCACCCGTGGCGGCGCGCCCTCGTCCAGCTTGAGGGTGAGCGGGCCGGTTTTACCTTCGGCGATGGCCGTGTTTACCTGGGCAACTGCGGCATCAAGATCGAGGCTGGCAGTGGGGGTATAGCTGAAGCTGCGCGAGAGCGGTTCGGTGGAGGTGATCAGGCTCAGGGTAGGGGTCACACTACCCAGTTCAGCTGCAAAATCGGCCAGGTGCTCACGCAGGGCCGTCTCATCAAGGCTCAGGCGGAGCGGCAGGCTGATCGGCTCAGCGGCCCCCAGGCTCGGTGCAGCCTCGGTGAGCAGCTCATCAAGCGGAACCTGAAGCTCAAGCTCGTCAGGTTGCAGGCTCAGCCGTTGTGCTCCCGCACGCAGCACCAGCGGTGCAAGCTCTGGCAGTTCGGCGGCGAGCCGGGTGGCGGCAGCAGCGGCATCAAGGCCACCCACCTCGACTCCGGCAATCGTCGAGCCTGCGGCAAAGACGGGTAGGGGAGTCGGACTGGGTAAGACCGTAGCGGTAGGGGTAAGTAGCGCCTGGGGCGGGGCTGCTGGTGCGCAAGCAGTTACCAGAGCCAGCCAGAGCAGGCCAGGGATGAGGCGACGAGGCCAGGACATGTGCAGACTCCGTACAGGTTGGGCTGGGGCCAGGATGCCCCGCTATAGTTCAGGCTCCAGGTAGAAGGTCAGGGGGTAACCCGCCTCGCGTGCGGCATCGTGGGCCTGGTAGACCCGCTCCTGGGCCTCTTCAAAGGGGAAGGTGGCGACGTAGGCGTGGCCTTCATTGTGGGCGGTCAGCATCACGCTTATCGCCTGGGCGAAGCTCAGCCCGAAGTGGACACGTAGCACAACCACCACAAAATCCATCGGGGTCAGATCGTCATTCTCGACCATTACCCGGTAGGGGCGTTCGAGCTCATCACGCTCGGCCACCTGGAAGATAATTCCCGGGATGACCTTGACATCGGGATCCTGGGTGGTCACGCCTGGTACCTCCACCACTGTGAGCCTCACGGCACACGGTGTCAGTATAACACAAGGCCGTGCGAGCACTTTCCCGCACGGCCCGGACGGGGTGTGGTGTAGGTTCTTGCACCGCACCACCCGCCGCAGCGAATCCATGGCGTCGGGGCGGGCCGGTGTGCCCGCCCGCGGCGCATGGCGGGCGGACACGTGGGTCCGCCCCTACCGGGTGCGGATGCGGGGCAAACCAATGCATGACACCCGCGGCGCATGGCGGGCGGACACGTGGGTTAATGGTGAAAGGTTAAGGCACGCGCA